>NZ_CP046524.1:407500-1007500 GCF_021497945.1 Streptococcus oralis | reverse complement strand
GCTGTTTTGGTAGCCACTTATGAGCTTGACAAGGGAGAAAGCGAACGCCTAAACTGGGGCTTGTTTCGTGATAGGAGACCAGAAATGTATCAACGGATTACCGACTAGAAGGTAACTTTCAGAATAAACTTTTGATATTCACGCCTGTCTTACAAAAATGTAAGATAGGCTTTTTAAATGTAAGATGGGTGTACGATTATACGTGGAAATGTATGCTATACTCTATGTAGATCAAAAAGAAAGAGATTTATTATGAAAAAATGGAATGCGACGCAGTTGAAGTATCTGATGGCAGCAGTAATGGTTCTAGACCATGTCCCTCATATTACCGGAATCGTTTCTCCTCTGTGGGAAGGTATTTTCCACGCTATGACCCGTTGTGTGGGAGTTTGGTTTGCGTATATGGCTATGGAAGGTTTTATCCATACTCGAAATTTGAAAAACTATCTCATCCGTCTCTGGAGTTGGGCGCTTGTCATGTTCGCAGGAAATAGCCTCCTCAATACCCTATTTGCAGCTAAAGGGGTAATGGTCAATAGTAACATTTTCTTGACTTTGGCCATCGGTGTCACCATGCTTTTGATTGGTTTTCCCAGAAAAGAGCTGGATAAAAAAGAGAAGTTGTGGCGTCGGATTGGGGTTGCGGGTATTCTGATATTTGGTAGTCTTTTTACTGAGGGTGGTATCACTATGCTACCATTTCTCTTGATTAGTTACTCTTGTCGGAATCGTAAGGGATTGCGAAATCTCCTCTATACTCTCCTTTGGGCCTTTCTATTAGTGACTTCTATCCATACCTATGATACTTGGTACCAAACCTTGGAAATGATGCTTTACAATTCTGACTGGCTCTTTATCACTGTATTTCCTTTTATGGCCTTGTATAATGGACAGCGAGGAAAGGAAACTAGCTGGAATAAATATTTCTTTTATATTTTCTACCCAGCTCATCTATGGATTATAACCTTGATTGCTTATTTGGTTAAGTAGATTCAATTTATTAGCTCCTTCTTGCTTAAAATGTTAGAGGAGCTTTTCTGTATCTGGAATTCCTAATAAAACATGTTATAATAGTTTTAGAAAGGACGAGGTTTATGGCGAGCATTCTTGTAATTGAAGATAATAATGACATCCAGGAAATTTTAAGAACCCTTCTTGCAGAGGAACACGAGGTGATTCAAGCATTTTCTGGGACAGAAGGTATAATACAATTTGACAAAGGTGGCATCGATCTCGTCTTGCTAGATATCATGCTCCCTGGGAAAAATGGCGACCAAGTCTTGCAAGCTATTCGACAAACTAGTCAGACTCCGGTCATCATGCTTACTGCTTTAGGTGATAAAAAGCTCATCAGCCAATATCTACTAGACGGTGCCAATGATTATGTAGTAAAACCTTTTGATTTGGACGAAGTCTTTGCCAGAGTCACTGTTCAATTACGCCAAAGTGGTGAACATCAGTCAGAAGATCGAAGAGAAATTGATAACCTCGTACAAAATTTTAAAAATATCCAGTTTGATGCAGATAGTTTTGAAATAAGCAACTCTACTGAAATCATTCGCCTTGCAAAGAAAGAGTGTCAGATTCTCCAAATGTTGCTCCATCATCCTAAAAAAATCTTCACCAAGGAAGAACTCTATGAATTGATCTGGGAAGAAAGTTACCTGCCTGGAGATAATACGCTCAACACTCATCTAAGCAATCTCCGTAAAAAACTGTATCAACTGGATCCAAATCATGAGTACATTGAAACCATTTGGGGAGTTGGTGTTCGATTAAAAGGAGACAAATAATGAATTACATTTTGATATCAATATTACTCCTTACTAACATTATTTTGGCGATTTCTTTGATTCGCTATCATCTAACAGTTAGAGATTTAAGCAGACAAATGGAAGAAAAGATTCGCTCTGGTAGCATGAAGAGGATCGGGGTAAATTTCTTTTCAAAGACCATTTTGCGTCTACATAACCAAATTGAGAATCTATTTCAAGAAGTGGAGCAAAACCAGCTAATCATGAAGCGTGAAAAACGCACCCTAGATATGGCAATCAGTAACATAGCTCATGATATTCGGACACCTTTGACAATCGCTTCAGGATATACTCAGCAACTGATAAAACATCCCGATAATAGTCCAGAAACCTTAAACAAAATAGCCCATCATCTTGATTTGGTTTCCAAACGTTTGGAAGCTCTTCTTGAATACCGTCATTTGATGGAAGGAGCAGTCAAACCGAAACTGGAAGAGCTTGATTTATCAACTTTTATAACGAAAAAGACTTTAGCTTATTACGACGTTTTTCAATCTTCACAGATTGTTCTTGATTTTAACGTTGAACCAGGATTGAAAACGACGACTGATGAGGACTTGCTTGATCGAATTATACAAAACCTCCTTGGAAATGTTCTTAAGCACGGCAAGGAGAAGGCTCGACTTTCTTTGAAAAAGGAAGAAAATAGGCTTGTTTTGGAAATTGATAATCTAGTCAAAAAACCTATCAAGAATATAGACAATCTCAGCAATCGTTTTTATTCTGAAAATATGTCAGATACCGAAGAATCGTCTGGTTTAGGCCTCTATATTACCGAGGAATTAGTTCATCTTCTTGGAGCGGATATGAAACTAGCCACTGATGGAGAATGGTTTTCGGTCTTTATCTATTTTTAACAGAAGAAACCTCCTCTAGGATATAGAGGAGGTCCTTTTTATAAGCTTTTCTTCTTGAAAACAGTCAGTCCACTGAGAGAGAAGAAAAGTATGATAGCGATGCAAACCGTTATGGTATAGAGAACTGATTGACTATCAGCAGTCATGGCATAGGCAAAATTTAAGCTCAGATATCGTAGAATTTCAATGTCTGGGAAAACAAGCATTGGCGTAGAAAGGATGATAGAGGTAACTAGATAGCCGATAAATACGGCAAGATAGGAGTGAGTCACATAGAGAATAAAGGAAACAATCGAAAGCCAAGCTAGGAGGCAGAGAAATTGGAGGGAAATCGTCAAGAGGAGATTTGTAATAAAACCATCAGGCATTGTACCAAGTCCGTTTAGTAGAGTCGCGGGAATAAAGGCAATAACAAGGCTAACGATAAGTTGTAAGAAAGCGATACTAGCAAGTACAAAGGTTTTGGCTAGGAAAAACTCGGTACGAGAAACACCCACTGTTAAATTATTTTTATAAAGCTTGCCGATTAGATCGACCCCAAGAACTAAACATACTAGAATAATACAAAGGAAAACGAGGTTTGAACCATTGCTAGACGCGTTGATAAGAGCTTGGACGCCGTCCCAACCTTTGGTCGGAAATTCTGTTTCAGGTGTAGTATTTACTGACATTAGATGTCCTGTAGCTCCGATAGTAGCACCCATTAACATAAGTGCAAAGAGAATGAATTCTGTAATCCAGAATCCTTTGGAGCGGAAAAGACGGTAAAAATCTGCTTGAATGGTGTGTATCATGATTTTTCTCCTATTCTACTAATTGGGTGAAGTATTCTTCTAGGTTTTGACGGGCAAAGTAAATCTCATCAATAGCAACATCGGCCAAAGTTAGTTGCTTAAGTATCTGTTTGACATCTTGTTCATTACCAAAGATATGGATTTCATTTTCAGGATTGACAACCTTAAATTGGAGTTGGATTTGTTCTTTCAATACCTGACAAGCTCTTTCTTTGTCGCTTGTTTTAAGCACAATATAATCCTCACTCAGTGTTTCAAATTCAGCTTTACTGATTTCACGGATAATCTTACCTTGATCCAGAATACCAAAGCGATTAGCTAAGAGATAGAGTTCTGACAAGATATGGCTAGAGATGAGGATAGTTATGCCTTTTTCTTGATTGAGTCGCTGGATCATGAGACGAAATTCTTTGATTCCAATTGGGTCGAGACCGTTAATAGGTTCATCAAGAATCAGGAAGTCGGGTTTTGATAGGAGGGCAATGGCAATGCCAAGTCTTTGCTTCATTCCTAGTGAGAAATCACGAAAGACTTTTTTTCCTGTATCTGACAAACCAACATAGTCTAAGGTTTCATGAATCACCTTATCAGCATTTGGAATATGACGTATCATACAATAATATTTAAGGTTTTGATAAGCTGTTAAGTGATTATGGGCTACAGGTGATTCGATAACTGAACCTACTCGAGATAAAGCCTTGGTCCACTCATTTTGTTCTTGACTAGAAAAGAGGGAAACAGTTCCTGTATCCGCAAACAGTAGTTGTGTAATGATTTTGATAAGAGTGGTTTTACCTGCTCCGTTTTTTCCAATTAGACCATAAATATCTCCCTCTTTTATCGTTAGACTAAGATCTTGAAGAATAGCTTGTTTACCAAATTGTTTGGTCAGTCCATGAATTTCGAGTACTGTTTTCATGATTTTCTCCTTTTGATTTGTTTTACTAACTTTAGTATAAGGTATAGAAATCAAAGAAACATCAAGTAATTCTAAAGAGTTTCTAAAGTTTTCAGATTTTTAAAATGTCAAAAACCCAGTTAAGGATTTAACTGGGGCTTTTCTCTATAAAATATACTTCTCAATCGCACGCGCAACGCCGTCTTCTTCGTTGCTGGCTGTAACGTCATTGGCTAGGGATTTGACATGATTGCTGGCATTTCCCATTGCAATGCCCAGTCCTGCAAACTGAAGCATTTCGATATCATTATTGGCATCGCCCATGGCCATAATCTCTGATGGCTCAATCTTCAAAATCGCTGCTAGTCGCGAAAGAGCAGAGGCTTTTGTCGTTCCAAGCGGCATAGCTTCATAAATGACAGGCTGCGAACGAACTCCACTGAATCGTTGGCAGAGCTCTTCAGCGAACCGCTGCTCAAAATCGTCTGTTTGCTCTTTTGTGCCTAAAAACATGCCTTGGAACATACGATGTTTGCCACTGAGAGCTTCTTCTAGTGAAATTTCAGTTGGGCTAGTAAAGACTAGTTTGGCATCCTTTTCGATGACTTGATTAGGCTTGCCCCCAAGAACAAAGTAATGTTCTTCGTCAAATAAGGTAAACTGAACATCACTCTTTTCAGCAAGGCCATAGAGGTAGTCGATGTCGGTCGGACTGAGCTCTTGCCAGTCCACCAAGCCCCAGTCACTAGTTTGGTGGGTTGAACAACCATTGTTAACGATAAGGTATTCATTTTCTAGATCAAGCCCAAGTTTTTCATAGTAGGGGAGAACCCCAAAAAGTGGACGACCTGTACAGAGAACCAATTTCACCCCTTTTTCGATAGCTTGATGAATGGCAGTGATGTGGGCTTGCGGGATTTCCTTGGCTTCGTTAAGGAGGGTTCCGTCCATATCCAAGGCTAGTAGTTTAATCATAAGACTTCCTTTTCTAGGTGTTTTGCTTTTATTATATCATATTTTGGTAATAAGGAGACAGAATCTTCTGTTAAAACATGGTATAATAAATGGTAATGAAAAAATCAAACGAGGCTGAGATGAAATTACTTTATACTGATATTCGGACTTCTTTGACAAAAATCCTGACTAGAGAGGCGGAGGAGCTAGTTGCTGCTGGCAAGCGGGTTTTCTACATCGCCCCCAACTCTCTTTCATTTGAAAAGGAACGCGCCGTGCTGGAATGCTTGTCCCAGCAGGCTTCTTTTGCGATTACCGTCACGCGTTTTGCTCAGATGGCTCGTTACTTAATCTTGAATGATTTGCCGACTAAAACAAGTCTAGATGACATCGGGCTTGGGATGGCTTTTTATAAATGTCTTGCAGAACTAGATCCCAAGGACTTGCGTGTTTATGGTGCTATTAAACAAGATCCTCAGTTTATCCAGCAGTTGGTTGAACTTTATCATGAGATGACGACTGCTCAGATGAACTTTTTGGACTTGGAAAGTTTGACAGATGAGGATAAGCGAGCAGATTTACTCTTGATTTTTGAGAAAGTAACAGCCTATCTCAATCAAGGTCAGTTGGCTCAGGGAAGTCAGTTATCCCATTTGATTGAGGCTATTGAGAATGATAAGGTAAGTAGTGATTTCAGTCAGATTGCCTTGATTATTGACGGTTTTACCCGTTTTTCTGCTGAGGAAGGACATGTGGTGGATCTACTCCATCGCAAAGGTGCCGAGATTGTTATTGGGGCCTATGCAAGCAAGAAGTCCTATACCAGTCCGTTCACTGAAGGGAATCTCTACCAAGCCAGTGTGGAATTTCTTCATCATTTGGGGGCAAAATACCAAACACCTGCTCAGAATCGTTCTCAGACTCATGAGAAAATAGATAGTTTTGACAAGGCCTCTCGTTTGCTGGAGTCTTCTTATGACTTTTCAGAACTCGCTTTAGATGTCGATGAGAAGGACCGTGAAAATTTGCAAATCTGGTCTTGTTTGACACAAAAAGAGGAGTTGGAACTAGTAGCCCGTAGCATTCGTCAGAAATTACATGACCATCCAGACCTGAGTTACAAGAATTTTCGTATTCTCTTGGGAGATGTAGCTTCTTATCAGTTATCACTGAAAACTATTTTTGACCAGTACCAGATTCCGTTCTATCTTGGTAGAAGTGAATCCATGGCCCATCATCCCTTAACCCAGTATGTGGAGTCTATTTTACGTTTGAAACGCTACCGTTTCCGTCAGGAGGATTTGATTAATCTCCTCAGAACTGGTCTGTATACTGACCTTAGCCAAGCTGATATTGATGCTTTTGAGCAATATCTCCGCTATCTTGGCATCAATGGCTTGCCAGCTTTTCAGCAGCCCTTCACAAAATCCCACCACGGAAAATTTGATTTGGCACGTTTGAACGCCATTCGTCTGCGAGTTTTGGCTCCACTTGAAACCTTATTTGCCAGTCGGAAGCAAAAGACTGAAAATCTCTTGCAAAAGTGGAATACTTTTCTAAAAAGTGCTGCTTTAAGCAAGCAGATGCAAGAATTGACAGCTACTATGGAAACTCTAGAACAGGAAAGACAAGCCGAAGTTTGGAAAGCTTTCTGCCATGTTTTTGAACAATTTGCGACCGTTTTTGCCGGTTCACAAGTTAGTCTAGAAGACTTCCTGTCCTTGCTTCATTCTGGGATGAGCCTTTCTCAGTACCGTACTATTCCAGCAACTGTGGACACCGTTCTGGTGCAGAGTTACGATCTGATTGCACCTCTGACCGCTGACTTTGTCTACGCCATTGGGCTGACTCAGGATCATTTGCCAAAAATCGCGCAAAATACCAGCCTTTTAACAGATGAAGAAAGACAAAGCCTAAACCAAGCGACAGAAGAGGGAGCGCAATTACTGATTGCAAGTAGCGAAAATCTCAAGAAAAATCGCTATACCATGCTTTCCTTAGTTAATGCTGCCCGTAAACAGTTGGTGTTATCAGCACCCAGTCTTCTCAATGAAAACGAGAGCAAGGAATCTGCCTATCTTCAGGAACTGGTGAGTTTTGGATTTAGCCGGATAGAAAAGAGGATGAACCATAAAAATCTTAGCAAAGAAGATATGGGTTCTTATCACAGTCTCTTGTCTAGTCTCGTTGCCTATCATCAGCAAACTGCTTCTAGTGAAAATGAACAAGATGTGACCTTTGTCAAGGTCTTGGCGCGTGTGATGGGTAAAAAACTCGATCAAAAAGGTCTTACAAATCCAGCACTCCCAACCAGTCCAAGCAGCAAGCCATTAGAGAAAGAGACCTTGCAGGCTCTATACCCTGCTGACAAAGAGTTTTACCTGTCTACATCTGGTTTGACAGAGTTTTACCGCAATGAATACAGTTATTTCCTCCGTTATGTCTTAGGTTTGCAGGAAGAATTGCGCCTGCGCCCAGATGCTCGCAGTCACGGGAATTTCTTGCATCGTATTTTTGAACGTGCCTTGAAACTACCTGCTGAAAATTCCTTTGACCACCGTCTGGAACAAGCTATTAAGGAAACAAGTCAAGAACGGGAATTTGAAGCCATTTATCAAGAAAGTTTTGAAGCCCAGTTTACCAAGGAAGTTCTTCTTGATGTCGCTAGGACCACTTGCCACATCCTACGTCATAATCCAGCCATTGAGACCATTCAGGAAGAGGCAACATTTGGCGGCAGAGACCAACCCTTTATCCAGTTGGATAATGGTCGCAGTGTCCATGTGCGAGGTAAGGTGGACCGAATTGACCGTTTGAAAGCTGATGGAGCGCTAGGAGTGGTAGACTATAAGTCAAGTTTGACTCAGTTCCAGTTTCCTCATTTCTTTAATGGACTTAATTCCCAACTGCCAACCTATCTTGCTGCACTTAAAAGAGCAGGAGAGCAGAACTTTTTCGGCGCTATGTACTTGGAAATGGCAGAGCCTGTCCAATCTCTCTTGACCGTTAAGAGTTTGGCAGGAGCAGTAGTGGAAGCCAGCAAGTCTATGAAATATCAAGGCCTCTTTTTAGAGAAAGAAAGTAGTCATTTAGGCGAATTTTACAATAAAAACAAGGCCAATCAGCTGACAGACGAGGAATTCCAGCTCTTACTAGACTATAATGCCCATCTTTACAAGAAGGCAGCTGAGAAGATTTTACAAGGTAAGTTCGCCATCAATCCATACACAGAGAATGGCAGAAGTATTGCCCCATACGTTCAACAACATCAGGCTATTACTGGCTTTGAAGCTAATTACCACTTGGGACAAGCCCGTTTCCTAGAAAAGTTAGACCTAGAGGATGGCAAGCGTCTGGTCGGAGAAAAGCTCAAGCAAGCTTGGTTTGAAAAAATGAGAGAGGAGTTGAATCGATGAATGCTATTCCCTTTTTAACTGAGGAAGAAATTCAAAAATTGCAAGAAGCAGAAGCGAGTTCGAGCAAGGAACAGAAGAAAACAGCCGAGCAAATCGAAGCCATCTACACTTCTGGTCAAAATATCCTCGTTTCAGCGTCTGCTGGTTCTGGAAAGACTTTTGTTATGTCCGAGCGCATTCTGGACCAATTGGCACGTGGTGTGGAAATCAGTCAACTCTTTATCTCAACCTTTACCGTTAAGGCTGCGACTGAACTCAAGGAACGCTTGGAGAAAAAAATCAGCCAGAAAATCCAAGAAACCGATGATGTTGATCTCAAACAACACTTGGGACGCCAGTTGGCAGATCTGCCAAACGCGTCCATCGGAACCATGGACTCCTTCACACAAAAATTCCTTGACAAACATGGCTATCTGATTGATATTGCACCGAACTTCCGTATTCTGCAAAATGAAAGTGAACAGTTACTCTTAAAGAACGAAGTTTTTCATCAGGTTTTTGAAGCCCATTACCAAGGTGAGAATAAAGAGAAATTTAGTAGCTTGGTGAAGAACTTTGCTGGACGAGGCAAGGATGAACGAGGTCTGCGCCAGCAAGTCTACAAAATCTATGATTTTCTTCAATCCACCAGCAGTCCCCAAACATGGTTGAACGAGTTTTTTCTCAAAGGGTTTGAAGAAGCTGACTTTGCAAATGAGAAAGACAAACTAACTGAGCAAATCAAGCAGGCGCTTTGGGACTTGGAAAGTTTCTTCTGTTATCATCTGGATAATGATGCCAAGGAGTTTCCCAAAGCTGCCTATTTAGAAGCTGTTCAACAGGTTCTGGATGAAATTAGCTCCTTAAATCAAGAGTCCGATAGTCTGGCTTATCAAGAAGTGCTTGCTCGTGTTGTCGTCATCTCTAAGGAGAAAAATGGTCGGGCTCTAGCTAACTCTAGTCGAAAGGCTGATTTGAAGCCACTGGCAGATGCCTACAATGAGGAGAGAAAGGCCCAGTTTTCAAAACTTGGACAACTGGCGGACCAGATAACGATTCTCGACTACCAAGAACATTATCATGAAGATACTTGGGAGCTAGCTAAAACCTTCCAAACCTTTATGAGTGATTTTGTGGAGGCTTATCGTGAATGTAAACGTCAGGAAAACGCCTTTGAATTCGCTGATATCAGCCATTATACCATTGAAATTTTAGAAAATTTCCCACAAGTCCGCGAGGCTTATCAGGAACGATTCCACGAGGTCATGGTCGATGAGTATCAGGACACCAACCACATTCAAGAACGAATGCTGGAATTGCTGTCGAATGGCCACAATCGCTTTATGGTGGGAGATATCAAGCAGTCCATCTACCGGTTCCGTCAGGCAGACCCGCAGATTTTCAATGAAAAATTCCAACGCTATGCGCAAAATCCTCAAGAAGGCAAGCTGATTCTCCTCAAGGAAAATTTCCGTAGTAGTTCAGAAGTGCTGTCTGCAACCAATGATGTTTTTGCACGCCTTATGGACCAAGAGGTCGGCGAAATCAACTATGACAGCATGCACCAGCTTGTTTTTGCCAATACCAAACTAACTCCTAATCCAGACAACAAGGCAGAATTTCTCCTCTACGATAAGGACGATAGTGGGCAAGAAGAGGAAGAGAGTCAGGCAGACACGAAACTCACTGGGGAAATGCGCCTGGTCATCAAGGAAATCCTGAAGCTTCATCAGGAAAAAGGTGTTGCTTTTAAGGAAATCGCACTTTTGACCTCCAGTCGCAGTCGAAATGACCAGATTCTACTTGCCCTGTCTGAGTACGGGATTCCTATCAAAACCGACGGTGAGCAAAACAATTATCTCCAATCCCTAGAAGTACAAGTCATGCTGGACACTCTCCGTGTCATCCACAATCCCCTGCAAGACTATGCCTTGGTTGCCCTTATGAAGTCTCCTATGTTTAGCTTTGATGAGGACGAGTTGGCACGCTTGTCCCTTCAGAAAGTAGAAGATAAAGTCCAAGAGAATCTATATGAGAAACTGGTCACTGCTCAAAAACAAGTAGCTAGCCAGAAAGAGTTAATTCATACAGCTCTAGCGGAAAAATTAAATCAGTTCATGGATATTTTGGATTCTTGGCGCTTGTATGCCAAAACCCACTCTCTCTATGACTTAATTTGGAAGATTTATAGTGACCGTTTTTATTATGACTATGTTGGAGCCTTGCCAAACGGACCTGCTAGACAAGCTAATCTCTATGCCCTAGCTCTGCGCGCTGACCAGTTTGAAAAGAGTAATTTTAAGGGCTTATCTCGTTTTATCCGTATGATTGACCAAGTCCTAGAAGCTCAGCATGACCTCGCAAGCGTAGCCGTCGCACCGCCTAAAGATGCCGTGGAACTCATGACTATTCACAAGAGCAAAGGGCTGGAGTTCCCTTACGTCTTTATCCTCAATATGGATCAGGACTTCAACAAGCAAGACTCGATGTCAGACGTCATTCTCAGCCGTCAAAATGGGCTTGGTGTCAAATACATTGCCAAGGTGGAAACAGGAGCAGTGGAAGCACACTATCCTAAAACCCTCAAACTCTCCATTCCTAGCCTAACTTATACGCAGAATGAAGAAGAACTGCAACTGGCTAGCTATTCAGAGCAGATGCGTCTGCTGTATGTTGCCATGACGAGGGCGGAGAGAAAACTTTATCTTGTTGGCAAGGGTTCTCGTGAAAAGCTGGAAGCAAAGGAATACCCAGCAGCAAATAACGGAAAATTAGATAGCAATACCAGACTGCAAGCAAGAAATTTCCAAGATTGGGTCTGGGCTATCAGTAAAGTATTTGCCAAGGAAGATCTCAACTTTAGCTATCGTTTTATTGGTGAAGACCAGTTGACTGGAGAAGCTATCGGAGAGTTGGAAAACAAGAGTCCTCTACAAGATAGCTCTCAATCAAGCAACCGTCAGTCAGAGACCATCAAAGAAGCTCTGGAAATGCTGAAAGAGGTGGAAGTTTATAATACTCTTCACCACGCAGCTATTGAGCTTCCTAGTGTTCAAACCCCAAGCCAAATCAAGAAATTCTACGAACCGGTTATGGATATGGAAGGGGTAGAAATTACTAACCAAACTCAATCACCGGAAAAGCGAATCAGCTTTGATTTACCAGATTTTGCAACTAAAGAAAAGGTAACAGGAGCTGAGATTGGTAGTGCAATCCACGAACTCATGCAGAGAATTAACCTCAGTCAGCAACCAACCCTTGCTAGCCTGACAGAAACTCTCAAACAAGTTCAAACTAGTCCAGCTGCTAGAGACAAGATCAATCTTTCTAAAATCCTAGCATTCTTTGATACAGCACTTGGTCAGGAAATTCTCGCTAATACCAGCCATCTTTACCGCGAGCAACCTTTTTCTATGCTCAAACGCGACCAAAAGAGTCAGGAAGACTTTGTTGTCCGTGGGATCTTGGACGGCTATCTGCTTTATGAGGATCGTATCGTTCTTTTCGACTACAAAACAGACCGTTACGATCAACCAAGTCAACTCATAGACCGCTATCGTGGTCAGTTAGCCCTCTATGGAGAAGCCTTGTCACGGGCTTATTCGATTGAAAACATTGAAAAATACTTGATTTTACTTGGTAAAGACGAGGTTCAAGTTGTAAAAGTATAATTTATACTCTTCGAAAATCTCTTCAAACCACGTCAGCTTCACCTTGCCGTATGTAAGGTTACTGACTTCGTCAGTTTCATCTACAACCTCAAAACAGTGTTTTGAGCTGACTTCGTCAGTTCTATCTACAACCTCAAAGCAGTGCTTTGACCAACCTGCAGCTAGCTTCCTAGTTTGCTCTTTGATTTTCATTGAGTATTAGAAAGGAAACCTCATGCCACTTCCAGTTAGAAAATCCCTGCATGATGCGGTGTTACAGGCTTCAAAAGCTGATACTTGGGATCAAGCTACCAAGGAATGGAATGGAATGAAGTTTCCTTGATTTTTAATGGTATTGGGCGCAGTAACTGTATCTGCGGAAATGCCATTAAGTACGCTTACGAACTCTTTAACAATGTCACAGGACAACGTCTCTTTCCTATCGGAAGTGACTGTGTTCGACATTTTCATCGTATTAGTCTCGAGCAGCAACTGTAAGAGGAAGAAAAACTTCTCAGAAAGCTTGAAAATCTGACTAGAAAAGTCAAGAAAAAGGAAAAAATCAAGGTCAATAAAAGCGACTTTGACGAACGACTTCTAAAATGGTTTTGGGAAAAAGGTGTTTTCAAAGCCAATCGTGGCAATCAATTTGCACCTGAGAAAGATTACCAGCTTTTCCTAGAAGTCTTTCAAGGAGGAAGTTGGACTAAGGCAGAGCCAAAAAAGAAGGCTCGTCTGGAAGAAGTCCTTGAAAAGTGCATCAAACCCTTTCTACTCGGAAAGTCTGATGACCAACTATACCTTATCAAACTAGGCAAGGAGAAAATAGACTGCGAGCAGCATTTACGGATTCAGGCAGAGAAAGAACGCAAGAAAAGAGATAAAATCGCCAAGCAATACGCAGATAATCTCATCCTAGCCATGGGGCCCGCTGAACGCGCCTATCAAGATTACTTCGGCTTTACAGAAACTCTCACACCAGAAGAACGAAAGTGGGAGAAAATCCTTTTTGGTAAAAATAGAGAAGAACGGGCCATCAAGGCAAAGCAAAACCAAAAAGAGCTGGAAAAAGACCAGCGAATTGCAAATCAAGATCCTATTGAAAGAAAGCAGAAGCAGACTTGGATTCTCAATTCTTATTTTCGTGATTTGCCAGATGAAAAAGCAAGATTCTCCCGACTCTTACTAGAATATCGAAAAACTGGAGAAGTTCCCTTTTCAGAGGATTACATGTCTGAGCATTTAATCGACTTTTTCTACAAGATGAAGGCCTTTGAGTTTGAAATTGCTCCAGATCAGGTGAGGAATTTTCTAAAAGAATGTCTAGAAACGGACCACCTATCTTCAGCTCAATCAACTTGGATTAGAGGGATTCTCCTCAATTGCCTTCACCCATTTTTAGATAGATTGCTCATATAGAAAAAATCCTACCTTGTCTATACATGGTAGGATTTAAGTATCTTCAAAGATATATTGATACAGTTGAACCACTTTCTGAAAACGTTGCGTATCCATTCTAGTTATTTTTTGAGCATTCCGCATTCGAAAATCAAAGGTATAGAGTTGAAAGGGATTGACAGCACCATTTACCTTATCCGACGAGACTGGAACGAGCAAGCCTTTTTCTGCCAAACGTTGTTGACCATGAGTGATAGGACAGACGGCCACAAAACCAGTTCGCAAGGCATATTCTCTCCTAGAAACAACCAAGGCAGGGCGCCGTTTTTGAATTTCCCGACCAACTGATGGATCAAAGTCCAGCCAAATGATATCTTGCTTTTCAGGAATATACTCAGATTTCGCTATCAAGTAACCTTACTCCTTCAAAATCATTTGTCATTCTTAAATCAGCAATCCCATCAAAAGGATCTTTTAGTTTCGGAGCCAAGACAATAACCCCATCAACTCCTTTGTAGACAACCATTTCTTGACCTTCCGTCATACCCAAATTTTTAGGAATGGTCACAGTGAGAGAATTTCCCACCTTCCGAGTCTTTACTGTATTCATCACTCTACCTCCACGAAATCGTATATACAAAGTATATACGAAACGGCAAATAAAGTCAAGCAAACATTGAATTACATAAATTAAGTTATGTGATATAGCATGATTTTATTTTAGTCAAAGCCTGTGCAAAAGCACCTAATTTATGATAGAATAGATGGTGAGAAAGAAAACGTTTTATTACGTTTTTTTAGTCGGAAGGGGAAAATATTATGGCTACTATTCAATGGTTTCCGGGCCACATGTCTAAGGCTCGGCGACAGGTTCAGGAGAATTTAAAATTTGTTGATTTTGTGACGATTTTGGTGGATGCGCGTCTACCTTTATCTAGTCAAAATCCTATGTTAAATAAAATTGTTGGTGATAAACCCAAACTCTTAATTTTAAACAAGGCAGACCTAGCTGATCCAGCGATGACAAAAGAATGGCGTCAGTATTTTGAATCACAGGGAATTCAAACACTGGCCATCAATTCCAAAGAGCAAGTTACTGTAAAAGTTGTGACTGATGCTGCTAAAAAGCTTATGGCTGATAAGATTGCACGCCAGAAAGAACGCGGTATTAAAATTGAAACCTTGCGGACCATGATTATCGGAATTCCAAATGCCGGTAAGTCAACTCTCATGAACCGTTTGGCTGGTAAAAAGATTGCGGTGGTCGGCAATAAACCAGGTGTTACCAAGGGGCAACAATGGCTCAAAACCAATAAAGACCTTGAAATCCTAGATACACCAGGGATTCTCTGGCCTAAGTTTGAGGATGATGCTGTCGCACTTAAACTAGCCTTGACGGGAGCTATCAAAGATCAACTACTCCCAATGGATGAAGTGACTATTTTTGGTCTCAATTATTTCAAAAAACATTATCCAGATAAGCTAGCTGAACGTTTCAAACAAATGAAAATTGAAGAAGAAGCTCCTGTTATCATCATGGATATGACCCGTGCCCTCGGTTTCCGAGATGACTACGACCGCTTTTACAGTCTTTTCGTGAAGGAAGTTCGTGATGGAAAACTCGGTAACTACACCTTAGATACATTGGACGATATAGATGACGACGATTAAAGAAATCAGAGAACTTCTTGCTACTGTCAAAGAATTAGGCAATCCTCTTTTTCTGGAATTCGAAAAAGATACTCGATCTGGAGTTCAAAAGGAAATCAACAAGCGTAAAAAAGCCATTCAGGCAGAACTGGATGAGGATCTTCGGTTGGAATCCATGCTGTCCTATGAAAAAGAACTTTACAAGCAAGGAATGACCTTGATAGCAGGTGTTGACGAGGTTGGTCGTGGTCCACTGGCTGGACCTGTGGTCGCTGCAGCCGTTATCTTGCCGAAAGATTGTAAAATCAGAGGTCTCAACGATAGCAAAAAAATCCCCAAAAAGAAACATTTGGAAATTTATCAAGCCGTTCAAGAACAAGCATTGGCAATCGGCGTCGGAATCATGGATAATTACATCATTGACCAAGTCAATATCTACGAAGCGACCAAACTGGCCATGAAGGAAGCAATCTTCCAGCTCAGTCCGCAACCTGAGCATCTCTTGATAGATGCCATGAAACTGGAGTTACCAATTTCACAAACCTCCATTATCAAAGGAGATGCTAACTCCCTCTCAATCGCGGCCGCATCTATAGTGGCCAAGGTAACACGGGATAATATTATGAAGGACTATGATAATCAATATCCTGACTATGATTTCAGGACTAATGCAGGCTATGGAACAGCTAAACACCTAGAAGGACTAGAAAAACTAGGTGTCACCCCAATTCACCGAACCAGTTTTGAACCAGTCAAAACACTGGTTTCAACTAAGAAAGATAAGTAAGAGGAAATAATTATGGAGGAACAGTCAGAAATAATCCGCTCCAAGAAAGAATTTGCCTTTGCCTCAAGCACTATATTATCCCAAGTTGGACGAGGAATTATCGTTGGTATCTTTGTCGGTCTCATCGTAGGTTCTTTTCGTTATTTGATTGAAAAAGGTTTTCACCTTGTTCAAGGCCTTTATCAAGATCAAGCGCACCTAGTGCGCAATCTTTTTATCATTGGCCTATTTTATTTAATAGTTTGCTGGCTCAGTGCGAGATTAACTCGGTCAGAAAAAGATATTAAGGGTTCAGGAATTCCTCAAGTCGAAGCCGAATTAAAAGGGCTCATGTCACTTAATTGGTGGAGTGTTCTCTGGAAGAAATATGTATTAGGTATTCTTGCTATTGCCAGTGGCCTTATGCTAGGTCGAGAAGGGCCAAGTATTCAACTTGGAGCAGTTGGTGGTAAAGGTATTGCCAAGTGGCTCAAATCTAGCCCAGTAGAGGAACGCTCCCTGATTGCCAGTGGAGCTGCTGCAGGTTTAGCTGCTGCCTTTAATGCACCGATTGCAGGTCTCCTCTTTGTTGTAGAAGAAGTCTATCACCATTTTTCCCGATTTTTCTGGGTATCAACTCTAGCAGCCAGTCTCGTAGCAAACTTTGTCTCATTACTCATATTTGGCTTAACACCCGTACTGGATATGCCAGATAATATTCCTCTCATGACCCTGGACCAGTATTGGATTTATCTCCTTATGGGAGTTTTTCTAGGACTCTCTGGTTTTCTCTATGAGAAAGCTGTACTCAATGTTGGTCGAATTTATGACTGGATTGGTCAAAAAATCCATTTGGATAAAGCTTATTATCCAATCCTAGCCTTTATCCTTATCATACCAGTCGGGATTTTCTTGCCACAAATCCTTGGTGGTGGAAATCAGGTCGTTCTTTCTTTGACTGAGCAAGATTTTAATTTTCAGGTTCTATTAGCATACTTTTTGATCCGCTTTATTTGGAGTATGATTAGTTATGGAAGTGGCCTTCCAGGAGGAATTTTCCTTCCCATTCTGGCGCTTGGTTCCTTACTTGGTGCCCTAGTTGGTGTCATTTGTGTCAATCTCAGGCTTGTCAGTCAGGAGCAATTCCCTATATTTGTCATTTTAGGAATGAGTGGCTACTTTGGGGCAATATCCAAGGCTCCTTTAACTGCCATGATACTCGTAACCGAAATGGTTGGAGATATTCGCAACCTCATGCCACTTGGCTTAGTGACCTTGGTAGCCTATATCGTCATGGATCTGCTCAAGGGTGCTCCAGTCTATGAGGCCATGCTGGAAAAAATGCTACCAGAAGAAGCAACAGACGAAGGAGAAGTAACACTAATTGAAATTCCTGTATCTGACAAAATCGCTGGAAAACAGGTTCACGAACTCAACTTGCCACATAACGTACTCATCACCACCCAAGTCCATAATGGCAAAAGCCAAACAGTTAACGGCTCAACTAGAATGTATCTGGGTGATATGATTCACTTGGTGATTCCCAAAAGTGAAATTGGAAAAGTAAAAGATTTGTTGTTGTAAGCTTTTGTTTACATAATTTATTTTACGTAAAATATTATTGAAAGGATTCTCTATGAAAAGAAATAAGGCAATTGTGGTATATTTGCTAGGCACATTTAGCCAAATAGTATCAGCTTGTCTCCTTTTCTTTCTCTTGAATCATTTTTCTATTCATTCCAATCTATTAACTATTTTAGGAATCTTTCTAGGTGGGATTTCTTCAGCTCTTTGGGGAATAATTGTTGCAATTCACTATTTTCATATTCATTTTAAGAAAATCGTAAACGATTTTTTAAACATTCATACCAGTTATAAACACTATTTATTATCTTTTTTCCTAATTATCCTTGATTTTTCTTTTCTAATGTTTGGTGGGAAAATAGTAGAATTTAGCTGGTATCTCCCATTTTTGATGTTCTTCAAATTTATTGTCTTTGGTGGTATAGAAGAGATTGGATGGCGATATGTCTTTCAACCAATTTTACAAGAGAAGCTACCGTATTTTCACTCAACAATCCTAACTTTTTTCAGCTGGGCGATTTGGCATCTGTTGTTCTTTTACATAGATGGTTCCCTAGCAACTCTGCAAACTCTCCCGTTTTTATTTGGATTGCTGACAAATTCTTTCATACTCTCAGCTCTTTATATCAAAACAAAGAATCTTTGGATTTGCGTTATGACTCATTCGATCATTAACGTCTTGTCTCAGCTAACCATAGATACTGATCGATACGAAACCTACCTGATTAAAATCTTCGTCATCTTGGTATCCTGCTATATGGTAATATATAAAAAAGATGAGTATAGGCGGTAGCTGATTTTGTTGGAAACAGTATCATTCTTTGGAAAAGTTATTTGCTAAGGAGGACATACATCATAATGAAAATACGCGATGTTCTATATAATTTTTATGGCGATTTTGATTTCATTGAAGAAAAATACAATGAAAAATACGAAGGTATTCTTATCAAGATAAAGGAAGAGCAAGAATATAAAAGATGCTGCTGGGCAAAAAAAACACCGAAAAAAGAAGGATATTTTACCGTTTTCTGGAAAAAAGACCAAAACAACAAGAACATTCCTTATACCAATGAGGACTTAGGGAATGAACTTATAATCGTTATCATTGATAATGATAAGAGGGGACTATTCATTATTCCAAACGAGGTGGCTATTCGTAAAAACATTCTGTCGACAAAAGATAGCAATGGAAAAATGTCTATGCGATTTTATCCTCCTTGGTGCTCAAATTTAAATACAACAGCTCGAGCAACACAAAAATGGCAATTGCAATATTTTAGAGAAATTGAAATATAAACAGATTGCCGGATTACATACACACAAAAGACCTGTTTCTTATGATTGTGGAACCAGGTCTTTGTTTTTTCTAGAATTTATCAAACACTCATAACATCTTTCCGAAAAACTATAATTTTCTTGAAATATATATAAGTCTATGCTATACTACTAGTAGACTTATATATGGAGAAAATACATGAAACGTGAGATTTTACTGGAACGAATCGACAAACTAAAACAAATCATGCCTTGGTATGTTCTGGAATACTACCAATCTAAGCTTGCTGTCCCCTATAGTTTTACAACCTTGTACGAATACCTGAAGGAATACGATCGATTTTTTAGCTGGGTTTTGGAATCTGATATTTCAAACGCTGATAAAATTTCTGACATTCCTTTATCGGTTTTAGAAAATATGTCTAAAAAAGACATGGAATCCTTTATCCTATATCTACGAGAACGACCTTTGCTGAATGCTAATACAACCAAACAAGGTGTTTCACAGACAACTATCAATCGGACCTTATCAGCTCTTTCCAGTCTTTACAAGTATCTAACTGAGGAAGTTGAAAACGACCAAGGGGAGCCTTATTTCTATCGTAATGTAATGAAGAAAGTTTCAACTAAGAAAAAGAAAGAAACACTTGCTGCCAGAGCTGAAAACATCAAGCAAAAACTCTTTCTGGGTGATGAAACAGAGGGTTTTCTAACTTATATCGACCAAGTGTACCCACAACAACTCTCAAATCGCGCTCTCTCGTCATTCAATAGAAATAAGGAACGTGATTTAGCCATTATTGCCCTTCTCTTGGCATCTGGTGTCCGATTATCTGAAGCTGTTAATCTGGATCTAAGAGACCTTAATCTCAAAATGATGGTTATTGATGTCACTCGAAAAGGTGGCAAACGTGACTCGGTCAATGTCGCTGCCTTTGCTAAGCCTTACCTAGAGAATTATCTCGCCATTCGAAATCAACGATATAAGACTGAAAAGACGGATACAGCACTCTTTCTGACACTCTACCGAGGTGTTCCGAACCGTATTGATGCTTCCAGCGTTGAGAAAATGGTTGCTAAGTACTCTGAGGATTTCAAAGTGCGTGTAACTCCCCATAAACTACGGCATACCCTAGCAACTAGGCTCTATGATGCGACTAAATCGCAAGTTTTAGTCAGTCACCAGCTAGGACACGCCAGTACACAAGTCACTGACCTCTATACCCATATCGTCAATGATGAACAAAAGAATGCTCTAGATAGTTTGTAGATGTTACATACTATAAATTATGTAAACTGGAACTCATAAAAAGAAGCTGGTTCTGCAACCAACTTCGTTTGATTTATCCCACTACCGCTTCAGCGATTTCTTCACGGCTAATACCAGCAAAGTAGCGTGTAATATCAATAGTTTCTAGAGCTTTAAGGACATCTTCGCGTTCATATTTCACGCCACGAAGGACATCTTCTACAGCTGCAACATCTTCGATACCAAAGAAGTCACCATATATCTTGATATCTTGGATTTTTGATTCAATGACGTTGGCAAAAACCTCAACCTTACCACTAGTAAATTTTGTACCACGATGGACGTTAAATTCAGGTGATTTACCGTAGTTCCAGTCCCAAGTACCGAACTTGGTCTCCTTGATGTGGTTGATTTCAGCCAATTCTTCCTCAGAAAAAACGTATTCAGACATCTCTGGATACTCTTTTTTCATGTATTCCAATAGCAAATCACGGAATTCTTCAACTGTGATTTTTTCTGGTAATTCATTGATAATATTGGTTACACGAGCACGGACGGATTTCACACCTTTTGATTCAAACTTATCTTTTGAAACCTTGAGGGCGTTAGCAAGGACTGACAAATCAACGTCAAAGAGCAAGCAACCGTGGTGCATGATACGCCCATTGATATAGGCCTGGGCATTTCCACAGAATTTCTTACCGTCAATCTCAAGGTCATTACGGCCTGTGAACTCAGCTTTAACACCAAGTTGAGCCAAGGTATTGATGACTGGAGTTGAAAAACTCTTAAAGTCAAAGGCGCGGTTTTCATCTTCTTTTGAGATGATCGTGTAGTTGAGGTTGTTTAGATCGTGATAAACAGCTCCACCACCACTGATACGGCGGACTACCTCAATACCATTTTCTCGAACATAATCACGGTTGATTTCTTCGATAGTGTTCTGGTGACGTCCAACAATGATAGATGGCTTGTTAATCCAAAGTAGGAAGATTTGATCCTCATCCAAAAGATGTTTAAAGGCATATTCTTCCAAGGCGATATTAAAGGCAGTGTCGTTTGAATGATTGATAATATATTTCATAGTATTTCCAAAAATTTAGTTTTTAAATTCTGTTCATAGCAATCCAATTTTCTAAAGTGGTAAAAAGAAATGTAACGTGTTATCGTTACATTTCTCGGAAAAATTGAGACAAGAGGCTCAATTTTTAGGCATGGAACTCTAATAGAGGTCGCTGCCGTCCGTACTACTTTAAGAAAATTTAGTTGAAAAACTTATTTATTTTTTCTTAGGTGAATGGATGGCCATTCCTAGTACATCCGCAAATGCTTCGTACATCACTTCAGAGTAGGTTGGGTGTCCGTGGATAGTCTTCAGCATTTCTTCAACAGTGATTTCCATTTCAATAATGCTTGACGCTTCGTTGATCAATTCTGCAGCTGCAGGACCGATGATGTGAACACCAAGAATTTCTCCGTATTTCTTATCTGCAATGACTTTTACGAAACCTTGTGCTGCATCTGATGCAATGGCACGGCCGTTAGCAGCAAAATTGAATTTACCGATGGCCACATCGTATTTCTCACGTGCTTGTTCTTCTGTTAGACCTACTGCTGCTACTTCAGGAAGAGTGTAAATCGCTGCAGGAGTCAAGTTAAGTTTCGCTACAACGTGATTTCCTTTAAGCGCATTTTCAGCGGCAACTTCACCCATGCGGAAGGCTGCGTGCGCCAACATTTTAGTACCGTTGATGTCACCTGGTGCGTAGATTCCAGGAACAGAAGTTTCCATGTATTCGTTGACCTTGATACGTCCACGATCCAATTCAAACTCAACATCGCCAATTCCTTCAAGATCTGGTACACGACCGATTGAAAGAAGAGCTTTGCTAGCTATGATATCGTCTTTTCCTTCAACCTTGATACGAAGTTGACCATTTTCTTCGATGATTTCTTGCAATTTTGTACCTGTCAAGATGGTCATACCTTTACGTTCAAGAATCAAGCGAAGGTTCTTAGAAACTTCCGCATCCATAGCTGGAACGATACGGTCCATCATTTCGATAACAGTCACTTTTGAACCAAATGTCATGAAGGCCTGACCGAGTTCGATACCGACAACGCCACCACCGATGATAACAAGGCTTTCTGGAACTTCGTTCATTTCAAGAATGTCATCACTGGTCATTACAAGTGATGATTCCATACCAGGAACGTTGATCTTGCTAACCTTTGAACCACCAGCAAGGATGATTTTCTTGGTTTCAAGCAATTCTGAACCATTTACCAAGACATTCTTGTCTTTAGTAATCGTACCAACACCCTTATGAACAGTAACTCCGTAACTACGAAGAAGACCCGCAACACCACCTACCAAGGTACTGACAACTTTAGATTTAGTTTCTAAAAGTTTGTCCATATCAACAGTGAAGTTGGGATTTTCGATGACAATACCACGGTTTGCTGCATGACCGATGTTTTCGATGATTTCAGCGTTATGAAGGTAGGTCTTGGTTGGGATACATCCACGGTTCAAGCAGGTTCCACCGAGTTCAGATTTTTCAACAAGGGCTACCTTCCCACCGAGTTGGGCAGCTTTAATGGCTGCCACATATCCAGCAGGACCTCCACCAATCACAACGATATCAAAGACATCATCGCTCTTACCGTCGTCGTTTGAGACACTAACTGCAGGCGCTGGGCTAGCTTCTGGCGCTGCCGCTCCAGCTGTTGGGATATTTTCACCTTCTTCACCAAGGTAACCGATAACTTCAGTTACTGGAACAGTTTCACCATCTCCTTTGAGGATGGCAATCAAGTATCCATCTTCTTCGGCTTCCAATTCCATGCTGACTTTGTCAGTCATGATTTCCAAAAGGATTTCTCCTTCTTTTACAAATTCTCCGACTTTCTTATTCCATTGGACAATTTGTCCTTCTGTCATATCCACGCCGGCTTTTGGCATAATTACTTCTAAGGCCATGTCTTACTTCCTTTATCTAAATCTCTAAAAAAACAATAGCTGACTTAAACCAACATTGAGATTGGATTCTCAATCAATGCTTTCAAGTCTTTCATAAACTTAGCACCAGCCATACCATCTACAACACGGTGATCAATAGTTAATCCAAGGCTCATGATTGGGCGAATGACAATCTCACCATTGACAACAACAGGTTTCTCAACTGTTGAGCTAACCCCGAGGATTGCTGAGTTTGGTTGGTTGATAATCGGACCAAAGGACTGAACACCAAACATTCCCAAGTTACTGATTGTGAATGTTGAATTTTGCAGTTCGCTTGGAGCCAATTTACCATCCAATGTACGACCAATGACATCCTTGAAGGCTACAACCAACTCTGACAAGCTCATCTTCTCAGCATTGTAAACAACAGGTGTCATCAATCCATTATCCATTCCAACTGCCATCGCAAGGTTGACATAGTTATGAGTGATAATGGTCTTGCCGTCTTCGGTCAATGAAGCGTTGATGTAAGGGTGCTTCATTAAGGTCTTAACAACTGCGAGTGAAAGAAGGTCTGTAACCGTAATTTTCTTACCAGTTGCTTCCATAATCGGATCAAGAACCTTTTTACGAAGAGTCAACATTTCTGACATATCGACATCGTAGTTGAGTGTGAAGGTTGGCGCAGTTAGGTAAGATTCAACCATACGTTGGGCGATAACCTTACGCATTGGTGTCATTGGAATACGCTCAATTTCACCATAAGGAGTGATATTGTCTGGAACTTCTTCCACTTTTTCGATTTGAGCAGGAGACTTGATGGTGTCGTTTTCGATATTTTCAGGAAGCAAGGCCAAAACGTCCTTCTTCATAATCTTGCCACGATGGCCAGTTCCTTGAATCTCTTGCCAAGCAATATTGTGTTCGAGGGCAATTCGTTTTGCAAGTGGCGAAATGCGAACCACGTTTGTGTCTTTATAAGTTTCCACGTCTTCTTTGTGGACACGACCGTTTGCACCTGAGCCAGAAACGTCGTAGAGGTTGATCCCTAGATCATCCGCTAACTTTCTAGCCGCAGGAGTCGCTCTTAGCTTGTCATCAGCCATGACCTCTCCAATTCTATACTAAGATATTAAGGACGAAGAGGGTAATGAAAAAATAGGAGATTGACGATGTGTTCGATGAACACAAGGAAATCTATCTTTTTTTCGCAGACCCCCGTCCGAATTCAATTAAATGATACTAAGGGCGTAAAAAGCGACTGAAAAATAGGAAATCGACGTAGGCTTCGATGAAGTCAAGGAGATTTATCTTTTTTCCGAGCTTTTAGCCCATGTTTAACTCTACAAGTAACTTGGACACAAAACGTGTCTCAAGCTACTACAGTTTAAAACCCAAAATGTTTACATAACTTATCTTATTCAACCTTATTCTTTGTTATAAGTCTTACGGATTGCATCTTTGATGCTTTCAACGGTTGGAATCATAGCATTTTCTAGGTTTTGTGCGTAAGGCATTGGCACATCTTCTCCGGCACAACGGCGGATTGGTGCATCTAGATAGTCAAATGCTTCTGATTCTGAAATAATTGCTGAAATCTCGCCGATATAGCCACTTGTTTTGTGGGCATCGTTGACCAGAACGACCTTTCCAGTCTTCTTAACTGAGTTAATGATGATATCCTTATCAAGCGGTACAAGGGTACGTGGGTCCACAATTTCAACCGAAATTCCTTCTTCTGCCAATTCTTCAGCTGCTTGAACCACACGGCGAAGCATTTTACCGTAAGTAACAACTGTTACATCCGTTCCTTCGCGTTTAATTTCGCCAACTCCAAGTGGGATTGTGTAGTCTGGATCAACTGGCACTTCCCCTTTTTGGTTAAATTCTGACTTGTACTCAAGAATGATAACAGGGTTATTATCACGGATAGAAGACTTAAGTAATCCTTTCATGTCAGCAGGTGTACCTGGTGCTACAACCTTAAGTCCAGGAATGTGAGTGAACCAAGACTCTAAGGATTGCGAGTGCTGTGCCGCAGAACCAACTCCGTTACCAGCTGCACATCGAACTGTCATTGGAACCTGACCTTTACCACCAAACATATAACGTGTTTTAGCAGCTTGGTTGACGATATTGTCCATGGCAATGACTGAGAAATCCATAAAGGTCATATCAACGATTGGGCGAAGTCCTGTCATAGCTGCTCCTGCTGCTGCTCCCGAGATGGCAGCTTCAGAAATCGGACAGTCACGGACACGTTCTGGACCAAATTCTTCAAGCATTCCGACAGAAGTTCCGAAGTCTCCTCCGAAGACACCGACGTCTTCTCCCATCAAGAGTACATTTTCATCGCGACGCATTTCCTCAGACATAGCAAGGATAATGGTGTCACGGAACGACATTGTTTTTGTTTCCATTTTATCTCTTTCTCCTTAGTCTGCGTAAATATCTTCAAATGCGGATTCTAGTGGTGGGAATGGGCTTTCTTCTGCAAATTTAACAGAGGCTTCTACTGCTTCCTTGACTTGTGCTTGGATTTCTTCCAATTCTTGAGCACTTGCAATGTTATTTTCAACAAGGTAGTTACGAAGGTTTTCGATTGGATCTTTTTGTTTCCACAATTCCACTTCTTCACGCGTACGATATTTACCAGGGTCAGATGATGAGTGACCAAGCCAGCGATAGGTTACACTTTCGATCAAGACTGGACCATTTCCTCCGCGAACATGGTCCACAGCTTTCTTAAACCCCTCATAGACGTCAATCACATTGTTTCCATCTTCGATAAACATTCCAGGGATTCCATATGCAGCACTACGGTGATGAATATGTTCTACATTGGTCATTTTCTTGATATCCGCAGAGATCCCATAACCGTTGTTAATACAGTAGAAAATGACTGGCAGGTTCCAGATAGAAGCCATATTTACTGCTTCGTGGAAAACACCTTCGTTGGTCGCACCATCTCCAAAGAAGCAAACAACGATTTTACCAGTATGTTGCATTTGCTGGCTAAGGGCTGCACCGACAGCAATCCCCATACCGCCACCTACGATACCGTTAGCTCCAAGGTTACCAGCATCAAGGTCAGCAATATGCATGGAACCACCTTTTCCTTTACAGGTTCCAGTGTACTTACCAAGGATTTCTGCCATCATTCCATTGAGGTCAATCCCTTTGGCGATAGCTTGCCCGTGTCCACGGTGGTTGGAAGTAATCAAGTCATCTTCATTCAAAGCGAGCATAGCACCAACGTTTGCTGCTTCCTCACCAACCGAAAAGTGAGTCATACCAGGAACTTTCCCTTTTTTTACTAATTGTGCAATTTTTAAGTCCATTCGACGGATTTCTTCCATCTTACGGAACATCTCTAGCAAGAGATTTCTATCTAAAGTTGACATAATCTCGCCTTTCTAGGTTTAAAGTTTTATGTCCTCATTCTATCGCATTATGAAAGCACTGTCAAAATATATGCTTAGATTCTTTCACAAAATACAAAAAGAAAACCCCAGTTTATCGGGATTTTCTATAAATTAAAACATTTTTTCACAAAGTTAATTTGACATTGGAAACTTCAAATCTTTTCATAATTTTTTGCAAACGCCATTGATAGAGGATAGCACTAACGACCAAACTCGCTATTAGACCAATCCAGTAAGAATAGGCTCCCAAAGTTGTCACATGATCTAAGAATAAGCCTAATGGAATGGACACAGCCCAGTAAGCAATTACTCCTAGATAGAAGGGAACAACCGTATCCTTATAGCCTCTCAGTATTCCTTGTAAAGGAGCTGCAACGGTGTCAGCTAACTGGAAAAAAAGACTATAAGTTAGGAAGGTAGATGTTAGATCAATGAAATCAGGATTATTTCCATATAAACTGGCTACGACATCTCTCAAAATATAGAGAAAGCTCAATGTAAAGCCTGCAAATATCAGTGCTATACAACGTCCAAGTTTGATATAGGTCTTGGCATCATCAAAACGCTTAGCCCCCACCTCATAAGAAACAACGATGGCCATGGCAGAAGAAATACTCATGGGAAAAGCATACATGAGCGTCGAAAAGTTCATGGCTGACTGGTGGCTGGCAATAATCATAGACGAAAACTTAGCCATAATCAAACCAACGACTGAAAAAATGATGACTTCAGCAAAAACAGTTCCACCAATTGGTAATCCCAAGCGAATTCCCTCTATAATTCTCTCTAATTTCAGAGGGGCGCGTCGTTCTAAATGAAATTCTTTTAGATTTTTCTGCTTAATCAAGATGATAATAGAAATTCCTAGTAGGCACCAATAGGCAAGTGAGGTTCCCAGCCCTGCTCCTGCTCCACCTAACTCTGGAAACCCAAAAGCTCCGTAGATTAATAAATAATTAAACCCACAATTTAAAGGCAATAAAATGAGCATGAGATACATGGATAGTTTGGTCAAACCGAGAGAATCAAGTAGCGATCGGATAACACTAAAGAGCAACAAGGGAATAATCCCGATAGAAAGGTACCAAAGATAAGAAACCGCAACTGTCGCCACTTGGGCTTCTAGTCCGATATGGTTTAAGACTGGAGGCGCTAGAAAAAGCACCATGCCAAGCAAAACCAAAGATAGCCCGAAAGCTAAATAGATGAATTGGTAAAAGTCAGATGCTACTTCTTCCTTTTTGCCTCTTCCTAGATGATGGCCGATGATGGGAACCATGGCCGAAACAATCCCTGTTAAAAAGGTAAAGAAAGGATTCCAGAGACTCGTTGCAGTTGAAACACCAGCCAAGTCCATGGTATTGTACTGCCCCGTCATGGTTGTATCGACAAAAGAGGCAGAATAATTGGCAAACTGATAAATCAGGATAGGGAAAAATATCTTAAGAAATAAGACAAACTTATCTTTAAATTGATGGGTTTGGTACATACACTCACTCTCAATTCTTAAAAACTATAGAGCAGGTTTTCCCCATTTAACCCTGATAGACGATTTCGCCTTTACAGATAGTGTACTTAACCTGTCCCTTAAGAGTTTCACCGATAAATGGCGAATTGGCAGCTTTAGAAGCAAAGTTTGGTCCGATAAGACGATCAGCCTTGTCATCAAAGATGGTGATATCCGCTGGACCATTTTCAGCCAAGTAGCCTGCTTCAAAATCATACAGTTTAGCTGGATTGACAGTCATTTTTTCTAGTAATTCCATCAAGCTTAGCTCACCAGCTTCCACCAAATAAGTCAAACCAAGAGAAAGAGAGGTTTCCAAACCTGTCATACCAGATGGCGCTTTGGTGATATCTTCTACATTTTTTTCATCTGCATGGTGAGGCGCGTGGTCTGTCGCAATCACAGTGATGACACCTGACTTGAGGCCTTCGATAACGGCTTGACGATCTGACTCTAGACGTAGCGGAGGATTCATTTTAGCATTGCTTCCTTGAGTCAAGAGGAGGGTTTCTGTCTTAGAGAAATGTTGCGGTGCCACTTCTGCTGTGACTTGAGCCCCCAGTCCCTGAGCAAATTCTACTACTTTAACACTTTCTTCCTTAGACAAATGCTGGATGTGAACATGGGCCTTGGTTGCATAGGCAATCATGACATCACGCGCAATCATGGCGTATTCTGCTACCCCTGTCGCTCCGCAAAAACGGAAATGTTCTTTGGCGATATTTTCATTGAAACCAAGAACACCATTCAAACCAGGGTCTTCCTCATGAAGGCAGACAAAAGTGCCAAGTTTTTTAGCAGTTTCCAAGGCTTCTTTGAGAACCTTGCTACTTTCAAGCGGAATTCCATCATCTGAAAATCCAACGGCTCCAGCTTCTAAAAGTGCCTTAAAGTCAGTCAAGTCTTGGCCATTAAAGTTCTTGGTAATAGTCGCAACCGTTTTGACGTTAATCTTTTCCTTGGCAGCAGACTGGAGAACTTCTTGCAAGGTCTCTACATCCGAGATGGTAGGGTTCGTATTAGCCATCATGACAACCGTTGTGAAACCACCTGCCGCTGCCGCTAGTGCACCGGTATGAATATCCTCCTTGTGGGTTTGACCAGGCTCACGGAAGTGAACATGAATGTCCACTAAACCAGGCGCTACTACTAGACCAGTCGCATCTAGGACTTGCGCTCCGTCTGCCTTGATTTCTGGAGCAATTTCAACAATTTTTGTGTCTTTAACCAAGACATCACATACTTGATCCAAACCAGACTTAGGATCCATCACACGACCATTTTTAATTAATAACATATCTTCTCTCCTTTATTCATAAAAATCAACTCGGGTATCCAATAATTTGTCCCCATCATAAACAAACTTGGCTGAAAAGAAGGGTTTGTCCTCTAAAAGCCACTCAACAAAGGTGTGATCACCTTCCCAAGTTGGCTTGCTCAAAACTTCATCATAGGGAACCCATTCTAGCGTCCCCTCATTGCAGTCAATCAAATCACCTTCAAACTCTGTCACCTTAAAAACATAGGTGTACCAGTCTAAATCTGGTGTGAATTCTGGAAAAGTGATAATGCCTTTTAGAACTGGCTTAGCTTTCAAACCCGTTTCCTCGAAGATTTCACGCGCTGCGCATTCCTGAGGTGTCTCCCCTCGCTCTAACTTACCACCCACACCAATCCATTTGCCTTCATGGACATCATTCAGCTTCTTATTACGATGCAGCATGAGCAGTTCTTTTCCGTTATCAATGTAGCAAATCGTCGCTAACTGAGGCATATTCTCTCCTTATCTAAGCCAATCAATTGGCTCTTGTCCTGTCTCTGTTAAGAATGCATTAGCCTTGGAAAAAGGCTTGGAACCCCAAAATCCTCTAAAAACAGATAACGGACTGGGATGGGCTGATTCGATAATCAAGTGGTGAGGATTGGTAACCAAGGCCTTCTTCTTACGTGCATAGGTCCCCCAGAGTACAAAGACTACAGGTCTATCTAGATTATTGACCACCTGAATCACAGCATCTGTAAAAGGCTCCCATATCTGCCCAGCATGGCCATTGGCCTGACCAGCAGGAACCGTCAAGCAAGCATTGAGAAGTAAGACTCCTTGCTCAGCCCAAGCCGTCAAATCATGTGATTTCTTAACCCCAATATCATCTGACAATTCTTTCAAGATATTTTGCAAGGATGGTGGCGCTGGAATAGCATCGGGTACAGAAAAACTCAAGCCCTGAGCCTGACCTGGTCCGTGATAGGGATCCTGCCCTAGAATCACCACCTTAACCTCTTCAAGCGGTGTAGTCAACAGAGCCTGAAAAACTTTTTCCCTGGGCGGATAAACAGTTTCCTGAGCATAAACTCGTTCCATAAACTGATTGATTTTCCCAAAATAACCTTCAGGTAATCGCTCCTTAATCAAAGCATGCCAAGATGAGTGTTGCATAGCCAACTCCTTCGTTTTTACTGCTTCTATTATAGCAAAAAGTGGCTATCTAAACCACTTTTTACAGTTTATCTAAACAATCCAGCAAGTCTTGATAAGAATGGACTTCATAGGTCGGCTGGGCTTGCGTGTGATTTTCGAGGTGATGAGGGTTGTACCAGATAGTATTAATGCCGGCATTATTCCCACCTTGAATGTCGGCAGTTAGAGAATCTCCAATCATCAGCGTATTTTCTTTATCAAAACCAGCAATTTGCTGACCAATTTTTTCATAGAATAGTGCATCAGGTTTTTGCGTTTGCAACTGCTCGGAAATAAAGACTTGGTTGAAATAGGGAGCCAGACCTGATTGAGCCAAACGTCCTGTCTGAATGGCAGTAATGCCATTTGTCGCAGCGTACAGCTCATAATCACGCTCAATGAGACTGTCCAAAAGTTCATGAGCACCTGAAAAAGTTTGTCCCTGTTGGGCTAAGTAAAATTGGTAACGCTGGGCAAGTAACCTACCGTCTTTTTCCAGTCCAAAATGAGCAAATAAACGAGAAAAGCGCGTGTTAACCAGCTCTTGTTTACTAATTTTCTTTTGCTCCAAGTCCTTCCAGAGAGCTTTGTTCATGGGAACGTAATAGTCTTTATAGGCTTGAATATCCGCAACCCCTTCTTCCTTTAGAAGTTGCGTCAGTGCCACATCCTCAGCAACATCAAAATCAAGAAGAGTGTGATCTAGGTCCAAGAGTAAAAATTTGTAGGGCATTGAGTTTCCTTTCTGAGTGAGAACAAGTCGATAATATTTATTTGGGAAATATTCTTTTCCCAATTGCCATAAATACTGATCAATCTCTTTAAGATTAAATTCTTCTAATCCGTAATATTCTCTAAAAGCAATAATTATATTTTTAAATTTTTGATAATCTTTTAGATCTGCATTCTTAAATTTAGAAAATTTATCTGTTTTTCTAAAGTATTTCAATACCTTTTCTACGTAGCTATCATAAATAGGGTATTCGTTAGGGTTATGATAAGAACAGTATTTGGTAGAAAAAGAATAAAACTTTCTAGTGACTCCATTAATAGTAACATTTTGAATTTCATTGACTAAAGTTACATCACCTTGTCTCAACCTCTCATCAATTTTAAGACTTAGAATATGTTCTGCAACTGGATAAACTGAAAAAATATTGGTAAAAGCTCAAAAAATAATTTATCTAAAGCATCTTCTTGCAACTGATAATTTTTAAGATTTTTCCACGTTTTCAAGTATTTTCCTACTTCAATGGCTGACGGTTTAGATATAACAATATCTGATTTCTGTCTTCTTATAGTTAATTTGCATACTTACCTCACTTAAAGTAGTTGTTAAAATAATTGATAGATTTATTATAGCATATTACAAAACGAATGGGTAAGCTCTTTATTCGTCTCTACCCCAACTCCTTGGCTATTCTGCTTTTTTCAAGTTTTCCCTTAGTAATTCGTTTCCATAAAACAAGTGGATTCAGACTATAGGATAAACGTAGGAAGTAATAATTTATCCATTCGATTAGTGCAAAAAGCTGTATTAGTGTGGCTAAGATAGTCACTTGGACACTCTGGGTATTCCAAACTATAAAAGGAAAGCCTGAAATAAGTAAAACAAGGTCTAGTATTCTGAAACCACCATATAGTTTGGGGACACTTCCACTTCCGAACTGGGGATTCGATAGTCTTCTAATCAAAATTGCCCAATAGATTGAGCCTTGAAGCAAAATAAATGTCAGTAAAGACAAAGGATAGAGAATGTTTACTAGACTATTCTCATCACCAAGCCGATTTTTCAAAAGGAAAAAACAAAACCAAAAGGATAGGACGGCTGTGAACTCTCCCAAACAGAGGGACACCAACTCTTTTCTAACGTTCTCTTTTTGTATGTTCATCATCTCACCCATCTATCTATCAACCTATATCAGAAAAAAGCCATTCGAGGCATTTTCTAGTCAAGATTTCTCAGAATCAAGACATTCTAAGCATCGAACAGCTCTATTACTTTAATATCATTGTGATTCTAAACTTAGAATTACATTAAAATAAATGTTTTAGGGCTATTCTAAGTCTATGATAGCCTTAAATTTTAATTTTTGAAGGATTCTAAAGCTAGAATAGTTCAAAAATCACGAGAATAAAGCTTTTCGAAGCTTAGAAGAACCTTTGGTGAATTTCAATAGCACTTCAACTAACTACTCTTACAATTTCTCTGATGAGCTTTGAGTTTTTTCAGAGCCCAATCATAGTGACTGGAAGTGGCACTGACAAAGTAGGAACCTAGACTTGTTCCTCCCGTCCACTTATAGACACCTTTTGTGAACAATTCGTCATTGCTGAAGCCTTCCATCAACTCTAAAACCTCTTTATGCGATTGATTGAGGAGTTTGGTCGCTTCTTCTAAGGACGTTCTCTGGTGCTTCTTCCAAAAAGCGACATTCATTTCTCCATAAGTTTTCCAATTATAAGGTTCAGGGAGAAAAGGTCTTTCATGACCCTTTTGATTGGAATGTACCCAGGTTAAAAGTAACTGATGCCATTCATAGAGATGGATCAGAACATCTCTTAGATTTTTATCTCTTTTCCAGTGAGCTTCTTTTTTCTTTTGGTCTTTTGAAAAATCAAAAGGAGTCTGCAGTTCCTCTTCACTTAATTTAGATATAAAGTGATTGAGCTTTTCATAGTTTTCCTTAGAGGCTAACACTAATTCCTCTTTTGTTCTTGGTCTAGGCATAGGAGTTCTCCCTTCATTTTTTAGTTGGATATGCTATTTCCTCACTTCATTATACCATAATCAAAAAGCAGTTCTTTACGAAAAACTGCTTTTACTAACCATTTGTCACTACTTTACATATAAATCTCTAAAGCGACGGTCCGCTTCAGCTATCTGATAGAACAAATGGGATAGTTCTTGGTAATCTTCTTTTAAACATGAAAGGTGGGCTTGGCCAAATAAAGTAGCCAATTCTTCTTTTAATCTTGCCCCTTCGGGATCATGGTCTTTTAAGAATTTACTGAGATAGAGATTTCGAACAGCAGCAAGTTTAAAGCTGAAGTACTGATGCAATTGTTTTTGCTCCGTATTTAAGCCGTTTTCAGCAACTGCTTTTGCATAGCATTCCAAAACACCGTTTTGGCCATTCAAATATCGGTTCTTCATAATCCTTGCTGTTTCCTGATAGATTTCAGTCTGACTAGGACTCTTGACCTTCTTAAAATTTCCCCACATGGAGTATGCTCCGCGCTTATAGTCAATATCCTCTGCCTTCCAGGCTTCTAAGATGTCATTAAAAGCAACCTTCATACAGGCAAACCCAGCTGGATCGTGTAAATAAAGATACTGATTATCAATGTCATACACGGTTACAAAGTGATCCACACCATAAAGGATTGTGTGATTGGGATTGTAGGTCAGATGGCCCATATCAAGAGGTCCCAGTACGACAGGTCCATTGGACAGAAATGTTTCCAACTTTCTTTTAACCTCTTCTAAATCTACTTTCACTCCATCTTTTAGATAGAAGTCCTCATAGTCAAACCCAAGTATTTTTAAAGAATGAGAGATTGAAAGATCTGGCATTCCGTTATCAAAGAATACTAGAGGGTGCCGGTCATCTTCCTTTACGATACTAGCGCCATTTCCCATCACCATAATTGCCTCTAAAAACTCTGCTTTAAAGTCATAACCATAGGCATCCAGTGCCATTGCCAATGAATAACTATAGCAAAGCGACACATCTCCAAAATACATCTGCATATCCCTGCCTCCTTATCTTCTATGGGACTATTATACTGAGAAAACTATTCGCATGCCCCATAAAATCCAAACAAAAAATATGGTATGTTTAATTTACGGACATGAATGTCAACAATAAAAAACTCTGTAGAGATTCTTTCTACAGAGTTAGGTTTGCATCTTTATAAAAAGTCAGAAAATTATCTAGCCCTTAATCACCGGAATCCAGAGTTCCATTTGATAGTCTGGTGACGACATATCACCTTCAGTATAGACTTCGAAATCTGGCGCTCCTGAGTGGCGATAGCCAGTCTCTGGAAAAAAGACCTCCAAGACATATTCCAAGCATGGTGAATGCTAGCTGGTATAGGACCTTTGACTGGTACGATAGCATATTCAGCGGCTGGGATATCTTTGATGAACAGACCTAGCTCGTCTGCTTTCGCTTTATCCACGACATCATAAGCAGCCATGTAGTTGATGATTTCGCCTTCTTTGACATCCGAGCAGACACCAAAAGATTGGCCACTACCCAAACTTTCTAGGTTTTCAATGCTGTGATTGGCATAGAGTTCCTCCCATGCAGACGGGCACTGACTATTGTCAATAGTTTCCAATAGGACGCCTGCCACGGTAAATGCAGGCTTCTTTTGAATCTTGATATCCATGTTCTTTCCTCCTGTAATCTTTAAGGATAATTGAAGTCTAGGAAAGATCCGATAAGGTTTTCCATTTCGAACTTCTGAGGGGGGTGCCCCATGGAATTTCTTAAATGCTGTGCTGAAGGCGTCAGCAGACTCGTAGCCGTACTTCATTGCTATGTCAATGATTTTGTCAGAGCCTTCCCGCAAGTCTGTCACAGCTTCTGACAACCTGCGATTGCGCAAGTATTCTGCTAATGTCATATCAGCCAGGATAGAAAATAGCCTGCTAAAGAGCGGGTATGAATAGCCCGATAGCTGCTGAAATCTTTTCATATCCACTTCTTCAGAAAGTTGCTGCTCCAAATAATCCATGGCTTGATTGAATTGATGCATCATATTCTTTTCTTCTCACCTCCACAAGATACAAAGGTCATTAAAAGCAAAGTGAAATTTTGTCTTTTTCGCATAGCTTTTAGGCAGTGTTCAATTCTATCTATATTCTAACAAATACAAGATACTTCCGCCCTAGAATATTTGTACAAGGTTTAAAGGTTCAACTCCTTATAACTTATCTTTTAATTTCTCAACAAAGAGATAAGCCGCTGGGCAGGTCAAGGTATTCTTAATCGTCAAATGGTTGATTTGATGGATCTTTTTACGATCTGTATGAGGGAATTCACGACAAGCCTTTGGACGAACATCATAGATGGAACAGAGATTATCTCCTCCTAGAAAGGGACAGGGCATGGATTTGAAAACCTTATCCCCATCTTCATCTACCTGCAGAAATTCCGCTTCAAAAGCTGGTAATTTCATCTTAAAGTACTTAGCAATACGTGTAATATCTGCCTCTTTGAAGTCGGGTCCCAATGTCTTGCAACAGTTAGCACAGGCGGTGCAATCAATCTCAGCAAAGACTTCTTGGTGAATCTGCTGGGCAATCTTATCTAAGTTTTTAGGAGGTTTTTTCTTTAGATTAGCTAACACTTTGCGGTGCTCCTTCTGCTTTTGCAGTGCTAGTTGGTGATAATACTCAATATCAATCTCTTTAGACATAATTTCTTCCTAATACAAGTGTTTTTGTCTATTATACCATAAACACTGCCCCCTTTTTGCCCCCTGAACAGAAAAAAGCCCTTCGGATAAAATCCGAGGGGCTTCAAACCTTGTTCACTGAACTAGATTATTTTTTAAGGTTGTAGAATGATTTCAATCCACGGTATTCAGCTACTTCACCAAGTTGGTCTTCGATACGAAGCAATTGATTGTATTTAGCGATACGGTCTGTACGTGAAAGTGAACCTGTCTTGATTTGTCCTGCGTTTGTTGCAACTGCGATGTCAGCGATTGTTGAATCTTCAGTTTCACCTGAACGGTGTGATACAACAGCAGTGTAACCAGCTTCTTTCGCCATTTCAATAGCGTCGAATGTTTCAGTAAGAGTACCGATTTGGTTAACTTTGATAAGGATTGAGTTAGCAGCGCCTTCAGCGATACCTTTTGCAAGGTAAGAAGTGTTTGTTACGAAGAAGTCGTCACCAACCAATTGAACTTTACCACCAAGACGTTCAGTAAGAGCTTTCCAACCGTCCCAGTCGTTTTCATCCATACCATCTTCGATAGTGATGATTGGGTATTTGTTTACCAATTCTTCAAGGTAGTCGATTTGTTCTGCAGCAGTACGTACAGCAGCTCCTTCACCTTCGAATTTAGTGTAGTCGTAAACTTTACGTTCTTTATCGTAGAATTCTGATGATGCACAGTCAAATCCGATAAATACGTCTTTACCTGGAACATAACCAGCAGCTTCGATAGCAGCAAGGATAGTTTCAACTCCGTCTTCAGTTCCTTCAAAACGAGGAGCGAATCCACCTTCGTCACCTACGGCAGTTTCCAAACCACGTGATTTAAGGATTTTCTTAAGAGCGTGGAAGATTTCAGCACCCCAACGAAGAGCTTCTTTGAATGATGGTGCACCAGCAGGTACGATCATGAATTCTTGGAAAGCGATTGGAGCATCTGAGTGAGAACCACCGTTGATGATGTTCATCATTGGAGTTGGAAGAACTTTAGTGTTGAATCCACCAAGGTAGCTGTAAAGTGGGATTTCAAGGTAGTCAGCAGCAGCACGAGCTACAGCGATAGAGACACCAAGAATTGCGTTTGCACCCAATTTACCTTTGTTAGGAGTACCGTCAAGAGCGATCATAGCACGGTCGATAGCTTGTTGATCACGTACATCGTAGCCGATAATTGCTTCAGCAATGATGTTATTTACGTTGTCAACAGCTTTTTGTGTACCAAGACCACCGTAACGAGATTTGTCACCGTCGCGAAGTTCAACTGCTTCGTGTTCACCAGTAGAAGCTCCTGATGGAACCATACCACGTCCGAAAGCACCTGATTCAGTATAAACTTCTACTTCAAGTGTTGGGTTACCGCGTGAGTCTAGGACTTCGCGAGCGTAAACATCAGTAATAATTGACATTTCTTACTCTCCTTTGAGCTTATTTATTTTACACCTCTATGATACCTCAAATACACGCCTTTTTCAAGGAAAAACGTTATCTTTGTGCAAATTTTCCTTAACTTTATAAAGTAATCGCTTTCTTTGGTCTGTTTTCTCATAGCTTTTGTGATATACTAATTTTATGACAGATTTATCAAAACAACTACTAGAAAAGGCTCACGGTGGGCCAAAACTAAACCCGGATGAACAACGTCGTTTTCTCGGCACTTTCGAGGAAAGAGTTCTTGGATATGCGGATGTTGAGACGGCCAATAGCCTTCAACTCCAAAAAGGATTTTTAACGATTTTGGAAAACTTTCAAGAAAAGACAGAGAGTCTTTTTGTGAAGATTTCCCCAAATATCGAGTTTGACAAACAAGTCTTTTACTTAAAACAAGCAAAGGAAAGCAACTGCCAGGCGACTATTGTTTCAGACGATCATATCACCTCTCCTTTTGGTCTAGTTATTCACACGAATGAACCTGTTCAAGTAGATGAAAAGGACCTTAGACTTGCATTCTCGAATCTCTGGGAGGAGAAAAAGACAGAAACTCCGAAAAAATCCATCTGGAAAAAATGGTTGGGTTAATTCTTCCTCAACTTTAATAAACGACCAATATTAGCAGCTGTGTGCTCCAAATAGAGGCTTGCTTTTTTCAGACTATCTTCTAGTGGTTCACTTTTCTCTAAAATAGAAAAGGCTGCCTGTATATTTTCGAATGGTAGGGGAGGCAAATCGTCAGCAAGACTACCGCAAATAGCGATAACAGGAACTCCGTTAGGGGTTCTTTTTGCTACACCGATAGGAGCTTTTCCAGCAAAGCTTTGACAGTCCAGTCTGCCCTCTCCGACAATAACCAAGTCAGCACCTGCAACTTTCTTATCAAAGTCAATCAAATCCAAACAGGTGTCAATCCCAGATACGATACTAGCCTCAGCAAAGGCGCAGAGTCCAGCAGCAATCCCACCTCCAGCTCCTGCTCCTTTCAGAGATAGGGTGGAAGATGAGAATTTTTCATAGAACCGCCACATAGCCAAATCTACTGTCTCAAACAAAGCAGGATCCAAGCCCTTTTGTTTTCCAAATGTATAGGTTGCCCCTTGATGACCACATAAAGGGCTCACGACATCTGCTAAAATGCGAATCTTCACATCTTCGGGAATCCTATACAACTCGCTGTCTGAAACCGACTCGAACTCAAGCAAAGTCTGACCGCAAGCTGGCAATTCCTTTCCATTCTTATCATGAAAACGATAACCTAAGCCAGCAGCAATGCCTATCCCACCGTCATTACTAGCCGTACCACCTACACCGATATAGATTTCTTTCATCCCTTGATCAATGAGATGGCGAATCAACTCTCCGATACCGCGAGTTTGGATGTGGAGAGGATTTCGTTTCTCATGAGGGATCTTTCCTAAACCAACCAAGTCAGCAACTTCAAAGAGCGCTGTTTGATTTTTCTGAAAGTAGCGCATTGCTTCATTTAGGCCAAAAGGTCCCGTCACCTCTTGCCATTTTTTTTCGAGTTCAAGAGAATGTTGAATAGCATCTACAGTTCCTTCCCCACCATCACCAACAGGGCAAAGCAGACATTCTACATCTGTTATTGACTGTTCAAAACCTCTTTTTATAGCTTGAGCGACCTCTTCTGCCGTCAAACTTTCTTTAAAAGAATCGGGTGCAATTACAATTTTCATAGTTCCCTCTCATTCTAAGAAATCAATCAAAGGTAGAACTTCTAAAAGATCCCTTGTATCTACATGACAAGCTACCTCTGCTTTTACGACTTCTTTGGCACAAAAGGCTATACCGTGACCTGCTGACTTTAACATCAAAAGGTCATTGGCACCATCACCGATGGCAATCGTTCTTTCTTTGGGTAGTTTTAATTCTTTTCTCCATTTCTTAAGAGTAGCTTGTTTTACTTGGGCTGTCACAATTTCACCAACTAATTTACCTGTTAAAAAACCGTCTTTGACTTCCAACTGGTTGGCAGAGAAATAGGAGATACCGAGGGATTTTGCTAATCTCTCAACTATTGGTGTAAATCCACCAGACACTAGACCGACTAGAATACCCTTCTTTTGAAGTATGGAGATAAATTCTTGAGCATTTTGGGAAAGATGAATGGATTTGAAGACAGTATCAAAGACCGAAATCGGAAGACCTTTTAACAAAGCTACCCTCGCTCGTAAACTCCCTTCAAAGTCCAGTTCTCCTTGCATTGCTTGATTGGTAATCTTTGAAATTTCCGCTTCGCAACCTGCTTCTCTTCCCAAAAGGTCAATCACTTCCTCTGCTATTAAGGTACCATCAACATCCATGACACAGAGCCCCATTACTTTAGTCATCACTTCTCCTCTTTTCTAAACAGCCCAAAAATCGTATGAAAGAATCATACGATTTTATCTATTAGTTGACTAAACTATGGTACAAGTCCAGGTAAGATTTGCAGGCTGTATCCCATGAGAAATCACATTCCATAGCTTGTTTTTGTAGATTTTTCCATACGTCCGGCTGGTACTTATAAACATCCAAGGCTGTTTGAAAACTCCAGTTAAGCCAGTATGGTGTTAAATTGTCGAAGCTAAATCCAGTACCAGTTCCTTCGATCGGATTGAAGGATTGAACTGTATCTCTTAGTCCACCCACTTCATGAACCAATGGTAGTGTTCCATAACGCATAGCCATCATTTGTGACAAGCCACATGGTTCAAAACGACTTGGCATGAGGAAGAGATCACAAGCTGCATAAATTTCTTGAGCGAGCTTGACGTCAAAAGTGATATTTGCTGATAGTTTGTCAGGATAGACTTGCGCAAACCAGGAGAAGGAATGTTCAAAAGCCGGGTCACCTGTTCCTAAAAGGACTATTTGAACGTCCTCTTGTAAGAAACGATGCAAGCTCTCTACAACAACATCAAAGCCTTTTTGACGGGTCAAACGAGAGACAATCCCAACTAGAGGAACATCTGCTCTCACAGGTAGACCAACTCTCTCTTGCAATTTTGCTTTGTTTTGAGCTTTTCCAGATAAATCTTCCTTATCAAAATGATAGTCTAAAAGTGGGTCTGTTTGAGGATTATAAAGATCTGCGTCAATACCATTGACAATACCTGAAACCTTACCTGACTCCATCCGAAGAATCTGGTCCAAACCGCAACCAAACTGACTGGTCATAATCTCATGTGCATAGCTAGGAGAAACGGTTGAGACACGATCCGCGTATAGGATACCAGCCTTCATCCAGTTGAGGCAATCATTCCAGCGAAGGGTTCCATCAGCATAGCGTTCAAATCCAACACCAAACAAATCCCACAACATTCCTTCAGAAAATTGACCTTGAAATTCCAAATTATGAATAGTTAAAACGGTTCTGATTCCTTGATATGCTTGAATCCAATGATACTTTTCTTTCAACAAGAAGGGAATCATGGCTGTGTGGTAATCATGAACATGGAGAATATCTGGAATGAAATCAATTCGCTCCATGGCTTCAAGAGCAGCCAGTTGGAAGAAGGCAAAACGTTCACCATCATCGAAATCTCCGTAAACATGACCTCGGAAGAAATACGTTTGATTGTCTACGAAGTAGAAGGTAACACCATTCAAGATGGTCTTCTTAATACCACAGTACTGTCTACGCCATCCTACACTCACTTCAAAGTGAAGAACATCCTCAATCTGGTCGCCGAACTTAGCCTCTACCATGTCATAGTAAGGTAAAACAACCGCAACTTCATGCCCTGCCTTTACCAGTGATTTGGGCAGAGCGCCAATGACGTCTCCCAAACCACCTGTTTTTGAAAAGGGCGCCCCCTCTGCTGCTACGAATAAAATTTTCATGAATGAATATCCTCTGTAACTTTTTCGCCTTTTTTGACTACAACTGGATGTTCTGCTGTGCCTCGAATGACAACACCGTCCGCAACCTCAACACCTTTGTCTAGAATGGCATATTCAACCTGGGCTCCTTGACCAATCACAACACGAGGGAATAAAATGCTGTCTTTCACCACACTATCTTTGTGAACATAAATGTTACGAGATAGGACTGACTGAACTACTTCACCCTCAATGATACTACCAGAAGCAAACTGAGAAGTACTTACTTTTGAAGTATTCGCATAGTAGGTTGGTTCTTCATTCTTAACCTTGGTATAAATCTTTTGGTTAGGTGAGAAGAGAGAGTAGAATTTTTGAGACTCCAACATATCAATATTGGCTTGATAATAGGATTGAACGGAGTGAATATTGGCTAGATAGCCCGTGTATTCGTAAGCAAAAGCACCTTCTTTTACAGCTAAATCGCGGAGTACATAGCGTAATTTTTCTGGATATTCTTTTTGAACTTCTTCTTCAAGTCGTTCAATCAACCACGGAGTATCAACGACGAATATATCTGTAGACATGTTGAAAAGTTCATCTGTTGATTTGGCATCAAAAAGTTTATGAGAAAGAACATGGTCTGTTTCATCCACTTCCAAGATGGCATTAACATCTGAAATATCCTTTTTAGGTAATTTCTTATAAACAACTGTAATCGGACGACCGGCAGTAGTATGTAAATGGAATACTTGATTGAGGTCAATATTCACCACGATATCACAGTTAAGTGCAACCGTCTGATTTGATCCTGAACGTTTCAAATAAGTGAGAAGCTGTTGGTAATATTCTTTCCCAACCGTGCTACTTTCAACACGCGTATTATAAATACCTAGATAGTAGTGACTTAGAAGGGTAGATAAGCCCCACTCACGTCCGGAACGAATGTGGTCAAAGACTGAACTGATATTGTCTTGTTGGAAAATTCCAAAGACACTACGAACACCAGCATTTGCAAGGCTAGAAAGAGGGAAGTCAATCAAACGATATTTGGCACCAAATGGCAAACTGGCTACTGGACGATGATCTGTCAAAGTTGACATATCGTGAAAACCAACGGTGTTTCCTAAAATGGCTGAATATTTATCAATCTTCATCTGTTGCTACCCCCACTACTTCATCATATCCTACTACTTGTACTTCGTCTGTTCCATCAATTTCGACACCTTCAGAAATAACAGCACCCTCACCAATAATGGCACGTTTAATTTTTGCACCTTTTCCGATAATGGCACCACTCATGATTACAGAGTCTACTACTTCAGCACCCTCACGTACTTGCGCTTCTGTTGAGAGAATGGAATGCTTAACAGTTCCATCCACGAGACAGCCATCCACAACTAAAGAATCTTCTACATGAGCGTGTTTTCCAATAAAGTTTGGTGGTGAAATCAAGTTCCGTGAGTAGATTTTCCACTGACGATCACGACTATCCAAAGCGTTGTTTGGATCAATGTATTCCATATTTGCTTCCCATAGAGACTCGATAGTACCAACGTCTTTCCAGTAGCCTTTGAATTCATAAGCATAGACGCTTTCTCCAGACTCAAGGTAATTTGGAATAACGTTTTTACCGAAATCTGACATATCTACCTTGTTCTTTTCAGCGGCTACTAGCATGTTGCGTAGACGTTTCCAGTCAAAAATATAGATCCCCATAGAAGCTTTGGTAGACTTAGGTTCTGCTGGTTTTTCTTCGAATTCGACGATACGATTGTTTGCGTCAGTATTCATGATACCAAAACGGCTAGCTTCTTTGAGGGGTACATCCAAGACAGCTACTGTCAAACTGGCATTGTTGTCCTTGTGAGATTGGAGCATGTCATCATAGTCCATCTTGTAAATATGGTCTCCAGAGAGGATGAGAACATATTCTGGGTTAACACTATCGATGTAGTCAATGTTTTGGTAGATAGCGTGGCTAGTCCCTTCAAACCAACGGTTTCCTTCACTTGCAGAGTAGGGTTGAAGGATGGAAACACCTGTGTTAATACCATCTAGTCCCCAGCTCGAACCATTTCCGATATGGTTGTTCAAGGCAAGAGGTTGATACTGCGTAATAACACCGACGTTGTGAATCCCAGAGTTAGCACAGTTTGAAAGAGCAAAATCAATGATACGGTAGCGCCCACCAAATTGCACAGCCGGCTTAGCAATACTTTGAGTGAGTTTTCCGAGACGAGTTCCTTGCCCACCCGCAAGGATCAAAGCTAGCATTTCATTCTTCATTTTCTACTCCTTTTTGAGTTGTATTTGTGACAGTTTTAGTTGGTTTCAAGCGACGTTTAATCTTCCAGATACTTGCTCCCATAGCTGGCAAGGTAAAGGTCAAGGTCTGCTCATAATCTTTCCATAATCCTTCTTGAGTTTGAACCGTTTGGTTGTATTCTTTCCAGACACCACCCCATTGTTCCAATTCTGTATTCCAAACTTCTTCATAAACTCCTGCGACAGGAAGTCCGATTGTAAAGTCTTTTCGTTCAACAGGCGCCATATTAAAGACACAGACTAGCATTTCACCCTTTTTACTCTTACGAATAAAGGAAAGGACACTCTGATCTCTATTATCCGCATCGATAATTTCGATGCCGTCGTAGCTGGTGTCAATTTCCCAAAGGCAACGATGCTCTTTATAGAATTGATTGAGTTGAGAAGTGAAGTACTTCATCTTAGCATTCATTGGATCTTCCAAGTTAGACCATTCTAGCTGTTCCTCAGACTTCCACTCTAAGAACTGACCATATTCGCTTCCCATGAACAAGAGTTTCTTACCTGGATGACAAATTTGATAGGTGTAGAGGTTGCGCAGACCAGCGAACTGATTGTAGCGATCTCCCCACATCTTATGCATCATGCTCTTCTTACCATGTACGACTTCATCGTGCGAGAATGGTAAGAGGTAGTTTTCATTGAAAACGTACATGAAGCTGAAAGTTACCAAATTAAAATCATACTTACGATAAATCGGATCTTCCTCGTAGAAACGGAGAATGTCGTTCATCCAACCCATATTCCACTTGTAATCAAATCCTAGACCGCCCATTTCTTTCATACCAGTAATCTTTGTTGCTGATGAACTTTCTTCTGCAATCATCATCACATCTGGATGAGCTAACTTGATCACTGTGTTCAAACGTTGAAGGAAATAGTAGCCTTCGTAGTTGAGATTGCCACCGTCTTTGTTTGGAGTCCAAGGAGCATTATCATAGTCTAGGTAGAGCATATTGCTGACTGCATCCACTCGAATACCATCTAAATGATAAAACTCAATCCAGAATTTAATGCTAGAAATCAAGAAGGACTGGACTTCATTCTTCCCAAGGTCAAAGTTAAGAGCTCCCCAACCGTAGTTATGGGCCTTATTGTGGTCTTGGTATTCAAAAGTTGGTGTTCCATCGTAATAAGCAAGAGCGTCATCGTTGATGGTAAAATGACCTGGAACCCAATCCACAATTACACCGATATTGTTTAAATGACATTCCTCAACAAAATCTTGGAATTCCTCTGGTCGCCCATAAGAGTGCTCCATAGCAAAGTAACCCATAAGCTGGTAGCCCCAACTCAATCCAAGCGGGTGAGCCATTAAAGGCATAAACTCGATGTGAGTGTAGTTCATCTCAACAAGGTATGGAATGAGTTCTTCCTTAAGTTGTGCAAAGCTGTATGGACTACCATCTGGATTTCTCTTCCAAGATCCAGCGTGGGCTTCATAAATATTGACTGGTCTCTCAAAAAAGCCCCAGCGTTTTCTCCTAGCTAGCCAAAGACCATCTTTCCATTTTTTCTCTGGAATATCAGTCAGGATGGCTCCAGTCTCTGGGCGGGCCTCAAAACGAACCGCCAATGGATCAATTTTCATAATCTGGTGCCCATTTGCACGCGTGATATGATACTTATAAATCTGCCCTTCATGAGCCAGACTTGTGAATACTTCCCAAACACCCGATTCATTCCTTACCATAGGAATTTGGTGTTCTGTCCAGTTTGTAAAATCACCAACTAAGTGCACAGCCTGAGCGTTAGGTGCCCAAACACGGAAAGTAAAACCAATTTCTCCGTCTTTTTCCTCTTTATGTGCTCCTAGATAGTGCTGGAGATGAAAATTTTCTCCAGTAGTGAAGGTTCTCAATGCTTCTTGATTATTCATCTAATCCCCTTTCTTTTTGTAAGCGTTTTCCATATTTCTATTATACTATCTTTTAAAAGAACTTTCAAGCAGTTTACGGAATTTCTTAAAAAATATCTTGAAAATTTTGGAAAAATTATCCTAACTAAGCTTTCACTCATTTCAGAGAGAAAGGAATAATTTACATATATTTTCTTAGTATAATACCAAAATATTCGTTATTTTTCAATTTTAAACTGGATTTTTTAGTAAAAATAAAAATCAGGAAGAATATTTCCTGATTTTATAAATTATTTCACATCAAAAACAATGGATTTGACATTTGTCATTGCTTCAATGCTGTATTTAATCCCTTGCACACCAGCACCAGATCCTTTGACCCCAAGGAATGGGAAATTATCTGGTCCACGCTGTGTTTTATTATTAATATGAACGGTGCCCACTTCAAGTTTTTCAGCAATTTCAAACGCCTTCTTAAAGTCATTTGTAAAGACTGAAGATTGAAGACCGAACTCAGATTCGTTGGCAATTTCTAGCGCTTCGTTGGCATCTGCAACTCGGATAATTGGGAGAACAGGTCCAAATGGTTCTTCCCAGGCTAATTTCATATCTCTTGTGACATAATCAAAAAGTCCCGGCCAAATGAGATTGCCCTCACGTTTGATTGGACTGAGCGCTTTGGCACCTTTACCTTGCGCATCTTGAATCAATCCCCAGATGAAGTCAGCTGAAGCATTATCAATAACAGGTGTGATATCAGCATTGTCAAATGGGTCACCAACGGTTAGCTTAGCAACTTCAGCTTGAAGTAATTCAGCCAATTCATCCGCTACACTTTCCACAACCAAGACACGCTTGATGGCAGTACAACGCTGTCCTGAATAGCTAAAGGCTCCACCGACGATTTGTTTAGCTGCGTGTTCCAAGTCTGCATCTTCGAGAACAATAGCTGCATCTTTCCCACCAAGTTCAAGCATGATAGGACGCATTCCAGCTAAACGACCGATTCGCTCACCAATTGGAGTCGAGCCAGTAAAGTTGATAAAGTTAACTTCTTTATGTTCAATGATATAGTCACCAATTTCAGAACCTCGTCCAGTTATCGTATTAAATACTCCTGCTGGAATACCTGCCTCATCAAAAGCCTTGGCTAATAACAGACCTGAGATAGATCCTTGTGTTGGCGGTTTAAACATGACGACATTCCCTGCAATCAAAGCCGGAGCAATCTTAGATCCAGAAAGGTTAACTGGATAGTTAAATGGCGCGATAGCTAAAACGACACCAACTGGCTCACGACGGACAACGGCTAGTTTGTTTTTACTTGCAGCTTCAAAACCGCCACCTTCCATTGCTTGTCCAGTGATACGGAGACCTTCTTCTGCAGCAAAACGAATCAAATCTGCTGTACGTACTACTTCTCCAATGGCTGCTTTTATTCCTTTAGCAACCTCTTTGGCAAGAATTGTACCAATTTTTTCTTTATCGCGTTCTAAAATAGCTGCTACCTTATGCAGATAGGCTGCACGTTCAACTGGTGCTAAATCACGCCATGCTGGGAGAGCTGCACGCGCAGCTTTCATAGCCTCATCTACTTCAGCCTGACTCATAGCCGGTACTGTCCCCAGCTTTTCCTTATTAATGGGTGAATAAATTGTAATTTCCTTTTCAGATGATTTCCAATTTCCATTTACTAAATTTTGATATCTTGCCAATTTTCTTCCTCCTGAAAATTATTAAGACTTATTTTATCAAATTTTCAGAAAATTACAACCCTTTTTGTGAAAAAAATTGAGATTTTTTTCACAATCTTGATCCTTCAAATTATTTGAAACTTAATTCTACTCTTCATTAAAAACTCATAAATGACAAAAAGGATTAGATAATCTAACCCTTTTTACTACATTAATTTATGAGAGCACTTTTAAAACTGCGACACTAATATCATCAATAACATTTTCTTGTTTTGAACGACTGTTGGTAAGGAACATTTCAAGCTTACCTGCATTTTCAAAGTAGAAGGAAGTTCCCTTAGCATTGAATACCACCAATAAGTGCTCTCCTCCACCGTGAATCTCATAAACAATCCACCCGCTATTCTCAGCAGCTGTATGGACAAAGACATGACGGTAAATTTCTTCATATGTTGGATAAGAGAAGGCACTGATTTTCGTTTTTAGTCGGATAATCTGACGAATAAACTCAATGCTGTCTTGGCGTTCATTGATCAGATCCCAATTGACTTGGTTAACACTGTCCGGAGCATTATAGCTATTCATAGCACGTTCTCGGTCTGCAGGAGTTAGTTCTCCATGTTCACCAGTTGGAACCAACTTAGTTCGACCAAACTCTTGACCTAGTTCTATAAAGGCCATTCCTTGCATGAGAAGATTCATAGCTGTCGCTGTCTCAACCTTGCGCATAATCTGGTCGGAACTCTTATCAGGATGAAGGGTTGCTAGCAAGTCATGAAGATTGTAATTGTCATGAGCTTCAACATAGTTAAGAACTTGGTTTGGACTGAGATAAGATCCCAACTCTCGGCTACCAAGAATAGCCTTGGCGACGATTGGTTCTGTAGCAGCACCACTCACAAATCCTGATTTGATTGCTCCATAAACTTCTCCTCCTTTGATCGCATCACGCTGATTATCGTTAAAGAAACCTATATTTGGCATCTGATAGGCGTTATCCTTCTTAGCCTTGTCATAAGGAGCTAGACCTGTTCCCATATCCCAGCCTTCTCCATAAGTGAGAATACGCGGATCGACCTCATCCAGTGCCCAACGAATTGCCTGCATAGTTTTGACATCATGAATGCCCATCAAGTCGAAACGGAAACCGTCAATATTGTATTCTTTCACCCAATAAAGGATGGAATCAATCATATACTTGCGGAACATCTCGTGTTCACTTGCAGTTTCATTTCCTACTCCCGTACCGTTTTGAAAAGTTCCATCACGATTCATACGATAGAAATAATCTGGAACAGTTGTCTGGAATGGAGCGTCCACTGTTGAGAAGGTATGGTTGTAAACCACGTCCATAATGACACCGATTCCTGCATCATGATAAGCCTGAATCATGGTCTTGAGGTCTCGAATAACCTGTCCGGGATCATCTGGATTGCTAGAGAAGCTCGTTTCTGGTGCATTGTAGTTTTGAGGGTCATAACCCCAGTTATATGTTACATTTCCATCTTGATCGTATTTCTTATGACGATCAAAGATAGGTTGAAGTTGAACATAGTTGCAACCAAGTTCTTTGATATAGTCAAAGGCGGTTGCTTGACCGTACTGGTTAACTGTTCCAGTCTGAGCAGCACCCAAGAAGGTTCCGCGGAGTTCTTCAGGAACACCAGATGTAGGCGATTTTGTAAAATCACGAATATGCATTTCACAGATAACTGCTTTACATGGATTTTCCAAACGCCATGGCGCTTCTGTCCCATGTTTGACTTCGAATCCTTCTACTTGTCTGTCTTGATGAGAAAGAATTACGGAACGTTTTCCGTCAGGGCTTGTAGCGATAGTGTAAGGATCTCGTGTCAAAGTCTGATGGTGCGGAAACTCAATCTGATACTGATAAGCTTTACCTGCAAGATTTTCATCCAGGTCTACACTCCAAACACCAATGGTATTGTACTTATGGCTGTATGAATAGCTATTACCACGCTCTAGATTAAAAGTTTTCCAAATCGGTGCATCGTTACTAGTGTTTTCATAGACAACCACCTGAACAGCTGTAGCTGTTGGAGCCCAAAGTTTAAAACTTGTCTGATAATCTGAAAGGCTGTAACCTAGTTCTCCTTGGTATCCCCAGTGATGATCAAAGCTTGCGCTATGGATGGCTTTATCAAAGGCAAATGGATTCTGATCCTTATAATATGGACTAGCAATAGCTGGATTTTCTGAATAATACACAGTCTCGTCTCCCTCTAAAATCCATGCTTCTGTTAGCAAGGGATAGTAGTTAAAACGTACAAGATATTCTTTTAATACACCATCTATCTCGGCTTTGAAAGTGAAACTATCCACCTTCTCCTGACTGGTCACGGTAAAAGAAAACTGAAGACCAAAATAAGTGGTCTCTGAAGTTAAAGAGCTTTTATTTTCATCTCGATCTGTGCTAAATGAGCAAGCTGTATAATCTCCATTTTTTCTATGAAAATGGAGAAGAACGGGATAATTGTACATGTTTTTTCCTAATTTCTATTTTCTATTTTAATTTTTTATGTGGTGTTGATAGATTCAGCGATTTAATTTCTGACTCACAATAGACTCAATCCATGTAAAAACACTTCAGGAGAGACAGTTTCAGACTATCTGACACCTAGTTTTCTACTATCATTACATACTTTCCAGCCAGGCTTCATCTCGAACTTCGATACCAAGTTCTTGGGCTTTTTGGAGTTTGCTTCCTGCATCTGCTCCTACTACGACAAGATCCGTTTTCTTGGATACACTGCCTGTTACCTTAGCTCCCAGACTTTCGAGTTTGCTTTTTGCTTCTGAGCGAGTGAGACGTTCCAATTTTCCTGTTAGAACTACTGTTAAACCTGACAAAGCTGCATCTGCTACTACAGTCTGACCTTTGTAGTCCAGATTGACCCCTGCCACTTTCAGCTCTTCTAAGAGAATTTTAGATCCTTCAGTAGCAAAGTAGGTTTGAAGACTTTGGACAATTACACTACCCAAGCTTTCAATACTTGCTACTTCCTCTGGATCAGCTTGGGCTAAGTTTTCAATCGAGTGGAAACGTTGGAGCAAGAGCTGACTAGCCTTACTTCCGACATGGCGAATACCCAAACCAAACAAGAGCTTTTCAGCAGAGTTTTTCTTAGATGCTTGAATAGCCTGATACAGTTTTGAGGCTGACTTTTCCTTGACGCCCTCTAAAAGGAGGAAATCTTCTTCTTTCAAACGGTAAATATCCGCCACATCCTTGACTAGATTAGCAGCAAAAAGCTTTTCAACGATAGATGGACCAAGTCCTGTAATATTCATGGCATCTCGAGAGGCAAAGTGAATCAAACCTTCCATGATTTGGGCAGGGCATCTTGGATTGATACAACGAAGAGCCACTTCATCTTCAAAATGAAGCAAATGACTGTCACAACTTGGACAATTAGTCGGAATATCTAGTTTTTCTTCAGAAACACGCTTTGACTCTACCACACGCAAAACAGCAGGAATGATGTCCCCCGCCTTATAAACGATAACCGTATCATCTTTGCGGATATCCTTTTCAGCAATATAATCTACATTGTGCAGGGTCGCACGGCTAACAGTGGTCCCAGCAAGCTGAACAGGTGTTAGATTGGCAGTCGGGGTCACAACACCCGTACGACCTACTGTCCAGTCAACTGAAAGGAGCTGGGCTTCTTTTTCATCAGCAGGAAATTTATAGGCGACTGCCCACTTGGGTGCTTTAACGGTAAAACCGAGCTCTTCTTGACCTGCTAAGTCATTGACCTTGATCACTACTCCATCAATGTCATAAGGTAAATTATCCCGTTCTTTTCCTACTTCTTGGATAAAATTCCATATCTCATCTATGCTTTCAGCCAATATTCGTTTAGGATTAACTACAAAGCCAAGCTGTTCAAGATGCTTCAAGACTTTTTCTTGGCTATCACGAGTAGAAGGGCTTGCTTCTTGATAGAGGAAAGTTGCAAGATTGCGTTTGGCTACTACTGCTGTATCCAACTGACGCAAAGTGCCTGCTGCCGCGTTACGAGGATTGGCAAATTCAGGCTCCCCATTTTCTTGGCGGGCTTGGTTGACTTGATCAAACGAAGCGCGTGGCATGTAACACTCTCCACGAACAGTGATATCAAGTTCTTCTGGCAAGGTCAAAGGAATGTCCTTGACACGCTTGAGGTTCTCTGTGATATTTTCACCAACAGAACCATCCCCACGTGTCGCGCCGACTACCAAAATTCCCTTTTCATAAGTTAGCGAGATAGACAAACCATCGATTTTCAGCTCGCAAATATAGGTCGGTTGGGGCAATTCCTTTCGAACACGCGCATCAAAAGCTTCTAACTCTTCACGTGAAAAAGCATCCTGCAAACTATAAAGAGGATACTGATGACTGTATTTTTCAAAACCGTCTAAAACCTTACCACCAACACGATGGGTCGGACTGTCCGCTAAAACTTGATCTGGATAGGCAGCTTCCAATTCGACCAACTCTCGGTAGAGGCGATCATACTCGCTATCTGACACCGAGGGATTGTCACTCGTATAGTACTCGGTCGCATAGCGATTGAGCAAGGCAACTAACTCATTCATTCTTTCATTCATAAAACTATTCTACCATAAATCAAGCCCTCCTCACAATAGAGAAGGGCTGAAAAATGGATTGTAGAGAAATATTTTTTAAAAAAGATAAATTATAACTCTTTTTTAAAATGACTTCGCACATAAAAGAGGGATAAACAAGACAGGGCAATAACCCCGCTTCCAATTATCAGAAAAGAAGAGAGATGTACACTTGGCAGCACCGTCATAAAGCCTTTTGCAATTGGCATAAATAGAATGGCTAATGTAAAAATTGTACTTAGCACTCTCCCCAAGTATTCCCCCTCAACTTTGGTTTGCACCTGAGTAAAAAAGTGAATATTAAAAATCGTCATAAACAGTTCACAAACTAAATTCCCAGAAAAGGTAAGAAAAGTTGGCAGTGGTAACCCCATCATAAAAACTCCAACTCCAGTCAACGCCAATAGAATCAAAAGATTATAAACACTTGCCTTTATTTTACTAGCTAGAAGAGCTCCGATAATCGAACCAACAGCACCCATAGTCAAAATAGTTGCATAAGCTCCTTCTACCCCGTAAAGTCGTTCTGAAAAAGGGAGGAGAAATTCAAAAGCTGCAAAAAAGAAATTAACACTCGAAGCTACTAACAAAAGGAAAAAGATTTCTTGCTGGTGCCAGATATAGCCAAGTCCTTCTTTCATATCAGAAAAAATACTTTTCCAGCTGAAAGTCTTTTTCTCTTGTTTCTGAGTCTCTTTTTTGGGAAGAAAAGCTACTAATGTAAATGCGATGAAAAAACTAATGGCATCTAAAACAAGTGTCATATGGAGACTGGCAAATTGTAAAACGAGGAAAGAAAGTACAGGGGAGCTAACACCTACAACCTGCAAAACGAGCTCTAAGCGAGCATTATAGGTCACAATCTCGTCTTTTTCTACAACCTCAGTTATAATGGCTTTATTGGCTGTACGAGAAAATGCAAAGGCAACCGCCTGAACAATATTGGCAAAAATCAAGGCAGCAATCATCAAGCTATCATTTCTAATGAAAGAAATAGCTAAACAGAGAATGCCGCAAATCAAGTCCGTCGTCATCAAAATTTTGCGACGCGAAAAGCGGTCTGAAATCACTCCGCCAAAGGGATTGACCAGAATTGATGTGACGAGTTCAGAAATTTGATAAATCCCAAGAACAGTCTGCCCTATCGTTCCCATTGATGCCAACCAAACACTATTTCCATAGTCATAGAGCATATTTCCTATCTTATTAATAGCCCCACGACTAATCAACTGGATTGCATGTCGATTCATATAAAAAGCTCCTCTCAAATTTTGAAACTATTGTATCAAAACTGAAAGGAGGCTCTTTATTTTTCCCTTATTTGGGAAATTTAAGCATTTACAAATTTTTCATAATGTTCCTGATAGTAAGCCACTTGCTCCGGAAGTCCAAGCACATCAAAAATATGCATGGATTCCTGCATTTGTCTACACCCTTCTTCTTTCAAGTCTCTCTGGTAGAGGGCGAAACCTTTGAGATAATGGAAGATATTGCGCTCATAAAGCTTGATACCATTTCCAATCAACTTCTCCACATAGCCCTCAAAATAGTCCGCATCCGCAAAGGAACGGTTTTCCAAACAATGCTGGTAACAGTTAAGAGCTAAAATCAAAACAAGTTTTCGATGCCGACCAATTTCCTTGTAGTAGTCTTCTCGCTGCATGACTTCTCTGCCAATCCGAGCCACATAGTCCACATTGTAGAAAGTATAGAGATTTCCGAAAAGAATCAACTCATACATGGTCCACTCTTCTGTTTGAAAAAGATAATCTGCTACCTTTTCCAAATCACTCTGACTCATCGTGTAACGAGCATCTCTTTGACAAATCAGACCTTGTAGCAGAATCCAATTCAGCTCAAAATAGAGGGGATTGGTCGAACTCTTTGCTTTCTCAAGCTGTTCCTTTTGAAGCTTTTGAAAACCTGCAATATCATTTGAGTAGTAAAGCGGAATAATCTGTGCCATTAAGGCAACATGTTCATGATTTTGAAAATCCCTAGCCTTGTCCATGAAATTTTCAATGGTCACATGAATATTATCCAAAATCTCAAAGAAACGAGAAACTGCTAGATCAGACTCCCCAAGCTCGAAGCGAGATAATTGAGAGGTTGAACACGATTCACCTGCTGCTTCCTTTAAAGAATATTTCCCACTAGTTCGAAATTCACGAAATACCTTTCCAAGATGTTCCATCTTTACACCCCTTTTTCAAAAAATAAAACACTTTAAATTAACGATAAGATATTTGTGACTTAGTTACTTCAATATTTCGATCAACGTATTTTATATAGGGAGCAATAAAATCAATATCATCGCATTTAGGACCAAGTTTAATTTTTGAATATTTTAGTTCTTGGTCAATATAAGAATATAATCCAGGAATCACACTATTAGAATTTTCGCTAATAAAAATATCATTTTCCTTACCTTCATAAGATTTAATAATCCTATATTCATTTTCATAACTGTAATCTGCATCTTTAAATAAATAACGAATGTCATCTATTAAATTCAAGGCTAAAGAAAAGTATTCTTGTCTTTTATCAGATGTATGCTTTTTAATTTTGTCAAATGCTGATTCTATTGCATTTATTTCTTCCTCTAGTAAATCTTCCTTAACATTATAACAAACTTTATAAATTTCTATTCCATCGTCCATTAACTTTTGAATATAATCTGAATGATAAGTTAAATTAATACCCTTTGCGTCGTCACCATATTGTTTCCACATTGGAAGACTATCATCTAGATTTTGCCCATTTCCAGTTTGTGTCATAGAAGCAAAAAAGAACGGCGACGTATCATAATCAGTTTGAGGTAATTCATCTTTCTTAATTCCTATGAGATTAAGAAATGTATACCCTTCATTTGGATCATTCATTTGTCTGGCATTACTAAGTCGTAATCTAGGATAATTATCTTTATCATCATTTTTATAAAGCAAAAATTTTAAGGTATTTAATGAAGTATAGTGAATAAAATCTTCACCTTCTACTCTATATTTTAATTTATCTTTTATAATATTTACATTGTCCGATATTTCTTTCAATTCATCTTTGTCAATAGTTTCTAACTCGGACTTTAGCTGTTCGTAATTTTCCTTTTCAACCAATGAAAGCAAAGTATTATAATACACTTGATAGGTATCTTTAGATGAATTCTCAATACAATGTTCGATTAACTTTTTTAATAGATTATAGTTAAAATTACTTTTTTCAACTAAATCTTCAATTTCTTTTTTTAAATCTTCTACTCGTTCCTCTTCTAATAAAGTCAAAAAATACTCCGTAATCTTATCCGAAGAAAGATAATTACCAACATTTAATTCTGAATCGATTCTTTGGAGTTCACTATTAAAATCTATTATATCTTTACTTTTTGTTATTCTATCATTTCTTAATAATGCATACTTTATTCCTTCGTTTTCTTTTAAATCTTCAGGTAAATCAACAAAAGTTAAATCATTAAATTTTTCCAGAAAATCATTATAATACTCTGAACAAAATTCATATAAATTCTGATAAAACTCTAGCTTACAAGCCAAAGAATATTTTTGATTCCGATCAAATTCATCTTTAGATAATTTAAAAATAGATTTTATTCCGTAAACATCCTCTTGTTGTTCTATCTCAGCTTCGTAAATTCTATAACTACCTATGTATCTTTCGCCACAATCTTCGTCATAGTAATAAACACGAAAAGTAATGTAGTAGCCATAATCATTCCAATCATCTTTAAAAAAAATGAAACTATCCGAAAAATTTTTATTAGTCACTTCATTATAAACTCTATTAAAATATTTATATTCTACCATCTATTACTCCTTCTACACCTGCTCCGATAATTCTTCCCACTCAAGCATGGCTTCTTCCTGACGATGGCTGATTTTATCCAGTTCAGCCTGCAATTTCATGAGTTTTTCGGCATCGTTGGTTTCCAGCATTTGTTCAGAAACAGCTTGGCTTTGACTTTCTAACTCTTCGATTTCAGCTTCTAGATTTTCGATTTGTCGCATGAGCTTACGGGCTTCTTTCTGACTTTCTTTCTGGGCCTGATAGTCATTAGCTGGACTTGCTTCTTTTGCTTGATTGCTAGTTGAAGCTTCCTCGGTTTGAATCATTTCTACTTCTGCTTTCTTATCAACATAGTAATCGTAATCTCCAAGGTAGAGGGTTGAGCCATTCTCAGACAATTCCAAAACATGAGTTGCCACACGATTGATAAAGTAACGGTCGTGACTGACGAACAACAAGGTTCCGTCAAAGTCAATCAAGGCATTTTCCAACACTTCCTTGCTATCAATATCCAAATGGTTGGTTGGCTCGTCAAGAATCAAGAAATTGTTGTTTTCCATTGAAAGTTTGGCAAGCAGTAAACGAGCTTTCTCGCCACCTGAAAGCATGCCGACTGACTTTTTAACATCATCTCCTGAGAAAAGGAAGGCACCAAGGCAGTTGCGAATTTCAACTTCAGGTGTCAGTTTAAAATCATTCCAGAGTTCATCCAGTACAGTATTACTCGCTGTCAGCTTACTTTGGGTTTGGTCATAGTAACCAACCTCAACATTAGCGCCAAATCGCTTTTCACCCTTGATAAAGGGAATCTGGTCTACTATTGACTTGATAAAGGTTGACTTCCCAATGCCATTAGGTCCTACGATGGCAATAGCATTCATCTTACGAAGGTCAAGATTGATAGGTTCTGACAATATTTCCCCATCATAGCCAATAGCAGCATTTTCAACAGTCAGGACAACATTACCTGACGTTTTTTCAGACTGGAAGGTCATATTGGCTGCTTTCTTACCAGCTTCTGGCTTGTCTAAACGCTCCATTTTTTCTAGTTGCTTGCGTCGAGATTGGGCACGTTTGGTCGTTGAAGCTCGTACTAGATTGCGATTGACGAAATCTTCCAAAGCAGCGATTTCCTTCTGTTGCTTTTCATAGTTTTTTGCCTCAGTAGCTAGCTTTTGCTCTTTTTGCTCAACGAAACGAGAGTAATTCCCCACATATCTATCCAGAGAATGCTTGGTCAAATCGAGCGTAATCGTCGCAACCTTGTCCAAAAAATAACGGTCGTGGCTAACAATAATCAGGGCACCGCTATAGTTCACCAAGTAATTCTCTAGCCAGGCAATGGTTTCGATATCCAAGTGGTTGGTCGGCTCGTCCAAGACCAAGAGATTGGGCTTTTCAAGGAGCATTTTAGCCAGTGCCAGACGAGTATTTTGACCACCTGAAAGCTCAGCAATTTTCGTCTGCCACATAGATTCATCAAACTTGAAACCATTTAAGATAGCACGGATATCAGCTTCGTAGGTAAAGCCACCAGCCTGACGGAAATTCTCTGATAAACGATCATAATCCGCCATCAGTTTATCCAAATCTTCACCAGACTTTTCACCCATCTCTAGTTCCATCTGACGAAGTTGCTTCTCAGTTCGACGTAGGTCATCAAAGACATGGAGCATTTCATCGTAGATGGTATTTTCAGACTCAAAACGGCTATCTTGGGCTAGGTAAGACAAAGAAACATCTTTCTTCTTATTTACTTCTCCACTAGTTGGCTCCTCTTCCCCAACCAAAATCTTCAAAAGAGTAGACTTACCTGCTCCATTTTTTCCAACTAAGGCAATCCGATCTCGTTCATCAACCTGCAAATTGATATTATCAAAAAGAACTTCACCTGCAAAAGAACGTTCAATTTTATTAGCTTGTAAAATAATCATATAGGTAGTATAGCATGTTTCCCTAAGGGGTTCAAGACTATAGAATCCATTTCATTTCAAGCTTTTTCAGAAAGTTATGCTAACGTTTTACTAAATTGATAAATCGTGATATAATGAAAGCGATTAAAAGAATATACAAAAAAGGAGATGCTCTATGACTTACCAAGAAAATTATCAAAAATGGCTCGATTTTGCCGACCTTCCCGACTACCTTCGTCAGGATTTGGAAAACATGGATGAAAAAACGAAGGAAGATGCCTTTTATACCAATCTTGAATTTGGTACTGCTGGTATGCGTGGTTTGATTGGTGCTGGTACAAATCGTATCAACATCTATGTTGTCCGTCAAGCAACTGAAGGTTTGGCTCGTTTGATTGAGTCAAAAGGTGGAAATGAAAAAGGACGTGGTGTAGCAATTGCCTACGATAGCCGCCACTTCTCTCCAGAATTCGCCTTTGAATCTGCTGCAGTTCTTGCAAAACATGGCATCAAATCATACGTTTTTGAAAGCCTTCGTCCAACTCCAGAACTTTCATTCGCGGTTCGTCACCTCAACTGTTTTGCAGGTATCATGATTACTGCCAGCCACAACCCTGCTCCATTTAACGGTTACAAGGTTTATGGAGAAGACGGTGGACAAATGCCTCCACACGATGCAGATGCTTTGACGACTTACATCCGTGCAATCGAAAATCCATTTGCTGTTGAAGTTGCTGATGTAGAAGCAGAAAAAGCTTCTGGCTTGATTGAAGTTATCGGCGAAGCTGTTGACGTAGAGTACCTCAAAGAAGTCAAAGATGTGAACATCAACCCAGCCTTGATCGAAGAATTTGGTAAAGACATGAAGATTGTCTACACACCACTTCATGGTACTGGTGAAATGTTGGCTCGTCGTGCTCTTGCTCAAGCAGGATTTGACTCTGTCCAAGTCGTTGAAGCGCAAGCAACAGCTGACCCTGACTTCTCAACTGTGAAATCTCCAAACCCAGAAAGCCAGGCAGCCTTTGCCCTTGCTGAAGAACTTGGACGCAAAGTAGGTGCAGATGTTCTTGTCGCAACTGACCCTGACGCTGACCGTGTTGGTGTTGAAGTTCTTCAAAAAGATGGCAGCTACCTCAACCTCTCAGGTAACCAAATCGGTGCCATCATGGCTAAATACATCTTGGAAGCTCACAAAAACGCTGGAACTCTTCCTGAAAATGCAGCCCTCTGCAAGTCTATCGTATCAACTGACTTGGTAACGAAGATTGCTGAGAGCTACGGCGCAACCATGTTCAACGTTTTGACTGGTTTCAAATTTATCGCTGAAAAGATTCAAGAATTCGAAGAAAAACACAACCACACCTACATGATGGGATTTGAAGAAAGCTTCGGTTACTTGATCAAACCATTCGTGCGTGATAAAGACGCTATCCAAGCTGTTCTTGTCGTTGCTGAACTTGCTGCCTACTACCGTTCACGTGGTTTGACTCTTGCTGACGGTATCGAAGAAATCTATAAAGAATACGGCTACTACGCAGAAAAAACAATATCTGTTACTCTTTCAGGTGTCGATGGAGCTGAGCAAATCAAAGCGATTATGGCTAAATTCCGTGACAATGGTCCGAAAGAATTTAACGCTACTGCTATCTCAATCACAGAAGACTTCAAGGCTCAAACTGCTACTGCTGCTAACGGTACTGTTACAAACTTGACAACTCCTCCAAGTGATGTATTGAAATACACACTTGCTGACGGTTCATGGATCGCTGTTCGCCCTTCAGGTACAGAACCAAAAATCAAGTTCTACATTGCCGTTGTGGGTCAAAGCAACGAAGATTCTCAAGCTAAGATTGCTAACATCGAAGCGGAAATCAATGTCTTTGTAAAATAAGCAAGATGAAAGATGAGGTAAAACGATCTCATCTTTTTTTCGTATCAAATCCGAGCAATTTTAGAAACTTTGTGGCATACTAGTTTTATCAAGAAAAGAAAGGTATTCTTATGAATCAGTTTTTAGAAGATATTAAAGACCTTGAAGTGACTACAGTTGCACGTGCCCAAGAAGCACTCGATAATAAAGAAACTGCAACCTTCTTCATCGGTCGCAAAACTTGCCCCTACTGCCGTAAATTTGCTGGTACATTAGCAGGCGTCGTAGCTGAAACCAAAGCACACATCTACTTCATCAACAGTGAAGAACCAAGTCAACTCAATGAGTTGCAAGAATTCCGTTCACGCTATGGTATTCCAACTGTTCCAGGATTCGTTCATGTTGCGGATGGACAAATCAAGGTCCGTTGCGACTCTTCAATGTCAGCTCAAGAAATCAAAGAATTTGCAGGATTGTAAAAGACAACAAAAGAAGGCACTCGCCTTCTTTTTATATATCTGTCAGTGGTGTTGCTGTATCGGGAGAGGTATCGTAAACCTTAAAGTCTACTCCTACTCCCAGATCAGCTTGGGCTAGCTGATTGACCATGGTCATATGAGCCAGCTCCTTGATATTGTTCTCTTTGGACAAGTGACCAAGATAGATTTTCTTAGTCCGATTTCCCATTGCACGAATCATGGCCTCAGCACCGTCTTCGTTAGAGAGGTGACCAAGATCAGATAAGATTCGCTGTTTGAGTCGCCAAGCGTAAGAACCTGCTCGCAAGATCTCCACATCGTGGTTGGACTCAATGAGGTAACCGTCAGCATTCTCGACAATCCCTGCCATACGGTCACTAACATAACCTGTATCAGTCAGTATGACAAAACTCTTATCATCCTTCATAAAGCGATAGAACTGCGGTGCGACTGCATCATGGCTGACACCAAAACTCTCAATATCAATATCGCCAAAGGTTTTGGTTTTACCCATTTCAAAAATGTGCTTCTGCGATGAATCCACCTTACCGAGGTACTTGCTATTTTCCATAGCCTGCCAGGTTTTTTCATTGGCATAAAGATCCATGCCGTACTTACGAGCAAGTACCCCAACACCATGGATATGGTCAGAGTGTTCGTGCGTAATTAAAATAGCATCCAAATCTTCTGGTTTACGGTTTATTTCGCTTAGCAGGCTAGCAATTTTCTTACCAGACAAACCTGCGTCTACTAAGATTTTCTTTTTCGGTGTTTCCAGATAAAATGAATTTCCACTGGAACCTGATGCTAAAATACTGTATTTAAAGCCTATTTCACTCATTCTAGTCTTCTACTTCATCCTCCCATACTTCTTCTTTTACGGCATCCTTATCATAAGGGAGCACGATGGTAAAGGTTGAGCCCTTGCCGTATTCACTTTTGGCCCATATAAAGCCATTGTGTTGTTTGATGATTTCTTTTGCGATAGCCAGACCTAGACCAGTTCCACCCTGAGCTCGGCTTCGTGCACGATCCACACGATAGAAACGGTCAAAAATTTTAGGCAAATCTTGTTTTGGAATTCCTAACCCCTGATCTGAGATAGATAAAATCATCTGGTCATCTGTTGTTTTCATGCTGACAGTAATCTTTCCACCGTCTGGTGAGTACTTGATGGCATTGTTGAGAATATTATCAATCACCTGGGTCATCTTATCGGTGTCAATCTCGATCCAAACTGAATTGATAGGATAATCTCTAACCAGCTCATATTTTTTCTCTTCATCCTGGCTCCTCATCTTATCAAAGCGGTTGAGGATAAAGGTGATGAAGGCTGTAAAATTAATCAATTCCACATCCAACCGAGTGGTCGCATTATCAATACGAGAGAGATGCAAAAGATCTGTCACCATCCGCATCATACGGTTGGTTTCATCGAGCGAAACCTTGATAAAATCAGGAGCAACAGGATCATACAAGGCTCCCTCGTCCAAGGCTTCAAGATAGGACTTAACACTGGTCAAAGGAGTTCTCAACTCATGACTCACGTTAGAAACAAAGAGTCTCCGCTCACGCTCTTCCTTCTCCTGTTCAGTCGTATCGTGCAAAACGGCAACCAAACCAGAGATGAATCCAGACTCACGACGAATGAGTGCAAAACGCACACGAAGACTAAGATATTCTCCGTTAGCATTTTGGGAATCAATCATCAATTCAGGAATCTGTGTAATGAGGTCACGCAGTTCATATTCATCCTCTATCTTAAGCAATTCTAGGATGCTTTTGTTCAATGCTTCTTCTTTTACGATACCCAGCTGTTTCTTGGCCATATCGTTAATCATAGTAATCTGACCACGGCGATTGGTTGCAAGAACTCCATCTGTCATATAAGAAAGAATACTGTTAAGCCTTTTTGTTTCTTGCTCCAGATTTTCCTGCGTTAGACGAATGACCTCAGACAAGTCATTAAGGTTATTGGTGATGTTAGTGATTTCAGAGCTTCCTTGCATATCCAAAACTCGAGAATAATCCCCTACAATCAAATCCTTGACCTTTTGATTAATCTGCTTTAGCCGAATATTATCACGGCGATTTTCTAGCAATAGCAAGGTGACCACCAAGATAAAGCCCAGCAAAATCAAAATAAAGATAAAATCTCTGTTCAGAACGCTTTGTTTAATTGCTTCAATCATTACTTCTCATATAATAACCCACACCACGACGGGTTAGGATGTATTCTGGACGGCTTGGAGTGTCTTCGATTTTTTCACGCAAACGTCGGATGGTCACGTCCACTGTACGAACATCACCAAAATAATCATAGCCCCAAACAGTCTCAAGCAAGTGTTCACGCGTAATCACTTGACCAATATGAGAGGCCAAGTGGTACAAGAGCTCAAACTCACGATGAGTCAACTCTAATTCCTCACCATATTTTTTGGCTACGTAAGCGTCCGGCAGAATTTCCAAATCGCCAATCTGTAGGGGTTGGGATTTCTTTTCATCAGACTCTTGACTATCAGCTGAAGCGAGGTCTGTACGGCGGAGTAAAGCCTTTACACGCGCTTGCAACTCACGATTTGAGAAGGGTTTGGTCACATAATCATCTGCCCCAAGTTCTAAACCGATAACCTTGTCAAACTCACTATCCTTGGCTGAGAGCATAATAATAGGCACACTACTCGTCTTACGAATGGCTTTGGCTACTTCTAAACCATCAATTTCAGGTAGCATCAAGTCTAGGATAATAATGTCGGGTTTCTCAGCTTCAAATAGCTCGATCGCCTCACGACCGTTGAAGGCCGTTACAACCTCATAGCCTTCTTTGGTCATATTGAACTTAATAATATCTGAGATTGGTTTCTCATCATCTACAACTAATATTTTTTTCATATGTTCACCTTTTCTTTATCTATTATAACAAAAAAATGTAAAGAAGGCACAAATGGCTAATTCCAGCCCTCATCTTCAAGAACTGTTTTATAAGCCTGCCAAATCTTTTGTTGAGGTTTAGCAAATGGATAATCAGAAAATTCCTGAGAAGAAACCCAGCGAATTTCTCTGTCAGAGAACTGTTTTGATTCTGTCACCTGACCTGATAGGATTTGAATATGCCATTTACGATGACTAAAGACATGCTTGACTTGATCAAAAACTTGATGGGACCAATTAACCTCCAAATCATAATCCTGCTCAAAACTTTCTTGGGGGCTTGGTCCAAATGCTCTGTTATTCTCCTTGACTTGAGAAAAAAGATCTAGCTGATCGTCTTCTCTAAAAAATTCTTCGACTTCAATCAAGGGGAAATGCCAAAATCCAGCTAGCAGTTTTTCGCTTTCGTTTTTCTCTAGTAAATATTGACCTCGATCATTGCGCACAACCAAAGCCTTGAGATAGATTGGAAGAGGCTTTTTCTTAGGTTCTTTAATCGGATATCGATCCATGGTTCCCTTCTGATACGCTGCGCTAAAGTCTTTAACAGGACTTTCTTCAGGTCGAGGATTAACTGGAGACTCTATATCAGAGCCCAAGTCCATCAAAGCTTGATTAAAATCTCCCGGCCTTTCTGGATCAATCAAGATTTCCATCATGGCTTGGAAAATCTTTCGATTACTAGGAACGCCGATATCATAATTTACCTCAAACAAGCGTGCCAAAACTCGCATGACATTGCCATCAACTGCTGGCTCGGGTAGATTAAAAGCGATACTGGAAATGGCTCCCGCAGTATAGGGGCCAATCCCTTTCAAGCTAGAAATTCCTTCGTAAGTGTTTGGAAATTCCCCTTCAAAGTCTGTCATAATCTGCTGAGCCGCCGACTGCATATTGCGTACGCGGGAATAATAGCCCAACCCCTCCCAAGCTTTCAGTAAACGCTCCTCAGGCGCATTTGCCAAACTTTCTACAGTTGGAAACCAGTCCAAAAATCGTTCATAGTAGGGAATGACTGTGTCTACTCTAGTCTGCTGGAGCATGATTTCAGAAACCCAGATATGATAAGGATTTTTACTTCTACGCCAGAGTAAATCCCGTTTGTTTTCATCGTACCAGTTGAGGAGCTTCTCGCGGAAAGAGGAAATCTTCTCCTCTGGCCACATGTCAACACCGTATTCTTTCAAATCTAACATATATCTAGTATAACATAGAAGCTTCTAACTGTCCTTTTATTAGCGCTAAAAAGCCTCTTCCCAAAGGAAAGAGGCCTTTTTCTTATTGATGAACCGCTTGGGCAGCTGTGATAAGGGTTAACTTGTACACATCATCTGCATTACATCCACGAGAAAGGTCGTTTACTGGCTTGTTCAAACCTTGTAGAACGGGACCTACAGCCGCGAAGCCACCAAGACGTTCTGCCATCTTGTAGCCAATATTTCCTGCTTCGATACCAGGGAAAATAAAGACATTTGCTTGACCAGCAACGTTGCTACCTGGTGCTTTAAGGGCAGCTGTTTCAGGAACAAAGGCCGCATCAAATTGCAACTCACCATCAATCTCAAGGTCAGGACGCAAATCGTGTGCAAGTTTTGTTGCTTTAACAACTTTATCAACACTATCTCCAAAACCTGAACCTTTAGTAGAGTAGCTCAACATAGCAATTTTAGGATCTATTCCAAACATTTTAGCTGTAATAGCCGAGTTAATCGCAATTTCAGCCAAAGCTTCTGCATCAGGATTGATATTGATGGCACAGTCACCAAACAAATAACGTTCTGTTCCACGAACCATTAGAAAGGCACCCGAAGTACGTTTAACATTTGGACGTGTTTTAATAATTTGAAGTGCAGGACGAACAGTTGAGGCCGTTGAGTGAATCGCACCTGAAACCATACCATCTACCAAGCCCATGTAAACTAACATTACACCAAAATAGTTAACATCTTCTACCAAGATCTGACGAGCTTCTTCTTCTGTCATTTTACCTTTGCGGCGCTCTACAAGCGCAGCAACCATGTCTTCAAATTGAGGATAATGTTGTGGGTCAATCACCTCATATCCTTCCATAATTCCTTCGATTTCTAGATAAATTTTAATTTTGTCAGGATTCCCGAGCAAGACTGGAATAACGTCAGTTTCTTTGACCAAGCGTTTTGTTGCTTGAAGGATACGAGGTTCTTCTCCTTCAGGGAGAACGATACGAGCATTTTTGCCAACCAAGTTGGCTTTCAAACTTTCAAAAACTTCCATGAGTTTTCTCCTTTAAGATAATTAATTATACTCAAAAATAGAATGTTAAAGAGTATTAGTTGATAACTGTGTAATAAGGGTGCTAAAATCATCCGGCAGAGGACTTTCCAGTTCCAATTGTTGCTCTAAAAATGGATGATAAAAGGATAAGGAATGACAATGTAAGGCCTGGCGTTGAATCCCATCGTCTAGGCTGCCTCCATAGAGATCATCTCCCAACAAGGGGAAGCCAATATGAGAAAAATGCACTCGGATCTGATGAGTTCGACCAGTATGCAGGCGAATATCGACTAGATGAATATCTCCATAAGACGCTACAACTTTGTAAGATGTATGGGCGTATTTCCCACCTTTGGCGACCCGCCTCGTGATAATGGAGTCCACATCACGTGCAATCGGTGCAATAATTTCCCCTTCTGGATCCAAGACACCGTCTCCTTTAACCAGTGCAAAATACCTTTTTTCGATAGACTTTCGTTGCAGTTGCTTGTCTAAACGTGCATGAGCATAGCCATGCTTGGCAAAAAGCATCAAACCAGAAGTATCTCTATCAAGCCTAGTCACGATGTGAACTTGCTGATTTTCATATTCTTGTTTGAGAAAGTAGCCCTTGATAAAATTGGCAATGGTATTGGAATGATTGACACTGGGGATGGAAGCTACTCCATAAGGCTTATTCAAAACCAGGAAATGGTCATCCTCATATAAGATATCGAGTGGTCGCTCGATTGCCTCCAGGCTTTCAAAGCCTTCCTCTGCTGGAATATCAATGGCAACCCTATCTCCAATATCTAAGAGATAAGTCGCATTTTGAGGTTGGCCATTGACCAGAATAGCCCCACCTCGAAACTTAATCTTAGCCAAAAGTCCCTTAGAAACCTCGTGTTTCTTGAGGAATGTTTTGACTTTGACGTGCTCATCTGCGATAAATTCGAACCTCATTCATCCACCTCGCCGATGAAGGCATCTTTGACGCGATTCCAGAAACTAGTGTGACTTGGCGTCGCTACGAAGTGTATCTTGTGATGGTCTATTTGGTACTCAATCCGTTCTATATTTCGGAAAGAATAGATGCTATTGTCAACCGATAATGTGTGATAGTCATTACGAGTCGGTAAAAGCTCGATTTTATCTTTCTTCGGAACGATTATCGAAGAACCAAGTGTTCGATAAACTCGGTTGTTAAGACTCGCTATCTCCGTCAACTGCAAGGCTTCAATGGTAGGATGCAAGACAGCTCCACCCAAGGATTTGTTGTAGGCGGTACTTCCCGTCGGCGTTGAAACAGTCACTCCATCTCCACGAAATCTCTCGAACGGAACATGGTTAATGATGATATCCGCAACCATGGTCCGGTCCGATCGACGGATACTGGCTTCATTTAAGGCCCGGAAGATTTTCACTTCTCCATTTTCAAGCGTTACTTTAACATTCAAGACTGGATAAGAAACTTTGGCACCAGTATCTAGTAAAAGATTGGTCACCAATTGATCCAGCTCAAAATCACGATAATCTGTGTAAAATCCCAAATGCCCTGTATGAACACCTACAAATCGAACCTTGTCTAACTGATTCTCATACTTGTGAAAGGCAGACAAAAGCATCCCGTCGCCACCAATCGAAATAACGATGTCGGGATTGGTATCATTCAGTATAAAATGTTGTTTCTTTAGTTTTTCCCTCAGCTCATGCAAAACCTTCTGACTTTGTGGCTTTCTATTTGCTATGAGGTCAACTCGTTTACCTGTATTCTTCATCTGTATCGTCACTATTTCCTACACCATCGTTTAATTTTCTGCTCAATGGATCAAAGAGAGCCTGCGCTTCCTGGATATCATCACGGATTTTTCCCATTTCTTCATCCAATTGATGGGAAATTCTAGCTGTAATCTCCAAGCGTTTCTTGATCTCCTCTGGGAAATCCCCCTGATACTTATAATTGAGCGAATGCTCAATCGTAGCCCAAAAATTCATGGCTAAAGTCCGGATTTGAATTTCAGCCAGAATCGTCTTAACACCACTGATGGTGTCAACTGTATACTCTACCACCACATGATAGGAGCGATAGCCCGAAGCCTTCCGATGCGTGATGTAGTCACGTTCCTGTACTACTCTCATATCATGGCGTTTGCGTAAAATCGCAACAACTTCCTGAACATCATCGACGAACTGCACCATGACCCGCAAACCCGCGATATCCTGTAAGTCATGTTCCAAAGTATCGTAGCCAATCCCTCTGCGATTCATTTTTTCCTTAATACTTTCAATCGGCTTCACCCGTCCAGTAACAAACTCAATCGGAGAATGCTTGTTTTGTTTACGATACTGTTTGCGAATCCCACGAAGTTTAATCTTCAATTCACCAACAGCTTGAATGTAAGGATCTAAAAATTCTTCCCATTCTATGGTCATATTTTCTCCCTTTTGGTATGTGATTGTGTTGTTGAAAATTTTTGATTTTTTCACTACAATCATATACAATAAATACATTGTCCATTATACCATAAATCGCTTTCAAAGATAGAAAAAAGGTTAGAAAAATGAAACATTTAGAAATTGAACTGAAAACACTACTGAAAAAAGAGGATTACGATCATTTAAAAGAACAGTTTTCCCATATCCAACCCGTCCTACAGAAAAACTACTACATTGATACACCTGATTTCCGATTGCGTGAAAAAAAGGTTGCCATGCGCATTCGCACCTTTTCAGATTGGGCGGAGTTGACCTTGAAGGTGCCACAAACTGTAGGAAATATGGAATACAATCAGAAACTGAATCTTCCAGAGGCTGAATCTTACCTAGAAAAACAAATACTTCCTCAAGGACTCGTTCTAGAGGAACTTGCTAAGATTGGTATTTTAAGCCAAGACTGGTTTGTTCTGGGTTGTCTTGCAACTATTCGTTACGAAATGGAAACGTCGATTGGTCTAATGGCACTAGATGAAAGTCACTACTTTGATCATACAGACTACGAACTGGAACTAGAGGTCACTGATCACGAGAAAGGAAAACGAGATTTTCAGCAATTTCTTTCAGAAAATAATATCACTTACCAAAAAGCTCCTTCAAAATTAATTCGTTTTATTAAAAGCATGAAAAAAAGCTGAAATAATCTCCATTTTCTGGTAAAATAATGGAGATAAAATATTTAGAGTTTACAGAGGACGGTCTATAATGTCAGATAGAAACAACATGAAACTTTTTGCACTTAATTCCAATCATGAAATTGCACAAAAAATCGCAGAAACGGTTGGGGTACCTCTCGGAAAATTATCTTCACGCCAATTTTCTGATGGAGAAATCCAGGTCAACATTGAAGAGAGTGTCCGTGGTTACGATGTCTACATCATCCAATCAACCAGCTACCCCGTTAGCAACCACTTGATGGAGTTGTTAATCATGGTCGATGCTTGTGTACGTGCAAGTGCTCATAGTATCAACGTTGTTCTTCCTTACTTTGGTTATGCTCGTCAGGATCGTATCGCTTCTTCTCGCGAACCTCTCACTGCAAAACTGGTTGCCAATATGCTTGTCAAGGCTGGTGTAAGTCGTGTTCTAACGCTTGACCTCCACGCTGTTCAGGTTCAAGGCTTCTTTGATATTCCGGTAGATAACCTCTATACAATTCCTCTCTTTGCTAAACACTACAGCGATAAAGGGTTGCTGGGATCAGATGTCGTTGTTGTTAGTCCAAAAAACTCTGGCGTCAAACGTGCCCGCAGCTTAGCTGAATATTTAGATGCACCAATCGCAATCATCGACTATGCTCAAGATGACTCAGAGCGGAGTCAAGGTTATATCATCGGTGATGTTGAAGGCAAGAAGGCCATCTTGATTGACGATATCCTAAATACTGGACGTACTTTCTCAGAAGCAGCAAAAATCGTCGACCGCGGAGGTGCTACTGAGATTTATGCCGTATCTAGTCACGGACTCTTTGTAGAAGGAGCTGCTGAGCTTCTTGACGCGGCTAACATTAAAGAAATCCTTGTGACAGACTCTGTAGCAACCAAAGAAAGAACTCCGGAAAATGTATGTTATATCACCGCTAGCGAATTGATTGGTGATGCCATCGTCCGTATCCACGAAAGAAAACCAGTTAGCCCACTCTTTGCATATAATAAAAAGGAATAAGGTGATTCTTTGATTTATTTGGACAATGCTGCCACTACTCCTATGTCAGCAGTAGCTATCGCAGAAATGACCAAGGTCATGCAGGAAACCCATGGGAATCCTTCAAGTATTCACAGTCATGGTCGCCATGCTGGCAAATTGCTCCGTGAAGCCCGTCAGGACTTGGCTCACTTACTTGGAACTAAGCCACAACGAATCTTTTTCACATCTGGCGGTACAGAAAGTAACAATACCGCTATCATCGGCTATTGTCTCCGTCATCAAGAGCGTGGAAAACACATCATCACGACAGCTATTGAACACCATTCTGTCCTTGAAACCATTGATTATCTGGTTCAACATTTTGGCTTTGAAGTGACAATTATACAACCAGTAAATCAAGAAATCACTGCCCAGCAAATTCAAGAGGCTTTACGTGACGATACCATCCTAGTTTCTACTATGTATGCCAATAATGAAACGGGCAGTCTCTTGCCAATTGCTGAGATTGGACGTGTTTTAAAAGACCATCCTGCTGCTTATCATGTTGATGCTGTTCAAGCTATCGGGAAAATCCCTATCCATCCAGAAGAATTAGGAATTGATTTCCTTAGCGCTTCTGCTCATAAATTCCATGGACCAAAAGGAATTGGTTTTCTTTACGCTTCGTCTATGGACTTTGATTCCTATCTTCACGGTGGGGACCAAGAACAAAAGAAACGGGCTGGAACAGAAAACCTTGCTGCCATCGTCAGTATGGTTGCTGCCCTCAAAGAAGACTTGGATCATCAGGCTGAGCATTACCAAAAACTAGAAAGATTAAAAACTGCTTTTCTAGAAGAAATTGCAGGTCTCAACTACTATCTCAATGAAAACAAACATCAACTTCCTTATGTTTTCAACATTGGCTTCCCTGGTCAAAAAAATGATTTGCTCTTGCTCCAGTTAGACCTTGAAGGAATTTCAATCTCAACTGGTTCTGCTTGTACTGCTGGTATTGTGCAGACCAGCCATGTCCTAGAAGCTTTTTATGGGTCTGATTCCCATCGTTTAAAAGAGTCTGTCCGTATCAGTCTTTCTCCCCTTAATACCGAGAAAGAACTGAAACAACTGGCTCAAACCTTAAAAAATATTATTGGAGATTAACCTAATGGCATTCGAAAAAACCATTAAACTACAAAACTGCCGCTACGACTATACACTTAGTCCATCTGCAAAAAAGTTTACACTAAAAGACAATACTTTCTTTGAAACAAAAGTCGGAAACTACGAACTGACTCGTCTACTTGAAAAAGTTCCTAATAGTGGTGAAGGTTTCCTACTAAAAATTATCATCAACAAAGAGCTTACAGGTGTTAAAATTAATATCACTGACAAATCAGGTCTTCGTTTGGTGAATATCTTTAAATCAGAAGATCATCATATCCACCAAGAAAAATTCTACTTCCTCATGGACAGTCTTGTAGAACGCGGAATCTTCACAAAAGAAGAGAGATGATTGGCTATGTTTCGTTTGACTTATAAAGATAGCTATCAAGTAGAACGTACACTTGAATTTGCCGATTACGAAGAGCTTATGCTATCACTATCAGGCTGTGTTACCCTGCCCGACACTCTCCTAATCAGCTCCTTAACACTGAATGATAAAGTGATTTATCAAGGATTAGTTGGCGATCTCTACCGTTTTTTATCACAAACTAATTTTTCAGATTAAAACTAAGAATTCTCTTAGTTTTTTCTTGTTTTTGTTGATTTTTTCACAAACTTTCTATAAAATAGAAGCATAGAAAGGTTGTGATTTTGTGAAAGATAAACAGTCTGCTACTATTCCAAAAGCAACAGCAAAACGACTCTCTCTTTATTATCGAATTTTCAAACGATTTAACACAGAAAAAATTGAAAGAGCAAATTCTAAACAAATTGCTGAAGCTATCGGTATTGACTCTGCTACTGTTCGACGTGATTTTTCTTATTTTGGTGAGCTTGGACGTCGTGGATTCGGTTATGATGTTAAAAAACTGATGACGTTTTTTGCTGAACTCCTAAATGATAACTCCATCACCAATGTGATGTTGGTTGGAATTGGTAATATGGGGCATGCCCTTCTCCACTATCGCTTCCATGAGCGTAACAAGATGAAAATCATCATGGCATTTGACCTAGATGACCATCCAGAAGTCGGCACCCAGACACCTGATGGAATTCCGATCTATGGCATCTCTCAGATTAAAGAAAAGATCAAAGAAGCAGATGTTAAAACTGCTATCCTAACTGTTCCAAGTGTTAAATCACAAGAAGTCGCCAATCTTTTGGTCGATGCAGGTATAAAAGGTATTCTCAGTTTTTCCCCTGTTCATCTCCACCTTCCAAAAGATGTGGTCGTTCAGTATGTCGATTTGACAAGCGAACTCCAAACCCTCCTCTATTTTATGCGTAAAGAGGATTAGAAAGCGAAAGCATTTATGAAAAAACCAGTTATTGGGATTACAGGAAATGAAAAAGCTCATCCAGATGATGACATCATGATGAGCTATGCAGCAAAGGGCTTTGTTGAAGGAGTCAAGGACGCTGGCGGAATTCCCATCATCCTACCGATTGGTGATCAAGAAATGGCTACCCATTACATCAGTATCATTGATAAGCTCATCCTAACGGGTGGGCAAAATGTTGATCCAAAATACTATGGTGAACTAAAGGCTATTGATAGTGATGACTACCACCTTCAAAGAGATATTTTTGAACTAGCACTTATCAAAGAAGCGATTAAGCAAAAGAAACCAATTTTCTCTGTTTGTAGGGGTACTCAGCTTTTCAACGTCGCCATGGGCGGCACGCTTCACCAAGATATTGAGGATCATTGGCAGGACTGTTCAGCCGAATACACAACCCAACGCCTCGTAACGGAACCTGATACAATTCTCCGAGAGATCTATGGAGAAATCTCTCATATCAACTCCTTCCACCACCAGAGCATTAAAGATTTAGCTCCTAATCTTAAGGTTGTAGCACATGATCCTAAAGATGGAATAATTGAGGCAGTGACAACTACGGACGGCTTCCCTTATCTTGGTGTTCAATGGCATCCTGAATTTCTCTTTGAAAACCGCCCCAAGGATAAAACACTATTTGACTATGTTGTTAACGAACTCTAGATTAAATCTGTCTTTTCACGATAACTAAAGTAATCCGAGTGCGAGACAATTAGGTGGTCTAAGAAAACAATTCCCATCAGTTCGCAAGCTTCCTTGACTAGTTTAGTGACATGGTCATCATTTCGACTAGGCGATACAGCGCCTGATGGATGGTTATGAACAAGAATCACAGAGGTAGCCATATGCTTCAAAGCATAGTGAAGGATTTCCCTCGGTTCAGCAATGCTGCGTGTTGCAGATCCGATAAAGATGGTCTGCTGATGAATGATTTGATTTTGAGTATTGAGATAGAGCGCCACTAGGTGCTCTTGTTTTTTGTCCCCAAGTTCCTGTTGCATTTTCTTGGCTAGCTTTTGACTACTGAGAATACTTTCCATCTCAAGGGTTTCATGTTTGTGAATACGATGTCCCAGTTCAATCACAGCTTGTAATTCAATGGCTTTAATCCGTCCAATACCAGACAGACTCTGCAATTCCTGCAGGGTCATTTTTTTTAGATCAGTTAGACTAGTCAGACTGTTCAAGACTTTCTGGGAAATTTCAAAAACATTAGCCTGACGCGTTCCGGTTCTAAGCAGAATGGCTAATAATTCTTGATTGCTCAGGGCTTCTACTCCTTCTCTAACCAATCTTTCTCTAGGCAAGAGTGAATCTTCTTGAAATGAAATACTATACATAAAAATCCTCCTCACTTTATTATTCGTGAGAAGGATGAAAAATTAGATTTTTTTCTCAATTGGAGCCACGCTGGCTAGGAGTTTTTTCAGACCTACTTCTGGGAAATTGATTTTTAGTTCCTGAGTATCACCGCTACCAGAGACTTCCAGAACAGTACCCTCTCCCCATTTCTTGTGAAGTGCAATATCTCCAATAGACCAGTTGGTATCGCTTGAATCTTTTTTATTTCCGGATGTAAACTGTCCAAACGGAAGACCACTTGACTGGATAGAGCTTGGTGCAGCATTGCGTTTCCGTTCTTGAAGGGCCTGAGCTAAGCTCATACCTTGACCGAAAGCAATCCCACCACTGCTATAAGAGGCTTTAAAGCTAGTATTCGCTGGTCGAGCCAAACCTTGATACTCAAGCAAGTCCGAACTGATTTCATTGATGAAACGTGTTGGACGGTTATAATTTGTACGACCGAAAAGCAAGCGAGAGTTGGCATTGGTTAGATAGAGAATTTTCTCCGCACGCGTAATTCCTACATAGGCCAAACGACGTTCTTCTTCCAGTTCATCAGGATCTTCAGCTGCGCGGCTAAGCGGAAATACATTTTCCTCCATCCCAATGATAAAGACAACTGGGAACTCGAGTCCCTTAGCAGCGTGCAAGGTCATCAAGGTCACTTCAGATGTTTCCTGACTACCTGAATCTGTGTCTGCAATCAAAGCCAAGTCATTCAAGAAACGACTGAGTTTATCCAAACCTGTTTCTTCTTCCTGACTATCAGGATTGTCATCAAAGTTTTTGGTAACAGAAAGGAATTCCTCGATATTTTCAACCCGAGCCTTGCTTTCCAAGGTCGCTTGGGCATTAAGAATATCGATATAGCCTGTTTTTTCTAGAACCGCCTCAACCAGCTCTGTAATGGTTAATTGATCCAGTTGTTCCCGCAAATCCAGAATCATATTGGCAAAATCCCAGATAGACTGGGCTGCTTTTCCTTTGATGCCAGACAACATGATATTTGCTGATGCGTCTAGCATAGACATGTCTTGCATATTCGCAAAGTCGCGAATTTTCTCAACGGTTCCTGGGCCAATTCCACGTTTTGGCTCGTTGATAATGCGCTCAAAACTGATATTGTCACTTAAATTGGCAATGAGATTAAGGTAGGCGATAATATCACGGATTTCCTTACGGCTGTAGAACTTGGTCCCTCCAACCATGGTATAAGGAATATTGGACTTGAGCAGGGCTTCCTCAATAGTACGGGATTGCGCATTAGTCCGATAAAGAACTGCAAAATCCTTGTGGAGGAAGTTTTGAGTGCGACCAAGTTCATCGATGATTTTGGCTACAAAAACAGCTTCGTCTTGTTCGTCATTTGCACGATAGTAAATAATCTGCTCTCCATCGGCATTCTGAGTCCAGAGATTCTTAGGACGACGGTTTTTATTGTTTTTGATGACATCGTTTGCTGCTTGAAGAATGGTTTTAGTTGAACGATAATTTTCTTCCAACAAAACTACCTTAGCTTGAGGGTAATCTTTCTCAAAATCCAAGATATTCTGCATATCAGCCCCACGCCAACCGTAGATAGACTGGTCCGCATCACCGACCACGCAGATATTTTTAAAGCGTGAAGCCAAGAGTTTGACCAGTTGGTACTGGGCATGGTTGGTATCTTGGTACTCATCAACATGGATGTACTGGAACTTCTGCTGGTAGTAGGTCAAGACATCAGGATTCTGATCAAAGAGACGCAGGGTCAACATAATCAAATCATCAAAGTCAACGGACTCAGACTGACGAAGCTCTTTCTGATAGGCTGTATAACACTGGGCTACGATTTGCGTGTACATATCACCAGCTTGGGCAGCATAAGCCACATCATCAATCAAGTCATTCTTAGCATTAGAAATGGTTCCCAAAATAGTCCGTTCATTCCATTTTTTAGGATCCAAGTTTAATTGCTTGAGAATGCGCTTCATAAGAGTTCGTTGCTCTCCTGGATCTATAATGGTGAAGTTCCGATTGTAGCCAATATGATCCGCATCGCGACGTAGGATACGAACACACATGGAGTGAAAGGTCGCAATTAGGCAGTCCTGTGTTGCTGGATTGAGCCCATAGGCACGCTCCTTCATCTCACGCGCAGCCTTATTGGTAAAGGTAATGGCCAAGATATTCCAAGGATTGACCATCTTTTCATCAATCAAGTAGGCGATTCTGTGAGTTAAAACACGAGTCTTTCCAGAACCAGCACCCGCCATGATTAACAAGGGCCCTTCTGTCGTTTGCACCGCCTCAGCCTGACGGTCATTCATTCCATTCAATAATGCGTTCATTTTCTCTTCCTTACTCTTGAAGTCAATGTTTCTATTATATCAGAAATCAGGGAAAATATCTTTACCTAGACTGGTTGCGTGTAGAAGAAAACTCTCTCATCAGCTGAAGATAACTCCTCATATCTAGATAAGAAAAAGAGCTTGGATAGCATTTCCAAACTCTTTAAATATAATCTAAATATTAGAACAATCCTAGAACGGTTCCATCACTTTCAACATCCATATTGAGAGCGGCTGGACGTTTTGGAAGACCTGGCATGGTCATGACATCACCAGTTAAAGCAACGATAAAACCTGCACCCAATTTTGGTACCAATTCACGAATGGTAATTTCAAAGTTTTCTGGAGCTCCAAGTACATTTGGATTGTCAGAAAAACTGTACTGAGTTTTAGCCATACAGATTGGCAATTTGTCCCAACCATTCTGAACAATTTGAGCGATTTGCGTTTGAGCTTTCTTCTCAAAGTTCACTTTTGTACCACGATAGATTTCAGTGACAATCTTTTCGATTTTTTCTTGTACAGAAAGGTTATTGTCATAAAGACGAGTGTAGTTGGCTGGATTTTCAGCAATAGTCTTAACAACCGTTTCGGCAAGCGCTACACCCCCTTCTGCGCCATCAGCCCAGACACTTGCTAATTCAACTGGCACATCGATTGAGGCACAAAGTTCCTTCAAAGCTGCAATTTCAGCTTCTGTATCAGTTACAAATTCATTGATGGCTACAACTGCTGGAATACCAAACTTACGGATATTTTCAACGTGACGTTTCAAGTTGGCAAATCCTGCACGAACCGCTTCAACGTTTTCTTCTGTCAAAGCATCTTTAGCGACGCCACCGTTCATCTTGAGGGCACGAAGGGTTGCAACGATGACTACCGCATCTGGAGAAGTTGGCAAGTTTGGTGTCTTGATATCAAGGAATTTCTCAGCGCCAAGGTCTGCACCAAAACCAGCTTCAGTAACAGTATAGTCAGCCAAGCGAAGGGCTGTACTTGTTGCCAAAACAGAGTTACATCCATGAGCAATATTGGCAAAAGGACCACCGTGTACAAAGGCGGGTGTACCGTAAATTGTCTGAACCAAGTTCGGCTTAATAGCATCCTTCAAAATCAAAGCCAAAGCACCTTCAACTTGTAAATCACCTACAGAAACAGGCGTACGGTCATAGCGATAACCGATTACAATATTAGCCAAACGACGTTTCAAATCTTCAATATCAGTCGCCAAGCAAAGAATCGCCATGATTTCAGAAGCAACTGTAATGTCAAAACCGTCCTCGCGTGGAATACCGTTTAGAGGACCACCAAGTCCAACGGTCACATGACGAAGGGCGCGGTCGTTCAAGTCCACAACACGTTTCCAGAGAATGCGACGTTGGTCGATTCCCAGCTCATTTCCTTGGTGTAAGTGGTTGTCAATCAAAGCAGAAAGGGCATTGTTAGCAGTTGTAATAGCATGCATGTCTCCAGTAAAGTGAAGGTTGATGTCCTCCATTGGTAGGACTTGGGCGTAACCACCACCTGCAGCACCACCCTTGATCCCCATTACTGGACCAAGAGACGGTTCGCGGATAGCAATCATCGTTTTCTTACCAATTTTGTTCAAGGCGTCTGCCAGACCGATGGTAATGGTTGACTTCCCTTCACCTGCAGGCGTTGGGTTGATGGCAGTAACCAAGATCAACTTCCCAACTGGATTGCTCTCAACTGCACGAATTTTATCAAAGCTGAGTTTAGCCTTGTACTTCCCGTACAATTCCAAATCGTCGTAAGAAATACCAAGTTTCTCAACAACATCAACGATCGGCTTCAACTCAATACTCTGTGCGATTTCAATATCTGTTTTCATTCAAAACTCCTCTAGCCTCTAATGTGATAATTCATTATAACACAAAACAAGATTTTTAACATCCATAAACTCTCTAAACGTTCGTAAATATCAATATTTCAGGGGTTATAATAGCGCTTTTTAAAATTTTATATGCTTTTATAGTTTTAGACTATAGTATTCCTTCGTTTTATCAAAAATTTATCGCTTTCATTTTACTTAACGTTTATTTTTGTGTACAATAGTCCTATGAAAATTTTAGTTACGTCGGGCGGTACGAGTGAAGCTATCGACAGCGTCCGCTCTATCACGAACCATTCTACAGGTCGCTTGGGGAAAATCATCACCGAAACCTTACTTGCTGCGGGGCATGAAGTTTGTTTGATAACGACAAAACGAGCTTTGAAGCCAGAACCTCATCCCTATCTAACCATTCGAGAAATCAAAAATACCAATGATCTTCTAGTTGTGATGCAAGAACTTGTTAAGGATTACCAGGTCTTAATCCACTCAATGGCAGTTTCTGACTACACTCCTGTTTATATGACAGGGCTTGAGGAAGTTCAGGCTAGCTCCAATCTAGAAGAATTCTTAAACAAGCAGAATCATCAGACTAAGATTTCTTCAACTGATGAGGTTCAGGTTTTATTCCTGAAAAAAACACCCAAAATCATCTCTCTAGTCAAAGAATGGAATCCTGCTATTCATCTGATTGGTTTCAAACTGCTAGTTGATGTCTCTGAGGATTATCTCATAGAAATTGCTAGACAGAGTCTTATCAAGAACCAAGCTGACTTGATCATTGCAAATGACCTTACTCAAATTTCAGCAAATCAGCATCGGGCAATCTTTGTTGAGAAAGAGCATCTTCAAACTGTTCAAACAAAAGAGGAAATTGCAAGCCTCCTCCTTGAAAAAATTCAAGCATACGATTCTTAGAAAGGAAAGCCATGGCAAATATTCTCATCGCAGTGACAGGTTCTATTGCCTCCTATAAATCAGCTGACCTAGTCAGTTCCTTGAAGAAACAAGGCCATCATGTCACTGTCTTAATGACTGAGGCAGCAAGAGAGTTTATCCAACCTTTGACACTACAAGTCCTCTCTCAAAATCCTGTCCACCTTGATGTCATGCAGGAACCCTATCCTGATCAAGTCAATCATATTGAAAGAGGCAAAGAAACCGACCTTTTTATCGTCGCCCCTGCTACTGCTAATACCATTGCCAAACTAGCACATGGTTTTGCGGATAGCATGGTTACCAGTACAGCTCTTGCCCTGCCAGACCACGTCAAAAAGTTAGTCGCACCAGCCATGAACACAAAAATGTATGACCATCCGGCAACTCAGGCTAATCTAAAAACATTAGAGACCTATGGTTATCAGATAATCTCTCCCAAGGAATCTTTACTAGCCTGTGGCGATCACGGAAAAGGCGCCCTAGCGGACCTGGATATTATTTTAGAAAGAATAAAGGAAACACTCAATGAAAAAACGCTCTAATATTGCTCCGATTGCTATCTTTTTTGCGACCATGTTGGTCATTCACTTTCTGAGCTCACTCTTATTTAATCTATTCCCATTCCCAATTAAACCAACTATCGTGCATATTCCTGTTATTATTGCAAGTATTATTTACGGCCCACGAGTTGGTGTTACACTCGGTTTTCTTATGGGGCTATTGAGCTTAACGGTAAACACGATTACCATCCTTCCAACCAGCTACCTCTTCTCACCTTTTGTACCAAACGGAAACATCTATTCCGCAATGATTGCCATCCTACCTCGCATTTTGATTGGTCTGACTCCTTACTTGGTATATAAACTGATGAAAAATAAAACTGGGCTAATCCTAGCTGGTGCTCTCGGTTCCCTAACAAATACCGTCTTTGTCCTCGGTGGAATCTTCTTTCTTTTTGGAAATGTCTTTGATGGAAATATCCAAAAACTCCTGGCAACCGTTATTTCTACAAACTCAATTGCCGAGCTTGTCATTTCTGCCGTTCTAACAGTAGCAATTGTCCCACGTCTCGAAACCTTGAAGAAATAAAAAAACAACTCCACTTTCGTCCTGAAGGTGGAGTTTTAGTTTTCACCAGTAAAGGCTCATCTTCTACTCATAAAAAGTTATTTACCAAGGATTCATTAGTTTAAAATTTTGAAAATATATGAAAATCCTTTGAATCTACCACCTATACTTTTGAAAATTTTTAATAACATCAAAATAAATTCTTGACATGTCTATCTATTTATTGTACTATACTTGTGTATATACAGTTAAATGGAGGTTCTTATGGATATACGGAAAAAAACGCAGTTTATGACCATGACTGCCCTACTCACAGCAATCGCGATTTTGATTCCAATCATTATGCCTTTTAAAATCGTCATCCCACCAGCTTCTTACACCTTGGGAAGTCATATCGCCATCTTTATCGCCATGTTCCTATCACCTTTGATGGCTGCTTTTGTGATTATTGCTTCTAGTCTCGGCTTCCTGATGGCAGGCTATCCTATGGTTATCGTCCTTCGCGCCTTTTCTCACATCGTTTTTGGTACTTTAGGAGCATTTTACTTAAAAAAATTCCCTGAAACCTTGGATAAACCAAAGGCATCTTGGATTTTTAACTTTGTTTTGGGTGTTGTTCATGCTATCGCTGAAGTGGTAGCTTGTATCATCTTCTATGCTACTTCAGGGACAAACGTTGAGAATATGTTTTATGTTCTCTTCGTCCTAGTTGGTTTTGGCACAATTGTCCATAGTATGGTAGACTATACATTAGCACTAGCTGTCTATAAAGTGCTTCGAAAACGTCGCTAAAAGGAAAAACTATGACAAAGGATCGCAAACAAGCTCTTCTCAAACTGTTAAAAGAGGCACCAAAAGCTCTCAATGGTCAAACCTTGGCTGAGCACTTTCATGTTACGCGCCAAGTCATTGTACAGGATATCGCTATTCTCCGAGCTGATGGGGCTCCTATCCTATCCACCAATCGTGGTTATATCTACAAAGAAAATGATGCCAGCCCCTACGTTCACAAACTCTTTAAAGTGAAACATGAACTGGAAGAAATCGGTCAGGAACTTCTAGCTATTGTAGATAATGGCGGACGCGTTCAAAATATCTTAATTGATCATCCCGTTTATGGTGAAATTGAAACTCTGCTCAAACTCACCTGTCGTCGAGATGTCCAGCACTTTCTGGAACAAGTTGAAAATTCTGACTTTAGACCACTTTCTGAATTGACAGACGGCATCCATTACCACCTTGTTGAAGCTGAGACACAACAAGACCTCCACTATATAGAGGAGGCCTTGGATCAGTTAGGTTATTTGGTAAAGGATTAGAAAATTTTCTTTTCCCAATCGTCTTCTGTACGGCGAGGGTAGAAAAACTCTGACTTGTCAGGTGCTTCCATCATCTCGAGCAAGGGTAGCATATCATAGGCCAGATCCAAGTTTGGAATATGGTCTTTTTGCACCCAAGAAACTTCTCCTTCATCTGAAGAGCGAAGGGTACCAGAGAACTCAGTCGCCTTATAACAAATGACAATATAGCGCTCACCTGTATCTAAGGGCCAATTTTTAATGCCGACAAGTTGAGGATTTTGGATAGGCAATCCTGTTTCTTCATAGATTTCACGTATAACAGATTCTGCGAAAGCCTCACCATTTTCTACATGACCTCCAGGAAAGGCATAACCAGACCAGCGATTCTCTTCAGGAGAGCGATACTGCATAACCACGCGCTGAGTTTCGAGGTCTTCAATCAGACAAATGTTTGTTAAAATCGTTAATTGGGAGCGGGACATAAATTTACTCACTTTCTAAGTTGTTATATAATTTTTTCAGACTTGATGTCAGATTTCATGATAAAGGGATTGATCAGCTCATGATAATAGTATACATCATGAAGCAAATATCCTTTTGTTATGACAATTTCTTGTTCCCTAACTTCATAATCAATAGTGATTGGAACAGGAGGATTTGGAATAAAAGCGAAGACGACAATTACAAATAACCAAATATAAAAACTACAAATCGCACTGCGCACTCCTTCAAGGAAGCGATATTTCCCCTTTAAAAAGTAAATAAAAATATGCGAAATAGAGAGAATAATTGGAACAAAAATCCCTGTATTCCACGCTATGGGAATAAATTTCAGTCCAAATATCCCAAATAGAAGATCAAGAATTGCAAAGGACCTCAAAAAGCGAATAAATAGAGTAAAAATTAGAAGAAAGAGCCAAATATTCCAAATAATCGGAGTAAATGATAAACCAAATGACCATAATATGAAATGAGCGATAACAAATGCTATCAGTAAGGAATATAGGACAGTATAAATAAGCTTGTTAAAAGTACTTGAATTTTTCACTATTTATTTCTCCTTTAAATTCAAAATACTAACTAATGACTAATATCCATCACTTTTAAATTATCTCGTCTATTATTTTAACACAAATTATTACATATAAAATTTTTAGTTAAAATTACTTCCATAATAGAGCATCTTATGATTTTGAACCTTTAAAGGGACACTACTGCCCGAACGATATCCTTTAGCACCATAGTAGTAAGAAACCTCATAAAAGGCATCTGGCAACTCGGCATTATCTATCCCATTTGAAATAAATCCTGTCAGTCCGCCTTCACTATCAAAATAATCTTTCTCACCCTCTTCTAAAACAGTATCGCGATAGATGATGTATCCTTTTATCATTTCTTTTCCCAAGAATTCATCAATAGGGAGATCATACAAACCTTGAAAAGCTTTCCCTTCCTTACGGTTCTTTTCAATGAGGGCATAATAGTCTTGGATATTTTCAGATTCAGTATCGACACTCCAGTAACTATTCACATATTCTAGATTTGGATTTTCATATTGCTTAAAAAAACTCTCTACCTTCTCTTTGTGAGAAATACTGACAGGATGCTGGTTAAGTAGTTTATGAGCCATGTCTGAAAATTCTTGTAACATGGTTCTCGTAGTCCCATCATAGGCCAGTTCTTCATCAGTCTTTTGGGGATTGTATTTTGAGGACTTTGGACGATAAAACAAGGCATGACTCACAGTGACTCTACTTCCATCAACCTCTTCACTATAATCGTGTTCAATTTTATATTTTTCAGAAGTCCATTTATCTCTAGAAAACTTCGTAACCTTCATATCTCCTTTAAAACCATACAAATCAAGGGTTCTTCTTACTGCTGTCTCTACTTCCGCTTGATTTGCTTCAGGGAAAATGTCATAAGTTGTTGTAAAGAAAAGGAAGGCAAAACGTAGAATAAAGAATAAAGGGACAATATTTACAATGAAGAAAATTAATAGTAACCATTTTTTCATTACTAGCTTCTCCTTATTAATAAAAAGATTATAATTTCTTTGAAGCTTTAATTTTTTCTAAACTCAACGATAAGGAATTTTCGAACTTTCTATCTCTATATCAGGATCAACAAGTTTCAAGTATGGAGCTATGTAGTCTGGATCAACCACTTTTGATCCCAATTTTACTTTCGAATATCTTAAAGGCAAAAGATTAATATATACGAACAATCCATAGCGCCCATCATCCATTGGAGTTAAGTGAATGTATTTTCTAAAATCTTCATAGCTAGATTCTTTAAACTTTTTTAAACCTATTTTATGTTCATATGGCCGTCTAGTCGATATTCGTTCCTTTATAAGGGAATCATCAAAATTGATTAAAATACGATACTCACTTTCATATTCATAGTCTGCTACCTTAAAAAGATAAGATATTTTGGCTAAATTACTAGAAATCTCCGAAACTACTTTTCTCTCATCCTTATTCATCAATTCTGTAATAATTATTTTTAAACTGTGAAGTCTTGTACCAACGAGAGACTCATCTTCTTTATCATTTTCTAGATAATAAATTTTTACAAATTCTAAAAAATCATGTTCAACAATATTCTGTATATACTCCATGTCATACTCTACAAATGCTCCCTCGCATTTATCTGCATATTGTGTCCACATTGGTAAACTGTCCGATACAGTAGTCAAAGAAGATAAAAATACATTAGAATTTTGATAATCTATTGAACTTCTCTCCAAACCTAAATATTCATACAAAGCCTGACCTTCCATCGGATCGTTAAGCTGCTTTGAATGCGTTAAACGTAAAAAGGGAGGCTCGAATTCTTTGTCGGATTTTGCAGCCACAATTAAAAATTTAGTCAAAGTATCAATTTTTGTATAGTGACCATATCTTTCTTGTCTTTTTAAATTATCAATATCAACTGTTAAAGTTACTCGAATTTCATCAATCAAAGTATTCGCAAACTTTTCTAGATTTTGTATAGAATACCCTTCCAAGTCATTTGAATTTCTTATATCTATATTTCCTAATTTCCCCCATTTTTCTAATAAATTAAAAGCTTGCGTATTGATGACATCCGATTTATTATATCGCATTATAGATTGAATAATATTTTCATAATACTTATTTGTATCTAAACTATTAGAATCTAACCATGATAAATAAAATTCTATATAGAATTCATCTGGATTATTTTCATAATACTCATTATACTCATTGATTGATACTAAACTTTTCGGTTCGAAATTTTCAAAAATTTCTTTACTTTCAATATTTTTATTATTCAAGTAGTTGTTTTGATATTTAGATACAAGAGAATCATGAGTCTTTTTTAGCGCAGATTCTAAGTCAGTCTTTTTAATATTTATTCTATAAAAAAGGATAAAAACCAAAGAAAGTATGAATCCTATGATATCCTGATCAATTCCACTATCTTTTGATTCTTTTGATTTTTTCATATAACTAATATAACTAATATAACTAATATAACTAATAGTTTTTGCGTACAAACTATCCTGTTTAAAAAAATCTCGATATACTTTTATACCTTCAATTTTATCAAAATATTTTATAAGAGAGTAAGAATACCAGAAAAAGCTTTCTCTTAACAACTTATTTTCTAGAAAATGCTGGATATTATCTTTGAGAATTTTTTCTGATTTTTTTAACACTTCCCTATGAATTGTTATTTCGAGTAGTTGATGAAATACAAATAAAATCTCTAAAATTACTGGTAATTTTAATAAACTATCTTTGGGAGATAATTTTAAAAAGTTATTTAAAAGTTTCTTAAGTTCAGATTTTCTTTTCTCTATATCCAATTCTTTCAAACTTTTAATTAGCGAATCAGCATCAATACCTGATTTATAATCTGATAATATTGTCATAAGTCCTCTCCTCTCTATCCCAACGCCTTGACTTCCAACATCATATCTCGAATCTGAGCCGCCAGTTCAAAGTCAAGCACTTCGACGGCTTCTTGCATTTGTTTTTCGAGTTTTTTGACGAGTTCCTTACGTTCTTGTTTGTTGAGGCTATTGATATCGACTTCCTTGTCCTCTTCCTTGGCAACTGCCTTGGTTACGGCGATTAGGTCACGAATTTCTTTCTTGATTGTCTGTGGCACGATACCATGCTCTTCATTATAAGCCATCTGGATTTTACGACGGCGAGCCGTTTCATCGATAGCTCGTTGCATAGACTGGGTAACTGTGTCCGCATACATGATGACATGGCCCTCACTATTACGAGCAGCACGTCCAATGGTCTGGATAAGACCACGTTCGTTACGTAGGAAACCTTCCTTGTCAGCATCGAGAATGGCAACCAAGCTTACTTCAGGAACGTCAATCCCTTCACGAAGGAGATTGATTCCGACCAAGACATCAAAGACACCCAAACGCAGGTCACGGATAATCTCTGTCCGTTCCAAGGTCTTGATATCTGAGTGCATATACTTAACCTTGATACCCATTTCTTTGAAGTAGTCAGTTAAGTCCTCTGCCATTTTCTTGGTCAAAGTGGTGATAAAGGTTCGTTCGTTCTTCTCAACACGGGCATTGATTTCACCTAAGAGGTCATCAATCTGTCCCATTGTCGGACGGACTTCCACCTCTGGGTCTAGAAGCCCTGTTGGGCGAATGATTTGCTCAATCACTGTCTCGGTCTGTTCATTTTCATAGTCACCCGGTGTCGCTGAAACATAAATAATCTGATGCACATGACTTTCAAACTCTTCACGACGAAGAGGACGATTGTCCAAAGCAGACGGCAGGCGGAAACCATAGTTTACTAACATTTCCTTACGCGAACGGTCTCCATTGTACATGCCCTTAATCTGCCCCATGGTCATGTGACTCTCGTCAATCATGATCAAGAAATCATCTGGGAAGAAATCAAGAAGCGTATAAGGGGGCTCTCCTTCGCTACGACCATCCATGTGACGAGAGTAGTTCTCAACCCCATTTGTATAACCCATCTCACGTAACATCTCAATATCATACTCTGTCCGCTGTTTCAAACGCTGGGCTTCTAGCAGTTTACCCTCCTTCTCAAAGACAGCTAACTGCTCCTCCAACTCTGCCTGAATCTTGGCAATCGCAACCTCCATGTGATCATCATTGGTCACAAAGTGAGTCGCAGGGAAAATCGCCAGATGATCCACTTCTCCCAATACCTGACCAGTCAGAGCCTCAACTTCTCGGATACGGTCAATTTCATCTCCGAAGAACTCTACTCGAAAAGCGTGTTCATCACGGGAAGCTGGGAAAATCTCTACCACATCCCCACGCACACGAAATCTTCCCCGTTGAAAGTCGATGTCATTACGCTCAAACTGAATATCTACCAAGTCATTCAAGAGTTTATCACGCGAAATCTCAAGACCTGGACGCAAACTTACCACGCTATCAGCATATTCCTTTGGCGAACCCAAACCATAGATACAAGAGACAGAAGCTACGACAATGACGTCATTGCGCTCCAGAAGGGCTGAAGTCGCTGAGTGGCGAAGCTTGTCAATCTCGTCATTAACAGAACTGTCCTTCTCAATGTAGGTATCACTAGAAGGCACATAGGCCTCGGGTTGGTAATAATCATAGTAGGACACAAAGTACTCAACAGCATTTTCAGGGAAAAATTCCTTAAACTCTCCATAGAGCTGACCAGCTAGGGTTTTGTTATGGGCAATGACCAGAGTTGGCTTATTAACTTTGGAAATGACCTGACTCATGGTATAGGTCTTCCCTGTACCCGTCGCCCCCATCAGAATTTGAGCTTTTTCTCCACCCTCAATGTTATCAACCAACTGCTCGATCGCTTGGGGTTGATCTCCTGATGGTTGGTATTTTGATACTAGTTTAAATTGATTATCTGTAATCCGATTGATCATAAGAATCCTCTCTCGATGTGCTATTCCTATTTTAGCATACTTGTAGCATTTTCACGAAGAAAAGGACGGACCTAAGTCACATCCTTTCATTTTCTTTCTTTAATTGATAAGCGAGATAGACAATCAGCAATAACAAAACCAGACTTGTCATGATAGAACCTTCTATACCAAAAGAACCACCTGATAGCCAATCTTGATTGCCTTGTGGTAAAAAGGTCATCAGAGACGTTCCTGATGGTTGACCACTAACTAAAATCCCAAATAGATTTCCTTGAGCAAAATTCCAAGCCCCATGAATACCTGCAACACCCCAAACAGTATCGGTTTTGAGAAGGTAAAGAGCCATGGTAACTCCGAATAAGAAGAGATTCGCTAGAGATAGAGGTGTTAGACCAGAATTCCCCGCATGAAGCAGGGTAAAAAGTACGCTAGATATAACAATAGCAAGTTTTAGATTTGTTCTTGAGGCCAATTGAGGAAGGAGCCAAGCACGGGACACCACTTCTTCTGCTGTCCCCTGTAAAATCCAAAATGGGATAGTAAAGACGACAAAAGTAAGCGAATAAGGATTCAAGCGAATGGATTCCAAACGATATTGCCCCAAGACCATCAAACCTAACAAGGTCAGAAGAAAAAGTGCCAAACCTAGGCCAAATCCTTTCAGAAGACTGCTAAGGAAACTTTCTCTATAAAATCCCAAGGTTCTAATAGATCTTTTCTCAACTTTTTTAGTCCATCTGAACACAGTGTTGAGAATAAAACCAAAGGACAGCAATGCTAAAATTAAACGAAAGTCACTTGTTTTATCCGTCAAGCTCTGCTGCAAGGTTTGCAAGTAAGTTGCAAGATTTTGACCAGACTCTCCAAAGTTTCTAGCAAGTCCGATGAGAGCTAACAAGCTAATACCATACAAAGTATATGCAACAAACTCTCCTATAAAGACAAAAACAAAGGCTAACAAAGGACTTGTGTAAATATTTAAACTCATTTGGGAAGATTGGAAGTCTTTAAATATTCTTTTATTCTTCATGTTCCTGTCCTCATTTCTTCTATTACATACTATTATTATATCATTTTATAGTAGCAATTCAAGAAGGAAAAGAAAACATAGATGTTATATTTTCTGACACGAAAATATAAAAATTTGCCTTTTCATTCATTTTCTGATATAATGGGAAAATATTCGGAAAAGGAGACTAAAAATGAAGAAAAAAATACTAGCATGTTTGCTCATTTTATTTCCCATTTTCTCACTAGGTATGGCAAAAGCTGATACTGTTAAGATTGTGTCTGATACAGCTTACGCACCTTTTGAGTTTAAAGATTCAGATCAAACCTATAAGGGGATTGATGTTGATATTATCAATAAAGTCGCAGAAATCAAAGGATGGAACATCCAAATGTCTTATCCTGGCTTTGATGCAGCTGTAAATGCAGTGCAGTCAGGTCAAGCAGATGCTATTATGGCAGGTATGACAAAAACAAAAGAACGTGAAAATGTCTTTACCATGTCTGATACCTATTATGATACAAAAGTTGTCATTGCTACCACAAAGGCGAATAAAATCACCAAATATGAGGAACTTAGCGGGAAAACAGTTGGAGTTAAGAACGGAACTGCCGCTCAACGCTTCCTCGAAAGTATCAAAGATAAATACGGTTTCTCTATTAAAACCTTTGATACAGGTGATTTGATGAATAACAGTCTAAGTGCTGGTGCTGTAAATGCCATCATGGATGACAAACCTGTTATTGAGTATGCGATTAACCAAGGACAAGATCTCAGCATCAATATGGATGGTGAGGCTGTTGGAAGCTTTGCTTTTGGTGTCAAGAAAGGGAGCAAGTATGAACACTTGGTTACCGAGTTTAATGAAGCCCTAGCACAAATGAAGAAGGATGGTAGCTTGGAGCAAATCATCCAAAAATGGACAGCTTCTACAACAACGGCAACCCCAACGACAACTACTGCTGCTGGACAAAAAGCTACTCCATTGAAAAGCAAGTACATTATTGCCAGTGACTCATCTTTCGCCCCATTCGTCTTTCAAAATTCAAGCAATCAATACACCGGTATTGATATGGACCTCATCAAGGCCATTGCCAAAGACCAAGGTTTTGAAATTGAAATTACCAACCCAGGATTTGACGCAGCCATTAGTGCTGTACAAGCAGGACAAGCAGATGGTATCATTGCTGGTATGTCTGTAACAGATGCCCGTAAGGAAACCTTCGACTTCTCAGAATCCTACTACACAGCAAATACGATTCTCGGTGTGAAAGAATCAAGCACCATTGTTTCTTATGAAGACCTCAAGGATAAAACTGTCGGCGTTAAAAACGGAACTGCTTCTCAAACGTTCCTTACTGAAAATCAAAGCAAATACGGCTATAAGATTAAAACCTTTGCAGATGGGGCTTCTATGTATGACAGTCTGAACACTGGCTCCATCGATGCCGTGATGGATGATGAGCCAGTTCTCAAATATTCTATCAGCCAAGGTCAAAAATTGAAAACACCAATCGCTGGAACTCCAATCGGTGAAACAGCCTTTGCCGTTAAAAAAGGAACAAACCCAGAATTGATCCAGATGTTCAATAATGGACTTGCGAACCTCAAAGCTAACGGAGAATTCCAAAAGATTCTTGACAAGTATCTAGCTAGCGAATCTTCAACTAACTCTACAAGTACGGTTGACGAAACAACTATCTGGGGCTTGCTTCAAAACAACTATAAACAACTTCTTAGTGGACTTGGAATCACTCTTGCTCTAGCGCTTATTTCATTTGCAATTGCCATTGTCATCGGGATTATCTTCGGTATGTTTAGCGTTAGCCCATACAAATCTCTTCGTGTCATCTCTGAGATTTTCGTTGACGTTATCCGTGGTATTCCCTTGATGATTCTTGCAGCCTTCATCTTCTGGGGAATTCCAAACTTCATCGAGTCCATTACAGGCCATCAAAGTCCAATTAACGACTTTGTAGCTGGTACCATCGCCCTCTCACTCAATGCTGCAGCTTATATCGCTGAAATTGTTCGTGGTGGGATCCAAGCTGTTCCAGTTGGGCAAATGGAAGCCAGCCGCAGTCTTGGTATCTCTTATGGAAAAACCATGCGTAAGATTATCTTGCCACAAGCGACTAAATTGATGTTACCAAACTTTGTTAACCAATTTGTTATTGCATTGAAGGATACAACCATCGTGTCTGCTATCGGTTTGGTTGAACTCTTCCAAACTGGTAAGATCATCATCGCCCGTAACTACCAAAGTTTCAAGATGTATGCAATCCTTGCTATCTTCTATCTTGTAATTATCACGCTTTTGACTAGACTAGCGAAACGCTTAGAAAAGAGGATTCGTTAATGGCAAAACTAAAAATTGATGTAAATGATTTGCATAAGTATTATGGAAAAAATGAAGTTTTAAAAGGCATTACTACTAAGTTTTATGAAGGGGATGTTGTTTGTATCATCGGTCCTTCTGGTTCTGGTAAATCCACTTTCCTCCGTAGCCTTAACCTTCTCGAGGAGGTAACGAGTGGTCACATCACAGTAAATGGTTATGATCTGACTGAAAAATCAACCAATGTCGACCATGTTCGTGAAAACGTGGGAATGGTCTTCCAACACTTCAACCTCTTTCCTCACATGTCCGTCCTAGAAAATATCACTTTTGCACCTATTGAACACAAACGGATGACCAAAGAAGAAGCTGAAAAATTGGGGATGGAATTGCTGGAAAAAGTCGGCCTTGCAGACAAGGCTAAGGCAAATCCAGATAGCCTTTCAGGTGGTCAGAAACAGCGTGTAGCCATCGCTCGTGGACTTGCCATGAATCCTGATATCATGCTCTTTGATGAGCCAACTTCTGCTCTTGACCCTGAGATGGTCGGAGATGTACTAAACGTTATGAAGGAATTGGCAGAGCAAGGCATGACCATGATCATCGTAACTCATGAGATGGGATTTGCTCGTCAGGTGGCCAACCGTGTTATCTTCACAGCGGATGGAGAATTTCTTGAAGATGGAACTCCAGACCAAATCTTTGATAACCCACAACACCCTCGACTGAAAGAGTTCTTGAACAAGGTCCTAAATGTATAAAACAAAACTGTAAGGAAATCCTTACAGTTTTTTAATTGCGTATTGGATTTTTTGATTTTTTTGAAAATTATGATAAAATAAAGACTATGAAAATGAGGAAATCTCATCCCTAGTCCAACTAGGAAAAAATATAGAAATTAGGTAGCTAGATGTCATCAAAGGTTATTGTTACAATTTTCGGTGCGAGTGGAGATTTAGCAAAACGCAAACTCTACCCTTCCCTTTTTAGACTCTATAAATCAGGCAATCTTTCTGAGCATTTCGCAGTTATCGGAACAGCTCGTAGACCTTGGAGTAAAGAATATTTCGAATCTGTTGTTGTTGAGTCCATCCTTGATTTGGCAGATAGTACCGAGCAAGCCCAAGAGTTTGCAAGTCATTTCTACTATCAAAGTCATGACGTTAATGATACTGATAATTACATCGCTTTACGTGAATTACAGGCTGAACTTGATGAGAAATACCAAACGGACCACAACAAACTCTTCTTCCTATCAATGGCTCCTCAATTCTTTGGGACCATTGCCAAACACCTCAAGTCTGAAAACATCGTTGACGGCAAAGGTTTTGAGCGCTTGATTGTTGAGAAACCTTTTGGTACGGACTACGAAACAGCTAGCAAACTCAATGAAGATCTCCTTGCGGCCTTTGATGAGGAGCAAATCTACCGTATTGACCATTACCTAGGTAAAGAGATGATTCAGAGTATCTTTGCTGTTCGTTTTGCCAACATGATCTTTGAGAATGTTTGGAACCGTGAGCACATTGATAATGTACAGATTACCTTTGCAGAGCGCTTGGGTGTAGAAGAACGTGGTGGCTACTATGATGAATCTGGTGCCCTTCGTGATATGGTGCAAAACCATACTCTACAACTCCTCTCTCTTCTAGCCATGGACAAACCAGCTAGCTTTACAAAAGATGAGATTCGTGCTGAAAAGATAAAGGTCTTTAAAAACCTCTATCATCCAACTGAGGAAGAATTGAAAGAACAGTTTATCCGTGGTCAGTATCGCTCTGGTAAAATAGATGGTATGAAATACATTTCCTATCGAAGCGAGCCAAATGTCGATCCTGAATCTACAACAGAAACCTTTGCATCTGGTGCCTTCTTTGTAGACAGTGATCGCTTTCGTGGTGTTCCCTTCTTCTTCCGTACAGGGAAACGTCTGACTGAAAAAGGGACTCATGTCAATATCATCTTTAAGCAAATGGAGTCTATCTTTGGAGAACCATTGGCACCAAATATTTTGACCATCTATATCCAACCAACAGAAGGCTTCTCTCTCAGCCTAAATGGGAAGCAAGTCGGTGAAGAATTCAATCTGGCACCAAGCTCTCTGGATTACCGTACTGACGCTACTGCTACTGGAGCCTCACCAGATCCGTACGAGAAATTAATCTACGATGTCTTGAACAACAACTCAACCAATTTTAGCCACTGGGATGAGGTAAGTGCTTCGTGGAAATTGATTGACCGTATCGAAGAGCTCTGGGCTGAAAACGGTGCTCCACTTCATGACTATAAAGCCGGAAGTATGGGGCCACAAGCTAGCTTTGACTTACTTGAAAAGTATGGAGCTAAATGGACCTGGCAACCAGATATCGCCTATCGTGAAGATGGCCGTTTAGAATAGCAAAAATATCCTGCAAGTCAATCTTGCAGGATATTTATTATGTGACTATTAGTCCGTCTCGCTCCGTAAGTTGCGAGACAAATAAACCACCCGCTATGCGGGTGCGCGTCGAAGGTTATACCAAAAAACTCCAAACGCGATACAATAAAGGTGTTCAAGCCAATTGTAAAGCGAAAGGAGAAAAATATGGCACAAAAGGCACATAGTTTATCACACACAAAGTGGATGTGTAAATATCACATTGTGTTCACCCCTAAGTATAGACGAAAAGTCATTTATAATCAATATCGAAGTAGTTTGGGAGAAATATTCCACCGATTATGTAGTTATAAAGGTGTTGAGATCATCGAAGGTCACTTAATGCCAGATCATGTACATATGTTAGTCAGTATTCCACCAAGGATAAATGTTTCAAGTTTCATGGGGTATTTAAAAGGTAAAAGTGCACTCATGATGTTTGACAAACACGCTAATCTCAAGTATAAGTTTGGGAATCGGCATTTCTGGGCAGAAGGTTATTATGTAAGTACAGTAGGGCTCAATGAAGCCACATTAGGAAATATATCCAAGAACAGGGAAAGCATGATATAGCACTAGATAAATTGAGTGTAAAAGAATATGAGGATCCCTTTAGGGATAGTGGTAAGTAATACCCAAGCCTCTTCGAGAGGCAAGTGACGATTCAAGAGCAATGAGGCTTGAAACAACGTGAAAGCCAGCGTCTTTAGGCGCTGGCTGGTGATTTGGGCTTATAGCCCTGGTACAAACCACCCGTTTGACGGGTGGTTATGATTTTGTATTAAATCAAGCCTTCTAAGAGACCTTTCATAAGTTTTCTGAGTTAAATTCCCCAATATCATCAATTTTTTCACCGAAACCAATCAATTTTACAGGGATATTGAGTTCTTCACGAATTGCCAGAACGACACCGCCACGGGCTGTTCCATCAATCTTGGTCAATACAATACCGGTAACAGGGGTAATTTTCGAAAATTCTTTAGCTTGTACCAAGGCATTCTGTCCAGTTGAAGCATCGAGTGCCAGGAAGGTTCATGGGGTTGCTTCTGGAACGACACGCTTGATAATACGACCAATCTTTTCTAGCTCTGCCATAAGGTTTGTCCTTATTTTGCAGACGACCTGCTGTATCAATCATGAGAATATCAATCCCTTCAGCTACAGCACGTTCCATCCCATCAAAAACCACACTAGCTGGATCAGCCTTTTCAGGTCCTGTCACAACGGGAACATCCACACGACGGCCCCATTCAGCTAGCTGGGCAACAGCTCCAGCACGGAATGTATCTGCCGCAACCAGCATGACTTTCTTGTCAGCTTGTTTGTAGCGGTGAGCCAATTTCCCAATAGAAGTTGTCTTCCCAACGCCATTGACTCCGACAAAGAGCATGACTGTCAAACCGTCTTGGAAGTGGATTTGTTCATCGTAGTTGCCATCCTTCTCATAGAGTTCAACCAATTTCTCGATAATGACACGACGGAGTGCGTCAGGCTTCTTAGCGTTTTCTAATTTGGCTTCATAGCGTAGCTCTTCTGTTAGGTTCGAAGCGACCTGCACACCGACGTCGCTCATGATGAGCAGTCTTTCCAATTCCTCGAAAAATTCTTCATCAACAGAACGGAAGTTGGCAAAGAAGGCATTCAAACGAGCACCGAATCCCGTACGGGTTTTCTTGAGACTGCGGTCATATTTTTCCTGTACGGTTTCTTCAACCTGAGGAAGTTCTTCTTCTACAACTTCAGTAGCTAGCTCTTCTTCGAACTCTACAGTTTCTTGGTTCTCTTCTTCTAAAACTTCTTCCGGCTCTTGGAATTGTTCCAATTCATCAGCTTCTAGCTCAGGCTCTTCCTGAGCAGTTTCCTCGACTGCTTCTGGTTCAATAAACTTCTTCTGTCGAGAACTGAGGAATTTCTTCTTGAGCAGGTGTTTTCTTCCACTTTTTCTCTTGTTGTCTCTTCCTGACTTGTTTCTTCGATAGCCGTTTGGTTTTCTTCAACCTCTTCTGACAAATCAAGATTTCTCCAGTGCTTCTTTTACAACATCTTCGATTTTTTGGCTCTCTTTTTTTCCGAATAAACGGTCAAATAATCCCATTTTTTAACTCTCCTTAGCACATATTCTTCAATCGCCCAAGCAACGGCATCACTCATCATTTGTCATGGGGGTTACAAGATTGTCGCGACTGCCTTGACTTCTGGAACTGCATTTTGCATGGCAACTCCTAGACCCGCCCACTCAATCATGGAAAGGTCATTGGCCTCGTCCCCACAAGCCATGACTTGACTTTGATCGATTCCCAAGTGTTTAATTAATTCGCTAAACCTGTTGCCTTGTGGACGTTTTTCGGTGACCATTCCAATAGCATTTCACGTGATTTGAAGATTTCATATTGGTCAAACAATTCTGGAGAAATCTGTTGAATCGCTGCATCCAAAGGTTCTTGGGCAAAGGCAGTCACACATATTATATATGTCATCTGACTAGATAGATCTTCAAAAGCGACAGGTACAAAAGTCAGAGCTGGGTTGAACTTAGCATAGAGACTTTCTTGATCCGACTGGATTTGATAGACTGTTCCTTCTGAAATGGCATCTAACGGAAGTCCGAGTTTTTCAGTTTCCTCGTACAAGCGTGCCACATCGTCGATTGAAAAAACCGTTTTATCGAGAATCTCTCCCGTATTTTTCTGCACCAGACCACCATTAAAGGTAATGGTGTACTCATCCTCCTGACCGTCAGTCCCTAGCTCATGGAGAAAGAAATCCATAGCCTTTAGAGGACGACCCGTTGTCAGTACGACCTTGATGCCACAGTCACGCGCAGCCTTGAGGACCGCCTTGGTACGATCTGTCAGTCTTTTATCAGTAGTCAGCAAAGTGCCGTCCAAGTCCAATGCAATCAATTTAATATCTGCCATTACAAGCCCTCCATATAAGCCATCACTGACTGGTCCTTATGATGGCCAATCACTGCTTCTGCTAATTCTAAAATCTCTGGTCTCGCATTTCAGGAGCGATTGGGTGCCCACAACCTGCATCATGTGAAGGTCATTGAGATTATCTCCAAACGCCATAACCTGATCCATGGTTAGACCAAGTTTTTTGGATAACTCAACAACAGCCACACCCTTATCAACGTAGTCCAAGACAATATCAATGGATTCAAAACCTGTTGTCATGGCTTTCACACCAGGAACATTTTCGTTGATCCAGGCCTCTCCAGCTTCTATCGTTTCTTCAGTAAAGTTAGTAGTGAATTTAAAAATCTCATCCGTGATATCTTCCAGACTCGCTACTTTTTGTATATTTTCATTGTAGTGACGGCTAAACATCAGATAGGTCTCATCCACTGTATCCAAAACATAACAAGCTTTTTTCCCAGTCAAGAGCATTTTTCTTTCATCAAAATAAGGCGATTTCTTTAAAGCTTCAAAAGTGCTCAAGTAAAAATCCCGAGACATAGTAGCCTCGTACATATCCTCACCATGAAACTCAACATAGCTCCCATTTTCAGCTATAAAAATCACTTCATCACGCACATCCGCAAACAACTTTTTCAGGGACAAGATACCACGACCTGAAGCCACTGCAAAATAAATCCCCTTTTCCTTGTAGGAAACAAGTACGTTTTTAAGGCGTTCCATATCAAACCGACCCTCTCCATCTAGAAAGGTTCCATCCATATCGGTTGCTACAAGTCTAATCATAAAATCCTTCATACTCCAATTGATAAATCTACCTTCTATTATACCATAGATAAGTTTAAAAAGGTCCAGTACAGTAGGATAGCACTACTTTTTCGGAGAAACTTCAAAAGGCTTAAAAATTAGAATCGTAGAACTTTTTTCAGATAGTTTAAAAAGTTTGTATTCCCCTACTCTTTTCTCTATAATGGAGAGAAAGGAGATGACTATGACAGAAATAAAACATGAAATTGATGCAAACTTTGCAGGACGACTCAATATCCTGCGTGCAGGTGTTCTCGGTGCCAATGATGGGATTATTTCCATCGCTGGAGTCGTTATCGGTGTTGCTAGTGCGACGAGTAATATCTGGATTATCTTTTTATCAGGATTGGCAGCTATCCTCGCTGGTGCTTTTTCTATGGCAGGTGGCGAATATGTCTCTGTATCCACTCAAAAAGACACGGAAGAAGCCGCTGTTGCCAGAGAACAGTTGCTCTTGGATAAGGACATCGAATCTGCAAAACAATCCCTCTATGCTGCTTACCTGCAAAATGGTGAGTGTGAAACGTCCGCCCAACTCCTGACTAACAAGGCCTTTTTAAAAAATCCACTCAAAGCCCTTGTCGAGGAAAAATACGGTATCGAGTACGAAGAATTTACCAATCCTTGGCATGCTGCTATTTCTAGCTTTATCGCCTTTGTACTGGGAAGTCTTCCTCCTATGCTTTCGATCACCGTCTTTCCAAGTGACTTTCGTATTCCAGCTACTGTTCTTATCGTGGCGCTTTCCCTTCTTATTACCGGCTATACCAGTGCTAAATTAGGCAAGGCACCTACGAAAACGGCTATGATCCGTAACCTCTGTATCGGACTTCTGACCATGGGAGTGACTTACCTATTTGGACAACTCTTCAGCATTTAAGATAAAAGAAATACCTCGATAAACATCGAGGTATCTTTTTTACATTTGCACAATCTTGCGATAGCTTCTTGAGGTAATCATAAAGATTAAGACATAGACGATGAGGAAGATGGCACAGATGGACAGAGTGACAGTCAACATCATGGTTGCATCTAGTACCCCAATGACTTTTAGAATGAGGCTAAGCATATGATAGGCAAAGGCAAGGTGTAGGAAAGCAAAGAGCAATGGGAGGAAGAAAACAGTTAGGACCTGTTTATTAATGGTTTGCTTGATTTGCTTTTGATCGAGACCGACTTTTTGCAAAATGATGAAGCGTTCACGATCTTCATAACCCTCAGAGATTTGTTTGTAGTAGATAACGAGGACCGTTCCCACCATAAAGATGATAGAAAGGAAGATACCGATGAAGAAGACACCACCATAGAGGGCACTGATTTGTGCACTGCTATCAGCCAGATTGCTTCCGTATACATAGCTTCCCTCTTTGTTTAATTCTCTATTAAAGTTATTAAGGAATTTTGAAAAATCGTCAGCGAGTTTGAGCTGTTCTTCCTCACTAGCTGTTACATTCATACCACCATAAAGTTGATCAAAGAGAGAGGAATCTGGATATTGATCAATAAAGGCTTGCAGATTAGGCACAACAAGATAATTGTAGTCAGATGTGAGGATGTTAAACTGATTTGGCACATGTTCCAGAACGAAATCATTTTTAATTTCTTCTTTAACAGTGTAAGTCTGGTCATTTAAAGTGAGTTCTTTCTGCCCTTGAAGTTCTTTACTCTTGGTAAACAACCCAACTTCATTACCTGAAAGGGAGAGTTTTTGACCAGTCATGATTTCATAGTCTTTTTGGTCAAAGACCATGAAAATGGTTTTTGGTTGGACAAAGTTATTCCCCTTTTTAAAGATACGGAGTTTGGTTCCATCTTGACTCTCGATGCCAAAATTACTGTGACGAAAGACTTCTTTTTTGGTGATAGTTAATCCCTTATCGCTAGCATACTGACTCAAAAGTTTATCTAAATCTTCTTTTTCAACATTTCGCCCTGAAATTCCAAAATCATGTGGATTCATGAATTTCTTGAAGGTTTCTGAAGCCTTGAAGATACTAGTTGCAGCAGACATGGTCACCAAGACCATGGTTGAAAGAATGGCAATCGTCGCAAGACCAACCGCATTTTTCTTCATACGGAAGATGAGATTGGATACGGAAATCATGTTGTTGGGTTGGTAATAGTAACGTTTGTTTTTCTTCAAGATTTGTAGGAATACTGTAATCCCCGCATTAAACAAGAGATAGGTACCAAGGATTACTAGCAAGACCGCTACAAAGAAAATCAGAACAGCAGAAAGTGGATTTTCAACTGTAACTGCTAGGTAGTAGCCAGATCCCATACTGATTAGACCGAGGATGGTTTGAAGACCTAAGAAACGTCCTTTTTTCTCACCACTGGTTTTTTCACGAGAGAGCTGAAGGGCATTCATGCGTGCGATGCGAAAGGCATTGATAAAAATCAGACCTAGGAAGATAGCTCCAAAGACGATTAGAACTAGGATAAAGACAATTGGTTGGAAAGTCGAAACGAGCTCCACTTTCATCTTCATCAGCTTCAGAAGAAGGGCGAAGATTAGCTTATCAAAGAGAGCTCCTAGACCGAGACCAGCTGTTAAGGTTAAGGAACCAAAAATAAGAAGCTCTTTAAAAACCATACTGATCAAATGGCGCTTTTCAAGACCAAGCATACCATATACCCCCAGCTCCTTGGAGCGGTTCTTCATGACAAAACTATTGGCATAAAGTACAATAATCCCTGAAGCGATGGTAACAACCACCATTCCGAGAGCGAGGGTCATAGAGATAGTTTCTCCCCCTCGGATCTTGCCAATATTAGGGTTAAGTGACAAAGAGTAAAAGAGATAGGTGATGGTCACTGCTAAGAGAACGGCAAGGGCAAAGGGATAGTAGAGTTTGCGGTTTTTAATCAAGTTAGATACCGCTAACTTATTGGTTAATCGGAACATACTAATTCACCTCGCTTGCCATAACAGTCAAAGTATCAGAGATTTCTTGGAACATCTGACGCTCTGTCTTGTCTCCACGATAGATTTGATTGTAAAGAATGCCGTCCTTGATAAAGAGAACGCGCTTGGCCCTACTTGCTGCTGCCGTTGAGTGAGTTACCATAAGAATGGTTTGTCCGCGCTCATTGATTTCATCAAAAACATCTAGAAGAGCTGCTGATGATTTGGAGTCAAGGGCTCCTGTTGGTTCGTCCGCAAGAAGAATTTCAGGTTCAGTGATGATGGCGCGTGCTACTGCTACCCGCTGTTTTTGACCACCAGAGATCTCGTAAGGGTACTTCTCTTGCAATTGGTTGATGCCCAAATTTTCAGCTGTCACCACCAATTTTTTCATCATCTCCGTGATGGGTTTGCGTGATAACACTAGCGGAAGCAAGATATTGTCCTTAACAGACAAGGTATCTAGCAAGTTAAAGTCTTGAAAGACAAATCCTAACTTCTCACGACGGAAACTCGAAGCCTGTGAATTTTTAATAGTGGCTGTGTCTATTCCATTCAGGTAAACCTGCCCACGAGTTGGTTTATCCAGCATAGCTAGGATGTTGAGCAGGGTTGATTTCCCAGAACCAGACTCCCCCATGATGGCAACGTAGTCACCCTTTTCCACGGTAAAGTGAATGTCCTTTAGGGCCTCTACTTGGTTGCCTTGGAAACGTGTTTTGTAGATTTTTTGAACGTGTTTTACATCTAAAAGTGTCATGATCTTCTCCTTCTTAATATCCCATCAATTGAAACTGTGCTTGCATCATAGCGCATCCCAGTTGAACACGCTCGATGTCTTTTTGACTTGGTTTTCTTGTTTTCTTTTGTAAGATTCTTTTCATGGTTTTGCTCCTTTGTTCTTTATGAGTCTAGTTTATCGCAAAAAAAGACAGCTTGCCATAACCTAACCTTACAAAAGAGACTTTAATCTTACATTTTTGTAAGATTGAGGAATATCAAGCAATTTCGCTAAACCTATTTTACCATAAATGAAATACAAGAAGAAAACCCTTGCGAATGCAAGGGTTAAGGTTCGGTATTGATTATGTATCAACCAATAAAACATTTAGCTACGATTTGATAATGTATTCTTTCATTTAATTATATTTCTATGTAAGTAGAACAGCTTTGTTCTAAAGAAAAGTCATCTTTTATCAACAAAGTTAAATCTTTTGAAGTCAAATTTTCACTTTGATCAATTCGAACTGCTTGATTCATTATTAAATCTTCATAAAGATTTCGAACAAAACGACCGTTAGAAAAATTGGTAAGATTGCTTTCTAACTTATCATTAAAATAATTTAATAATATTCCTTTCAGCTTGTCATCTATTTGGTAGTCGTCTTTCCTTGCTAGTGTTTCAAGAATATCTAACAATTCTGTAGAAGAATAATTTTCAAAATTTATAAAATAATTAAAGCGAGACTTCAGACCAGGATTCGATTCAAAAAAATGATTCATTGGATCAGTATATCCTGCAACAATAACAATTAGATCATCTCTTGAATCCTCTAAAGCCTTTGTCAATTCTGTTAAACATTCTCGTCCATATGAATCCGTATTGTCATTTTCTGTAATACTATAAGCTTCATCTATGAATAAAACGCCACCTTTTGCTTTTTCAATGACACTTTTTACTTTTAAAGCAGTTTGACCTTGATAACCAGCGATTAAATCTGTTCTGGAGACTTCGGTAAAATGCCCCTTTGAAAGAAGGCCTAATTGATAATACATCCGACCTACAATTCTGGCCACTGTCGTCTTTCCAGTACCAGGATTCCCCATAAACGCCATATGTAAAGTTCTCTTTGGTACTTTTAGACCAGACTCTTTTCTTTTGGACTGAACCTTTTGATATATAACTAACCTCGAAACTTCCTCTTTAACTTTTTGTAAACCAACTAATTGATTTAATTCCTTCATCAATTCATCCAAAGAAGAGTTGTTACGTTTTCCTAACTCCTTCCCTAGTATTTCAAAAAGATAAGAGTAACCTAAATAACAAGCTAAATTATCAGATAATTCTTTTAGAATTTGACTTATCTTGCTTATTTTATTCTCTTTTTGAAATAAATATATAGATTTATATAAATCTGCTACTTTATTTGTGTCTGAATGATCAATTATAATCTCATTCACTTTTGTGAGAAAAGTCGACTCATTACCCAGTTGTCGATCCAATTTTTTGGCGCTCTCAATTAGCTTGTCACGAGATACAGTCATAATTTACCTCAAAAACATAAACACTAAAGTGATTATTAACATTCCAATAGATACTCCTGATATGATAAAAACAGTTAAAAGTCGACTAGAAATAAGTTTAATTTGTTCTTTACTTTCTTTCAATTCTTTTCTGAGTTCTTCAATTTCAGAAGTATGCGAGACAGGCTCCAAAGGAAGCACGCTTACTGTATCCTCTAAGCTTACAATTCTATCGTCTAATTTAGAAAGTCGATTCTCATGTTCCTCAATGGTTTCTTTATGATTGTTTTCATTGAATTTTTCTTTAAATTGCTTTAGTACTTGGAGTGTAGATGCTTGCTTCTCGATTGTTTTATCAATACGAGCTTGTTCTTGCTGAATTTTCTTATTGGTATGTTCAATTGCAGCTACTGTAGTAACAATCGCTTGAATATAACCTTTATCTAGACCCTCTAAAGCTTTATACACTTGACTAAACGCATCAATAGTTTCTTGTTGCTTTTCGTAAAATTTTGAAATGTAATTTTGAGTTTGTTCAACTAAAGTATTAAACTCTTTACCAGTAACCGTATGCTCAGTAAATTCAAAACCAAAGAAATCATCGTGAGTTTTAACTGTATCAAAATACAATTCATCTCGACTCTGTTCAGCAAACTCTTTCAGGTGCTCTTTAGCTTCGTTGAAGTCATATGGGCTAATATTTATTTCAAATTTTTCCTGTTCTTGCTCAAATACCTCTTGTTCCATATTTATCTCCCTAATCTAATAATTCTTGTAATAAACTATCAATCTCATAAAAGTCACTTTTATCGTCTCTTGTAGATTCTACAAAAATATCTGATAGCTTTTCTTTCATTATTGAAGCAGCCAGATCATGTCTTTCCTTAATAGTATTGATAACAGAATCTTTTTCTACTTGAAGCTTTATGCTCTTTACATCTAGTAATTGATCTTTGATTACTAACATTTCATTATTTTGATCAATTTTCTTAGAACTTAATTCAGTAATCTGTTTATTGACAATTTGCTGATCAATCATTTTTAATACAAAAGCGCCAATAATTCCAGATAAGGTCGCTCCCATAAAAGTTCCAATCAAGCTACCAATAGTTCCCAAAAGTGGTATTGAAATAGCTAGGACTGGAAAACTAGCTGTGAGAGAAGCTCCTAATGTTTCTCCAAGTACAATTGCCCCAGTAGCCGATAAACCAGCAACAACAATTTTACCGATTTCTAGCATCATTATCTGAACACTTTTTTCTTTGTTATCTGGATTGTTTAGATAATCAATCGCTTCTTTTAATGACTTCCAACCTTGGTGTATAAATGTCCATGCTTTTAGAAAAGTGTTAATTACAGGTCCAACTATCGCAGAAGCTATCATCGTAACCACTGATTTCCCAACGTTTAATAAGTGATTTGATAAGTTGTTTACAAATGAAATGATGGCCTCTTTTACCTTTTCAATAAAAGTTGATAAGTTTCTTTCTGTATCTTTAAGCCAAGAGATAAATTTTGAAATTAACTCTCGCAAAAATTCTGATAGTAACTGTAAAAGCGCTGCTTTCAAAGCTTTTCCTGAAACTTTTAATGCTTCATCACGTCGTGATTTTTTACCAAATTTTATAGCTCGCTTCTCAGCTTCATCTCTTACTCGGTCGTATTCAGCTCGTGCCCCTTTGTCTTTTTCCCTCATCTGGTTTTCTTCTTTTGAACTAACATTATGGACTTCTCTAGCATATTGCCCTTTAGAATTTGGATTATCAAATAATTCAGTTGTTGATTGATCACCTTTAGCTTGATTAATATCACTCCTAATTTCGTTAAGATTAACTTTACTATTTGCAAAAGCAATCTGCTCTTCCTTTGTCAAAAAAGCATTTGCCTTTGGATCACGTATAATCTCTCCTGCAGAAACTGTATGATCCATCTGAGTTCCTTTTTCTTTTGAACCTGTTGGTCGTCCTGCGTCAAATGGTTTTCTCGCATCTTTGGTTAAAGTATTTACAATTTTTCCTGAACGAGTTGAGTGTGTTTTAATATTTCCTAAGTCATCTTTAACAAAATTATTTTGCCAAGTATCGTATCTTTCTTGATAATCGACATCTCTATTATGAGTTGCTAATTTTCCTTTTTCAAAATTTTCAGCAGTTTGTATATGTGCATCTTTTCGTAAATCTAGAGTTTGACCGTTGTTCTCTTTAATAAACTCTTCACCTATTTGGGCAGCAAGTTGAAGTTGTACTTGTTCCCAAACTATATTTTCAATAGATTCTTGAAGGTATTCATTATTTTGTAATTTTTCTCTATCTATATCAAGTTGCTCTATGTGTTCAACAACATCCTTAAGGTTATTTTCTAAAGAATATTCTAATTCAAGTAACTGTTCATAGTCAAAGTCAATTTCAGAACTTTGTAATTCAAACGTTTTATTCTCGTTAGCCATATTAATCTCTCTAAATTATCGTATTCACTGATTTATTATACCATTTCAGGATTTGATTTGACAAGTTTAAAAAACTTCGTCCTATTGGACGAAGTTCATGCTTCTACTATTATCACCAAAACCAGCCATCATTGTCTTCAATGGCTTGGGCTTCTTTACGCTTGCGTGGTCCTGTTCCGTACATTTCGGCTTCGATTTCTTCCTTAGTTGGCAAGATAGAGGCAAGGATGATGTAAATAATCACACCGATTCCAAAATTTGCCACAGTAAAAATGGCGAAGAGAAAGCGTACTAGGGTTACATCAAGTTTCCACTTGTCTGATAGACCAGCTAAAACTCCTGACACCATACGATTTCGTCTCATTTTATAAAATTTTGTATTCATGATTGTTTCCTCTTTCGGTATTCTTACAAATAGTATAGCATAAAACGGGACCAAGAACATCAGTCCTTAGGCCGATTTAAGACAACGAGTTTACCTCGGCAGATGCCACAGCGATAGCGTTTTGTGTCAATCCTTCTCTTGCGTTGATAGATTTGCTGGCAAGATTGGCACTGATAGACTAGGTAACTATCCTGACTTTTCAAAGGTGGTACAAAGCGTAGTCCATCCACTTCTTTCAAAAGTTCCTTAAAATCTCGGTCCTTATGGCGATACCCCTTTTTCTGAAAATAAAGGTGATAGTGACAAAGCTCATGGCGCACGATTTTGCGAAAGACTTCCAAACCTAGTTTATTATAAACCTTGGGATTAAAATCCAAATGCCCATCCTTTGGGAAAAATCGCCCACCTGTCGTACGCAGACGAGAATTCCACTGGGCTTGGTGTATAAAAGGTCTACCAAAGTCTTCGAGGGAAACAGACTGAACATACTCAGTTAGATTCATCTGGAGCGAGGAGCGACAGATTGACTTTTTCACGTTCAGTATCGATTTTTTTAACCCAAACTGTTACCAAATCTCCGACTGAAACCACTTGACTGGGGTGTTTGATAAATTTGCGACTCATATGAGAAATATGAATCAAGCCGTCCTCGTGAATCCCGATATCAACGAAGGCACCGAAGTCAACGACATTACGTACCACACCTTCCAGCTTCTGGCCGACTTTTAAGTCTTTGATATCCAGTACATCTTGACGGAGTACAGGAGCATCAAAGGAATCACGGAAATCTCTACCTGGTTTGAGAAGGTCGGCAATGATATCTTTAAGGGTTTCTGGTCCAAGGTCAAGTTCTTGCGCCACTTCCTTGACTGAAAGGGACTTGAGTTTGCTTTGGGCTTCTTCATTCAAGTCCTTGATATCCAAGCGTTTGAAGAGTTCCTTGACAGCAGCGTAATTTTCTGGGTGAACTCCTGTATTATCAAGGATATTGCTGCTTTCTGGGATACGGAGGAAGCCAGCTGCCTGTTCAAAGGCCTTGGCACCCAGACGGGGAACCTTTTTAATTTGGGCGCGTGAAGTGATTTTCCCTTCTTCCTCACGGTATTTGACAATATTTTCAGAAATAGTTTTATTGAGTCCAGCTACATGGGAGAGAAGAGCTGGGCTGGCTGTATTGACATTGACACCAACTTGGTTGACAACGGTATCGACGACAAAGTCCAGACTCTCAGACAGTTTCTTCTGACTGACATCGTGCTGGTATTGACCGACACCAATTGACTTAGGATCAATTTTAACCAATTCAGCAAGGGGATCTTGCAAACGACGGGCGATAGAGATAGCAGAGCGTTTTTCAACGGTTAATTCTGGAAACTCCTGACGAGCAAGTTCACTAGCAGAATAGACAGAAGCTCCACTTTCATTGACAATAACATAGCTGACTTCTGGAAACTCTTTCAGAACTTCCGCCACAAAGGCTTCACTTTCCCGACTGGCCGTTCCATTTCCGATAGCAATAATTTCTACGCCATACTGACCAATCAAATCTGCCAAATCTTTCTTGGCTTCTTCGATTTGACGAGCTGATGCTGGTTTGACAGGATAGATGACTTGGCTCGTCAGCATTTTTCCTGTCGTATCAACGACTGCCAGCTTGGCACCTGTACGAAAGGCAGGGTCAAATCCTAAAACCACGCGCCCTTTCAGTGGAGCAACCAAGAGGAGATTGCGCAGGTTGTCAGAAAAGAGTTGGATAGCCCCTTCTTCCGCCTTCTCAGTTAATTCTGTCCGAATGCGTCGCTCAATAGCAGGCAAGACTTTTTTCTTAACAGATTGCTGAACCACTTCATCTATATAGGCATTTTTGACTTTGAAACGAGCAGCAAAGAAAGATAAGATACGGTCCGTCGCATGTTCAAAGCCAACCTTCAAAATACCTAATTTTTCCCCACGATTGAGGGCCAAGGTACGATAACCCTGCATGTTGCCAACTGTCTCTGAAAAATCATAATAAATCTGAAAAACTTGTTTTTCATCAAGACTTTCATCCTTGACTTGCGAGGTGATTTTAGAGTGTCTCAGCACTTCCTGATAGGTCAGTGAGCGCAAGGTCACATCTTCCGATAAGGCTTCTACCAAAATATCAACTGCCCCAGCCAAGGCTTCTTGACCAGTCGCAAATCCTTCACAGACATACTTCTCGGCCTCTTTCTCTAAGTCAGCTACATTCTGCAAAATCAAGCGTGCGAGAGGAAAGAGTCCAGCTTCACGGGCAATGGTTGCCTTGGTCCGACGCTTTTCCTTGTAAGGAAGATAAAGTTCTTCTACGTCTGCTAATTTTTCGGCAGCTAAGATAGCTTCTTCCAATTCCTTAGTTAGCTTGCCTTGTTCTTGAATCTTAGCCAAGACAGCTTCTTTACGGTCGTTGAGATTTGTCAGACTTTTATCCAGATCAATAATCGCCTTAATCGCCACCTCATCCAGACTACCAGTCATGTCCTTGCGGTAACGTGCGATGAAAGGAATCGTCGCCCCTTCTGCCGTCAAACTTAGAACGGTATCGATTTGCTTTAAGGTTACACCCAAATCTTGGGAAATTTTTTCGTATTTTTTATCCATGAATCTATTATACCATAAGGAACAGCTCTTGTTTTGCCTTACCTGTTTTTGCATCTTTGATTATCAAAATAATCCCTTTTCCACAAAATAATAGTATAATAGAGGTAGAATGTAGAAAAGAGGTAGGCCCATGGCTGTTAAATTTACAAAAACGGATGACTTGGACAAGATGTTTGAAGAATTCGCCAAACTTCCTGACTTAACACAAGTCACTTTCCCAGATGACAAAGACAAAAAAGAAAAAGTTGAGAAGAAAAAATAGATGACGATTTTCCAATCTCTTCCTCCTAGCATCTTGCAAGCAGGAGCTATTTTTCTCTCTATCATGATTGAAGCCCTTCCTTTTGTCTTGATTGGGAGTCTCATTTCGGGATTGATTGAGGTCTATATCACACCTGATAAAGTTTATGAGTTTCTTCCTCGCAATCGTTGGGGGAGGATCTTTTTTGGTACCTTCATTGGCTTTCTCTTTCCATCCTGCGAGTGTGGAATCATTCCCATCATCAATCGTTTTCTGGAGAAGAAAGTGCCCAGCTACACGGCCGTTCCCTTTCTGGTAACTGCTCCCATCATCAATCCTATCGTTCTTTTCGCCACATATTCTGCCTTTGGCAATTCAATAAAATTTGCCTTATTGCGAGCTCTGGGAGCTATTGTGATTGCTTTGGTGCTTGGGATTTTCCTAGGATTTTTCTGGAAGGAACCCATTCAAAAAGAGAATCCTATCACTTGTCATGAACATGACTTTTCACACTTGACTCCTGCTAGAAAGGTCTTTCAGGTTTTTATACAAGCTATTGATGAGTTTTTCGATATGGGGCGTTACTTGGTCTTTGGCTGTCTCTTTGCTGCTATCGTGCAGGTCTATGTCCCGACTCGGATCCTGACCTCTATCAGTGCTAGTCCAATCCTTGCGATTCTCTTGCTCATGTTTCTAGCCTTTCTCCTCTCTCTTTGTAGCGAGGCGGACGCCTTTATCGGAGCTTCTCTCCTCTCGAGCTTCGGCCTAGCACCAGTCCTCGCTTTTCTGGTCATTGGCCCCATGCTTGATATCAAAAATCTCCTCATGATGAAACACTATCTCAAAGCGCGCTTCATCTGGCAATTCATGGGCATCGTGACAGTGCTTGTCTTGCTTTATTCTTACATGATAGGGGTGATGGTATGACCCGATTTTTCATTTTACTGGGTTATTTTGCCCTAACTCTGTATCTGCAGCTATCTGGCAAGCTCAGTCACTATATTAATTTCCACTATTCCTATCTAGTCTATATCTCTATGGTTCTTTCTCTTCTCTTGGCTCTGGTACAATTCTATATCTGGGTCAAGAAAATCAATTCTCACAGCCATTTGGAAAGTCGTCAAGCTAGACGAATCAGCTTCTTTTTACTGTCGCTACCTCTGTTGATTGGAGCTGCCTTTCCGACAGTAAGTCTGGACTCGAGAACCGTATCTGCCAAAGGATATCATTTCCCACTTGCTGAGGGAATCAACACAGTCATTCAGGCAAGCGAAGGCACATCCAGTCAATACCTCAAACCGGATACCAGTACCTATTTTTCCAAATCTGCTTATGAAAAGGAAATGAGGGCTACAGCTGACAAATACCTCACCCAGCCAACCATTCAAGTCACTGATGAAAACTATATGGAGGTCATGGAAGTTCTCTATGACTATCCTCAAGAGTTTGAAGGAAAGAAAATCGAGTTTACAGGCTTCGTCTATAACGATCCTAGCCATGAAGATAGCCAATTCCTCTTTCGCTTTGGGATCATCCACTGTATCGCCGATTCTGGTGTATATGGACTCTTGACCAAGGGAAACTCACGCCAGTATCCTGACAATACCTGGATCACAGCTAGAGGAACCCTGACTCTCCACTACCATAAAGAACTCAAACAAAAACTCCCAACACTAGAGGTTGAGAGTTTCACAAAAGTAGACAAACCAGAAAATCCTTATGTATATCGCGTGTTTTAATAAAAAGTAGCCTTTTCAGGCTACTTTTTATTATTTAGCAAGTTTCTAACCTCTTGAGCACCAATCTGATCGCCTGCCTTTTCAAAAAGAGTGATAGCTTGTAAAAAATTTTCATGTGATTCTTCAGGATTTTGTATCGAACCAATCTCTCCTAAACCTCTATAGGCACAAGCTTGGGCAATCAAATCATCTGTTTGCAAAGCTTGTTTTAAGGACTGTTCCATATACATGAATGCTTCTGCTACTTTTCCTAGCTTTAATCGTAAATAACCTTGCTCATAATTGTTAACAGAAGATTTGAGGGTATCCTCTGTAAAAGCTTCTTCAATGACTTTTTGCTCTCTTTCGATATAGAAAAGGGCCGTTTGAAATTCATTCATTTCACGATAAACCATGGCTAACTGATGATAGCCTATATGTTCATTTTCTGGGTCACTTTTAGTTCGAGCTAAGTCAATATAACGCTGGTAGATACTTAAGCACTCGTTATAATTTTGCTCTTCAAGATAGATATAGCCCATCAAATTTAATAAACTAAAATCTGTGCAAGTTTCCAATAAAAAATCAGCTTCAATTAATTTTTTAGCCTCATTAATCTTACCCTCAAACAATAAATCCCATGCTTGATTCATACATATCCTCCTGCTTCTTACGTTGTATAGAAATCTATTGATAAATCGCTATCAGACTTGTATTTTTTCCAAGCTAAACTGAATCCATAATAATCTTCAAATTCAGGGTGCCAGTCATAATAAAGTGGGATACGACTATATTTTCTTGCAACAACTTCGTCTTCAAATTTTGGAGATTCCCCTGCAGTAATACCAAATTGAAGACCATTTAATTCCCAACTATTGCCCCATACATTTTCATCAGAAAGAACATCGATCCATCTCGAGGCATCAATATCAAAATCTGCACATAATTCCAGTTCATAGAATCTTCTACAGTTAATCTCTGAAGGTTTTATATAAAGGGCGCTATCAACTTGGTATTTTTTATCTTTGACTTGAATCTGTGTGATTTTCATTGGAATCGGAAGTCCATTTAATTCTAACCAGAAATATCCTAAAGGAGTTTTGATACTATAATATGTTTGCTGAGAGTTGGGGTTAGCGTTTTTAGAGCAAACATCTAGAATTCTTCCTAGCTTTTCTAAATTTCTAAAAACGTTTTTCGAAGTGATTGGGTCGAAATGTGAATACCTACGAATGACACGTTTTAACTTTTCAACAGGAAAAGTGATATCCTTTGGTAGGGCATGATACTTCTGTACAACTAAAGCAATTTTTTCAGTATTTTCCTTCCCTACTGGGACAATAACAGCGTGCCCAATATGGATATTTGGATCATCGCAGATATAAGTATAGCCATTCCCTCCCTCCTGAAACTCAACCACAACAAGATTTAACTCTTGATCTGAATCAAAGAGAGGTTCAAGTTCAACCATTTCTGCTTCTTGTCGCTCATAAAAAGTAAATCGATCGCCTTCTCCGTCTTCGCCAAAAACCATAAAGCTACCACACTCAGGGCACTTCCACATATAAAATGATGCTTCAGAAATATCATCATAAGAAATTTTATTATGGTCGTCAGCTTTATTTATGATTTCTTCAAACAACTCATCCGAATAAACTGAATAAGCATTTGGATCAGGCGCTCGGTGGTCATTCATTGCTTGCCCACATTTACATGTCCATTTACCCATAAAAAACCTCAGTCGTGGCCTAATTCTTCAAGGAAAAATTGATTTAGAGCCTTCCACTCTTTCTTTTCCTCACTAACACTTTGAACGTATGCATCCAACTCTTTGATATTTTTGATGATGTAGTATTGGATTGGCATAATCGGATCAATTTCCATACCTTCAGGTCCCTTTACCTTGATATCAAGCAATCTTGACACATGCTCTTTCATCTCATCAGGAAGCAATTCTTTGACCAAATCGTCAAATAAAATTGGAGGAACTGAATGGTATTTTTCAATCCAACGGCAGGCCAAAATGGGACGCAGCGCATAGAAATACTTTTTAGGTTTGACCTTGTCTCCTGAAAGGTACTTATTCGTATGAGTTCTAGCAGTGTTCAAGTAATGGTGGAGCATTTTCTTCTCAGAAAAATACTGGTTGGCAAGATGACGTAGGCGTTCGATAAAATCCGTTTGTTGATAGACAATTGGTGACTGTAACCATTCAAACAGTGTTGGATTTGACTTATAAAGGAGTTTTAAAGTCTTGTCTAAATCCCAGCCACTCACATCCCAAGTATCGTCAATTGGTAGCTCGATAACATCACGCTGTTCATTTAAACGGAGATAAAAATCTTGCTTGTGTTTGTAGATAAATCGTACATCAAAGTCACTATCGGGAGACTCAAAACCCCAGGCACGACTACCAGACTCGATAGCCCACAAAACTGTGACATCGTAATCACGCTCAATTTCTGCTAATTTTTCCGGTGACAGAACATTTATTTCTTCTTGCGTTTGCATTTACAACCTCTTATTATTTACGCTGCTTCTCCAGCTCGATCATTAATGAGTTCAATTGTTTGGACAATATTACGAAGTATAGGGAGTTGGTGTTGAAAGAGTAGTTGAACTGAACCATACGATTTAAACGGCTCTTGTGTTAAAACTTTAGTCTCCAAGCAACCATTTTCTACAATGTAATCTACAATCAATTTCACAAAGGAGATCTGCTTGGCATTGAGACTTTCATCCGATAAAAATTTAGAAAAAACTTGATTGGCAGCCTCTCTATCTAAACCAATAATTTCACGAACCAATCTAGGAATTGCTTTATTTTCATAATGTTGTTGGTAATCTGACTTGCTACCTAATTTCTCCCATAGCAAAGTTTCAAGTGCAAGCAAATCCTGAGAGGTCAATTTTTCATTATGGTATAACTTAGAAATTGCTTCGTCATCTAGATGAGTTTTCAAATAATGTTCAACTTTTTCATTATAAGATCGCAGATCATTGACCTGTAAATATGGCGTGGTATCATGGACAGTGGAAAGAATATGATCATCAAAATTGACATAATATACAGTACGTTCCGTTTTATCCAGAAACTGTAGTAAATCTCGAAGCGCAAGGCGTATTTTTTCCAGCCCAGATAAACTAACTTCTTCCCAAAATTCAGGTTCTTGTACTTTCCTGATGATTTCAGCCTGTGCAAAAACCTGTGGTATATTACCAACAGAAGCAAGTGCTTTAGCTGTTTTCATAACTTGAGAAATATGGACAGTTGATGGCTTGGCTAACAGTTGTCCTAACTGAATCTGAAACAACCATAAATCAAATCGTCTCGCCATCTCGTCCTCTTTATTTTCTTCAAAAAGAAGCGGAGAAAGATCTTTCTGGATTGTTTCACTTGTGACGGTCGTTAGAGTTTGCCAATTTTCCAACTTTCTGTAAGTATAAACTGTATCTAAGACCATACGAACCCTAAAGTCTAACTCATTTAAGCTCACCATACGTTCATGAAGTTCTGAGACGAGTTGTTGACGGTATTCTCTAGCAAACTGATCATCTTGATAACGAAGCTCCTGCAGTTCACGAATCAAGTCCACCTTGATGTTAAACAAACGTTGAGTCAGAGAAACAATGTGACGACCATCTCCTTCTCTTGGATCAGCTTTGAAATATTCAAAATTATCGCCATAATCAAATACCAAGAAATTTTCCTTATCCTGCTCAGGGCCGAATAAATCTTTACAAAGACGGGTTCCACGGCCAATCATCTGCCAAAACTTAGTTTTAGAACGCACTTTCTTGAAAAAGATTAAATTAACAACCTCTGGTACATCAATACCTGTATCCAACATATCAACAGAAATTGCAATTTGAGGGTATTTCTCCTTAATTTTAAAATCATCAATTAAGGTTTGATAATGCTTAATGCTATAATCAATCACTTGAGCATAATCGCTTCCTTTTTCAGGATAGCGTTCGTTAAAAATATCTCTGATGTATTCAGCGTGTCGATGGTTTTTAGCAAAGATAATAGTTTTACCAATTTCGTCACCTGAAGCTGTCTGAATTCCTCTTGTCATTAGTTCATCTAGAACAATTTTGACTGTTTTTCTATTGAAAATAGAGGTATTAAAATCCTCAGGATCAATATCTTTCTCAGAACTACCATCTTCAAATTGGCTATCAAAATATTCTTTTTCGTCTTGGGATAAATCATCGTAATGTAGACCATCCGTTGGTAGTTTTAACTTAGTTTCAATCGAATGATAAGCTACTAAATAACCATCTTTTACAGCCTCTTCCAAATCGTATGCGTATGTTGGAACACCATTCTCCAAGTTAAAGAAACTATAGGTATTTTTATCCAAATCTTGACGCGGAGTGGCAGTTAATCCTACAATCCTTGCATCAAAATAATCAAAAATTGATTTGTATTTCTGATAAATAGAACGGTGAGATTCATCAATTATGATAAGATCAAAGTGCCCAACAGTAAAGGGTCGTTGATTTATTTCTTCTTGATCACTAATCGCTCCTATCATAGTCGGATAGGTTGAAAAAACCATTCGACTAGATCGAGCACTATCTTTATCCTCTAAGAAATTACAAACTGAAAGATCTGGAAGTAATTTCCTAAACGAATCATAAGCTTGCTTAACTAGGGAAGTTCTATCAGCTAAAAAAAGAACATTTTTTACCCAGTTATGACGCGAAAGGATATCAACTAGGGAAACCGCTGTACGGGTTTTCCCAGACCCAGTTGCCATTACCAAGAGTGCCTGTCTCCGATTATTGGAGAATGCTTCACAGACACTTGTAATCGCATGTTTCTGATAATGACGTCCAGAAATGTCGTCCCTAATTTTGCTAGAAATATCCTCGAGTGGTTTTTGCAAGTGACGTCTGTCCATCAAAAGTTGCAACTCTTCTTGAGAGTAGAACCCTGCAATCTGGCGACGATTAACACCATCAAGTATGTAGTGCTTTAAACCATTGGTAATAAAGCAAATTGGCCGATAGCCGATTTGTTTCTCAAGAACTTCAGCATATTCCTTGACCTGCACCTCCCCTACTTCTGGATTTACAGATGCCTTTTTAGCTTCAACAATTGCTAGAACTTTCCCATTTTTGCCATAAAGGACATAGTCACAGTATCCAGTTCCTGTACCATGCTTCAAACCATGAACGGCTACCTCAACACGACAGTTTTCCTCAAATGTCCAACCTGCTAAACGGAGATCGATATCTATAAAGAGTTTTCTTGTCTCTGATTCAGATAGTTGATCGATATGGAAAGATACATCTTGCCGTAGAGCTGCTGTTTCACGTTTTTCAGTATAAGTCTCTTGAACAGCCAATGACTGACTAGCCATCTGTTCATCGAAATCAGGAAGATCTGACAAACTGTTTTGTAATTTCGCCATAGATTGTGGCGTTTCTCGAAACTTGATGTTTGCTGAAAGTGGCAATAATTGCTCGTCGAAATAACGCTCCACGAACTCGTTACTGTAGCAATAATCAATAAAATTGACAAACTGATACAAATGATGCAAAGCCAAAATAGCTTCTCGTTCCTTAATTTCTCCACCATGTGCAGCATGATTTCCCCATCGAATTAAAAGAACAATCTGCCTATGGAGCTCAGGATCCACAATCTCTCTAAAATCATCATCCCATACCAAAGAAGATAAGGTAGCACGATAGGGAGCTTCTAAATATGAATCGTGACTATATATCCAATGAACAGCCTGCTCAAGAGCACGACGTGCCATAAAAGCAGTAGCTACAGTAGATGTCGCGATCATATTCTCAGCTTCTATACAAGGCTTTGAAAAAGATTCATACTCTTCGTTATTTAAAAGAAAATCAAAATTTACCATTTTTCTCTCACTTTGAATAAATAGATAGCTATATTATACTAGATTTCAAGCTATTTCTCCACAGTTTTATAACTATCCCACAAGCAAATTGTGATTTGTCGACCTGAGCTACAAAGTCTGCGAATTCGTTTTGGAGGTCAAGAGGGGGGAGAGGGATCTGTAACCCCCTAATATCTTTTAGTGCAATGAATTTTTGAGTACCTCCTCTAATCTTTTGTAAAACTTGTTTATCAAAATAAAATGAAGTAAGAACATTTTTTATATAAACATTATCTACTTTTGATCTATCATAAAACTTTATTAATGCAACATTTTTTATTGCAAACTTTTTATGAGTTTCTACTACAACCGGATTGCCTACCGTACCTATCATAGGTAATAATATATCGCCATAATCAACTTTTGATCGTTGATTAATTTTATTAAAATCCACTTGTGTTATATGATTTGTATTGCTGAAATCTATAACACCACCTGTAATATTTTTTGAAGTAATCAAAGGATAACCTTTTTCAACATATTTAGGGGAGTCATGTGTTCCATCTCTAACATCACAAACACATCCTAGTAAAACTTTTTCAAACTTAGAATCATCCCCAAACATCTCGTTAAATCGGGATTTGCAGTTAAGAGATGAATTTTTGGTGTGAATGTTTGACATTGCTTTGGTTAACCATAGCATAGGCCAGGGTTGTATCAATTTTGCTGTGACCAAGTAGTTTTTGGACTTGCTCAATAGGCATTCCTTTATCAATAGCCTTTGTCGCTAGGGTTCTTCTGAATTTATGTGGATGAACCTTTTGTATTCCAAGTTTTTGTCCTAACTTTCTCAATCGAATCTCGACACCAGCAATTCCAAGTCTCTGGGCTTTTCCAAGTAGCGTTACAAAAAGAGCTGGATGACCATCTTTTCTATCATTGAGATAGTTTCTTAAATGAATTTTCGTACGAGCATCAAAATATACGGGTCTTTCCTTTTTACCTTTTCCAAAAACAACGCACTCTCTGTTTTCAAAATCAATATCAGAACGATTCAACTGGACCAGTTCACCTACACGCATACCTGTTGATGCTAGTAGATCAATCATTGCCAAATCTCTTAAATTTTCACAATTATCTCTCATAATTTCCAGATGTTCGTCCGTATAAGTTTCTTTCACAGTTTGTTCTGTTTTAATTTTTTTAATCCTTCGAATAGGATTCTTGATGATATATTCCTCTTGCTCAAGCCAAGCAAAAAAAGAGGACAATATACGCCGAATATTGTCCAAATTCGCCTTACTACAGTCCTTTTCAGACTGATAATTTGCTAAATAACTCCTTAAATCATCTGTTGTCAGTTGTGTCACAGATTCCTTAATATGATGAAACAAATTTTCAATTGTTCTCTGGTAATAACGTATTGTTTTTGCGCTACAGCCCTCCACCTGCTTAGCAGTTATAAATAGTTGCAACAGATTATTATTTGAATACTTCTGCTTCTTTTTTCCATCCACTAGATGGCGTTCTAAACTCTCTCGCAATGCTAATAATTGTTCATTGTTTAAAAAGGGTAACATTTCTTGTATGATAATTGTAACTTTTGATTCCATAAATTCTCACTTTCATTATTACTCATCAATAAAAAGAGACAATATCAGTTTCTGCATTTCAGAATTCTAATATTGTCTGTTTATTTATTTTCTTATGCTCATTTCAATCCAGCATACTATCTTACTTTTTGACCTTTTCTCTGACAGAATGTTGAGAAACCCATTTAGAGTATCTTATCATTTTTTCATCAGTCAAAGCTTCTACCGCTATAGTCACACACATATCAACCGCTTCTTCCACGGAAACAATAAAGTGATAACCATTTAATTGTAAAAACTTCACCAAAACAAAGAAAGCTGTTCGTTTATTGGCATTGGCAAAGACATGCTTCTTTATCAATTGTACAAATAATATTGTTGCTTTATCAAAAATTGTTGGATAAAGAGGTTTGCCAAAAACAAATTGTTCTGGTAAGTTCACAATCATATTTAACGCTGAAGGACTAACTGTTTGAATTTGCTCATTTTGAGAATACCGTTGAATTACTAAAGCATTGATTTTTTCAATTTGCTTTTCTGTTAGATAGACTGTCATTTTTCCACCAAAGCTTTGAAAACATCGTCGTATTCATCAAAAATTGTATCCAATTTTAAATTAAAGGCATCATCAGAAACATAAGAGACCTGATGATCCAATTCTTCAGGAGTAAAGATAATTTCGCCACTTGGTAACAATTTTGCTTCGTATTTAACACCGCTTGGAATATTGAATTCACTTGGAATCGTAATGGTGATTGAATTTCCTTGTTTTCTTGTTTTTACGACCATCTGATTTCCTCCTTTGAAGTATTATAACAAATAATTACGGTAATTACAACGATAGTGTAAAACTGCTATTTCATCTCAGATCTTAACCGAAATATTCCTGCATAAGTGATTTTTTCAAGGTTTCCAATTCTTCCAGAGATTTTTGAATTGCCAATTGTGATTTGTCAACCTGAGCTACAAAGTCTGCGAATTCGTTTTGGAGGGAAAGAGGGGGAAGGGGAAGTAATATTTTTTTTATTTTTGTTATTGGTAACTGAGGCTGAGCACTGCCAGATATTAATCGTTTATAATAATTATCATCCTTTAAAACATAAAGGATAAATTGCCTATTTAATTCAGTTTTCTTAGCACGCAAAATTACCATACCTGAATTAATACGTAAATGATCATAACTAATCGATTCATCATAGTAGGCCACATTTCCAATGGTACCTCTTGTTGTCAAAACTATATCATGACGTTCTAATTTACCTTTCCTAAGTAATTTGTCCTTTGTTTCAGTGATAAATTGCTTTATATTAAATGAAAATCCGTTTTTTGTAACATTCTTTGCATTTAAAAATAAACAATATTCTTCATCAAACAACTCATCTGATTTCGGATAATTTTTGCCCCTGTCGCCATCTATAATATCAAATAAGTTATCAAGACTTTCAAATCGCTTATTTTTCCCAAACATCTCGTTAAATCGGGATTTTACAAGGTTTGAGAGTTCTATGAGTTGCTGATTACGCTGAGTAATTATTTGATTTATTTTAGTTAAATTATTACAAATTTCTTGCTGGATACTATTTTCAACAATAGGGACCTCTATATTTTTCAAGTAAGTTAAATTAATATTATTCTGAGCTACTCCTCTACTATCGTTTTTTACTCTATTTTTAATAGAAAGAAGAAAAAAATAAAGATAATCTTTTAATACTTTTTCAGACTTTAAATGTAAACCTGCTATAGCCTGATTTGTTGCAGCATCAATATCTAATATAGCTACCTCACCAATAGTAGCAAAAATAGTATACAGTATCGTACCTCTTGAAAATAATTTTGCTGAGGAAAACTGCAACCCTAATTCTGTAATATGTTCTTCAACTTTAGAAATGTATTTTGAATTTATATCTTTTATTTTTACCCAGGGAATATTACCTTGAACCCAAAATTCTTTTTTATTTCTTGAAGGAGTTCCTCCTGCTTGTATCTCACAAATTTCCCCTAACTTCACTTTCTTCATGCAACCACCTCCTCGAAATATCGGGATTTGACGATCTCGTTATATTTTTGAATTTGTGTTTCCTTTTTTGTAATCAATTTCTGTATGTCAGATATTTTTTTTGAGATACTAATCTGTGTATGATAATTTGGTAAACTAATCTCAATTTTATCTAAAGAGGATTTTGTCAACTTCCCTCTAGTTGAACCTGTGATATATGACGTTAAATCTAAATAATCAAGAGTAAGTTTGATATAGTTAATATCAATACCTGTTTTCATTTTAAGCACATGGGCATGATTATTAACCCAACACTTTTCATTCATCACATAAGTACATTCCTCATCTTTACCCCAATTGCCACCATCCTCGGCAATACAAAGGATTTCTTCATTTTCGTCAAAAATATATTCATCTATATAATCAATAATATTATTTGCACCACAATACGGATATTTTTTTGAGAACGATTTCTCTGATCGTTGAAGATTGTTAAGAGGTTTCCTACGATTATCTATATTAATTGTCACTTCCCCCAACTTCACTTTTTTCATACATCCATCTCCCTACTTGAGTAATTCTTCTAACTCTGCCAAGCCAGCTTGAATTTCTTTTTCTAGATCATTAATTTTCTTTAAGATGACTTCTGTTGGTTCATACTCAACTTTTTCATACTCAATTTCTTTGTATTTATTGATCGATAAATCATAATCATTATCCTTTATCTCATCGACTGGAACAAAGAAAGACTGATCCGTTCTCTTACGTTCTGCTTCGTTGTCAAGTTGATGGAAACGTTGAATAATATCTGGAATATCATTGTCACTGATCGGTTGTCGTTTATCATCCAAACTTAAACCATCTGCTTTCATATCGTAAAACCAGACCTTATCCGTTCCACCATTTCCAGTTTTTGTAAAGATGAGAATGGCAGTTGAAACTCCAGCATAAGGTTTGAAAACGCCACTTGGCATTGATATTACAGCATCCAATTTATGATTCTCTACAATTTCCTGACGAATTCCTTTATGGGCTTTAGAAGAACCAAAGAGGACACCGTCAGGTACAATAACTGCTGCACGTCCCCCTGGTTTCAATGTACGCAAGAAAAGAGCAAGGAAAAGTAATTCTGTTTTTTTGGTTTTTACAGTTGCAAGGAGATCATTTGAAGTTGAATCGTAGTCAAGCGATCCCTTAAATGGAGGATTTGCTAACACTAAAGTGTATTTATCTGCTTCTTCATTATCTTGAGATAGTGAGTCAAGATAACTAATTTGTGGATTTTCCACTCCATGCAGCATCATGTTCATTGCACCAAGTCTAAGCATAGTTGTATCCGTATCATTCCCATGAAACATAATGTTATGAAAATGGTTGATATTATCTGGATTGGTTTCCCATTCATCTTTTTTACGCTTTAAGTAACGGCTAGCAGATACTAAGAAACCCGCAGACCCCATAGCAGGATCTGAGATAATATCCTTGATAGTTGGTTGCATCAACTCAACCATCATATCGATGATGTGACGAGGTGTACGAAATTGTCCATTTTTACCTGCGGTTGACAATTTTGATAGCAGATATTCATAGATGTCGCCAATATCATTAATCCCCTGCGTGTCACTATCAAAGTCTATACCTGAGTCTCTGGTTGGAAATTCATCTAATATAGAAATCACCTTTTGGAGCGTAGCAGGTTTATTTATTTGAAAGATAGCTTCACGCATATAACGTGAAAAAGCTGTATCATCAGTATCACCCTTAAGATTCTTCATAAATGGAAAAATCTCCTGTGTCATTAAACGATAGACTTCCTGAGCATCTCCCATATTTTTAAAAGTCGACCAACGGTATTCAGGTTTGTCTTTTGGGAAAATTCCCTCATAAGAAATTCCTAGAAACTCAGCATCACTTTCGCGTCCAAGTTCGACACTATCCAAATCCTTCATAAATAGAAGATAAGTCAATTGTTCAATATTTGTTAGAGGATTTGCATTTCCTTCAGTCCACAGCATTTCCCACAGCTGATCAATTTTATTTTTTAATTCGCCTGTAATCATACTAGTCTCTTTTCTTTGGTTTTAAAGTTATGAATATCACTATTTTAACAGATTTTCAATCAACCTTCAATTATGTTTCTCTCTATAAAAATTTCTTTCAAAAATAAAAAAAAGCAAACACAAAATAGGGTTCACTTTTTTAAACTTTTCTACTCTCCATCCTTCCAGTTCCGAGCAATTTCTTCGTCTTTCTGGAGTTGGTCTACGAGCTCGTCGATGGAGTCAAATTTAACCATATCACGGACACGGTCCAGCCAGTAGACCATGACTGTCTCACCATAAATATCATCTGAAAAATCAAAAATATTGACTTCAAAACGTGGTTCTTCTCCATCGAAAGTAACATTTTTCCCAACACTTGCCATGCCACGATATCTCTGACGTTGCACTTCGACATCGACTACATAGACACCATCTGCCGGCATATAAGTTCGATCTCTGAGGACCAGATTGGCTGTTGGATAACCGATAGTACGCCCACGGGCATTTCCATGAACGACCATGCCACGGGTTGGGAGAGGTGTGCCTAGTAGATGGTTGACTTCCTTGACATCTCCATCAAGAATAGCTTGACGAATTCGTGTGGAACTAATCTTTCCTTTTTCGTCCTCAACCGGAGGAACAATGATAATCTCTCCATCAAAATAATCCTTCAGATCATCCGCAGTTTTCTTATCTGAACCAAAGGTGTAATCAAATCCCGCTACGATAATCGCTGGTTTTAAAGCTCGAACATAGGTATCAAAGAATTCTTGACCCGTTAAACTAGCAAATTTGCTACTAAAGTCAAGTAAGAAGAGAGCCTCTACTCCGTGCCACTTCATCTTGTGCTCTCGTTCCTCATGATTGACGATATGAAGCATGAGCTCAGGTTGGTAAGGTTGTAAGGCAAGTTTTGGCGACTCTGTAAAGGTCATCACGACAACTGGCAGATAGTCCTTCATAGAAGCCTTACTGGCTACTTCAAAGAGTTTCTGATGCCCCTTGTGGATGCCATCAAAATAACCTAGTACAAGGACTGTTTTTCCGGGTACTGCAATGTCTTTTTCGTTCTTAATAGGTACTGTTGTAATCATGAAACTATTATATCATAGAGCAAGTCTTTTCGCTAAGAGGAAATCCCAAATGTCGTTTTTTGCGCCTAAACTGACCTTGATAGACAATTCAAGCTATGAGTTTTAAAAAATAGCACCTCCTAAGAGATGCTATCGTTTGGTAACTAGTCTATTGTTTCCTCTAAATCTTTTAACTTAACCGAAACAATCTTTGACACACCTGATTCTTGCATGGTAACTCCATAGATAGAATCCGCAGCCGCCATGGTCCCCTTACGGTGGGTCACGACGATAAACTGACTATCCTTGTCAAAGCGGTTGAGGTAATCCCCAAAACGTTTAACATTGGCTTCGTCTAGTGCCGCCTCTACCTCATCCAAGATAACAAAAGGAATCGTCTTGACTCGAATGATTGAGAACAACAAGGCCAGAGCCGAAAGGGCTTTTTCACCACCACTCATGAGGTTGAGAGACTGGATTTTCTTACCTGGTGGTTGAACAGAAATCTCTACACCAGCTGTTAAAAGATCGCCCTCAGTTAATATCAAATCTGCCTGACCTCCACCAAACATCTGTCTAAAGGTCACTTTAAAGGACTCACGAATAGCCTCAAAGGTTGATTTAAAGCGTTCCTTAACCTCATCATTCATCTCTGTGATGGTCTCAAGGAGCAGGTTTTTAGCAGACAAAATATCATCTCGTTGGCTATTGAGGAAATCCAAACGGTTGTGGACTTCTTCGTACTGTTCAATAGCATCCAAGTTGACAGGGCCGAGAGAACGAATAGCCTTCTCAAGATCTTTAACCTCTTGCTCTGCCAGATTGAGATTTTCCAACTCATGTGCTTTTTCTAGAGCCTCGGTATAGCTGATCTGATACTGCTCAGTTAATTGAGCTTGTAGATAGCGCAATCGTTCGCTGACCTTTTCTTTCTTGGCTTCAGCACGTGTTTGTTTGCGAATCCACTCTTCATTTTGCTGACGAGCTTGATCCAAATGGCTGGCAATATCATCCAGCTGGCCTTCGATATCATCCAACTCAAACTGCTTGCGAATCAAACCTTGTTGGAGGTTTGTTTTCTGAGTTTTGGCCTCTTCCGCCTGCTGACTTAGCAGATCCGTATCAACCTTCTCAAGATTATCAACCTTTTCTTGGAGAAGACGCTGGATTTCCTCTTGCTCGATATCCAGATTATCCAGTTCCTTGCCTAAGCGTTCAATATCAGTCACTTCGTACCGCTTTTGTCCTTGCAGTTCTGACTTAAGCAAGCGCGCTTGCGCTACTTGTTCCTGCAAGTTTTGATAGCGTTCTTGAATAGCGTTTTTATTGGACTTAATCTCTTCAATCTCAGCTTCTAGATTTTGCTTTTCACTGGCAATGGTAGCAAGGCGCTCTTGGCATTTTTCCTTGTCTGCTTGCCAATCTTCTTCAGTAAGGCGATTTAATTCCTCTTCTTGAAGTTTCCAAAGAGTTTCTAACTCTTCCACTTGCTGATTGGTTTGTTGATAAGCAAGGTACAAGCCTTGCTCCTGAATACGAGCTTGCTCACCTTGTGATTTGATGGCTTCTAATCTTTCTGTCAATACTACCATCTCATCTTGCAATATCTTCAAACTTTCTTCATCTTTACGCAAGCTCGCTTCTTCCTCAGCAATTTCTTTTTGTAATTGCTCTAGTTCTGGCTTGATGAAGATACTGTTATTCTGGCGATTGGCACCACCTGCATAGGAACCACCTGTACGCAACTCTGTCCCATCCAGTGTCACCATACGAACTTGGTAACGAACTTGGCGAGCTGCGGCACGCGCATGTTCTACAGTATCAAAGATAGCCGTTGTGGCTAGCAAGTTCTTGAAAATGGCTTCTAATCTCTTGTCAAACGACACCAAGTCATCAGCCATACCAAGGAAGCCTGGACTTGCTGCGATAGCATCTTGATTCTGACTAGAAATCGCACGAGCCTTGATAGTCGTCAATGGAAGGAAGGTCGCACGACCAGCTCTGTTGCGCTTGAGGAAATCAATTGCCTTAGTTGCCGCTTTTTCATCTTCTACGATGATGTGCTGACTGCTTAATCCAAGCGCAATTTCTAGGGCAGTTTGATAGTGCACATCAAAAGTCAGATGTTCACTAACCGCACCAATTATCCCACCTAAGCGGTCTTTTTCTTGGAGAACACTCTTAACACCCGCGTAAAAGTTACTATGATTTCTAAGGATATTCTCTAAACTTTGGGCTCTAGCCTGCTTATTTTTGAGACTATCCAGACGGTCAAAGAGTTGGCTCTGCTGAGCTTGGTAAGAAACTTTCTGATCATCTTGTTCCTTGGCACTAGCTTGGTAGTCAGCCAATAATCTCTGAACCTGCTCCTTGGCAGTTTCAAGCTCTGACTTTTGCTGACTTGCTTTCTTTTTAGCTGTAGCCAATTGTTCTTTCAGTTTCTCAAGTTGATCTGCTTGTTTTTGAGATAGCTGACGGCTGTTCTCTAGTTCATTCTCGATGCGGGTCAGTTGGTTTGAGACATCCGCTTCTTCTTGTAAAAGAGCGACAAAGCGTTCGCGTAAGAGCTCGATCATCTGGTCAGGATCATCTGAAAAAGCTAGCAATTCTGCTTCTAAACGATTGAGTTCCTTGTTATTTTCAGCTAGTTCTTCCTCTAACTGTGCCAGATTTGCTTCTTTTTCAGTCTTCTCTGTACTTAGAGTCTTTCTCTTGTCTTCCAAAGTAGTCAAACGTGCTTGTGCTTCTTGTTGATTGAGGGCCACCTGCTCGGACTCCAGTTTTGATAGGGCTAATTTTCGTTCTAAATCACTGATCAGATTCGTCAGATCCATCAAACTTCCTTGGTCTTTGGACATTTGAGCTTGGAGATCTTGGCGTTTCTTTTTAAGAGTTTGATTTTCTTCTTCTAACTCTTCACGCTTTTGATAATAACTAGTCAAAAGTTCCTGAACCTGAGTTAGTTCTTCTTCCGTCAGCTCTAGTTCAGCCTTGTTTTCCTTAATCTGAGCGACCAAAACATCCAAGTAAATAGCCTTGCGTTGACCATCCAAGTCGAGAAACTTCCGAGCATTCTCAGCTTGTTTTGCCAGAGGCTTGATTTGATTGTCCAACTCATAGATAATATCCTCTAAACGGTCTAGATTGTCCTGAGTTTGTTGCAGTTTGCTCTCTGTTTCTTTTCGACGAGTCTTGTATTTTAAAACTCCAGCTGCTTCTTCAAAAATAGCTCGACGTTCTTCAGGCTTGGAATTAAAAATCTCCTCAACCTTCCCTTGGGAAATAATAGAGAAGGAATCTCGTCCCAATCCCGTATCCAAGAAAAGGTCATGTACATCACGAAGACGGACTTTTTTACCATCAATTCGATACTCGCTATCACCACTACGATAGATATGGCGTTCTACCTTAATGACTTGCCCTGCATCCTTGATAAAACCATCTTCATTATCCAAAGTCACGACAACCGAAGCATAATTGAGTGGTTTGCGACTTTCAGTTCCAGCAAAGATAACGTCGGGCATCTTGCCACCACGAAGGCTCTTAACACTGGACTCTCCCAAGGCCCATCGCAGACTTTCTGTGATGTTTGACTTCCCAGAACCATTAGGCCCAACGACAGCTGTCACACCTTGGTCAAAAACGACCTTTGTCTTGTCAGCAAAGGACTTGAATCCCTGAATCTCAATTTCCTTTAAATACATGAATCCAGCCCCTTCTCAACTGCATTTTTTGCGGCCTCTTGCTCTGCCAATTTTTTAGAACGCCCTTGACCTTTTCCAATACTCTTACCTTCAACCAGGACTTCTACATCAAAAACCTTATCATGAGCAGGTCCCGTTTCAGAGGTCACCTGGTAGCGAATATCTACATCTCCATTGACCTGGAGCAACTCTTGCAGATGTGTCTTATAATCCTTAATCATTTCAAAGTCACCTGCTTCAACCTTGGGAATCATAACCTGATAGATAAACTCTTTTACCCTAGCCACATCCTTGTCTAAAAGCAAAGCACCCAGAAAGGCTTCAAAGGCATCTCCAAGAATGGTGTCACGATTGCGCCCACCAGACTTTTCTTCCCCTTTCCCCAGCTTGATAAACTGATCAAACTGGCAATCACGCGCAAAACCAGCTAAACTCTCCTCACGGACAATCATGGCACGGAGTTTTGATAAGTCACCCTCTGGCTTCTTAGGATATTTTTTATACAGATACTCTGAAATCAATAATTGCAGAACAGCGTCTCCTAAAAATTCCAAGCGCTCATTGTGTGAAATTTTTAAGAGGCGGTGCTCATTGGCATAACTTGTATGAGTAAAGGCCGTTTCCAGTAAGTTTTTGTCTGCAAATTCGATTGCAAAACGCTTCTTCAGTACAGTTTGTAATTCTTTCATACTGACCTCTTTCTAATAATTACGATCCTTTCTATTATAACAAAAAAAGTCCTCTGAGTCACTTTAAAACGGGACTAGGGGAGAGTGGGGTCGTTTTTGAAAAAAGATTTCCAATTTTGGAGGCAATATAAAGAAAAAAGCCTTATTTAAAGGCTTTTTTAGGCTGTTTACATCCACCCTGAGGGAATCGAACCCCCATCTTAAGAACCGGAATCTTACGTGATATCCATTACACTAAGGGTGGAAACTTGTTTTATTATAACAGAAATTTGCTCTAATAACAAGTTTTTTATGGGTAGACTAAGCGTCCATTAGTGAGAAGCATCCCCATTCCAGATAGAGTTTTTCACGATAACATAATCAACGTGCTTGAGGTCAGCTACCTTGCGTCCACCTGCGTAGGAAATGGCACTTTGCAAATCCTGCTCCATCTCAGTAAGGGTGTCTTGCAAATGCCCTTTAGCAGGCAGTAAGATGCGTTTGCCTTCCACGTTTTTATAAGCTCCTTTTTGGTATTGAGAAGCTGAACCATAGTATTCTTTGAACTGTTCGCCATCGACTTCAATCGTTTTCCCTGGGCTTTCGATGTGTCCTGCAAAAAGGGAACCAATCATGACCATGCTAGCACCGAAACGGATAGACTTGGCAATGTCACCGTGTGTACGAATCCCACCATCAGCAATAATCGGTTTGCGAGCAGCTTTTGCACACCAGCGAAGAGCAGCCAACTGCCAACCACCTGTCCCAAAACCAGTCTTGACCTTGGTGATACAAACCTTACCAGGACCGATTCCAACCTTAGTAGCATCGGCACCAGCATTTTCCAATTCACGCACAGCTTCTGGTGTGCCCACATTTCCAGCAATGACAAAAGTATCTGGTAATTCTTTCTTGATGTGTTGAATCATAGAAATCACGCTATCCGCATGACCATGGGCAATATCAATCGTGATATACTCAGGAGCATCAGCCTTGAGCTGGCTAACAAAGTCATACTCGTAATCCTTGACACCAACAGAAATGGAAGCAATGAGCCCTTGATCGTGCATGCGCTTGATAAAAGGAATGCGCCCCGCTTCATCAAAACGGTGCATAATGTAAAAGTAACCGCCTTTAGCAAGTTGCTCTGCTACGTTCTCATCCAAAATCGTCTGCATATTTGCTGGCACAACAGGTAGTTTAAAAGTGTGTTTTCCAAACGTAATGCTTGTATCCGCTTCTGAACGGCTTTTAATGACACATTTATTTGGGATCAACTGAATATCTTCGTAATCAAAAATTGGAAATTCATTTAACATATCGATGTCTCGTTTCTTTTGTAATGACCTACCTATGCCTTCGCATCACTACGTCTTTTCCCGACGTTTCCTTGATTAATTCTACACCAAAGTACAGATTTTGTCAATTTTTAAAACAAACATTCTATAAACGTTCGTTTTTTATCGCAATCAAAATCTTCTGAAAATCACTAAAAATTATTAGATTCGTAAATTATAGCTGATAACTACCTTAGCCAATCCAAAAGTGCGATGACAGTTCCATACCATCACCGCACTGATTTAGCCCATTTATTATTCTAATCTCCTTTAGATGATTTCATTGTAAAGGTATAATACTTATCTCCGCTATAAGTTATTTTAAAGACCCCATCTTTTTGTTCACTGTATAGACTCGCATTTCCAGCAACCTTACCTTCAAATATAATGGTACCCGTCACATAACTCCAATTAGGAGTGGCAATTACTTCTCCTTTATAGGTGATTGTAGAAGTATGATCTGCCTTTAAAGTTGCCTTCAAGGAATCTGGTGCTATTTCTCCAGATGCGTCTGCATCCATTACATCCGCTACAGACGCGCCTATCCAGTCTCCTAAGAGGGCTTTCTCTTCTTCTGGCAAGAAGTTCTCAGGTTTCGCTGCATCTGTTCCTTCTTTTGCAAGTTTCACATCCATTGAAGTTCCGACAAGCTCTTTCAATATGCTTTCAAATGTAATCGTATCCTTACCAAGCTTGCCAACCATATCAGTATTTTCAATAGTAAGAGTTAACGTGTTATCATCATTTTTCCATTTACCTTCTGCAGTTGTTCCTTCTACATTTAGTTTCGCCTTGCCTCCACTCATCAATTCGAGTTTGAAGCCAGCCATATCATCACCAGAGAGGGTTACTCCCATGGCCGTACCACTAACAGCTACGTATTTACCCACTAAGGCATCGTCCGCTCTACCACCTGATTTTCCACAAGCTCCAAGCGTGATAAGTAACAGAAGTGCCAATATCAAGCTAAATAATTTTTTCATTTTACTTCCCTTTCTCCTAAAATAGATTTGAAAGTCTATCTCATTCACTCATCTATTCTAATCAAAACTTGCCTCCTGAACCACCGTGAGTTCTTCCTGATGAAGATGTATGAGTACTGCTACCTCCAGAAGAAGATTTGCTCTCTTTGGGACGCGCCACCTTATCAACCGTTTTATATAGAAACTTTTCTTCTGCTTGAGTGACAGTGAGACTATTTTCTACAATATAATTTGTCGCTGCCACATCTGGATCCACACTTTTGAGTTGACCAGCCATACTTGAAACAACTACAAAGGCTGTGACAAGACCTACACCTAGAGATAGGGGCACCCATATCCAACTTAGCGGTTCCTTAGGAAGATTCCCTTTGTCATAAGGTTTATCTGTCTTAGCCTGCGTTAAGAACTTATCGCTCAGTTCTGCAAAACTGCTAAATGCTTGCTCATATTCTCCGTTGCTTAGTTTCGGAACGAACCGATCAGACATATATTCTAAACCTGCATCGGTAAATGCTCGAATCGCATAACCTGTTGTGGTGATATGCCAATCCCGTTCCTTCATACTTAACAACAACAATAAACCACTATGGTCCTCACCCTGACCATAACCATTATAGTCAAAATAATCATCTGCAAAGGCTTCTGGTGTCTTCCCTCCCAGATCCTTGACAGTCACAATAACAAGGTCACATTTCTGCCGCTCACTAATCTCATCAAGTTTACTTAATAAATCTTTTTCTTCTGCATCACTCAGTAAATCCGCTTCATCCACGAGACGCTTCAGGGGTCCAAACTTAGCAGCAATAGCAGTCAAACTACGGTGGGCACTGTCATACCAACTACTATTGCTATGATAAACTCCTTTGATAAAGGTATCCCAAAAATCTCCCAGAAGCTCTTTTGCTTTTCCCTTGTAGCAGATAGTTCTATAATCTTTAGACTTCCCTATTATCAGAAGAATAGCATCTTCCTTCCCTTTCTTGAAGAAATCCGTTGTATATTGAGTTACATCATCATAAGAGTCAGCAATGAGCAGATAAGATTTGAACTGATGCTCTTTGTAAATAGCTTGTGCTTCTTCTTCTAGTTTGCTTTTCTCATTGGATGATAGGAGGCCGGCCTCATCATAAATTAAAGTTTGACTTGACATGTCAGCTGACACAATCCCAATCAAGGTAAAAGCGAGAAAAACCGCAAGAAGGAATGACAGTAGTTTTTTCATCATATCTTCCTCCTTACATTAGATAAATCAACCAAACGATGCCATAGCAAACAATAAAAGTAAGCATTGCAATCGTCATAAAATAGCGCCAGTAGACTCGTTTATCCAAGGGAAGGTTGCCTACAAATTTTCCTGTTTGACCATTCATAGCAAAAACGTACTTTTCATTATTCCAAGTTGTGTTTAACAACCAGACTGGATAAAGGACATACTTGGCTTTGCTATTTTTAAACTCAACATGGCTACTTTCTGGAGTTACCATTGTAAAGCCTTTAACTGTTTCCGCAAATCTATCTTCAGTACTCCTTTTAGCCCGTTTATTAGCGTGGGTGATACTTTCTTCTGCCGTCACATCATAACGCTCGGCCAAATAACCTGCTAAATAGGCTGTTTGAAAGTCAACTGCTTTTGAAACATCAAAAGGTTCAATGGATTCCATCAAGGTATTGTCCATACTTTTAGAACCGTCAACAGGTAGATGAGAAAAGGCTAACTGACCAGAACGAAGGACAGAGTAAAATTCAGTTTGGGTGTAATTGTAATCTTTGTCACTCCAAGTCGTTACCCTAGTTGCTTTGTACTTAATATCCGCATCCGCTTCTGTATTAAATAACCAAAATGGCACGTAAACACCCTTTACTTCATCAATATGGTTCTGATCCTTAAAAATTTTTGGCAATAAACGCTTGCCGAGAAGATGCTTGTTAAGCGCTTCTCTGGCAGCTTTTTTATCCAGTTTAAACGGAATAACCAACTCTGGTTTCAAATCACCTACCAGACGTTCCTTGAGAACAACTGGATTATCACAATAAGGGCAAGTTGTCGCAGCAGTATTTTCATCAGCAATCAATTGTCCACCACAGGAATTGCAAATAAAGACGTTCAGCTGTTCATCATCCTCTTGCCATTCTTCAGTAGAGTAGGTTGTTGAAGTTGACTCAGTAGAAGACTGTACATCTACCAAACCTTCATCCATGTGCTTGAGACTTTCCATTTCATATTCAGAGTCACAGTAAGGACACTTCATTTTTTGGATTTTCGTATCAAAGGCTAAAGCACCACCGCAACAAGGACATTTGTATTCTAAATTATCAGCCATGTCATCATCTCCTCTCCCGACACTAAGCCAATCTAGAGTTGTCTTGTTCTAAAACGTTGACCCGCATTCAGGACAGAATTTCGGTGCCTGGCCAGAATCTGGAACTTTCCAACCACAGTTACTACAGTGTTTTACTTGATGAACTGCAGGTTTTGGACTTCCACAATTTGAACAGAATTTACCTGTATTTGGTGTACCACATGAACAAGTCCAATTATTGTCCACCGGTTTTGGACTGCCACACTCCGGACAGAATTTGCCCATAGCCTCATGTCCATTTGGACAGATCCACTTATTGACATTCGGAGTGGCAGTTGCTGCTTGATTGGTTGCTTGTGCTTGGTTAGCAGCCTGTTCTTGTCCCATAGCAAAGAGATTTTGTGCATTCATGCCACCGCCTGCATTGGCTGCCATGCCAAAGCCCATAAAGCCAGTCATAGCTCCTGCTTCATTGCTTGCGGCTGCCTTCATAGCGTCTGCCTGTGCACCAACTAAGGTTGCGGCCGCCATAGTCGGATCTTTCATAATAGCAGTACGTTGAGCCTGCTTAATCATTTCGGCATCTTCTTCTGGGAGAGTAACAGAACCGAGTGCAATGCTAATGACTTTAAGACCACGAAGTTGACCCCATTTTTCTGAGAGAGTTTCATTGAGGGCATTTTCTAATTCTGTATTGTGGCTGACAATTTGATTCGGTCTCAATTCCATATCAGATAACTTAGCAAAAGAAGGTTGCAAGGCGCTGATAAATTCAGTTTTCAACTGTGAGTCAATTTCTTCACGCAAATACTCTCTTTCAACATTTCCACAAACATTTGTATAAAACAAAAGTGGGTCAACGATCTTGTAAGAATAAACACCTGAGCATCGAACAGAAACGTCAAGGTCTAAACCAATCTTAGAATCTACCACACGAAATGGAATTGGGTTTGGTGTACCGAATTTATTATCAATTAATTCTTTTGTATTGAAATAATACACACGCTGATCTTTGCCAGTATCGCCACCATAAGTGAAACGTTTCCCAATTTGTTTGAAAGTATCCTTGATAGAATTTCCAAGATTTCCTGTAAAAATACTTGGTTCACTGGAGGCATCATAAGTGAACTCACCTGGTTCGGCACAAACCTCTACAACCTTACCTTGCTCAACAATCATCATACACTGACCATCAGCTACCGCAATACCTGAACCATTGGAAATAATATTATCACTGCCCTTAGTATTGGATGATCGACCCGAGACCCGCTTTTGCCCCTTGACAACCATGACAGATTTGTCCATAGACTCACAATAGAAAAATTCTTTCCATTGATCGGCTAATACACCACCTACAGCTCCTAGACCTGCTTTGATAAGTCCCATATTGTACCTCTTTTCTTTTTATCAGTGAGCCATTAATAACTCACTTGCCTACCGCCTTTCTATTTAAATAATCCTTTCCACCTCCCATTCATTGTGATTACTGGTATGAGCGATTCTATGCATATCGACTATTAAAAATATTGTTGACAACTAGTCAATTATAACTCAAAAAAGCCCACTTAGATCCCGACTGCAAGTAGCAAAACATGCGAAGGGAGTCTAAATGAGCCACTTACAGTATAATTCTAGCTGTCATCAGCTACAACTCTCAGTAAGCTAACAAGGAGAGTGTAGAAAGCGAAAGAACGACGTTAAATGGATAATTCTAATATTTATATGATGATGGTGAGGTTCTATCAGCTTGTTTTCAGTAGACAAACTACTCGTAAAACCTCTTAAACAGTATCTTGGACTTTTAAGCACTCAAATGCCACTTAGTCTTTATATATTAAGCGAATGGTAATCTGTATAAATCAGGGTCTCCTAATGATAAATCCCACTAATAAACCACCTTACTTCAAACTCACTTTAAAATGTAATCGTTACCAATTTCTATCTTTATTTTACCTTTTTTTCTAGGATTTTGCATGTTCTATACTGAATTTTTAAAATTTTTAGACAATTGTTTTCATTGTGTCTAATTAATTCTCAGAAATCACTATATATAAAAACATGTGAAAGGATAGGCTTTTAGGGTCTACTCAGCTTAATAATATTCACCCTGACGGTAGTCCCATGAGTTAAAGGTATCTGACAGATGCATCATGATTTTATCAATATCAAGTCCTTTACGGATTACAACCGGTGCTGGTGAAGTTGAGCGTGCTCCGCCTTGTTCTGGGATAAGCTTGCCGTCTTTATCAACCATAGACACCATCACACCTTGCTCGTAGCGAGTTTCAATCGTTTTGTCAGGTTGGATAGAGGCCACATAGTCTTCTGCTTCGATGACAAGGTCCACTGCTCCTTCGATACGTTCTCCGATACCTTCCACCTTACCACGATTTCCTTTTCCAGATGGGTTGGCTGATGAGGCATAGACCATTTTACCTTCTTCCCAAAGTTTAGCAGCCAACTGTTCACCAGCTTTACCAAACTTGATGACAAAACAGCTAGTACCACGAACGTCTGTCATGAGTTCTTCACGACCATCACCGTATGCTTTCAATTTCTCAAAGGCTTCTGGTTTCCATGGAAGGATACAACCTAGAAGAATGTCTTCGTCCCAATGTTTTTGGTAGAAGGCTTCAATTTCTGGATTGAGTTGTGCTAAAGCGCGAAGCTCATCCATGCTTCCACAAAGTACAACACCTGGTTTGTTACGGTTACGCTCTTTAGCTTCAAACTTACGCTCAAGTCCTGCCTTATCGCTAGTCATGATAATGTAACCGACTTTAGTAGGACAAACGATACATCCGCCCTCACCTTTTAAAATTTCATAGCCTTCTTGAGAAAGTGTTCCCTTCCATTGAATGTGTTTTGTCATAATTCTATAGTTCCTTTTCTATTTTTATTCTATTCCTGCCAATAGGCTGGTCGTTGTTTTTCATAGGCAGCAATCAAGTCTTCATACTGCAAAGTAATTCCGATATCATCCAAACCATTTAAAAGCTTGTGTTTCCACTCACTATCAATTTCGAAAGAGAATTCTCCAACTGGTGAGATGATTTTTTGTTGTTCCAAGTCCACAGTTACCTGGTCACTTGGTTTGAGCTGGGCTAGTTTCTCTCTAACCTCCCTAGGCTGAACAATTGGTAACATGCCATTATTGAGTTCATTATTGTAATGAATGTCACCGAAAGATCCTGCAATCACGACCTTAAAACCATAATCTGCTAATGCCCAAGCTGCGTGTTCCCTCGAAGAACCCGCCCCAAAGTTATCCCCTGAGATAAGAATACTGGCTTTACGATATTCTGGTCGGTTAAAAACAAAGTCTGGATCCTCAGTATACTTGTCGTCCAAATAACGCCAAGCATACATGAGGTACTTACCAAAGCCTTTCTTATCAATCAACTTGAGAAACTGCTTGGGAAGGATTTGGTCAGTATCAATGTTATCATTCATGAGAGGAACAGTCGTTCCCGTATAAACTGTAAATTTCTCCATATCCCCTCCTTACTGGGCCTCTGGCATTTTCCGAACATCTACGAAGCGCCCTGCGATAGCCGCTGCAGCTGCCATGGCTGGACTGCAGAGATGGGTCTTAGCACCAAATCCCTGTCTATCTTCAAAATTGCGGTTACTGGTTGAAGCACAATGGACGCCATCAGGTACCTTATCGGGATTCATCCCTAGACACATGGAGCAACCTGGGTCTCTCCACTCAAAACCAGCATCCAAAAAGACCTTGTCCAAGCCCAACTTCTCAGCGGCTCGTTTCACAGGACGAGAGCCCGGAACTACAATTGCTGTTAGATTGGGAGCAATTTTCTTCCCTTTGACAAATCGCGCAGCCAGTTGCAAATCACTGAGACGAGCATTGGTACAAGACCCGATAAAGATATAACCTAGTTCAATATCTGCTGGCTTTTGACCTGGTTCCAAATTCATGTAATTGTAGGCTCGCTCATCATTCATATCCTTAATTTCTGGGAAGCTACTGTCAAAGTCAACCCCCATAGCAGGATTAGTTCCCCAGGTCACCATGGGTGCCAAGTCAGAGACATCCATCCGGATAACCTTATCATAAACAGCATCCTCATCGCTGACAAGGGTCTTCCAGTCAGCAACTGCCTTCTCGAAATCCTCTGGAACACATTCTCGTCCTTTGAGATAGTCATAGGTAGTCTGATCCGGATTCATAATTCCCATCTTAGAACCAAACTCGATGGACATGTTGCAGATAGTCATTCTCTCTTCCATGGTCAGTGCATCAATTGCTTGCCCACGATATTCCACCACATAGCCTACACCACAAGCAACGCCATACTTGGCAATCAAGGCTAAAATGTAATCCTTAGAATAAACTCCTTTTTGAGGAACACCTGTGAATTCTACCAGCATTTTCTTGGGTTTGACCTGCCAGAGTGTCTGTGTAGCAAAGACATGCTCGACCTCACTGGTCCCAATTCCAAAAGCGATAGCTCCGAAAGCTCCGTGAGTAGCTGTATGGCTGTCTCCACAGACGATGAATTTTCCTGGTTGGGTCCGTCCTGTTTCTGGACCAACCATGTGAACGATTCCCTGCTTTTCAGAACCGTGGGCAGCATGTTCAATCCCAAACTCCTCAACATTTTCAGCAAGCTTATCAATTTGAGCCTTAGAAATGACATCTCGAATATCGTAGATATTAACGGTCGGAACATTATGATCAAAAGTTCCAAATGTCAAGTCTGGCCGTCTCAATCTACGACCTGCGTCTCGCAGTCCTTGAAAAGCTTGGGGACTGGTCACTTCATGAATATAGTGCTGATCCACATACATGAGTTGGGGCTGCCCCTCTTCTCCTGTGATGACATGACGGTCCCATAATTTATCAAAAATTGATTTTCCTGCCATCCATTACCTCCAAATGAAATATAGGGCTACTAGTGTGGTTACCATTCCAAGGAACCAAACCGTTTTAAAATACCATTTTCTAGTCTTGTGGTGAAAGGTGATTCCTGCCAACCAGGCACCGAAACCACCACAAGTAAAGGCTAAAATGAGTAAGATTTTCTCTGGGACGCGCCAAGCACCTCTTCTTGCCTTGGATTTGTCAATGCCATAAATCAAGAAAATCAGCAAATTCCAAATCAAGAGGGCAAGCGTGATTCCTTCATTTATCTTCATAATCTTTCAATGATGGCTTCTGTCATTTCCTTAGTCGAAGCCTGTCCTCCAATATCTCTTGTTAAAATGCCAGCCGCTAAACTAGCTTCAACAGCACGCTCGATACGCTCTGCATCCTCATAACGTCCAAAACTGTCTCTCAACATCATAGCAACTGACAAAATCATAGAGATAGGATTGGCAATTCCTTGACCTGCAATATCAGGCGCTGAACCGTGAATAGGCTCATAAAGACTTGGCCCCTTTTCAGAATGACTGGCTGATGGCATAACACCAAGAGTGCCTGATAGAACGCTTGATTCATCAGATAAGATATCTCCGAAAAGATTCTCTGTCACGATGACATCAAACTTGGCAGGATTGGTAATCATGAGCATGGCAGCTGAGTCCACCAACTGGTGCTCCAAGGTTACATCTGGAAAATCTTGCGCAACCTCCTCAGCTACTCTGCGCCAGAGTTTTGAAGTCGCTAGAACATTTTGCTTATCGATACTAGTAACGATTTTTCTGCGACTTCCTGCGATTTCAAAGGCCTTACGAATAATCCGCACTACTTCCTCATAGCTGTAGTCGTTGATATCACGCGCTTTCCGCTCTTCAAGGATATGATCTCCAAAGTAGATACCACCTGTCAACTCACGTACCACGACAAAGTCTACACCAGCAATTCGTTCCGGTTTGAGAGGTGACAAATGTTTGAGACTTTCAAAAATCTTAACTGGGCGAATGTTGGCATAAAGATTGAGTTCCTTACGGAGCGCCAGCAGTCCTTGTTCAGGCCGAATCGCTGCCCCATCATACTGGGTACTACCGATAGCTGCTAGGAGAATAGCATCTGCTTCTCTACATGCCTTGAGAGTCTCATCAAGTAAGGGATGCCCCGCAGCATCAATCCCAGCACCACCAAAAGGTCGCCTATCTATCTCATAGTCAAAGTCCGTTTTTTTAGCTAGGGCCTCCAGAACTTCCAAACCAGCTTCCATGATTTCTGGACCGATTCCGTCTCCTGCTAGGGTCACTATTTTCTTTGTCATAGCTTTCTCCTTTACACACTAGGCATATCGCGATAGGAAACGCTACGCCCCATCTCACCTGCATTCTCTTTTTGAACAAAGGTATTGGCATTGATGTAGGCAATAGCCGAAGCCTTCAGTACATCGAAATCAAGCCCTGCTGCGTTAAAGATGGTCTCTGTATCTCTGTTTTCAACAGTGACCAAGACCCGAGCCTGGGCATCAATGCCATCCGTCACCGCATCGATAGTGTAGGACACCAAGCGAACAGATTGATTGAAGAACTTGTCGATGGCGTTGAAGATAGCCTCAACAGAACCTTGTCCTGTCGCATTAAACTCAACCTTCTCACCATCCATATTAGCAAGGCTGACAAGCGCTTCAATGGCTTTATCCGCATGGGTTTGAAGTTGTAAATCATCAAAGTGGAATCCTTCTGGGTTTTCAACCATGATTCCAGCGACCAGCGCACGAATATCTGCATCTGTGATTTCTTGCTTTTTGTCTGCCAACGCCTTGAATTTAGCAAAGAGTGGTTTGATATCTTCTTCAGTAAAGTCTAGGGCCAAATCTCTTAATTTTTCAACAAAAGCATGGCGACCTGACAATTTTCCAAGCGGAAGGCTATTGCTCTTCACACCAACCAATTCAGGTGTGATAATCTCATAGGTGAGAGGGTTTTTTAGAACTCCATCTTGGTGAATACCAGACTCGTGAGAGAAGGCATTTCCACCGACCACCGCCTTGTTTTTAGGAACTGGTATACCTGAGAAGCGAGAAACCATTTCTGACGTATTGATGGTTTCGTTTAGGACAATGCTTGTCTCAGCTTGGTAGTAATCTTGGCGAATATTGAGCGCAACTGCAATTTCTTCCAAAGCTGCATTGCCAGCTCGCTCCCCGATACCATTGATGGTCCCTTCGACTCGTCCTGCACCATTCTTAACAGCAGCAAGGCTATTAGCCACTGCCATTCCGAGGTCATCGTGACAGTGAGGTGAATAGATAATCTGACGATTCGTCTTGACATTCTCAATCAAGTGTTTGAAAATAGCTCCGTACTCTTCTGGCGTGGTAAATCCAACCGTGTCAGGGATATTGATATAAGACGCACCTGCATCAACTGCTGTTTGAACGACTTGCAAGAGGAAATCCAACTCTGTCCTAGTCGCATCTTCTGGAGAAAATTCGACGATTTCAAACTTAGAACGAGCATAAGAAACATGCTCACTGATTGCTTCCAAAATCTCTTCCTTGCTCTTATTGAGCTTATACTTGCGGTGAATCGGACTGGTCGCGATAAAGACGTGAACCTGAGGATACTTGGCATCCTTGAGCGCCTCATAACAAGCATCTATATCAGACTTGACCGAACGTGCCAAACCTGTCACCGCTGTTTTTTTCAAGACTTTAGCAATCTCCTGAACTGCTGTAAATGAGTCTGGGCTCGCCGCCGGAAAACCAGCTTCGATAGCCGAAATCCCCCATTTTTCCAGCTGTCTTGCAATAGCGACCTTTTCCTTAATAGAAAAATTAACACCTGGTGTCTGCTCACCATCACGGAGACTGGTATCTAGAAACTCAACTCTACGCATGAGAATTCTCCCTTCAAAATTTCAGTATAGAAAAAACATCTCGCTCGGAAACCCAAGCGAGATGTTGATTTACTCCCGCTTGGTAAGCCAAACAGGACTAATGCTTCTGCACTAGCCCGAGTACCTCAACAACAAAGCAAATTGATTAAACTTAGCTGTTTTCATGTTTGACTTTCTCCTTCGTTTGATGTCTTGTTAAGTATTTTAGCATAGGAAAAATCTCTTGTCAAGAAAAAATCCAATATTTTCTGAAAATTTCTTCAGTAAAGAATATTTCGCTAATTGAAAGTATTTGAAAACTCAAGTAACTTTCCTTATTTTTTCCCAGTTAAGTTCCAACTACTTTCGATGAGTTCTAACACTTCTTCATCTTGCAAACTATCATCAAGCGCCAGACTAATCCAGTAGCGTTTATTCATATGAAAGGCTGGGTAAATCCCCTTTTGTGAAAGCAAATCAGCTACTTGGTCGTGTTTGATATTGACTGCTTCGACTAGCCCTTCTCTGCCCTTTTCCAGCTTATCCCATGGGATTCTCATCATAACAGCATACCACTTCTTATTTCCTTCATGGCGCAATACTGCCGTATTAGGGGATTTCTCCCAAAGATATTCCAGCTGATTGCCATAATTTTCCTGAACCTGATCCATGATTCGCTTAGTCTGAGGACAGATAAAATCCTGTACATCAAAGCAAGCCTTCCGAATCTGGTAAAGAATCTCCAAACAAGCCTCACGGACACTTCCGACAAAAGTCCCTCTCATGCTTTCCATATGGACTTGAGGATAGAGATCACCCGTTTCCTGGTCAAAGACCTGAAAACTCACATTATCTGCTGTGATGGACACAGTCATGGCAAAGTCTCCTTCCAAAATCTGGCACCTGTAGCTCCAGACTCCCCCATTTTCTACAAAACCATAAGTACTGGCTTTTTCTTGATTTAACTGATAGGATTTAAAAATTTCAAACATAAGTGAAAACTGCTACCGAAAGCTAGCAGTTCCTTTCTATTTTTTAAAAGACAACCTTGGTTCCATGAAGTTGTGTCACACCCAGTTGATCGATAAAGGTTTGACGGTTGTCAAGGTCAATCCCCCCACCTGGTAGAATTTCAATTTTACCTTTAGCATGTTCCAAAATTCTTTGATAGTGAGCAAAACGTTTGTCTAGCGAGTCCCCAGACACTCCAGCACGAGTCAAGATACGAGTGACACCAGCTTGACTGAGCCAGTCAATGGCTTCCAACTGATCTTCATCGCTTAATTCATCAAAGGCCATGTGAAAGACAATTTCCATTCCTTTGGATGCTGCAATCAGCTTCTCAAGATTAGCCTTATCCAACTTCTTATCGGCAGTTAATGCCCCAAAAACAACCCCTTGACTTCCAGCCTGAGCAGTCAAACGAATATCTTCTAGCATGATCGCGATTTCTATATCATTATAGACAAAGTCGCGACCACGGGGACGAATCATGGTCATAATGGTGCTATCATAGTTAGCTGCCAGTTCAACAGCTGCCTTAGTCACTCCATAGCTTGGTGTTGTCCCACCAACTGCTAGATTATCACAAAGTTCGATTCGACGAGCTCCAGCCTGCATTGCTTTTTCAAGCAAGGTCACATTTTCAGCACAAAATTCGTAAATCATTTGATTCTCCTTGATGTTTTCTTTGAATTTATTATATCATATTATTTTAAATATGCTTTCATTTTTATCAAGGCAAATAACTACTATTTTTATCTATTCTTTGTCAGGAATGACTTTAAAGAGATAGTAGGTGATAAAGATGGTCAGGGCTCCCAAACCGATTTTAACAGGCAAAAGAGGGGCAAAATAAATAGAAATTCCCATCAAGATATAGATAGATACGATGATTTTTTTCTTTCGTTCTCGCGCTATTGACTTGGTTTCCCGAAAGTCAGCTACATAGGTCTGATAAAGCTTTGTATGATAAAGCCAGTCTTCAAAACGCTTAGAGGATTTTGAAAAGCAAGCGATAGACAGCAAAAGAAAGGGAGTTGTTGGTAAGAGGGGCAAGACAACCCCAACAAGAGCCAAGGCTAAAGAAATAAAACCAATACTTAGGTAAATAATACGCATGTCTTCTCCTAATTGAAATAATCTTCTACTAGTTTCCCACAAAGTGAGGAAATTTGTCAAGCTTCAAGTAAAAAGAGCCTGAAATTTATTTTCAGGACACTTCGTTTTATTTAATTTTCTCTTCTTCGTAGTCGCCATTACTACACACAATCTGTTTGCCACCACCACGGACTTTCTTCTCCATAAGGAAGTGACCACATTTTGGACAATCACGTCCAACTGGTTTATCCCAAGAGGTAAATTCACATTCTGGGTAGCGATTGCAACCATAGAAGATTCGATTGCGCTTGGTTTTGCGTTCGATGATTTGTCCTTGATGGCAACTTGGACACTCGACACCAATCTCCTTAACAATCGCTTGTGTATGACGGCAATCTGGGAAATTGCTACAAGCATAGAATTTACCAAAACGTCCTAGCTTAATCACCATTGGACTACCACAGACCTCACAGTCAAATCCAGCTGGCTCATCTTTGATCTGGATTTTTTCCATTTCCTCTTCAGCCTTGGCTACTTCTTTGGAGAATGGTTTATAAAATTCGTCAATAACACGTTGCCACTGCTCTTTTCCAACTTCGACATCATCCAGTTTTCCTTCCATTTCAGCTGTAAAGGTTACGTTTACGATGTCTGGAAAATATTCAACGATGAGCTTGTTAACAATTTCTCCCAATTCTGTTGGTTCAAAGCGTTTAGCAGCTAGACGAACGTAGTAACGTTTCTGGATAGTTTCAATGGTTGGAGCGTAGGTTGACGGACGTCCAACACCGTTTTCTTCCAAGGTCTTGATAAGCGTCGCTTCCGAATAGCGAGCTGGCGGTTGAGTGAAATGTTGTTCTGGCTTGCTATTGACCTGTTTGACCACATCTCCTACTGCCATATCTGGCAACATCTTGTTCTTGTCAGAGTCATTGTAAATAGCAAGATAACCATCAAACTTAACTTGGCTTCCATTTGCCGCAAACTGAACGCCATTTTGAGAGAGCTTAACAGCCATGGTATCAAAGATAGCGCCTGTCATCTGGCTGGCCACAAAACGGTTCCAGATAAGGGTATAAAGCTTGAGCTGGTCTTTGTCCAAGTACTTAGCGATGCTTTCAGGTGTGTTAAAGACACTAGATGGACGAATGGCTTCGTGAGCATCCTGAGCACCTGAGGCATTCTTGACCCTACTACCATGCTTGGAATACTTTCTACCAAAACGGTCGTTAATGTAGCTTGCCGCTTCGTTCTGAGCCACAGGACTGATACGAGTCGAGTCTGTACGCATATAGGTAATCAAACCTTGCACGCCTGATCCGATATTGATCCCTTCATAGAGCTGTTGGGCTACCATCATAGTCTTTCGAGTACGGAAATTGATTTTGTTAGCTGCATCCATTTGCATGGTTGAAGTCGTATACGGTAGGGGCGCATTGCGTTTGCGTTCTTTCTTATCTACCTGGTCTACTGTGAAATCTTTACTAGTCAAATGGGACAAGACTTCTTTGACTTCTTCGTTGGTGGTCAATTTCATCTTTTTGCCATTCATGCCATAGAATGAAGCCTGAAATTGCTTGGTTCCCTTCTTAAAGACACCATCAATTGTCCAGTATTCTTCTGGTTGGAAGGCATTGATTTCATTTTCACGGTCAATGATGAGCTTAAGGGCAACCGACTGCACCCGCCCTGCTGATAAGCCCTTCTTGACCTTTTTCCACAAAATAGGCGAAATCGAATACCCTACCAAGCGGTCTAAGACACGACGAGCTTGTTGGGCGTCGACCAAGTCCATATCAATCTTGCGAGGTTCTTTAAAGGCATTTTTTACTGCGTCTTTGGTAATTTCATTAAAGACTACACGGTTGGCATCATTCTCATCCAAGTTGAGAATGTGAGCCAAATGCCAGGAAATTGCTTCTCCTTCACGGTCCGGGTCACTCGCCAGAAAGACTTTATTGGCCTTTTTAGCTTCTTTTTTCAGATCATTGATGAGAGGACCTTTCCCTCTGATATTGATATATTGCGGTTCATAGTTATTTTCAATATCGACTGACATACTGGATTTCTTCAAATCACGGATATGCCCAACACTGGCTAAAACCTTGTAGTTTCTGCCTAAATATTTCTCAATCGTTTTCGCCTTGGCAGGCGACTCCACGATGACTAGATTTTTCTTAACTGTTGATTTTTTCTTCTTTGTTGCCGTAGCCACACTATCACACCTTTTCAAAGTAATAAACTTTATAAAGTGTAAACCATTTTTCTATAGCTGTCAAGACTTAACTCCTATAGTATAGAAGAAAAGTTTATCTGAGTGAACAATTTTTCCTTAAAATTCAAACTCAGCCAACACATCTTGACCGCTGGTGACCAGTTTTGCTCCCTCTTGGATTAGGTGATGACAGCCATCTGAATGGCCATCTAAAATGTTCCCTGGAATGGCAAAGACATCACGCCCTTCCTCCATAGCACGCTCACAGGTAATGAGACTCCCTGAACGCATTCTTGCCTCTGCTACAATGACCCCTCGACATAGTCCTGCTATGATTCGATTACGAGCTGGAAAGTGAAATTTCAAGGGTTCTTCACCAGGTCCGTACTCGCTAAGTACCAAATGGTGATTGCCAATGTGTTCCTGCAAACGTTTATTGGCTCGGGGATAAAAAACATCCAATCCTGTTCCAATGACAGCAATTGTTCTTCCTCCATTCTGGAGTGCAGCCATATGGGCGGCTGTATCAATTCCTTTAGCCAAGCCACTGACCACGATCAACTCGTTTCCCAGACCTTGGATGACTCTCTGAACCGACTTTGCACCCTGACTAGAACATGAACGGCTCCCTACAACAGCAACCTTTGGAAATTTCAATAAGTCTAGATTTCCCTTATAAAACAAAAGCGCTGGAGCATCATAAATCTCACTCAGATCCCAAGGATAACAGTCGTCAAGAATAGAAAAGGATGGAAATTTCTGAAACTCCTTCTCCAACTGCGCATCATCTATCTGGAAATAGCGTTCCATAAAAACCGCTGGATTACGGAACCTAGATATTTCCGCAATATCACCTAGCAAGAGCTCCTGATCTACAGTCTCGTCATATTCAAGAACAGTTAAAATTTGTTGATTGGTCAGCCCAGCTTTTCTCAATTTGTAAATCTCATAGTTTGTAATCTTCATATACAACTCCGTTTCTTTTGCTACTCATCTATCTATTCGTAAAAATCATAAAAAGAAGAGCTGATAATCTGATTTTTTCATTTATTCAACTTTCGTATGTGATAGCTTGGTTCGTCAAAAACACAACAAAACTCTTGAAGATTTCTCAAGAGTTTTGTTTTATATTTCTATTCTTCATCCATGCTTAAGACGCTGAGGAAGGCTTCTTGTGGAACTTCTACTGATCCGATAGCCTTCATGCGTTTCTTACCAGCTTTTTGTTTTTCAAGGAGTTTGCGTTTACGAGAAACGTCACCACCATAACACTTGGCAAGTACGTTCTTACGAAGGGCCTTGATATCGGTACGAGCCACAATCTTGTGCCCAATAGCTGCTTGAATCGGCACTTCAAATTGTTGACGAGGGATGATTTTCTTGAGCTTATCAACGATGAGTTTCCCACGTTCGTAGGCAAAGTCCTTATGAACGATAAAGCTGAGGGCGTCCACCTTATCACCATTGAGAAGGATGTCCATTTTGACCAGCTTAGATGGACGGTACTCTGACAATTCGTAGTCAAAGCTTGCATAACCACGTGTCGAAGACTTGAGTTTATCAAAAAAGTCAAAGACGATTTCAGCAAGCGGAATTTGATAGATGACATTGACACGATTATCATCAATATAGTCCATGGTTACAAAGTCCCCACGTTTGCGCTGAGCTAGTTCCATAACTGCTCCGACAAACTCCTGCGGTACCATGATTTGCGCTTTAACATAAGGTTCTTCAATGGTCGCGATCTTAGTTGGGTCTGGGAACTCAGAGGGGTTAGACACATCCATAGACTCACCGTCAGTTTGGTTAACCTTATAGATAACAGATGGAGCTGTCATGATGAGGTCAATGTTGAACTCACGTTCTAAACGCTCTTGGATAACATCCATATGGAGAAGCCCAAGGAATCCACAACGGAAACCGAATCCCAGCGCCTGCGATGTTTCTGGCTCAAACTGCAAGCTAGCATCATTCAGTTGCAATTTTTCTAGGGCTTCACGTAGATCATTGTACTTGTTTGACTCGATTGGGTAAAGTCCTGCAAAGACCATAGGATTCATCTGCTTGTATCCATCTAGCGGTTCTGCGGCAGGATTGCTTGCTAGGGTCACTGTATCACCCACACGGGTATCTTGAACCGTCTTGATAGAAGCCGCAATATAACCAACGTCACCAGTCGCAAGGAAATCACGACCAACTGCTTTGGGTGTAAAAATACCGACTTCCGTAACATCAAAGGTCTTGCCATTGCTCATGAGCTGAATCTTATCCCCAGGTTTAACCACCCCATCCATGACACGCACTTGGAGGATAACCCCACGGTAAGCATCGTAAACAGAGTCAAAAATCAGGGCTTTGAGCGGAGCCGTCACATCACCTGTTGGCGCTGGCACTTTTTCTACGATTTGCTCAAGGATTTCTTCGATACCAATACCAGCCTTAGCAGAAGCCAATACTGCTTCGCTGGCATCCAAACCAATGACATCTTCAATTTCTGTACGCACGCGCTCAGGATCTGCAGCTGGAAGGTCAATCTTGTTAATGACTGGCATGATTTCCAAATCATTGTCCAGAGCTAGATAAACGTTGGCAAGGGTTTGAGCTTCAATCCCTTGAGCCGCATCAACCACCAAAATAGCACCCTCACAGGCAGCTAGCGAACGTGAAACTTCATAGGTGAAGTCTACGTGTCCTGGTGTGTCAATCAAGTGGAAAATATAAGTTTCCCCATCTTTTGCAGTGTAATTCAACTCGATGGCATTCAACTTAATGGTAATCCCACGTTCCCGTTCTAGGTCCATGCTGTCCAAAAGTTGAGCTTGCATTTCACGGCTTGAAACTGTCTCTGTCTTTTCCAAAATGCGGTCTGCTAGAGTCGATTTCCCATGGTCAATATGGGCGATAATAGAGAAGTTACGAATCTTCTCCTGTCGTTTTTTCAATTCTTCTAAATTCATGCTTCTCTTCCTTTCAGGGTATCTATTAATTATAAATTGTTTTTAACATTTTGACAAGACCATACCCTGCTAGGAGTACTAATCTTCGGCAATAAAGCCGTCATTCTCGATAAAGTGGTGTTCTGTCATTCCTTGGTCTGTAAAGACGATTCCATGCAAGACACCGCCATAAACAGCTCCCCCATCCATGCCAATCTTGTCATCCTCTGTTATCCAAAGATCAGCAGTACCTCGGTCTTGCTTGAGCAAACCATAAACTGGTGTATGCCCAAAGACAATGGTTTTTCCAGTATGATTTTCGGCTTCGTGGAATGGTTTTCTGAGCCAGACTTTCTTGTAATCTGTGGTTTCATGCCAATCATCCAAGTTCAAATCAATACCAGCATGAACAAAGATATACTTGTCTGTCTCAACAACAAAAGGCATTTGACGAATAAATTCGACCAAGTCTGCCGCTTCAGTCGCAACACGCTTGGCATCTTCTACGCCATCAACTGGTGCATCCAAGGGACGACCTAAAATTGAGTTAATAGTTGTATCTCCACCATTGCGACGATAATGGTCATAGCTTTCTTCTGGGTCATCGAGCCAAGTCAGAAACATATACTCGTGGTTTCCTGATAGACAGATAGCCCCTTGATTGTCCACCAAGTCCTTGACCATTTCTAGAACACGGCGACTATCTTCACCTCGGTCAATCAAATCCCCTAGAAAGAGCAACTGAGTTTGACCATTCCAGGTCTTGAGCAGATCTTCCAGCATACCTGCCTTCCCGTGAACATCTCCAATTACATAATAGTCTGTCATTTATTTCTTCCTCGTTTGCAATAATTCTCTCGCTTGGGTAAGGGCCGCTTCGGTTACATTTTCCCCAGCCAACATTTTAGCGACTTCCTCTACTCGCTCTTCTAAAGTCAAGAGACGAACCGTCGACACCGTTGAGTGCTCATCGCTAATCTTCTCAATAAAGAATTGATAATCCGCGATGGCAATTACTTGTGGAAGGTGAGAAATAGCAAGAACCTGACCATGCTGGCCAATCTTATGAATCTTCTGAGCAATAGCTTGGGCAACACGACCTGAAACTCCCGTATCCACCTCATCAAAGACAATACTAGTCTTGCCTTCTTTACGAGAAAAGGCGGATTTAATAGCTAGCATGAGGCGAGACAGTTCTCCTCCAGACGCCACCTTGACCAAAGGTTTAAAGTCTTCACCAGGGTTGGTTGAAATGTAAAACTCAACTGCTTCATTTCCTTCACGGCTGAACTTGCTCTTACTAAAGCGAACTTGAAATTGAGCCTTCTCCATATAAAGATCTTGCAACTCTTGTTTTATCTCAGCTTCTAGCTGCTGGGCCAAGTCATGGCGAGCAGATGCAAGCTGCCCTGCCAAATCAACAAGATTAATTTCCAATTTCTTGAGTTCTGCTTCCATGTCTTCGGAGGAAAGGTTATTTCCTGTCAAAAGATTATACTCATCCGTAATCTTGGCAAAATAAAGCAAAACATCGTCCACAGTCCCACCGTATTTACGGGTAATAGTATTCAGAAGGTCTAAGCGATTCTCAACCTGCATGAGGCGATTGCCATCAAAATCCAAGTCCTCAATAATATCTTCCAAACGCTTGGTAATATCTTCTAAAACATAGTAGGTTTCTGATAGAGAACTTGAAATTTCACGGTATTCAGGGTCGTATTCTTCAACACTTTCCATGTCATTCATGGCGGAACGGACATTTGCTAGGCTAGAAAACTCCTCATTGTCCAACATGGTGTAGGCATTTGTCAAGGTGTCTGCTATATTCTTGTAATTGAGGAGTTTATCTCGTTCTTGGTTGAGAGCCAAGTCTTCACCAGCCTGCAAGTTTGCTGCTTCAATCTCTGCCATTTGAAATTCCAACATCTCAATGCGAGACTTGTGTTCCTGCTGGTTTTTCTTGACTTCCAGAACTTGTTTACGCATTTTGCGATAGGCGTCAAAGCTTGTCTGATAGGCTTGTTTAAGTTCCAAAAATGCGGCATCACCAAACTCATCCAGCATCTGGATATGAAGTTGTGGACGCATTAACTCTTCTTGGTCATGTTGACCATGAATATCGACAAGATGTTGGCCGATTGCGCGCAAGACAGAAAGATTGACCATCTGCCCATTGACTCGACTGATGCTACGCCCGTTCTGTAAAATTTCACGACGAATGATGATTTCATCACCCAATTCTAAACCTTGCTCTTCAAAGAGTTCTTGTAAAGAACGGCTATTCTCAACAGAGAAAAGCCCTTCAATCTCCGCCTTTGGCGCACCATGACGAATAACATCTGTCGTTGCACGAGCCCCCAACATGAGATTCATAGCGTCTATAATGATAGACTTTCCGGCACCCGTTTCCCCAGTCAAAACAGTCATACCCTTTTCAAAATTGAGGGAAATCGCCTCTATAATGGCAAAGTTTTTTATCGAAATTTCAAGTAACATATAAACCTACCAATTTTTTACTTGTTCAAACATTTCCTTGGCGTCTTCTTCATTTCTCAAGATAATCAAAATTGAGTTGTCGTCTGCCAGACAGTTGAAAATTCTCTCTGAGAAAGTATTCATCAGCTGACTCTTGACAAAGGCAGTATTCCCAGGAATGACATCCAGATTGATCATATTTCCCATGCGCTCAGAACCTACTATGTTATTCTCAGCCAACTGCAAACTTCTTACAATTGTTTTTGGCAATTCATAGATGTATTTATTGTTCTTCAAGGGAATTTTAACAATACCAAGCTCCTTGATGTCCCTTGAGACAGTGGCTTGAGTAGCAGAAATACCTGCTTCCTTCAAATGCTCAACGATTTCTTCCTGTGTTCCGATTTGATAATCTGTTACAAATCTTCTAATTTTTTCAAGTCTTGCTTTTTTATTCATCTTTAAATTCTCTATGTGCTCTCTCTACAACTTTTTCTATTTCAGGGGCAACTTGGTTACTTGCTCCCTCTTCCTTTTTCAAATATGCCAGAAATTCGATATTCCCATGTCCACCTTGGATTGGTGAATAGTCTAATCCAAACACTGAAAAACCTTGTTCAACTGCCATAGCAGTGACAGATTCAAGGACATGTTGATGAACCTTGGCATCGCGAATGATTCCATTTTTTCCAATCTGCTCACGACCAGCCTCAAACTGAGGCTTGACAAGTGCCACCACCTGACCTTGTTCAGCCAAAACACGATGCAAGGCTGGTAGGATAAGACTAAGGGAAATGAAACTCACATCAATACTGGCAAAGCTCGGTTCCTGCTCAAAATCGGTCTTTTCAGCATAGCGGAAATTAAACTGCTCCATGCTGACAACCCGAGGATCTTGGCGCAATTTCCAGGCTAACTGATTGGTACCAACGTCCACCGCATAGACAAGTTCGGCACCATTCTGCAACATGACGTCGGTAAATCCTCCAGTAGAGGCACCAATATCAATCGTGGTCGCCCCATCCACTGACAAATCAAAGACTTGCAAGGCCTTTTCCAGTTTCAAGCCACCTCGGCTGACATACTTGAGTTTTTCACCTTTGAGTTTCAACTCAGTATCATCTGGGATTTTCTCTCCTGGTTTGTCAAAGCGCTCCCCATTAAGCACTGCCACAACGAGCCCAGCCATAACACCCCGCTTGGCTTGTTCTCTCGTTTCAAACAAACCCTGTTTATAAGCTAGTACATCCACTCTTTCCTTAGCCATTGATTCTCAAACTTTCTACTACTTTCACAATCGGCTCTTTTTCAAAGCTGACTTGCTGGGCAATTTCTTCTAATTTAGCCTCGGCTTGATCCAAGGTTTGGTTACAAAAGGCAATAGCCTCCTCCAAGCCCAACAAGGCAGGATAGGTTGACTTTTCTGCCTGTAAATCCTTTTGCGGCGTCTTGCCAATTTCCTCAAAACTAGCAGTCACATCCAGCACATCATCTCTGACTTGAAAGGCCAGTCCGATCAAGTCACCCACAGTTTTCAATTTTGTTTGGATTTCAGGTGCTAATTCTGCTATGATAGCTGCTGCTTGGAAAGGATAGGCTAGTAATTTTCCTGTTTTATTAGCATGAATGGTCTGAAGTTCTTCCAAAGACAAATGTTGGTGTTCGCCTTCCATGTCCAAAACCTGCCCTGCAACCATTCCCAGACTTCCTGAAGCAAGGGATAAGTTGGCAATCAAGTCCACCTTGATCTGACTTGGCAAATCTGCCTGCGCTATCAAGGCATAGGGATCTAGGAACAAAGCATCTCCTGCTAAAATGGCCATTGCTTCGCCAAATTTTTTATGATTTGTCAAGCGCCCCCGACGATAATCGTCGTCATCCATAGCTGGAAGGTCATCGTGAATCAAGCTTCCTGTGTGAATCATTTCCAAGGCCGCTGCCACTTGAGCATGTGCAGGTTGGATAACTACTTGCAGGGATTCCAGAACTTCTAACAAGAGAAAAGGACGAATACGCTTGCCACCAGCATGAATGGAGTAGAGAACAGACTCTCGTAAACTAGAAGCAAACTGCTGGTCTCCATAAAAGTCTTCCAAAGCCGACTCCACAAAAGCTAATTTTTCTTGCTTCTTCATTCAAAATCACTTTCTGTTCCGTCTTCTTGCATGACCTTAACCAAGGTTTTTTCAGCCTTGTCCAAGGTCGCTTGGAGTTCTTTTGACAAGACCATACCCTTTTGAAAGGCCGCAATCGCATCTTCTAGAGCAATCTCACCATTTTCCAAACTTTGGACAATGCTTTCCAGTTCTGCTAGATTTTCCTCAAATTTCTTTTGTTTTGACATCTTTAACCTCTAATTCTACTTGACCATCTCGCATCAAAAGCGTCACTTGGTCTTTTTCCTTCAACTTCTCAACCGAATCTACTACTGACTCTTCTTTTTTGACAATTGCATAGCCACGCGCCACGATTCGACTGGTATCCAACATCAGCAAGGCTTCTGAAAGTCGCTTGACTTCAGCAACCTTGGCATCATAAACTAACGCCATTTGGCTACGGAGGAGCTTGTCCAACTGAGCAAGCCGATCCTGATAGCGTTGGATTTTGGTAACAGGTGATAATTGCACCAATTGGTGTGTCCTTGCTTGGACTAATTGCTTGTTATCGGAAATCCGTGTTCGCAAACTTTGTTTTAAGCGCAGTTGCAGCTGGTCCAAGCGTTGCAAATAGCCGTCATACAAGCGCTCTGGTTGTCTAAAGATAACAGACTGACTGCATTTTTTCAGAGCTTCTTTTTTTCTTGACAGGACATTTTGTACAGCTGTCGCCATCCGTTTTTCCTGATTTTGCAAATGGGTCAAGAAATCCAACTTAGTCACAGGTGTTGCCAGTTCTGCTGCAGCCGTTGGCGTTGCCGCCCGACGATCCGCTACAAAATCTGCCAAGGTCACATCCGTCTCATGCCCAACACTAGAAATGATTGGCAAGCGAGATTCAAAAATAGCCCGTACCACAATCTCTTCGTTAAAGGCCCAGAGATCCTCGATCGAACCACCACCACGACCAATGATGAGGACATCTAGGTCCTCACGCTGATTGGCACGAGCAATATTCCGTGCTATTTCCTCAGCAGCTCCATCTCCTTGAACCTTGGTCGGATAGAGAAGAATGTCGACACCTGGAAAGCGCCTGCTGACGGTCGTGATAATATCTCGAATAACAGCTCCGCTACGGCTTGTCACTACACCAATTCTCTTTGAAAACTGGGGCAAAGGTTGCTTGAAGCGTTCTTGAAACAGACCTTCTTCCGTCAATTTTTTCTTGAGTTGCTCAAACTGAATCGCAAGCGCCCCAACCCCATCAGGCTCTGCCTTTTCAATGATGATGGAATAACTCCCACTTGGTTCATAGACCTGTACACGCCCAATCACATTGATCTTCATTCCTTCTTCGAGGTCGAAGCCTAATTTTTGATAAATCCCAGACCAAATAGTCGCTTGAATGACTGCTCGGTCATCTTTTAGGGAGAAATATTGGTGAGTAGGACGTTTACGAAAGTTGGAAACTTGACCAGTTAAATAGACCCGTTCCAAGTAAGGGTCTTTATCGAATTTCATTTTCAGATACTTGGTCAAAGTTGTTACCGATAAATACTTTTCCATCTCCACCTACTATTCATTTTCTTGCTTTTCCATGGGTATTATTATACCAAAAACATGCTTAAAAATCACCTTTTTCCTACTGAAACTAAAGGAAAAATAGAAAAAGGAGGCTAGGCCTCCTCATCTGATTATTTGCTGTTTCGTGCTTCTTCCAAAATCTTTGCAATCTTGGTGGTCAAAAGGTCGATAGCGACTGTATTGCTGACTCCCTCAGGAATGACGATATCCGCATAGCGCTTGGTCGGCTCGATAAACTGGTGGTACATGGGTTTGACCACACCCAGATATTGGTCAATAACGCTATCCAGACTACGGCCGCGCTCCTCCATATCACGCTTGATACGACGAATAATACGCACGTCATCATCTGTATCCACAAAAATCTTGATATCCATCAAATCACGCAGGCGCTTGTCCTCCAAGACCAAAATCCCCTCAACGATAAAAACATCTTGAGGCTCCTGACGATAGGTCTTGCTGCTCCGTGTATGCTCTGTATAGTCATAAGTCGGAATGTCTACTGGACGCCCTGCCAACAATTCCTTAATCTGCTCAATCATCAAGTCTGTATCAAAGGCAAAAGGATGGTCATAGTTAGTTTTGACCCGCTCTTCAAAGGTCAAATGAGACTGATCCTTGTAGTATGAATCGTGCTCAATCATGGAAATCTTTTCATCAGGGAAATGCGATAAAATGGCTCTTGAAACACTGGTCTTACCACCACCAGAACCACCTGTCACTCCGATAATGATTGGTCTATTTTGCATGCTATCCTCCGTTTTTTTATCCGTCGTCTATTCTATCACATTTTTAACAAAAATTATAGTCTGATTTTGGATAGATTATGGGTAACACAATTCTAATACTTACACCCAGTTAGACTAGCCAAAAACCTTCCTTGGCTTGTAGAGATTGCCCCGTTTTTCTAGAATTGCTAGCAATTTATCATCTTCAAAGGCAGCTATCTCCTTATCCGACTGATCTAGCTCTATAAAACGGCCAAAGCGCACTTCTGTAGCCTCTTCTGGACTTAGAAAAACTTTGACAAGATCCCCCGTTCCAATCTCTAGAGGATGGAGAAAGTCCAGTTGACCAGCCTCCACCTTTTCAGCAATTTCGTCCAAGGTAAGAGCATCTTCCAGTTGTAAACCTGCAGCACTGGTTCGAGTCAGATGCGACATATGAGCCGCATAACCAAGCTTCTCTCCCAAGTCAACTGATAAGGTACGGATATAAGTTCCTTTGCTACATTTTACACGAAAAGTGAATCGTGCGAGGTGATCCTCATAAGAAATATGACTTGTCCGTTCAAATTGATAAATAGTCACCTGACGTTCTGGACGCTCCACTTCCTGACCAGCACGCGCATACTCATAGAGCTTGCGACCATCAACCTTGACAGCCGAATACATAGGCGGAATCTGAGTAATAGGCCCAGTCAGACTAGCAATCGCTTCATCGACAATGGTTTCATCCAAGGGCGACAAAACAGGAGTCTCTGCGACTACTTCCCCACTAGCATCCTCAGTCGTCGTGGAATAGCCCAGAGTGATTTCCCCATCATAGACCTTACCCTCGTCCTGCATAAACTCGACCATGCGGGTCGCCTTGCCAACCGCAATGGGCAAAACACCCACCACATTCGGATCCAAGGTCCCACCATGACCAATCTTCTTAGTTCCCAAAATCTTACGCAGTTTAAAAACCGCGTCATGCGAGGTCATCCCCGCTTCTTTTTTTAAGTTGATAATACCGTTCATGTGTTGTTTCCTAGTTTACTGCTATCTTTTAACTTTTTATCCCTACGACTTTTTGACTTTTGGTTCTTAAAATCGTAAAAGTTAATTTTTGCTTCCCGCATTAGTTTCTTAAACAATTTTGTTTTACTGCACATTATAATACTGTGAAGTTCCCCATCAATCTCTATAATTAATTGTCCATTTTTTATTTTTCTTTTCTCTTTTTGTAATTTTAACTCTACAGATTTAAAGAAACTTTCTAATAAAGATTGATTTTCGATATAAAATTGATAATAAATCTTTAGTAAATTAAGGTGAAAATCCATAAGAGTTTTTGTAAAAGCAATATTTGCTATATCTCCATACACATGCCTAATTTCATCACGAATTTTTGTGAAAGCTTCCTTTGATGACTTACTGAAATTAAACTTTTCACCTTCTTTTAGTATATAATCTAAATTAAAGCTATACCTATTTTGATTGAAATATAGAGGAATGTGCCCATGCAATGCGAAATTTCTTAAAGTCATAATTAATATATACGAAAGCTCAGAATCATATATTTTGTTTATCATTTTTTCTAACTTTTGTGAATACTTTTTATCAAAGTTGATTAACAAATCAACTAAAGTCTTAGATGAACTCATTAAATTTATAAGTAAAGAATTAATAATAATGAATTCATCACCATTCAAACCATTTTGTTTCCTTATGTTATCGTTAGTATCCAACTCAAAGTGATAAAATATTTGACAAAAATTAAAGATATAGACATGATAAAATTGATTGATTGTATGTAACTCATCTGATGTACTTAGAAAATTAACAATTAACTTTTCATTTTCTTTTGATAGATGAACTATGTCATCCAAATTGAGATCAGGCATAGGTATTAAACTTTTATTATTCATTATATAATTCCCCATTCATATTGTTGAACTAGTACCACCATACATTACAAATGAAACTACTCTCCCTTCAGCGCTTCAAACTTAGCCTTCATAGTTGGATTTTTTCGCGTTAGTTTTTTAACCGAAACATCTTCCAATTTGTTGTTAGCGAGGCGGAGTTGGTTTTCAGACGTAGTTAGGAACTTTTTGACCTCTTCCATACGCTTAATAGCCTTATCGATTTCATCGATAGCTTTTCCAAAGTTGGTTGAAGCAGAGTTGTAGTTTTTGGCAAAAGCTACTTTGAAGGCATCCAAGTCTTCTTCAAAATGCGTAATATCGATATTCTGCTCCCGGACCAAGACCAACTCTTGCTTGTATTTAAGGGAATTAAGAGCCGCATTACGCAAGAGTCCAATCAACTGGATAAAGAACTGTGGACGAACCACATACATCTTTTCATACTCGTGACTGACGTCAACAATTCCTGTGTTAAAGTAGTCGTTATCTGATTCTAACATAGTCACCAAAACGGCATACTCACAGTTCTTTTCACGACGGTCCTTGTCCAATTCCTTATAAAAATCGGCATTCTTGTGCTTCTTCTCTGTTCCATCCGCTTCGTTTTTCATCTCAAACATGATGGAAATAATTTCCACCTCATTTTCATCACATTCACGGAAGATAAAGTCACCCTTAGACCCACGCGCAGAAACCTTGTTATCCTTCTCAAAGTAGGCATTTGGAAAGGCAAAACTACGAACCTTATTGAACTCACTCTCTGCATACTGTTCCAAACTTTCACCGATAGCTTTTGTGGATTGTTGAGCTTTGAAATTCTTATAAAACTCAACTTGTTCACTGGCTGCCTTAAGCTGGGCTTCGTAATTCTGCTTAACAGAAGCCAAAGACAGCTCATTTTCCTTTTCTTGCAAGAGGAGCTGATTTTTAACTTGATCCCGTTCTTTTTCAAGGTCAGAAAGGGTCTTTTGCAGTTGATTTTCATGCTCTAAACGCAAGGTAGCCAATTGGTTTTCCAAGGCCTGTACTTCCTTGTCCTTTGCCAATAAGGCCTCATTGCTTGTCTGTTCAACTTCTTTCTTGGCCAATTCCTTCTCTGTATCAAAGTTTTGGATTTGATTCTGCAATTGTGCAATTTCTTGGTCCTTTTGAGCCAGTTTAGACTGTTGCTCATTCATAGCCTTTTGTTCAGCCAAAGCTAGTTCCTGCTTCATGCGATCGTGCAATTCCTTATCAAACTCTGTCGTTCTCACTTGCGACAAGAGTTCGGCATACTGACTCTCATTTACTGTAAAGACTTCCCCACAGTTGGGACATTTGATTTCGTTCATAACTTTCCTCTTTCTAGACTTCTGTAACCATTATATCATGCCTGAGGGAAAATCAAAAACAGTGAGTCGAAACCCACTGTTTATCTGTTTACTTTATACTTTTTCCAAGGCCAAGCGCAAATCTTCAATCAGATCATCTACATTTTCAAGACCGATCGACAAGCGGATTTGGTTTGGTGTGACTCCTGCTGCTTCTAGGTCTTTTTCTGACAACTGACCGTGAGTGGTCGTCGCTGGATGGACAACAAGAGATTTGGCATCTGCTACGTTTGCAAGGTCAGAGAAGATTTCCAAATTATCAATCACCTTGCGAGCTTCTGCCTCTCCACCTTTAACATGGAAGGTAAAGATTGAACCCACACCTTTTGGCAAATATTTCTCAGCCAAGGCATGGTAAGGACTGTCAGCGAGTTTTGGATAATTTACCTTCTCTACCTTAGGATGGCTGACAAGGAAATCAACAATTTTCTCTGCATTTTGCACATGGCGTTCGACACGAAGAGAGAGAGTTTCAAGCCCTTGGAGCAAGAGAAAGGCATTAAATGGCGACAAGGCCGCACCTGTATCACGAAGCAATTGGACACGAACAGCGATAATAAAGGCTGCTGCCCCAACATCACGAGTATAGCTCAAGTTATGGTAACTTGGGTCTTCCTCAACAAATTGAGGGAATTTTCCTGAAGCTTCCCAGTCAAAACGACCGCTATCGACAATCAGTCCTCCAATAGTCGTACCATGTCCACCAATAAACTTAGTTGCTGAGTGAATGGCAATATCTACACCGTGAGAGAAGACGTTAATCAAATATGGTGTGGCAAAAGTATTGTCCGAAACGAGAGGAATCTGGTGTTTATGCGCAATCTCAGCCAATTTTTCCAAGTCAGGAATGTTAATCAAGGGATTCCCCAAGGTTTCAATCAAGACAAGCTTGGTATTGTCATTGATAGCTGCTTCCACTTCTTCCAAATTATCCACATCCACAAAGGTTGTTGTGATCCCATAACGAGGAAGGGTTTCCTTCAAGAGGTTGAAGGTCCCACCGTAAATAGTTGACGCAGCCACCACATGGTCACCTGCGTGAGCAAGCGCCAAAATAGTGTAGGTTACAGCAGCCATACCTGATGCTGTCGCTAGCGCTCCAACACCACCTTCAAGAGCAGCAATTCGTTCTTCAAAGGCCGCTGTTGTAGGATTGGTGATGCGAGTATAGATATTTCCTGCTTTCTTTAAGGCAAAGAGGTCTGCAGCTTCTTGCGTATCATCAAAAACAAAGGATGTTGTCTGATAAATTGGCACTGCACGAGACTTGGTAGCTGGATCAACCACCTGCCCAGCGTGTAATTGTAGGGTTTCAAATTTAAATTCACGAGTCATTTTACGACCTCCAAATAGCTTAATTAAAGATATTGTATCATCTTGGTCTAGCCTTTTCCAATACCGTTTTTCTATATTTTGATATAAGGAACAACTATGACTAGTCTTACATCTCAAACAAAAAAGCACGATTAACTCGTGCTCATTTCTTTAATCTACATAAGTATCTTCGTTTTTATTGAGGAAGGCGTAAGGCAAGCCCATCAAGAGACCTCCTCCAATAAAGTTTCCGACAAAGGTTACACCCCAGTGACGAAGAATATTAGGAATGTCAAAATTAGCAATTGAATCTGCTGCAACACTAAACTTAACAATCGCAAAAGAAGCAAAGTTCGCAGCAATGTGTTCGTTTGTTAAGAATACAAACATGTAAATCGCTGATAAGACGAGCCAAAGTTTGGCGCCCCCGTCTTTCACCAAAACAAATGAAAGAATGGCAATGTTTACAAAGATATTGGCTAAAATACCTTCAAGTAAGACTAACTCATTGGAACGACCTAACTTCATCTCTACAACTCCTGAAATGAAGCTATCATGTGTTAGATTTGCATAGGCTGCTGAGTGGGCAAAGCCCCAACCTGCTATCAAAGCTCCGATGAGATTGAACAAGGTACAGTAAAGTAAAATCTCAGCTGTTTTTCTCCAAGAGATTTTTTTCAAGAAACTACCAGCTGTCAAAAACATCATATTTGAAGTTACCAACTCGGCATTCAAGAAAACAATGTAGGCCAATCCCCAAGCAAAAACAAATGGGAAGAGGAAGCGACCACTGCCTGGTGCGATCTTATTAATCAAGTCAGCCCCAACTGCACCCGCAGCTGTACTAAATGTTAAAAAGGCACCTGCAAACATGGATCGAATCGCATACTTAAACTTGCTTTGATTATAAAGACTTTCTTTCTTCTTACAAGCAAATTCAATCTTTGAGATAAATTCTGAAGAGACCATAAAAAAACTCCTAAACTTTTATTTGTGAATATTATAACATAAAGCACGCATTTTGAAAAGCCTTTCTTGTATACGTTTTCTACAAAGAAAATCAAGGCATTGGGGGAATTCCATAAATCTCTCCTTTACCCATTAACAGAAAAACATTTCAATATTTCAAATTGATCATCCAAAAATTCAAACTCAAATAGGTGCCAGTCATCGAAGGTTTGCTCACAATAACTAACTGTTCCTTGATTGTAGTCAATGATAGGTTTCCCCAGCTTGTTCTTCACATCTTCCTCGCTGACTTCTCCATACATTTCCTTAAGATCAGCTAGCATAAAGTTGATAATTCTATTGAGATTTTCCTGATAATTTTTTGATAACAGTTCAACTTTATCTATAAAGTCACAATCAGGCTCTTCGTCCCAAACAAAGGTCACTCCCTCATGCTCATAAGTGTATTGCTGTAAACTCTCATCAAAATTCATTGTTCACTCTCCAAATCATTATCATTTACTAAAAATTTATTAACATTAATCAAAATGTTCAAATGATTTCATAAAAATGTCTTCCACACACGCGTACGATAAAATAACAACACTTGCAATGATTAGAAGATATCATCATAATGTTCACTCGCTTGTTTTACAAACTCGAAAATATTCAAAGATATGGGTTTCATTTCCAGTGAACCTAATGCCCCCCAATCATTCATATAAATAGTGTCGTCAGAATCTTTCTTTATAAAAAAGCGACATCCCCATCTTGCCCAATCAGGAAAAAATCAGGTTCCCACCCTTCTATTTGGTAGGTGGAGTTTCTTTCTAGCAAATCTAACCTCGAATATAAGGTGATACCTGTATTCTCTATTACAAACTCTCCTGCCTTGTCCATTTTACTCAAGAATTCTGCGTATAGGTTCGGAAGTACCAAGTCAATCTGATTATTCATTCTCAACTCCTCATCTATTTTTCCTACTGCGAAAGTCCTATATCTCATCTTCACTTAGTTCTCTAAAATGTGAAATATGATATCCAAAATAAGACTTCCCCGATTTTCCTATGAAGATTCCGTGTCCAGCCATATTGGCAATTTCTCCCAAGAATATCATAGGAAGATCCTTGTCAAATGGAAAACTACTTGTTATGTCTTCTTTGAGCGTAACGAAAGACTTTTCTCTTAACTGACTCATTATCTATCCTCTCTTATGTCAGGCATCCTTCGGTTACTTACGATAAATCTTTCAATCTACTGATCAGCTTCCTCTCACATTGAAAAGATACCATTAAAGTTGAATGATCATCTTGCAAGCATCATACATTATCAAATTTTATAGTTTTCAATTTCTTCTCTACTCATTCCTACAAGCTCTGTCGTCCACAAGCCCACAATGTCCGACAAGACTGAATCACAGGTATATTCTTCTTCACCGTCTATATACTTACAGGAAAAGATAGGCTCCCTTGTCGCCGCTTGGTAAAATGCCATGGCTACTTCTTCTAGTTTTTGGGGATTGAAATCAAGTGATAATTTTTGCGCCATATTTCTTCGTACTTGATCCCAATTCTCCTGCTTAGCCTGATAACTTTCTCGTATTTTAGACACATAGCCCCTACAAAATGCTTTCAATAGGTCTGTGTTCTGATAAAGATGCCGACAACTAAAATCCGAAATACAACCTGCGTGAAGTAGGAATGTCAGTAAGTCATCCAGACTTTCTGCTACTCTTCCCACTTGGCCCTCACTTCCGATAAAGCCTATGCTGTTATCTTCGAGAAAAACATATTCTCCCCCACTACCGTCTTGAGCAAAAGCCTTACAGGCAAGAGAGTACTCCTCATTGTTCCCTGAAAACTGGACTTCACTTATCTTGTCATAAAAATAAATATCACATTCAGTCATCAGTAAGGTCCTTAACTGTTCATTTTCTCTGACTTCTTGTGGCTTATCCATGATCATTCCTTTCTTAAACTAAACACTTATCCATCTATTACAATTCTAATATGGTAGTTTTTAGTTTCATTCTTTAGATTCTTCACAAGCAGATCATTCTGTTTTGATTGTCCGAAGAAAAAACTGACAGCTTTTCCATCTTTTCTTTCGATACACAAATGATACCTTGCCCCATTCAATCTGACACTTCGAATATAATCGACTTCAATCATTTTGATGTTATTCAGCGGAATGATTCTCTTCACAAATACAAAAGCATTGTGAATATAAAGTCTCCCATTGGCAATGTGAAACGGGGCAAAAAAATTACCACCACTACGACGGACAATTATAAAACGTCGCCAAAAGATTAGTAAAAGAATAGAGGTTAATAAGTAAAAGGCAAAACTAAAGACAGGACTTTCCCACATCATTTTCATTCCAAACAAAAAATATTCGAACATGCATCATTCTCCTTTGACTGATGTCTCAATTTGACAAAAACCAGTGAATTGTATTTTTCACTGGTTTTTGAGGTTAATAACGTTGTCTATACGGTTGATTAAAGGCCTTCAAAATATCCTCAGAAGTCTCTGAATAAGCTTTTGATTCTTTAAAAATCCCCTTAACAATTATACGCTCAGTCGCATTATAGTCCACACAAGTTACCAGCGTAATCTCCTTAACTCCTTCACGATCTTCGATTTCATCTACTCGGTCCGGAGTAACGTGTTTAACTTCCGTAATCTCATAAGTATAAACCTTATCCTTATCGGTCAGGTAAATTTTCATGCCCGCTTTAGCGTTAACTAAAGGTGAGAAGAGCATTTGACTGGCATTTTCAGCAGTAAAGATATGGTGACTGGCTAGAGAATAGTTGCCCTCTCCCATTTTTTGATCTGGTTTCATGGTTCCTGCTCCGTAGAACAAGTTTACATTATCCAACCCTTTGAAAATTGGCAAGTTAATCTCCACTTCGGGAATAGCAATTCCTCCAATAACAGGAAGCTTCTGAGCGTCCCACTGAGCGGCTAAAACTGCTTCAGATGAAATAGATTTAACCGAATCAAAATCAAAATTTCCTTCTGTTTTGAGATTTTCATCTATATTTTCTTTAGTAACCTGATTGACTTGGTATTTATTGGTATTCCATACCATAAAGAGATCTCGAATCTTTGAATTAAAAATCAAAGCTAAGGATAAAAGAATTAAGAAAACCGCTAAAATATTGAGAAATAGATTCCTACGCTTATTCTTCTTACTTTTCGTTTTTTTATGAGACATTATGCTTTACCTTCTGTTTCGTTTTCAGTCCCAACTTCTTCTTTTTCTACCGCATCAACCGTTGTAAAGGTCACAATCTTGGCATCCTGGTCTAGACGCATCACCTTAACTCCCATAGTTGAGCGTCCTGTTTGTGAAATATTGGCAACGTTTGTACGGATCATAACACCTGTATCCGTGATAATCATCAGGTCTTCATTTCCTTTAACAGTAAGGAGACCTGCAAGAGGGCCATTTTTCTCAGCAACATTGGCTGTCTTCGTCCCTTTACCACCACGACCTTTTGTTGGATATTCAGTTGCAAGAGTACGTTTACCATAACCTTTTTCAGTGATGATAAGGACCTCGTCCTGGTCAGTGATGACACTAGCACCAACTACAGTGTCTCCATCACGGAGGTTAACACCTCGGACACCTGTCGCGATACGGCTCATACCACGAACGGCTGATTGATTAAAGCGAACGGCATAACCAAACTTAGTACCAATGATGATATCTGTATCTTCTTCTGTCAGCAAGACATTAATCAGTTCATCTTCATCCTTGAGATTCAAAGCTTTAAGTCCATTTTGACGGATATTAGCAAATTCTTTAACACTGGTTCGTTTCACGATACCGTGACGGGTTGTGAAGAAGAGATAGGCGTCATCACTACGTTCAGATTTAACATTAATGATGGTTTGTATGCTCTCCCCTTCATCCAGCTTCAAAAGATTGACAACCGGCAATCCCTTGGCCGTGCGACCGTATTCAGGAATTTCATAACCTTTTAGTCGGTATACGCGACCTTTATTGGTAAAGAAGAGCAAATGATCATGGGTGCTGGTTGAAACCAACTCACGCACAAAGTCATCATCCTTAACCCCTGTACCTTGGACTCCACGACCACCACGTTTTTGAGCAGTAAATTCACCTTGGTCCAAACGTTTGATATAGCCCTTGTTAGAAAGAGTGATTAAGACATCTGACTCCTCAATCAAGTCTTCATCTTCAAGAGTTAAGACTTCTCCAACCATCAACTCGGTACGACGTTTGTCACCAAATTTACGTTTTACTTCATCTAATTCATCTTTTATGATTTGCACTACGCGTTCTGGTTTAGCAAGAATATCGGTTAGGTCTGCAATCAAGGCAATCAATTCATCATATTCAGACTGAATCTTATCGCGTTCCAATCCTGTCAAACGACGAAGACGCATATCAAGAATAGCCTGACTTTGACGTTCAGAAAGCTTAAACTTGCTCATCAACTCAGCTTGTGCTTCCGCATCCGTTTCACTAGCACGGATGATGCGGATCACTTCGTCGATATGGTCTAGCGCAATTAAAAGGCCTTCTAAGATGTGCGCACGCGCTTCTGCCTTTTCCTTGTCAAAACGGGTACGACGAACAACTACTTCTTTTTGGTGTTCAATATAAGCATCCAAAATTTGGCGAAGAGATAAGATTTTTGGTACGCCATTTTGAATAGCAAGCATATTGAAACCAAAGTTGGTTTGCATCTGCGTCATCTTGAAGAGGTTATTGAGGATGACATTTGCAGAAGCATCACGCTTCACTTCGATAATGAAGCGAACGCCTTCGCGGTTAGACTCATCACGTACAGCTGTAATGCCCTCAATTCGTTTTTCTTGCGCCAAACGAACGATATGCTCATGTACCTTGGTTTTATTGACCATATAAGGAAATTCTGTTACCACGATGCGCTCACGCCCTGTCTTAGTCGTCTCAATCTCTGTTCGAGAACGGAGGACAATCGAACCCTTACCAGTCTCATAAGCCTTATGGATACCTGATTTCCCCATGACAAGGGCACCAGTTGGAAAATCTGGACCAGGTAAAACTTCCATCAAGTCCTTAGTCGTCACTTCAGGATTGTCCATGACCAACTTCACTGCATCAATGGTTTCACCCAAGTTGTGAGGTGGGATATTGGTTGCCATCCCAACAGCGATACCAGTTGCCCCATTGACCAAAAGGTTTGGAAAACGAGCTGGCAAAACCAAGGGTTCACGTTCGTTAGCATCGTAGTTGTCTACGAAATCAACTGTGTTTTTATTGATGTCACGAAGCATTTCAAGAGCAATCTTGCTCATACGAGCCTCAGTGTAACGCTGTGCGGCGGCACCATCCCCGTCCATGGAACCAAAGTTTCCATGTCCATCTACAAGCATGTAACGGTAGCTCCACCACTGAGCCATACGAACCATGGCTTCATAAATAGATGAATCCCCGTGTGGGTGGTATTTACCCATAACATCCCCTGTAATACGGGCTGATTTTTTATGAGGTTTGTCTGGTGTAACACCTAGTTCATTCATTCCGTAAAGAATACGGCGGTGAACAGGTTTTAAACCATCTCGAACATCAGGAAGAGCCCGCGCAACGATAACACTCATAGCGTAATCGATAAAGCTGGTCTTCATCTCCTTTGTCAGATTGACATTCACTAAATTTCTATCCTGCATTAATAAATGCCTCATTTCACTATTAGTAATTAGATATATTATACCATAATTTGTCCTTCATTTCAGTCTTTGAAAACCACTAAAACGTTTACATCGATAACCGAATAGAATATCCGTGACAAAGTTTTTTAAAAGTGATAGAATGAAAGTGTCTGGGGATTCCCCTAAAAAAAAATGAAGGAGATGTTTAGATAATGACTTCAACTAAACAACACAAAAAAGTGATCCTTGTTGGTGACGGTGCCGTAGGTTCATCTTACGCTTTTGCACTTGTTAACCAAGGAATTGCACAAGAGCTTGGAATTATCGAAATTCCACAATTACACGAAAAAGCTGTTGGTGATGCGCTTGACCTTAGCCACGCCCTTGCCTTCACTTCACCTAAAAAAATCTACGCTGCTCAATACTCTGACTGTGCAGACGCTGATCTTGTTGTTATCACTGCAGGTGCTCCTCAAAAACCAGGTGAAACTCGTCTTGACCTTGTAGGTAAAAACTTGGCTATCAACAAATCAATTGTAACACAAGTTGTTGAATCAGGTTTTGATGGTATCTTCCTTGTTGCGGCTAACCCAGTTGACGTTTTGACTTACTCAACTTGGAAATTCTCTGGATTCCCTAAAGAACGTGTTATCGGTTCAGGTACTTCACTTGACTCAGCACGTTTCCGTCAAGCACTTGCTGAAAAATTGGATGTTGATGCTCGTTCAGTTCACGCCTACATCATGGGTGAACACGGAGATTCTGAATTCGCTGTTTGGTCACATGCAAATATCGCTGGTGTAAACCTTGAAGAATTCCTTAAAGACACTCAAAACGTTCAAGAAGCTGAATTGATTGAATTGTTCGAAGGTGTTCGTGATGCTGCTTACACAATCATCAACAAAAAAGGAGCTACATACTATGGTATCGCCGTAGCACTTGCTCGTATCACAAAAGCAATCCTTGATGACGAAAATGCAGTACTTCCACTTTCAGTCTTCCAAGAGGGTCAATACGGAGTTGAAAACGTCTTTATCGGTCAACCAGCAGTTGTTGGTGCACACGGTATCGTTCGTCCAGTAAACATCCCATTGAACGACGCGGAAACTCAAAAAATGCAAGCATCTGCTAAAGAATTGCAAGCAATCATTGATGAAGCATGGAAAAATCCTGAATTCCAAGCAGCTTCTAAAAACTAATTAAAAGAAGGTTCTCATTTCATGGGAGCCTTTTTCTTTTTGCACAGAACGATAAAATCATATTTTCCAAAACAAAAAAAGCCTGTCTCACAAGCTCAAATACTTGGTATGACAGGCTTTTTCTAAATTCATTATTTAACAGCGTCTTTAAGAGCTTTACCAGCTTTGAATGCTGGAACTTTAGAAGCTGCGATTTTGATTTCTTTACCAGTTTGTGGGTTGCGACCTTTACGTGCAGCACGCTCACGAACTTCAAAGTTACCAAAACCGATCAATTGAACTTTTTCACCAGCTGCAAGATATTCAGTTACTGCTGCAAATACAGCGTCAACTGCTGCTGCTGAATCTTTCTTAGTCAATTCTGTAACTTCTGCTACTTTAGCGATCAAATCTTGTTTGTTTGCCATGTTAATAATTCCTCCAAATAATTTCTAATTAACAAATATAATCATATCCTAAAATTGCCCACAGGTCAAGTCAAAAACGCTATTTCTAACGATTTTTCTCTATTTTTTTAGGAATGATATCGAACTAAGATAGCCCATGCATTTTCGCCTGTATGTGTCTGAATGATAGAGCCTGTTTCCAGTACTGAGATTGGTTTTTCGACATAAGTTTGTAAAACATTCTTCATCTCATTCGCCCATTCATTGGTACCAGCGTAGGATATTCCAATTTCTGCAACGGATTTATGAGAAAGTGTCTCTGCTAGTTCATCAAGCCATTTTTTAAATGTCTTAGCACCGCGCCCCTTTACAATAGGCTGGAGTTCATGATCCTTCATTTGCATCACAACTCGGATATTCAAAAGAGAACTTAGCAAACCTGTCACACGTCCGATACGTCCACCCTTAACTAGGTTTTCCAAAGTCGAAACACCGATATAGAGTTCAGTATGATTCTTGACATCTTCTACATGAGCTAGGATAGTTTCCAAATCTTTTCCTTCTTGGGCAAGTTTAGCAGCTTCAACGACTTGAAACTTCATCGCCTGATCTGTAAAAGAACTATCAATAACCGTCACATCAGCAGTTGAGAGACTTGCCCCTTGGCGAGCGGCTTCAACAGTTCCAGACAAGGCATGGGACATGTGAATAGCGAGAATCTGACTACCATCTTTGCCCAGTTCTTCAAAAACTTCAGCAAATACTCCTACTGGAGGCTGACTGGTTTTAGGCAGATTTTTACTCTCTTGCATAAGATGCAGGAATTCTCCTTCTTTCAAATCTGCATCAGAATAAAGGATACCATCAATCATCACAGATAAAGGAACAACTGTAATATTCAATTCTTTCAAGAGTTCTGGTTCAATAGTAACAGAGGAATCAGTTACAATTTTTACTTGTGTCATATCTTCAATCTTTCTATTCTTCTCAATAAGATAGGGATTTATCACTTTCATTATATCAAAAAATTGTTAAAAAATCATGATGAATCCAATGAAAAAGCTTGGAATTTTGGTATAATCTATCTATAGAAAAGCGAGGGAAAGTCATGATCCGAAAAGTTCAGCCTATTATCACTATCATACTTGGGGCAGCTATTTATGCCTTTGGTCTTACCTACTTTGTAGTTCCTCACCATTTGTTTGAAGGCGGAGCAACTGGTATCACATTGATTACCTTCTATCTCTTTAAAATTCCTGTCTCAGTGATGAATCTCTTGATTAACATCCCTCTCTTTATCTTGGCCTGGAAGATTTTTGGTCCTAAAACGCTCTACTCTAGCATCTTAGGAACCCTTGCTCTTTCCGGATGGCTAGCTGTTTTTGAACATATCCCTTTACGTTTTGACTTACAAGATGATCTGATTATCGTAGCTCTTGTTGCTGGGGTATTGCTTGGAGTTGGTCTCGGCATTATCTTTAACGCTGGGGGTACAACTGGGGGATCCGATATCGTTGCACGAATTCTCAATAAATATACAAATATTTCGATTGGGAAATTGCTTTTCTCACTTGATTTTATTATTCTAATGTTGATTTTGATTATCTTCCAAGATTTGCGTCTAGTGACTTATACCCTCTTATTTGACTTTATCATCTCACGCGTCATTGACTTGATTGGTGAAGGAGGCTATGCAGGAAAAGGTTTTATGATTATCACCCGACATCCTGATCAATTGGCTAAGATGATTAACGAAGAACTTTGCCGTGGAGTAACCTTTATCTCAGGACAAGGTTATTATAGCAAAAAAGATCTCAAAATCATCTACTGCATCGTTGGACGCAGTGAAATCGTCAAGTTGAAAGACATGATTCACAAAGTCGATCCCCAGGCCTTTATCACCATCACAGAGGCTCATGAAATTCTGGGCGAAGGATTCACTTTCAAAAAAGAAAATAGATAAAAAGCTGGGAAATTTTTCCAGCTTTTATTTTTCTTCAGAAAGTGTAGAGTGACGATAGCCATAAGTAAAGTAAATCACTAGTCCAACCAACAAAGCAAGTCCAAAGGCAATCCATGTTTCCTTGGTGTACTGAAGCATAAAGGAAAGACAGATAAGAATGGAAAGGATTGGCAAGAGCGGCACTAAAGGAGTTTTGAATTCTCCTTCTTTTGGCATGCCCTTATCCTTTCTGAGTTTTATTATTCCGTAGGCTAGCAAAATGAGATAAGCTAGTGTACAGATATTTAAAAAGGCAGCGATAGTGGCTAGCGGAAAGACTCCTGCTGCAATGGCTGAAGCAACTCCTGTTAAGATGGTCGCATTCTTTGGAACTCGGCTAGTTTTACTTAGCTGTTTAAAACTTCGAGGTAAAAGACCATCACGTGCTAAGCTGTAAATCATTCGAGACAGAGCGTAGGTCATGGAAATACATACGGTTATCAGGGTTAGAATGGCTACCAGTGAAACATAGTTGGCTGCCCAGCCAATTCCGATACTACGCAATGAAAAGGCCACTGCATCGTCCACATTGAGTTTGCTATAGTGAACAATTCCAGTCAATACTATTGTTACCAAGGCATAGAGAATGGTGACAATTGTCAGAGAAAACACGATTCCGCGGGGAATATTTTTTTGCGGACTTTGAATTTCATCAACTGCCATAGAAATTGACTCAAAACCGAGAAAACCGAAGAACATCAAAGAGGCTCCTGCCATAATCCCAGTACTTCCTCCATAAAGCTGACCAAAACCAAAAGGAGCAAAATTCGACCAATTTTCAGGTTTGATATACCAAATGCCAACTAGGATAAATAAGGCAAGAGCAGAGAATTTCAAAACTACTAAAAGCGAATTAAAGCGCAAGGCTGCCTTAGAATTTAATAAAACCAATCCTGTTACCAAGATCAGTACCAGAATAGGCAGAAGGTCGATATAGGTTCCCTGTTCAGGGTTAAAGGTTCCATTCAAGGCTTGAGGCATGGAGATACCATAATTACTGAGCAATCCCTTAAAGTAAGCTGCCCAGCCAGACGCCACACCAGATACGGCAGTCATGAATTCCATGATGGTCAACCAGCCGGCAATCCAAGCTGGTAATTCTCCTAAAATCGCATAGAGGTAACTATAAGCACCCCCAGTTGCAGGTACACGCGAGGCAAATTCTGCAAAAAAGAGGGCTGATAAGGAAACGCATAGGGCAGAAATCACGATGGAAACCACTAGTGATGGACCAGCTAGTGTAGCCGCTGCTGTTCCTGTAATGGTAAAAATTCCCGTTCCTACCATGGCACCGATTCCTAATAGAATCAAATCCCATAATTTCAAATGGCGACGCATTTCCGTTCGTCCCAGACTAACATCCTTGGTTCTAAAAATATTCATTCTTCATCTCCACTAAATATGATTGTTTTATTTTATCATATAAAAGGAATTTTGTGAATATTTATAAGATGATTTTTCAAAAAAATCTGAACAGGAAGGCTTCCTGTTCAGAATTTACATATTTTTACCCAACAGATCCTTCCATTTCGTAGCTAATCAAGCGGTTCAGCTCAACTGCGTATTCCATTGGAAGTTCTTTTGTGAAGGGCTCGACAAATCCCATGACAATCATCTCGGTTGCTTCAGATTCTGACAATCCGCGGCTCATGAGGTAATACAATTGTTCTTCTGAAATCTTAGAAACCTTGGCTTCGTGCTCCAAAGCAACTTGCGAGTTATGAATTTCATTAAATGGAATGGTGTCTGAAGCAGACAGGTCATCCATGATAATGGTATCACACTCGATGTGAGAAACAGATTTCTTAGAATTCTTGTTGAAGGTCACTTGTCCACGGTAGTCCACCTTTCCTCCGCCTTTAGCGATGGATTTAGACACGATAGATGAGCTTGTGTGTGGAGCATTGTGGATCATCTTGGCACCCGTATCTTGGTGCTGGCCAGCATTAGCAAAGGCAATCGAAAGCATGGTACCACGTGCCCCTTCTCCATCCAGGTAAACAGATGGGTATTTCATGGTTGTTTTGGCACCCAAGTTTCCATCAATCCATTCAACAGTAGCATCTTTTTGAGCTTTCGCACGTTTTGTTACCAAGTTATAGACATTATCAGACCAGTTTTGGATGGTTGTATAGCGCATATAAGCTCCGTCCAAAGCAAAGATTTCTACAATGGCTGCGTGCAAACTGTTACTTGAATAAGTTGGCGCTGTACATCCTTCTACATAATGTACACTTGCTCCCTCATCAACGATAATCAAGGTACGTTCAAACTGACCTGTATTTTCATTGTTGATACGGAAGTAAGTTTGAAGCGGAATATCAACCTTGACACCTTTCGGTACGTAGATAAAGGTTCCACCCGACCATACTGCTGAGTTAAGGGCTGCCAACTTGTTATCTGTCGGAGGTACCAACTTAGCGAAGTATTGTTTAAACAAGTCTGGATATTCCTTGAGGGCAGAATCTGTATCTGTAAAGATAATTCCTAACTTCTCAAACTCTTCCTTCATGTTGTGGTATACCACTTCTGACTCGTACTGGGCAGAGGCACCCGCTAGATAGGCACGCTCAGCCTCTGGAATCCCGATACGTTCAAAGGTTTCCTTGATTTTTTCAGGAACTTCATCCCAAGAACGGGCTGGTTTGTCAGATGGTTTTTGGTAGTAGATCAAATCATCAAAGTCAATCTCTGACAAGTCTGCTCCCCAAGTTTGCATGGGCATTTTCTTGAAGGTTTCATAAGACTTCAAACGGAACTCCAGCATCCACTCAGGCTCACCCTTGGCAGCAGATAATTCACGAATAACACCTTCGTTGAGTCCTTTTCCTGTCGATAGAACAGGCTCTACATCGTCATGGAAACCAAATTTATATTCACCAAGGTCAATTGGTTTTGGTTCAACTCTTTCTTCAGCCATAATATCCTTTCTTTCATTATATATTTCTGTGTTTCTTATTTATCTTCTTGATTTTCAATTGTCTTCTTAAGAGCGTTCCAAGCTAGAGTTGCACACTTTATTCTTTGAGGGAATTTGGCAACACCTGATAAGAAGGACGCGTCTCCAAGTTGGTCTTGACGCTCATCTTTTTGCCCTTGAACCATTTCAGAAAAAATAGTCGCAAGTTCTAAAATTTCTTGTTTGGTCTTGCCCAAAACAGCATCTGTCATCATGCTTGCAGAGGCAGTTGAGATGGTACAACCAGAGTTTAGAAAAGCGATATCTTCCAAGCGATCTTCCTCGTTAAACTTGACAGAGAGGTTGATGACATCACCACAGGTAGGATTGTTGAGACTGATTTGTTCAGCATCTTCTAACTTCCCTTGATGGTGAGGATTTTTCGAATGGTCCGCTACCACTGCCATATAGAGGCTATCAAGTTTAGAAAGTGCCATTGAAAAACTCCTTTGTCTTTTGTAAGGCATCGACTAGCTTGTCGCAATCTGCCTTGGTATTGTAGATATAAAAACTTGCGCGAGCTGTTGCTGGGACATCCAAATACTGAAGCAAGGGTTGTGCACAGTGGTGACCAGCACGAACAGCTACTCCTTCATAATCCAGAGCCGTCGCAAGATCGTGAGGATGAAGATCCCCTAAGTTAAAAGCAATGACACCTGAACGTTGAGCCAAGTTCTGTGAACCGTAGATAGTCAATCCTTCAATGGCCTGCAGTTTTGGAAATACGTATGAGATTAATTCCTGTTCATGAGCTTCAATGGCATCCATACCAATCTTTTCCAGATAATCCACTGCAGCAGCAAGCCCGATAGCTCCTGCCATATTTGGCGTTCCAGCCTCAAATTTCCAAGGCAATTCCTTCCAACTAGCAGATTGCTCATAGACGAAATCAATCATCTCGCCACCAAACTCAACTGGTGACATTTGTTCCAGATACTTTTCTTTACCGTAAAGAACACCAATACCAGTTGGTCCAGCCATCTTGTGACCTGAAAAAGCAAAGAAGTCCACATCCAAGTCCTGGACATCAATCTTCATATGGGGCGTAGACTGAGCACCATCCACCACCATAATAGCTCCAACTTGGTGGGCTAATTGAGTGATTTCTTTGATAGGATTAACCACACCAAGGACATTAGAGGCATGAGCTAGCGAAACAAACTTGACCTTGTCCGTCAATTTAGCGCGCAAGTCATCCATATCCAGAGCTCCGTCCTTGAGATAAACATAGACAAGCTCTGCCCCAGTCTTGCGACAAGCTTCCTGCCAAGGAATGATATTGGAATGGTGTTCCATTACTGAAATCAAGACCTGGTCTCCCTCAGTCAGGATTTCCTCAGCAAAGCGTGCCACCCAGTTAAGGCTGGTTGTCGTTCCTCTGGTAAAGAGAACTTCCTTTGTAGAGCCTGCATTGATAAACTTACGAATGGTTTCACGAGCCGCCTCATAGGAAGCTGTCGCCCGCTCCGCCAAGGTATGGACACCACGGTGAACATTGGCATTGTCCTGCTCATAGTAGCGGTTGATTGTTTCCAGAACTGCTAGTGGTTTTTGTGTCGTCGCAGCATTGTCCAGATAGACCAGAGGTTCATCGTTGACAATCTGGTCTAAAATTGGAAAATCCTTGCGAATCGCTTCTACATCTAACATAGGCTTCCCCTTAGCGTTTTGACAATTTTTCTTCGATAGTTGCAATCATTTCATCACGAACTTCTTTGACTGGAATCTCAACAATTACGGAACCAAGGAAACCACGGACAACCAAACGCTCAGCTGTCGCCTTATCCAAACCACGGCTCATGAGGTAGTACATATCTTCTGGATCCACCTGCCCGATAGAAGCCGCGTGACCTGCAGTTACGTCATTTTCATCAATCAAAAGAATTGGGTTGGCATCTGAACGCGCTTGGTCTGAAAGCATAAGAACACGGCTTTCTTGTTGAGCATCTGCTCCCTTAGCACCCTTGATGATGTGACCGATACCGTTGAATGTCAAGGTTGCTTTTTCAAGGATAACCCCATGTTGAAGGATATTTCCGATAGAGTTGCAACCATAGTTGGTTACACGGGTATCAATCCCTTGCACCTGACGGCCACTTGATAAGGCAACAACCTTAAGGTCAGCATGGCTACCATTCCCAATCAAGTCGCTATCAAAGTCCGCAACGACGTTTCCTTCGTTCATGACACCAATTGCCCAGTCAATGCTGGCATCGTTGCCCAACTTCCCACGACGGCTAATGTAGGCAGTAACATTTTCACCTAGACGGTCAATAGCTGCAAATTTCACTTGCGCACCTGAACGAGCAATCACTTCAACTGTGATATTGGCAGTTGCTTTTGCACTACCTCCACCACGCGACTCTAAACGTTCAAGATAACTAATCTTACTGTTCTTACCAGCAATGATAAGGATATGCTTGTTAAATGGCACATCGCTATCGCTGTCTTGGTAGAAAATCCCTTCGATTGGTTCAGCAATCTCAACATTATCAGGAATGTAGAGAACAGCACCACTATTGAAATAAGCTGTATGGTAGGCTGCCAACTTGTCATCGTCATACTTAACAGATGACATGAAGAATTCTTCGATCAGTTCTGGAATTTCTTCTAAAGCTGAGTGAAAGTCTGTGAAAACAACACCCTGTTCAGCTAACTCAACTGGAATTTGTTCAAAAACAGTTTGGGTGCCTACTTGAACCAATTTCAAGTGATTGTCTAGAGCTGTGAAGTCAGGAATATTTGCCGATGGTTCGCTTTCTGTAATCGTACCATCTCCCAGATTCCAACGGTGAAATTTCACACGCTCGATAACTGGTAATTCCAAACTCCCAATCTTATCAAAAGCTTTTTGGCGGAGGTCGGACAACCAGCTTGGTTCAGCGTGCATTTCTGAAAAAAGTTTTATAGTTTCTTTAGTCATTTACTTCTCCTAAAAGATACGAGGGAATTACAATTCTTCCTTGTAGTCGTAGCCAAGTTCTTCAGCCAGTTTTGCGTATCCTTCACGTTCCAAACGCGCAGCCAATTCTGGACCACCAGAAAGGACAACACGACCTTCCATCATCACGTGTACCACGTCTGGTGTGATGTAGTTCAAAAGACGTTGGTAGTGAGTGATAATCATAGCACCAAAGCCTTCACCACGCATGGCATTCACACCTTTAGAAACAACTTTAAGCGCGTCAATATCAAGACCAGAGTCAATTTCATCAAGAAGGGCAAATCTTGGTTCCAACATCAAGAGTTGAAGAATTTCATTGCGTTTTTTCTCACCACCTGAGAATCCTTCGTTAAGGTAACGCTCTGCCATTTCTTCTTTCATATTGAGCAATTCCATTTTCTCGTCTAGTTTAGTGATGAACTCACGAACTGAAATCTTTTCATCGTCTTCTTTACCAGCATTCATGGCTGCACGAAGAAACTCAGCGTTGGTAATTCCTGGAATTTCAGATGGGTATTGCATAGCAAGGAAAAGTCCCATACGCGCACGCTCGTCCACTTCCAACTCAAGGATATTTACACCATCAAACAAGACCTCACCTTTGGTAACTTCATAGTTAGGGTTCCCCATGATAGCTGCAGAAAGAGTCGATTTACCAGTACCATTTGGTCCCATGATAGCTGCGATTTCTCCTGTTTTCAGAGTCAGATTGACTCCTTTCAAAATTTCTTTTCCTTCAATCTCAACGTGAAGATCTTTGATCTCTAATACTGACATGATAATTCCTTTCTTTTTCAAACATTTTGCTCAATACTTTAGGAAATTGCTTACAATCCCTAAAAAATAGGACAAAAGGTCCATAAATATACTCTACTAGTATAACAAAAAAAAGCCTAAAAGGCTTTGATTTTGTCTAGAAGCTGGGGGCTAATCCTTGCGGTTTAAGTGTTGATCAATAGCGTCTACGATTTTTCCCATCACGTAACTTAACCTAAAATTTCGAAAGAGTAGAATCGCCCAAAAAGCTGCCATAACATAGCGACCAGTCATCAAAGATTCATTGAAAAAATAAGTCTCAGCAGCCGTAAATAATGCTATTATGATAAATTGTTGTCTATTCATATGATTATTGTATCATGAAATCCTTCTTTAGTCTTCCTCTATCCTCACTTTGTCAACTAGAAATTCAAACCCCTCTGGGATAACACTCTCCTCTATCTGTCTTTCTTTTTCAGGCTGGGAGGACTTAGCCTTAGCAGAAAATGCTGCACGGACCTCTTTCCACTCTTCCATAGAAATAGCAAGGATTTCAGGTGAAAAGCCTGCTGCCTGACTGAGGATATTACCAAACATGGTGTTGAGATTATCACGTTTCATGGTTTGACCAGCATTAAAATTGGAGTCAAATGCCAGAATGGCATGGTGTTCATTAGCAGCAACAGGCTGTGAACCAACGAGAAGAGCCTTATCAGGTCCAGCTAAACTTTCAATCACTTCTCCCCAGGCATTCTGGAGGCGAATCAAGTTTTGTCGCGCTAAATCAGGATTTTCGACAGCTTCTTGCAGGATAGACTGAACTTTATTACGATCTACTCGATAGACTGTCTTGGAAGTGGCTGGACGACTAAGAACTGGCGCAACTTGTTTAGGAGCTGTGCCCACATTGGCAAGTTCTTGCTTGAGACGGGCGACTTCATGTCTCAGTGCAGAAATTTCACTTTCAACAGCTCCTGAAAGCGAAGATTCAGGCTTGATTTCAGCTAAACGAATGGTCATCATCTCAGCGTAAATCTTAGGTTGCAAACTGGCCTTCATATCTGCCAAGCTTACTGTCGCTAGACGAATCATTTCAAAGAGTCTTTCCTGAGACAGAGCTAGATTGTCCATAAAAACTAGACTATGATGAGTATTTTCGCCACCTGTCTGGACAACCAGTAGATCACGCAAATACTGCAAGAGATCCGTCACAAAACGAGTCATGCTCTTGCCATTCTCAAATAAAAGATTCAGAGAATCAAGCGCTTTTGGAACATCCTGCTGAGACAAGGCAGCTACATAGTCATCTAGTGCTGATAAACTAATGGTGCCTGTAATCTCCTCAGAGATAGCAGTCGTGAGCTCGTTTCCCTGTGTTAAACTCAAGGCTTGATCCAGAATAGACAAGGCATCCCGCATCCCACCTTCAGCCCTTCTAGCAATTATTTCTACAGCCTCTGGTTCAGAACTGATATTCTCTTTTTGCAAAATTGTTTGGATATGCTCTTTAATATCTTGCGTTTTAATGGATTTAAACTCAAAACGTTGAACACGTGATAAAATGGTTGCTGGAATCTTGTGCAATTCAGTAGTTGCCAAGATAAAGACAACATTCTGGGTTGGCTCTTCTAGAGTTTTCAAAAGCGCATTAAAGGCTCCTGTAGACAGCATATGAACCTCGTCGATAATGTAAACCTTGTAACGTGCTAAGCTAGGTGCATAGGTAGATTTGTCACGAATTTCACGGATTTCATCAACTCCATTATTTGAAGCCGCATCCATTTCAATAACATCTTCTAGGCTCCCTTCTGTCACTGCCTGACAGATATAACAGTTATTACATGGTTCCCCGTCCACTTGGTTCGGACAGTTCATTGCCTTGGCAAAAATCTTTGCAACACTAGTTTTCCCAGTTCCACGAGGGCCCGAGAAAAGATAAGCGTGACTAATCTTTTCCTGCTCAACCGCTTGTTTTAGGGTTTTAGCAACAACCTCTTGTCCTACCAGTTGTGAAAAAGTCTGGCTTCTATATTTTCGATAAAGTGCTTGATACATTAGGCTTTCTCCTCAAACATTGTAAAGTCCCATTCTGTCGTCTCAAGCAAAATAGCGACAAATTGTTCCAAGTAATCACGATCAATAGCATTGTAATCATCAATAAGTGAAGAATCCAGGTCTAAGACACCCAGCAATCGACCATTCTTGAGCATGGGAACTACGATTTCACTCTTGGCCATACTATCACAAGAAATGTAGTTTGGATAGGTGCTCACATCGCCAACTAAAACAGTCTCTTGAAACTCAGCAGCTTCTCCACATACGCCTTTTCCAAGCGGAATGCGAATACAAGAAACACCACCCTGAAAAGGCCCTAAAACCAACTCGCTACCATCAAACAGATAAAACCCTGCAAATACAGTATTTGGAAAGCGAGATTTTAGGAGGGCACTAGCATTAGAAAGATTGGCAAGAACATTGCTCTCACCTTCAAGTAAATAAGAGAGTTCCTCATTTAACAATTGATATTGTGATTGTTTTTCTGAATCTAACATAGAACTATTATATCAAAAATGGGAAAGAGACAAAAGAAAAATCCCTTGTTTTAAACAAAGGATTTTGTGATTATCAATTTGATTAAAGTTCGATATCACCGAACAAGTCAGCCATTGAGAATCCTGTTTGTGTTTCTGGAAGTTCGAAATCACGTTTTTCTTGACGTTTTGGACGACGTGGACGAGCAGCACGTTTTTCTTCTTTTTGTCCTTCTTCTTGAGCTGGACGTTCTTCAAGAGCTTTGATAGAAAGTGATACACGTTCTGCGTCAGCGTTAACATCAAGGACTTTAACAGTAACTTCTTGACCAACAGTAAGAGCTTCTTTTGGATTTTCGATACGTTTGTGTGAAATTTGTGATACGTGAACAAGTCCATCGATACCTGGCAATACTTCAACAAATGCACCGAAGTCAGTCAAACGTTTAACTGTTCCTTCTACCACATCACCTTTAGCCAATTTTTGCTCAACGCCATCCCATGGTCCAGGTGTTGTTGCTTTAAGTGAAAGGGATACGCGTCCTTCTTCTTCATTAAGATCAAGGACTTTAACTTCGATTTCTTCACCAACAGTTACAACTGATTTAGGTGATACGTTACGTTCGTGTGACAATTCAGTCAAGTGAACCAATCCGTCAACACCACCGAGATCGATAAAAGCACCGAAGCTAGTGATACGAGCAACTTTACCAGTTACAACATCACCAACAGCCAATTTACCGAATACTTCAGCACGAGCTGCTGCAGTAGCTGCCTCAACAACTTCACGACGTGAAAGAATGAAACGGTTTTCTTTAGGATCAACTTCCTTGATTTTAGCATCAAATTCTTGACCTACGAAACGCTCAGTGTTACGTACGAAACGAGTATCCAACATTGAAGCTGGGATGAATCCACGAACACCTTCAAATTCTACTGAAAGTCCACCTTTAACGGCACGAGTTCCTTTAACAGTAACAACTTCTTCTTCGCGTCCAACAAGTTTGTCCCATGCTTTGCGAGCTTCAAGGCGTTTTTTAGATACAAGGTATGTAACTGTATCAGTATCTTTACCAACTACTTGACGAAGTACAAGAACATCCAATACTTCTCCTACTTTCACAAAGTCATTGATATCTGCATCGCGATCGTTTGTCAATTCGCGAAGAGTCAAGACACCTTCAACACCAGTCCCAGAGATTGCAACGTTAGCTTGAGTCGCATCAACTGTCAATACTTCAGCACTAACAACATCACCAGGCTCAACTTGGCTAACGCTATTTAGCAAATCTTCAAATTCGTTCATCTAAAAAATCCTCCAACAATCAAGTTTTTCCAAACTTGACATACTTATAATTTTTTTCCTAAGCACCCGCAAAGACATGTTCATATCGTTCACGTCTTTCAATTATAAAAATAAAATACCCTAAGATATTTTTCTTTTTATCTTGAATTTATTACCTAAGAACTGGGGTAGCTGGATTCGAACCAACGCATGAGGGAGTCAAAGTCCCTTGCCTTACCGCTTGGCTATACCCCATTGATGAATGGAGAGAGAGGGATTCGAACCCCCGAACCCGAAGGAGCGGATTTACAGTCCGCCGCGTTTAGCCTCTTCGCTATCTCTCCAATGTTTATCGAGAACTATTATATCATGAAATTTTCAATAAAACAAGTATTATTTTGTCAAATTATAGTTTTCAATCAAAATTTCCACAGCTTTTTCAAGTTTTTTATAAAAACTATCGACATTTCCATTCTTTATGATGGCAAATTGGCTATCTAATTCGGCAATTTGCCCAATAACCTTTTTCCCGATCGTCAAAACGTATCCTTCATAGCTGTCTTTTCCAACAGTCACTTTTGCATCCGTTAATTGAATTTCAATTTTCTTATCTTTTTTACTCATACTGTACCTCTTTTCACTTTTTCTATTGTACAAGAAAATGCTCAAACTAGCAAGAAAAAACTCCATTTCAGTCCTTACAACTGCTATGGAGTTCTTCTTTACTTCGTGTCTTTTAGTCCACTTTGACAATCCATCCTTCAGGCGCTTCTACATCACCAAATTGGATACCAGTCAATTCATCATAAAGTTTACGTGTCACAGGACCTACTTCTGTTTCACTATAGAAAACATGGAAATCATCGCCATGTTGGATGCCTCCAATTGGAGAAATAACCGCTGCTGTACCACAAGCTCCTGCCTCTACAAAACGATCCAAATTATCAATTGGGACATCGCCTTCAATCGGAGTCAAGCCCAAGCGGTGTTCTGCCAAATAAAGCAAAGAGTACTTGGTAATAGATGGCAAGATAGAGGGGCTTAAAGGTGTAACAAATTCATTATCGGCTGTAATTCCAAAGAAGTTAGCTGAACCGACTTCTTCAATCTTTGTATGTGTTGAAGGGTCTAGATAGATAACATCTGAGAAATGACGTGACTTAGCCATTTTTCCTGGCAAGAGACTAGCAGCATAGTTTCCTCCAACCTTAGCTGCACCTGTACCGTTTGGCGCTGCACGGTCGTATTCATCTTGAATCAAGAAGTTAGTTGGGACTAAACCACCTTTGAAGTAGTTGCCAACTGGCATGGCAAAGATTGTGAAAATATACTCTTCTGCCGGTTTTACCCCGATAATATCTCCAACACCAATCAAAAGCGGACGGAGATAGAGGGTTCCACCCGTTCCGTACGGTGGTACATAATCTTCATTGGCACGAACAACCGCTTTACAAGCTTCTACAAACATTTCTGTCGGAACTTGTGGTATCAAGAGACGGTCACAAGTACGTTGCAGACGCTTGGCATTTTCATCTGGACGAAAGAGTTGGATACTGCCATCCTTCGTACGATAGGCTTTCAAGCCCTCAAATGCTTGCTGCCCATAGTGGAGACTTGGAGAAGACTCTGAAATATGCAAGGTCGCATCCTCTGTCAACTCTCCTTGATCCCATTGACCATTTTTGTAATGAGCGATATAGCGATAAGGTAATTTCATATAAGAAAATCCAAGGTTTTCCCAATCAATTGCAACTGTCATGTGTTTCTCCTTTATACTATTCAAACTATGTGTTCTATTCTACACTTTTCTAGTAAAATTTCAAGTATTATTTGTAATTTTCTGAAAATTTTCTCGACAAAAAGAAATCAGCCCTCTGGACTGATTCTTTTTATGGATTTTCTTTACTTTCTTTAAAGACTTCTTTGAGGTAAGCATCGAAAACTTCTTCATCTGAAATGGTGTCTGATATAAAGCTTCCATTGCTAGTGCGTTCTGACAAGTTCAAATCTTGCAATCGACTCTCATAGATTGTTCCCTTGTTAGATTGGACAAGTAATGTTTGGTCGTTCCCGTCCACTTCTGTACTGAAGAGATCACCTACAAATCCTTGCTCTGCAACTGCTCCTGCCAAGAAGACACGATGCGGTTTGTTTTTTAACTCACGCAAGACTTGTAGTCCTCGTTTAGCACGACTGGTTGCTGGAATTTCGTCAATAGAAACACGTTTCAAACTTCCACGTTGGGTCAAGAGGTAGAAGGATGAGGTGTTACAGATAAAGGCTGCCTGAAGCGCATCATCTGCTTTCAGGTTCATGGCCTTGACACCCGCAGCCTTGGCTCCGACAACCGGAACCTCTTCGATATTGAAACGGAGCGCATAGCCATTCTGACTAATCAAGAGAACATCATCCAGTTTAATCGGGGCTACTGCTACAATCTGGTCTGTCTCGTCTTTGAGCTTAGCATACTTGACAGACTTAGACTTGTAGGTCCGCCATGGAGAGAATTCTTTACGTTCTACGCGTTTGATTTGACCAAGACGAGTTGCAGCAAAGTAGGTTGTGGCCTCATCAAACTGATCCACGACTTCTGCATAAAGGATTTCTTCGTTAGTTTCGAAGTTTGTAATAGTCTGGCTCAGATGCTCTCCGATATCCTTCCAGCGAATATCCGCCAACTCATGGATTGGTCGGTAAATAACATTTCCAAAAGTTGTGAACATCAAGAGGTGCTGGGTTGTCTTGGCAGATTGTACAAAAATCAAACGATCATCATCACGTTTGCCAATTTCTTCCAGAGTGGAAGCTGCGAAGGAACGTGGGCTGGTACGCTTGATGTAACCAGCTTTGGTCACGCTGACATAGGCATCTTCCTCAGCGATAAGACTAGCTGTATCGATCTCGATTGCTTTCGCAGTATCTTCTAAGCTACTCAAACGAGGAGTCGCAAATTTCTTCTTGACCTCACGAAGCTCTTTCTTCATGAGATTGTACATAGTCCGTTCATCTCCGATAATCGCCGCCAGCATGGCAATTTTCTCACAAAGTTCTGCTTCTTCTTCCTGCAAGACAACCACATCGGTATTGGTCAAACGGTAAAGTTGCAGGGTTACGATAGCCTCAGCCTGCTCTTCTGTAAACTCATAGCTGACCTTGAGGTTTTCCTTGGCATCAGCCTTATTCTCAGAAGCACGGATAAGAGCAATGACTTCATCCAATATAGAGATGACACGAATCAAACCTTCGACGATATGGAGACGTTGCTCAGCCTTTTCCTTGTCAAAGCGGGAACGCGCCAAAATCACTTCACGACGGTGGGCGATATAGCTAGACAAGATTGGCACAATCCCCACCTGACGAGGCGTGAAATTGTCAATCGCCACCATATTAAAGTTGTAGTTGATTTGCAGGTCAGTATATTTAAAGAGATAGTTGAGAACCAGCTCGGTATTAGCGTCTTTCTTGAGTTCGATAGCGATACGAAGACCATCACGGTCAGACTCATCACGAACCTCAGCAATCCCTGCTACCTTGTTATTGACACGAACATCATCGATTTTCTTGACTAGATTGGCTTTATTGATTTCATAAGGAATCTCAGTGATAACGATTTGTTCCTTACCACCTTTAAGCTTTTCAATCTCAGTCTTAGAACGAACAACCACGCGCCCTTTCCCAGTTTCGTAAGCCTTTTTGATTTCGTCACGGCCTTGGATGATGGCTCCCGTAGGGAAATCTGGTCCAGGCAAAAATTCCATCAACTTCTCAACCTTGGCAGTTGGATGATCAATCATGTAAACTGTCGCATCGATAACTTCAGCCAAATTATGTGGTGGAATATCTGTAGCATACCCAGCCGAAATCCCAGTCGAACCATTGACCAAAAGGTTTGGAAAGGCTGCTGGGAGAACAGTTGGCTCTTTCTCGGTATCGTCAAAGTTCCAGGCAAAAGGAACGGTCTTTTTCTCGATATCTTGAAGAAGGTAACCAGCAATCTCAGACAAACGCGCCTCGGTATAACGCATTGCGGCAGGCGGATCACCGTCCATAGAACCGTTATTACCGTGCATTTCAACTAGAATCTCACGATTTTTCCAGTCCTGTGACATACGAACCATGGCATCATAGATAGAACTGTCACCGTGTGGGTGGAAATTCCCCATGATGTTCCCGACAGACTTGGCAGACTTACGGTAACTCTTGTCAAAGGTATTGCCATCCTTATTCATCGAATAAAGAATGCGACGCTGAACCGGCTTCAAACCATCACGAATATCTGGCAAAGCCCGGTCTTGAATAATGTACTTGGAGTAGCGACCAAATCGCTCTCCCATGATGTCCTCAAGGGACATGTTTTGAATGTTACTCATATAGGATACAAAGCCCGTAAAATGCAAAGTGAAAATAGGAAATTCATTCAGGGAGCTACGATCTCAAGAGAATTTATCTTTTTCACACAGCATTTAGGGCGTGTTCAACTCCTTTCAAAGAATGTAGAGTAGGTTTTTACATTAAAATCGGTATTGAGAAAAATATCTTTAGATACTATTTAAGTCATTTATTTAGATTAAGAAAATGCAACTATTCCCTATGGGTTGTTCTTTCTTCTTTGAAGAATGGACAAATATAGACAAGGAAAATAAGAAATTATAGCAGTTGATATCAGCAAGATATCAAATACAAACTTTTGCCCTCGAAATAGCTCCTCCCAATGCATTGTATTAAAATAATGAAAAATTAAACCGAATAAATAACAGATACTGATAGGGAAGACTCTCCACTTGATTGATTTGTATAAATAATATAAGCGTATGGAGTGATAGATCGTGGAAGAAATAAGCATAGGGAAACAAAAAGAAATTAGAAAGAACGAAAATCTTAAAGCATCATCAAAAAGCTCTGTGCGATCGATTGAAATAAGCCAAATATTACACATCGTTATAATGATCGGGAAAAATAATCCATACACTCTTTTATTTAACTTATTTCTATTAATAGCTAGAAATAAAGAAGATACCAATACTAAAATTTGGACTCCTGGGAATCCCATGAAAAATAAAGCAAATACATAATCTAGCATACTAGCTCAATCTCTCCTCAGCATATCTCGTCATCTTCTCAGCCACTTCCTTATCGTAGGCAAAGCCCATCTTTTGAGCAAGGATTTGAGCTTCTCTTTGGAAAAGTTGCATCGTAGCAAACAAGGACTGAGTAAGTTTCTCTACACTTGAAAAATCAAGCAGAGCTGAGAATTCCTTCTCTTTCTCTGTAGGTAAATACTGGAAAAGATACTTGTAGTTCTTGCCGATATCGACTGTTCCCCAATCACTTGCAACCTGCCAAGCCAAGACCTTCAAGAGTTCTTGTTGACAAATACCGTAGAGATGGTCGGTGGCATAGATGACTTGCTTGCGACAAATCCCTTTAACCACGTAGGCTGACACCCACCAAAATTCATTGCAGGCTTTGTCAAACTCTATTGCACTAGCTGGGCTCGTCCAAAAGCGTTGAGGACTCGGTAGATAAGGTTCAAACAAACCCTTAGGATCTTCTAAAACGGTGAACCCTGCTTCACTATCCACCCACTCTTGAATATACTCCGTAGGACAGAGGGTCAAATCAATCCGATTGCCATCTTCAAAGAGCAGGAGATAAAGACGACGGTTTCCCAGTACATTATACTGTTCAATCAGACGTTTGCCAAACTGGTCCAACCAAGAAAGGTCGCTCGTCAGAATATCTAAGTCGTCCACGATATAGACCACATCGTAATCCTGAAACTCATCTTTTGGAGTTTTTGTATCCGTTCGTGAACCAGACATAGCGACAGCATCGACTTTTAGAGTTTTTGCGGTTTGTAAAATTAAATCAAGCATTTCGGGTTCAGTTCTCATGTTAACACCTGTTCTTTATTTGATATTACTGTCTATTAGCGTACTATTTCTCAAGTTAAATTAGTTAATCAATTATAACAGATTTAGCTATCCTTCTCTCAAAGTTTTTAATTTCGACAAAATTCTAGATTCATCCATGCTTAAAATAACAAATAAAGTCGAAGTATAGATGTCATCGTACCATTGTTCCAGTTCATCATCAGCCAAATCAAGATGATATTGATTTGAATTATTGTGCCTTAAACCAAAATTATTATACATTTCAAAAAGTTTTTCAAACGCGATAACCTTTTGATTGTTAACTTTCAAAATATCTTTTAATTCTTCAGAATTATTTAATTCTCTCCTAAACGGTTCAAGGTAGTTCGCTAAAGCAATAAGTATTTCTTTCTTACGCTGAACATCTCCTTTATTTGCAAAATGATTATATTCTAAAACCTTTATCGCATCTTGAATACTCGTTTCAGATACAATCTGAGAAACTTCTGAGGCATAAACATTCTTTTCAACGATGATTTGACGACCACTTTCTAAAGTAAGAAACTCATGATTCGATAAATCTAGAACTCTGTTGATATTTTCTCTAACAGCATACACATCATCCCTTAATAAGGGATGATTCGGGTTTATAATCGACAACATATCATTTAAAAGCTCAGCAAAAATAAAAAGTTTTTCTAATTCATTATCCGCTTGAGATAAGCAAAACTTTAAGAACTCATCAAAATCTATAAAAGTTCTGCGATTTTGATAATTAAGAAATTTATGATTTAGTTCCTCTAACAATCTATTCGATAACAAAATATAGAGATTATCAAATTCCGTGCTCGGGTTAAAATTCATACCATCTAAGATTTCAAAATAATTTTTTCTAACCATCAGAAAACAGTACTCTCCTCCAAGGTAAACTTGACATTATCCTCAATCCATTTACGGCGTGGTTCGACCTTATCTCCCATGAGGACATTGACACGGCGTTCAGCGCGTGCTAGATCTTCGATTGTGACACGAATGAGGGTACGCGTTTCTGGATTCATGGTTGTTTCCCAGAGTTGGTCCGCATTCATCTCACCGAGTCCCTTGTAGCGTTGGAGGATTGCGCCTTTGCCAAACTGCTTGCGGAGTTCTTCCAGCTCTCCGTCCGTCCAAGCGTAGGCCACTTCTTCTTTCTTGCCTTTGCCTTTGGACATCTTGTAAAGAGGCGGAAGGGCTATATAGACATGGCCTGCCTCAACTAGGGGACGCATATAACGGTAGAAAAATGTCAAGAGCAAGGTCTGGATATGGGCACCATCGGTATCCGCATCGGTCATGATAATGATCTTGTCATAGTTGGCATCTTCAATAGAGAAGTCTGCTCCCACACCCGCGCCGATGGTATAAATCATAGTGTTGATTTCCTCATTTTTGAGGATATCTGCCATCTTGGCCTTGGCTGTATTGATAACCTTACCACGAAGAGGTAGGATAGCTTGGAATTTACGGTCACGACCTTGTTTGGCCGAACCACCGGCAGAGTCCCCCTCGACCAGATAGAGTTCATTTTTTGCAGGATTCTTAGACTGGGCTGGGGTTAATTTACCAGATAGCAGGCCCTTGTCTTTCTTATTTTTCTTCCCATTTCGGCTCTCATCACGTGCCTTACGGGCTGCTTCACGAGCATCACGAGCCTTGATAGCCTTGCGGATGAGATTGGAAGCCAGCTCCCCATTTTCCATAAGAAAGAAAGTTAATTTTTCAGCAACAATGCTATCCACAATCGGGCGAGCCAGTGGACTGCCTAGTTTGTCCTTGGTCTGTCCTTCAAACTGGAGGTGTTCTTCCGGAACCAAGATAGAAAGAACGGCCGCTAGTCCCTCACGATAGTCTGAACCTTCAAGGTTTTTATCCTTTTCCTTGAGAAGACCTGTCTTACGCGCATAGTCATTCATAACCTTAGTAATGGCAGACTTGAGCCCCGTCTCGTGCGTTCCACCATCTTTGGTACGGACATTATTGACAAAGGAGAGAATGTTATCTGAAAATCCATCATTGTACTGGAGGGCAACTTCCACTTGGAAACCATTGTCTTCGCCTTCAAAGTAAAGGACTGGTGTCAAGGTTTCCTTGTCTTCATTGAGGTAAGAAACAAAGTCTTGTACCCCGTTCTCATAATGGAATTCGATTGCTTCATCTGTTCGCTTATCTGTCAAAGACAAGGTCACATTTTTCAAGAGAAAGGCTGACTCATTAAGGCGTTCTGAAATGGTATTGTATTTAAAGTCTGTCGTAGAAAAAATACTAGCATCAGGCATGAAGGTCACCTTGGTACCTGTCTTAGACTTAGCTGCTGTACCAATTTTCTTCAAGGTTGTGACGGGTTTCCCACCATTTTCAAAACGTTGCTTGTAGACTGTACCATCGCGGGTGATTTCAACTTCCAGCCAACTTGATAGGGCATTAACGACTGAAGAACCAACCCCGTGGAGACCACCTGATGTCTTATAACCCCCTTGACCGAATTTCCCTCCAGCGTGGAGAATAGTAAAGATTACTTCAACAGTTGGAATTCCCATAGCGTGCATCCCAGTCGGCATCCCACGACCGTGGTCTTGAACCGTCAAACTCCCGTCCTTATTGATGGTCACATCAATGCGATCACCAAATCCAGATAGGGCTTCATCGACCGCATTATCCACGATTTCCCAGACTAGGTGATGGAGACCCGCACCGTCAGTCGATCCGATATACATCCCTGGACGTTTACGGACCGCATCCAACCCTTCTAGCACCTGAATGGCGTCGTCATTATAATTGTTAATATTGATTTCCTTTTTTGACACAAGGAACCTCCTATTCGTTCATCTTTACTATTTTACAGGTTTTCTAGGGATTTTGCAAAGTTTTTCCCATTCAGCTGTCACAATTTCACAAGATATTCTCAGCCTTTCTATACCATTTCATGGTATAATAGACACATGATGACATTTGTATTATTAATTCTAGCTTATCTACTAGGTTCTATTCCGTCTGGTCTATGGATTGGACAAGTTTTTTTTCAAACAAATCTGCGTGAACACGGTTCTGGAAATACTGGAACAACCAATACTTTCCGTATTTTGGGTAAGAAAGCAGGGATGGCAACCTTTGTGATTGATTTTTTCAAAGGAACCTTGGCCACACTACTTCCAATTTTTTTCCACCTACAGGGTGTATCACCTCTTGTCTTTGGACTTTTGGCTGTGATTGGACATACCTTTCCTATCTTTGCAGGATTTAAAGGGGGCAAGGCTGTCGCAACCAGCGCTGGAGTGATTTTCGGATTTGCGCCTGTTTTTTGTCTCTATCTAGCAATCGTATTCTTTGGAAGCCTCTATCTAGGTAGTATGATTTCACTGTCTAGCGTTACTGCTTCTATCGCAGCCGTTATCGGAGTTCTCCTATTTCCACTATTTGGATTTATCCTGAGCAGCTATGACCCTCTCTTCATTCTGATTATCCTAGCACTTGCTAGCTTAATTATCATTCGTCACAAGGATAATATCACACGCATCAAAAATAAAACTGAAAATCTCGTCCCTTGGGGATTAAACCTAACTCATCAAAATCCTAAAAAATAAAACGCCAGTTTGAACTGACGTTTTTTTGTATACTTATTTTGATTTGATATAGTTGATACCGTCTGCCTTTGGTGCAACAGCTTTTCCAAAGAAGGCTGCCAAGACAATGACTGTCAAAACATAAGGTGCAATTTGTAGGTAGACCGCAGGTACTCCTTGTAAGAAAGGAAGCTGGGAACCGATAACGGCCAAACTTTGAGAGAGTCCGAAGAAGAGACTTGAAAGCATAGCTCCGATTGGATTCCATTTACCAAAAATCATAGCCGCAAGAGCAATAAATCCAGGTCCTACAATGGTTGTTACTGAGAAGTTGACTGAGATTGATTGGGCGTAGATAGCTCCACCAATTCCGCCAAGGAAACCAGAAATGATAACCCCAAAATATCTCATCTTGTAAACATTGATCCCCAAGGTATCCGCTGCTTGAGGGTGTTCACCGACAGAGCGAAGACGAAGACCAAAGCGGGTTTTGAAGAGGATAAACCAAGCAAGGAATGAGAAAGCAATCGCCAAGTAACCAAGTAGACTCGTTGACTTGAAAAAGATATCTCCAATCACTGGGATATTTGCCAAAACTGGAAAATCAAAACGTCCAAAAGTTTGGCTCAAGTTGTCGGTTTGTCCTTTGTTATAAAGGACTTTGACCAAAAAGACTGCTAAAGCTGGTGCCATCAAGTTCAACACTGTTCCACTGACAACATGGTCCGCACGGAAGTGAACGGTCGCAGCTGCGTGGATAATTGAGAAAATCGCTCCCACAATTCCTCCGACTAATAGGGCAAGCCAAGGAGTTGCTGATCCAAGTTGTTCTGCAAATTCAAGGTTGAAGACTACCCCAGAAAAGGCACCCATAACCATAATTCCCTCAAGACCGACGTTGACTACCCCTCCACGTTCAGAGAAGACCCCTCCGATACTCGTAAAAATAAGTGGTGCTGAGTATATCAGCATAGAAGAGACCAAGAGGGTGAGTAATGTTGTAATAGACATCCTTACTTACCTCCTTTAACTTGTTTTTTAGGTTTGACAAAGCGTTCGATAAGGTAGTGAACGCTGACAAAGAAGATAATGGACGCTGTTACAATGCTAACAAGCTCAGACGGAACTTGTGCTGCATTCATACCTGGCGCACCAACTTGTAGAACACCAAATAAGAAGGCTGCAAAGAGAATTCCAATTGGTGAATTTCCAGCAAGCAAACTAACTGCCATCCCGTTAAATCCGATAGCTAATGATGAGCCCTGAACGTAAACGTTTTGGAAAGTTCCAAGACCTTCGACAGCTCCACCAAGACCAGCCAAGGCACCAGAGATAATCATTGATAGGATGATTGTACGTTTTGCTGAAATACCAGCGTACTCTGAAGCATGGGGATTGAGACCAACTGCACGAATTTCAAAACCGAGAGTCGTTTTCTTGAGCAAGAACCAAATCACAACTACAGCAATGATTGCAAAGAAGATTCCAATATTCATACGAGAATTTCCAGTCAACTCTGATAACCATGGTGTCTGGTATGTAGCATTGGCACTAACACGAATCGTTGAGTCTGTACTTTGCATAATATCTTTAGGAAAGGCATGAATAAAGGCATTTCCTACATACAATACAATGTAGTTCATCATGATGGTCACGATAACCTCTGACGTACCGAGATAAGCTCTGAGAACACCTGGGATAGCTCCGACAATCCCACCAGCGATAAGGGCAATAACAACTGTCGCAAGAATCATCAAAGGACGTGGCATATCAGGATTTGAAAGGGCAAACCACCCACTCATAACCCAACCTGCAAGAGCCTGTCCAGGAAGTCCAACGTTAAAGAAGCCTGCACGACTGGCTACTGCAAAACCAAGACCAATCAAGACAAGAGGTCCCATGGCACGGAAAATCTCACCGATACCACGCAGACTACCGAAAGCTGTGTAGAACAACTCCTCATAACCCCAGATAGCATCATAGCCGAAGATCCACATGACAATGGCTCCGAGCAAGATTCCTAAGAATACAGAAATCATGGGAACCGAAATTTGTTGTAATTTTTTAGACATCACTCTTCTCCTTTCCCAAGCTTCCACCAGCCATCAAGACACCAAGTTCCTGTTTGTTGGTTGTTTCTGGCGACACAATACCTTGAATCTTCCCATCGTGGATAACAGCAATACGGTCTGAGACATTTAAAATCTCATCCAGTTCAAAGCTGACAACGAGAACAGCCTTGCCATTATCACGTTCCTCAATCAAGCGTTTGTGAATGTACTCAATGGCACCAACGTCCAATCCACGTGTCGGTTGGCTAACGATTAGGAGATCAGGATCTCGATCAATCTCACGAGCGATAATTGCTTTTTGCTGATTCCCCCCTGAGAGAGCTGCTGCTGGTACAAACTCACTAGCAGCACGAACGTCAAATTCTTCCATCAATTTCTTAGCATGAGAAGTAATATTGGCATAGTTCAAGATACCATTTTTACTGAGTGGTTCTTTGTAATAGGTTTGAAGAGCAATGTTTTCCGAAATCATCATATCCAAAATCAAACCATCACGATGACGGTCTTCTGGAACGTGCCCCACACTCATCTCAGTAATTTGTCGAGGATGCATACCGACAACTGACTTTCCTTTCAAATCAATGCTACCAGACTCAACTTTCCGAAGACCTGTGATAGCTTGGATGAGTTCTGACTGGCCGTTACCATCAATTCCTGCGATCCCAACAATTTCACCAGCACGAACATCCAAAGAAAGGTTCTTCACAGCTGGTACACCACGGTTTTCATTGACAACTAGGTCTTTGATAGACAAGACTACATCTTTTGGCTGGGCTGCTTGTTTGGCTGTCTTAAAGGATACCGAACGTCCAACCATCATTTCCGCCAAATCTGCATTGGTTGCGCCTGCGATTTCAACCGTCTGGATTGATTTCCCACGACGGATAACCGTAACACGATCAGACACTGCACGGATTTCATCCAGTTTATGGGTAATCAAAATGATAGACTTCCCTTCTTTGACAAGGTTTTTCATGATTGCCATCAACTCATCAATCTCTGAAGGAGTCAATACGGCTGTAGGTTCGTCAAAGATAAGGATATCAGCACCACGATAGAGTGTTTTCAAGATTTCTACACGTTGTTGGGCACCAACGGAAATATCCGCCACCTTAGCAGCAGGATCCACTGCCAAACCATAACGTTCAGAAAGAGCCTTGATTTCTTTAGTAGCACCAGCTATATCTAGAACACCATTTTTAGTGATTTCACTCCCCAAAATGATATTTTCAGCCACTGTAAAAGCTTCAACCAACATAAAGTGTTGGTGAACCATACCGATTCCCAAACTAGCTGCTTTAGAAGGCGAGTCTAGTTTTACAACTTGACCATTCACCACAATCTCACCACTAGTTGGCTCGAGAAGTCCTGCCAGCATATTCATCAGAGTGGATTTACCCGCTCCATTTTCTCCTAAAAGTGCATGGATTTCACCTTTTCGTAGGTGCAGGTTGATTTTGTCGTTGGCGACAAATTCACCAAACACCTTGGTAATCTCACGCATCTCAATGACATTTTCGTGTGCCATATGCTCTTCCTTTCAGAGGTTTATTTTATTTCAATAAAACCTGCTAATCACATTAACAAGCTCTATTGAGACAAAAATTGTCTCAATTCTTAAAGAAGCGACCAATGGCCGCTTCCTAAGAAATGACTTTTATCCATTATTTTTCAGGAACTTTAATACTTCCGTCAAGGATCTTAGCTTTTGCGTCCTCAACAGCTTTTTTACCTTCTTCAGAAAGATTTGTTACTGCCAAGTCAACCCCTTTATCTTTCAATGAGTAGACAATAACTTGTCCACCAGGGAATTCGCCTTTTTCAGTTTTGTTAGCAATATCTTTTACAGTTGTACCAACTTGTTTCAAAGTTGAAGCAAGAACAAAGTTTGATTCCTTACCATCTTTAGAAGTGTATTTACCTTCTTCCACTTGGTCACGGTCAACACCGATAACCCAAACTTTTTCATTTTCAGGACGGCTTTCGTTGAGTGATTTCGCTTCAGAGAAGACACCTGCTCCAGTACCACCTGCTACTTGGTATACAACGTCAGCACCTGCAGCATACTGAGCGGCAGCGATTGTTTTACCTTTAGCTGCGTCACCAAATGAACCAGCGTAGTCTACTTGAACCTTGATAGAAGAATCTACTGAAGCAACACCTGCTTTGAAACCAGCTTCAAAACGTGAGATAACTTCAGATTCCATACCACCTACAAAACCGATTTGTTTTGTCTTAGTTGTTTTAGCGGCTGCAACACCTGCAAGGTAAGCTGCTTCGTTATCCGCGAAAGTAACACTTGCAACGTTCTTTTGATCTTTGATGACATCATCAATCAAGACATAGTTCAAGTCTGTGTGCTCTTTTGCCGCTTCTTCAACTGCATTGTGAAGTGCAAAACCAACACCGAAGATCAGGTTGTAACTTCCAGCCGCTTGTTGCAAGTGGTTAGCGTAGTCAGCTTCACTGTTAGATTGATAATAAGTATATCCATTATCTTTTGAAAGATTGTGTTCTTTACCCCAGTCTTGCAAACCTTCCCAAGCTGATTGGTTGAATGATTTATCATCAACACCACCAGTATCTGTTACGATCGCTGCTTTCGTCTTCATTTCAGATGAAGATGAAGCTGCGTTACGAGAAGAGCGGTTACCACATGCAGCAAGTCCAACTGCTGCCACTGCAACTAGACCAAGGCCTAGCCATTGTTTCTTGTTCATTACTGAACCTCCTAAATAAGATGTGCAACGATGTTGCAAGTATAGATCGTTTGGTCACGTAGACCACAGCCACTCGAAGAGTAGCTCAGACTAATTTAAGTCTGTAAATGAGTATGGAAGTAACTCCCCGACCGTCATCTCGACCGTCGATTTATCTTTAGCAACTAAAGTCACTTTTAGATCTTGTTCAAAAAACTCAACCATGACCTGACGACAAGCACCACATGGCGAGATGGGTTTTTCAGTTTGACCGTAGACAATCAATTCTGAAAACTCCCGTTGTCCCTCCGAAACTGCTTTGAAAATAGCGGTACGCTCTCCACAATTAGTTAAGGGATAACTAGCATTCTCGATGTTCACACCCGTATAAATACTACCATCCTTGGCTACTAAAACAGCACCTATGGGAAAATGAGAATAGGGGACATAGGCTTGTTTGCTGGTTTCAATTGCTAGTTCAATTAACTCAGTAGTCGCCATCTGCCAATTCTCCTTTTAAGATTGTTACACCAGCAGATGTTCCGATACGGGTAGCGCCTGCTTCCACAAAAGCGACAGCATCTGCATATGAACGAGCTCCACCAGCTGCCTTAACTCCCATATCTGGCCCGACTGTTTCACGCATCAACTGAACATCCTCAATAGTGGCACCACCAGTTGAAAATCCAGTTGATGTTTTGACAAAGTCAGCGCCTGCTTTCTGGGATAATTCGCAGGCCACAACCTTTTCATCGTCTGTCAACAAGCAAGCTTCAATAATGACCTTAACCAACTTGTCACCACTTGCTTCTACGACAGCACGGATGTCCGATTCAACCAAATCCAGATTGCCTGATTTGAGGGCACCAACATTGATAACCATATCAATCTCATCCGCACCGTTTTGGACAGCTTCTTTTGTTTCAAAAGCTTTCACAGCTGAAGTTGTTGCTCCCAAAGGAAAACCTACTACTGTACAAACCTTTACATCTGAGCCTTCAAGCCCTGTTTTCGCATGTTTCACCCATGTGGGATTGACACAAACGCTGGCAAAGTCATACTCACGCGCTTCAGATAGCAAACGATCAATTTGTTCTTGACTTGCATCTTGCTTTAAAAGCGTATGATCGATATATTTATTTAATTTCATATTCGGATTCTCCCTGGTTTTATGAGATAATTTCTATAATTTCTCGTAAACTTTGCACTCCATCATTTATTTTAACATATTTTTGAAATTCTGTAACTAGTTCAGAAGAAATTTTTCCATTTGTATAAACTTTTGCGACAATTTCACCCCTCTGGACAGGGTCACCAACTTTTTTATCAAAAACGATTCCAGTTTCATAGTCTAAAGCATCAGACTTGACTGCACGACCAGCTCCCAATCTCATGGCATATAGACCAAATTCCATAGCTGGAAGAGCTGAAATGACACCTGTCTCTTGAGCCGGGATATCCACTACATGTGCAACATTTACTGGGCGATAGAGATCTTCTAGATCACCGCCTTGAGCTGCCACCATTTCTTCAAACTTAGCCAGTGCTTGGCCATTTTCCAGGTGTTGACGGATTTCCTCGATCGTTTTCTCAACATCAGCCAACCCAAGCATAATCTGAGCTAGCTCGCAGATAAAGTGACTAATATCTTCTCGGCCATTTCCTTTGAGAATATCGATTGCCTCAAGGATTTCGAGACGATTGCCAATAGCTTTTCCCAAGGGTTGGCTCATATCGGTAATGACTGCTACCGTCTTTCGACCAACTGCCTTACCAAGATCCACCATGGTTTGAGCTAATTTGCGCGCCTCATCAACCGTCTTCATGAAGGCCCCCTCACCGACCGTTACGTCTAGCAAAATGGCATCCGCTCCTGCAGCAATTTTCTTGCTCATCACCGAACTAGCAATCAAAGGAATCGTGTCGACAGTTGCTGTCACATCACGGAGGGCATAGAGAAGTTTATCTGCTTTAACCAGCTGATCGGACTGCCCAATGACAGATACACCAATGTCCTGTACCTGACGAATGAAATCTTCTTGACTTCGCTCAACTTGATAGCCCTTAATGGACTCCAATTTATCAATTGTCCCACCAGTATGGCCGAGACCACGACCACTCATTTTAGCAACGGGTACTCCGAAACTCGCAACAAGGGGAGCCAAGATTAAGGTCACCTTATCACCTACACCACCAGTCGAATGCTTATCAACTTTAACCCCATCAATAGCTGACAAGTCAAACTCCTGACCTGTCTTGACCATATTCATCGTTAGATCAGAAATCTCACGTGTGGTCATTCCTTTAAAATAAACAGCCATAGCAAAAGCAGACATCTGATAGTCTGGAACAGTTCCAGCCACATAGCCTTCTACCAACCACTTGATTTCACTTGAAGACAGTTCTTGACCATCTCGTTTCTTTTGGATTAAATCAACTGCTCTCATTCTTTCACACTTCTAAGGATATAGTATCCCTTATCTTTCTTTACGATTTCACAATTGCCAAAAACGTCTTCCATCTTATTTCTAGCACTTGGAGCCCCTTGTTTTTTCTGAATGACGATGGTTAAATCTCCTCTGTCTTTCAAGAAATCTCTGCTCTTTTCGATAATCTCATGAACAACCTGTTTGCCCGCTCGAATCGGCGGATTGGAAATAACATGGTCAAACTTCCCTTCAACTTGTTCATAGATATTGGATTGGAAAATCGTTGCTTCTACTTTATTACGTTCAGCATTTTGTCGCGCTAGGTCCAAGGCACGATTATTGATATCGACCATGGTTACCTGAGCTCCATAAGCCTTGGCTAACGACAAACCCAATGGCCCATAACCACAACCTACATCAAGAACAGTTTCTCCTTTGTTAACCTCTAGACACTTGAGCAAGAGCTGACTCCCAAAGTCAACCATTTTCTTGCTAAAAACACCTGCGTCCGTTAAAAAGGTCAATTTATGTCCCAGCAACTCTACTCTCAAGTCATGAATATCGTGAGCTGCATCAGGATTTTCTGCATAATACATTTTACTCATAAAACTATTTTACCATATTTTAAGGAAATATAAAATCGTTTACAAAGCTGAAATTCAACAAACAAACTAAATCTGTTATGATAATAATTAAATGATCTTTGTATTTTGCACTGTTATAGCAACTTTCAAGAATCAGAATGATAAATATCGAATTTCATTCTCTCTTTAGATGAGAAATATGATATACTAAGATATCGAACGAGGAAAAATTATGACCAACGAATTTTTACATTTTGAAAAAATCAGTCGCCAGACTTGGCAATCTTTACATCGAAAGACAACACCTCCTTTGACAGAAGAGGAACTAGAATCCATCAAGAGTTTCAATGACCAGATTAGTCTGCAAGATGTGACAGATATTTATTTACCTTTAGCTCATCTCATCCAAATTTACAAACGCACCAAAGAGGATTTAGCCTTTTCTAAGGGAATTTTTCTCCAAAGAGAGAGTAAATCTCAACCCTTCATTATTGGAGTTTCAGGAAGTGTAGCTGTAGGAAAATCAACAACTAGCCGACTTCTGCAAATCCTTCTCTCTCGTACAGTTACTGATGCTACTGTAGAATTGGTGACAACCGACGGTTTTCTCTATCCCAATCAAACTTTAATTGAGCAAGGTATCTTAAATCGCAAAGGTTTTCCAGAGAGTTATGACATGGAAGCCTTGCTGAATTTTCTTGACCGCCTAAAGAATGGGCAAGATGTCGATATTCCAGTCTATTCTCATGAAGTGTATGACATCGTTCCTGGGGAAAAACAACGGGTCAAAGCCGCTGACTTTGTCATTGTCGAGGGAATTAATGTCTTTCAAAACCCTCAAAATGAGCGCCTTTACATCACTGATTTCTTTGATTTTTCCATCTACGTGGATGCTGCAGTAGAAGACATTGAAAGCTGGTATCTGGATCGTTTCTTGAAACTTCTCAGCTTTGCCCAGAATGATCCTGAAAGCTACTACCACCGTTTTACTCAAATGCCAATAGGAGAAGTAGAAGCTTTTGCCCATCAAGTATGGACTACTATCAACCTTACAAATCTACAAAACTATATCGAACCAACAAGAAATCGGGCCGAGGTCATTCTCCACAAGGCTAAAAACCATGAAATCGATGAAATTTACCTAAAAAAATAATTTCCCCTTGTCAAAACCTGAGTTTTCATATATAATGGTATAGTTAGTAAATATGGAGGTAAGAACATTGGCAAACATTAAATCAGCTATCAAACGCGCTGAATTGAACGTTAAACAAAACGAAAAAAACTCAGCTCAAAAATCAGCTATGCGTACTGCTATCAAAGCTTTCGAAGCAAACCCTTCTGAAGAACTTTTCCGTGCTGCTAGCTCAGCTATCGACAAAGCAGAAACTAAAGGTTTGATTCATAAAAACAAAGCAAGCCGCGATAAAGCTCGTCTTTCAGCTAAACTTGCTAAATAAGAAACAGTCCATAGAGGCTGTTTTTTTGTCCTCTAATAAGAAAAGGTAGAAAATGAAAATCGCAATCATCGGATATTCTGGAGCTGGCAAGTCAACTCTAGCTGAGAAGTTATCAAACTACTGCTCCATCCCCAAACTGCATATGGATACTCTCCAATTTCAACCTGGTTGGCAAGATAGTGACCGCGATTGGATGGAAACTGAGATGAAAAACTTCCTCACTAGTCACTCAGACCGGGTCATCGATGGCAACTACTCTTGGTGCTATTACGAGGAAAGAATGCAGGAAGCTGACCAAATCATCTTTCTCAATTTTTCACCATGGACTTGTCTCTTTCGAGCATTTAAACGGTATCTCACTTACCGAGGCAAGGTCCGAGAAAGTATGGCTGCAGGTTGTCCTGAACGCTTTGACTGGGAATTTATCCGATGGATTCTCTGGGATGGGCGAAGCAAATCCGCTAGGGAACGCTACAAGTGGGTTCAAGAAACCTATCCAAAGAAAGTAATTGTCCTCCGGTCGCAAAAGGTGATAGACCACTTCTTAGAAAATCTCCCACATAACAAGAAAAACCAACGTGCCTAACGTTGGTTTTTTGCTTTTAGCCAATTACACTTCCGTTTGGTACAGCTGGATCAACTGTGAGAAGGATTAACTTGCCTTCATGTTCAGCTGAGAGGATCATTCCTTGACTGACATATTTCTTCATCATCTTACGTGGTTTGAGGTTGGCAACAATTTGGACTTTCTTGCCGACCAATTCTTGTTCGTTTGGATAGTATTTGGCAATTCCTGAGAGGATTTGACGGTCTTCGCCATCACCAGCATCTAGGCGGAATTGGAGCAACTTATCAGAACCTTCCACTTTAGACACTTCTTTGACCTCTGCGACACGGATTTCGACCTTATCAAAGTCTTCAAACTTGATTTCATCCTTGTTTAGTTTGAGTTCAACTTCATCTGGATTCCATTCTTTTTCGACCGCTGGTTTGTTGCCTTCCATTTGTTCCTTGATATAGGCGATTTCTTCTTCCATGTCGAGACGTGGGAAGATTGGCGTTCCTTTAGCTACTACAGTTACAGCAGCAGGGAAGTCAGCCAAGCTCAAGTTTTCAAGGCTCACCACTTCTTCCAAGCCAAGTTGAGTCATGACCGCACGACTAGTTTCCATCATAAATGGTTCAATCAAGTGAGCTACGACACGGAGGCTAGCTGCCAAGTGGCTCATAACACTTGCCAATTGGTCACGAAGCGCTTCATCCTTAGCCAAGACCCATGGGGCTGTCTCATCGATGTATTTGTTGGTACGTGATATAAGAGTCCATACTGCTTCTAAAGCACGTGGGTAGTCAACAGCATCCATGTGTGTATGGTAATCAGCAATTGATTCAGAAGCTACTTGAGCAAGAGAATGATCAAACTCTGTCACACCTTCTACATAGGCAGGAATTTGTCCATCAAAATACTTGTTAATCATGGAAACCGTACGATTGAGGAGGTTTCCAAGGTCATTGGCCAATTCATAGTTGATACGGCCGACGTAGTCCTCAGGAGTGAAGGTTCCGTCTGAACCAACAGGAAGGCTACGCATGAGGTAGTAACGGAGTGGGTCAAGCCCATAACGCTCTACCAACATTTCAGGGTAAACGACATTCCCTTTTGACTTAGACATCTTGCCGTCTTTCATGACAAACCAACCGTGGGCAATCAAGCGGTCTGGCAATTTGATATCCAACATCATAAGAAGGATTGGCCAATAGATTGAGTGGAAACGAAGGATGTCTTTTCCTACCATATGGAAGACAGTTCCATTCCAGAACTTGTCAAAGTTACCATGTTCGTCTTGACCATAGCCAAGCGCTGTCGCATAGTTCAGAAGGGCATCGATCCAAACGTAGACAACGTGTTTTGGATTGGATGGGACTGGCACACCCCAGGTAAAGGTTGTTCGAGATACCGCCAAATCTTCCAAACCAGGCTCGATGAAGTTACGCAACATTTCATTAAGGCGACCATCAGGAGTGATAAACTCAGGATGAGCTTTGAAAAATTCAACCAAACGGTCTTGGTATTTGCTGAGGCGAAGGAAGTAAGACTCTTCAGAAACCCATTCGACCTCGTGGCCTGATGGAGCGATACCACCCGTTACATTTCCAGCTTCGTCACGGAAAACTTCTGCAAGCTGGCTTTCTGTAAAGAATTCCTCATCTGAGACTGAATACCAGCCAGAGTATTCACCCAAGTAGATGTCATCTTGAGCAAGCAAGCGTTCAAATACTTGTGCTACTACTTTTTCATGGTAATCATCAGTTGTACGGATGAATTTATCGTATGAGATATCGAGTAATTTCCAGAGTTCTTTGACTCCAACCGCCATGCCGTCAACATAGGCTTGAGGTGTGATGCCAGCTTCTTCAGCTTTTTGCTGGATTTTCTGACCATGCTCATCCAGACCTGTCAGATAAAAGACATCGTAGCCCATGAGGCGTTTGTAACGAGCTAGGACATCACAGGCGATGGTTGTGTAGGCAGAACCGATATGAAGTTTACCAGATGGATAGTAAATCGGTGTTGTAATATAAAAATTCTTTTCAGACATAATTTTTCCTTTCCAGGCAAATGAAACCTGTTTTTCTAACACTTCATTATATCATATTTTTAGTGATTTTCGATAGGGAAATCCATACAAAAACAAGACAGACAAGTGTCTATCTTGTTTGTCCTGTTCTATGTCTTACTCATAGCGAAGAGCTTCAATCGGATCAAGCTTAGACGCTTTATTGGCTGGTAAGACTCCGAAAATCATCCCAACGCTGGCTGACACAGCCAAGCTAAAGAGAGCAATTGGGAGGGAAACCCCAACTTCAATACCTGCAATCATGTTTTGAAGCAATACTCCAGCTAACATGGTCATTCCAGCAGCAATCCCAAGACCAATGACACCACCTAGCAAGGTCAAGATCATGGATTCAATCAAAAACTGTACCAAAATATTAGCCCGTGTAGCTCCAAGAGCTTTCCGCAGACCAATCTCCCGCGTGCGTTCTGTCACCGAAACCAGCATGATATTCATAACACCAGTTCCCCCGACAAAGAGAGAGATTCCTGCGATGGCACTGATAATGGTGGTCATAAAACCAAATAGTTGTTGTACCTCTTGAAAGGCGGCAGTTGAATCCGCAACTTGGTACTCTCCTTGTTGAAGACCTGCAATCTCAGTCAGTTTTCGAGCCAACTCCGGACCCAAGGTCTGCGTTAGACTAGTATCATTGACACGAAAGACGATATTCGAGATTTCATCAGTATTAAAATTGGCTGCGAGAGAGATATTGGTCGTAATTGGAAGACCACCAATCCCAAAGGCTTTAGCAGTTTTAGCTTCATTACTAGTATAAACACCAATCACACGGTAGCTAAATTCATTGACAGAGATGATTTGATTAACCGCAGCTTCTGGACTATCAAACAAACTCTTGGCTAGTTCTTCATCCAACAAAATCACACTGGCAAATTCCTTGTAGTCTTGCGGTCTTAGACTTCTACCCGCAACGATTTCATTTTCAACTGCGTTCATGTAGGTGCTATTTCCGCCTGTCAGAGTCGCTCGTTCAACCTTCTTATCCTTATAAGATAAGGTAACGTTGGTCGAGTTAGTGACATAGTAACTGTCTACTCCTTTGAGTTTGGCAGCCTCCTTGACCCAAGACTCCAGTGGTTTGGGTGGTTCAACATGAACATCCTCTTCTTTCCCGCTAACTGTCAAAGCGGATTGTTTCTGCGTGAAGGAGCCGTCCTTGCTTTTGATAGGAGAGAAAAAGACATGGATATCCTTCTGTGATTTGGTCATGTTTTTATTGACCTGACGAGACATGGAATCTCCCAGAGCCATGATGACGACGACAGACGAAACTCCGATGATAATCCCAATCATGGTGAGGAAGGAACGCATCTTGTGGGCCATGATGGATGAAAAGGCAAATTTCAGATTCTGCATCTTAGTTTTCCTCCTTTTCTAAATGCGCACTGTCTGATGAGATGACCCCATCACGAATGACAATTTGGCGTTTGGCATAGGCAGCAATCTCAGGCTCATGAGTGACCATGATAATGGTTTTCCCTTCCTTATTTAACTCAACCAACAGTTGCATGATTTGATTTCCCGTCTTGGTATCCAAGGCTCCTGTAGGTTCGTCTGCTAGGATGATAGAGGGATTATTTACCAAGGCACGCGCAATCGCTACACGTTGCTTTTGACCACCAGATAACTCAGATGGCAAATGATGACTGCGCTCCGTCAGCTCAACCTTTTCCAGAAATTCCTCCGCCAATTTCCGACGTTTTGAAGCTGAAACTCCAGCGTAAATCAAGGGCAACTCGACGTTTTGAAGTGCATTGAGTTTGGACAAGAGAAAGAACTGCTGAAAGACAAAGCCGATTTGCTGGTTGCGGACTTTTGCCAGTTGTTTCTCTCCAAGGCCTGCAACCTCTTGCCCTTCAAGGTAGTACTCTCCACTGGTTGGTGTATCCAACATTCCGATGGTATTCATCAACGTAGACTTACCAGAACCAGAAGGTCCCATAATAGCAACAAACTCACCTTCATGAACTTCTAGATTGATATTTTTAAGGACCTGCAGTTCTTGGTCACCATTTCGATAACTCCTGCAGATATTTTTGAGACTAATTAGTTTCTTCATCAGCCTTCACCTCTTTTCCTTCTTCCAAGGAAGATGTTGGATTACTGATGACCTGGGCACCGTCTGTCAAACCTGAAGTAATTTCTTGGTTGTCCGCATCCGCATTCCCCAAAGTAACTTCTACCTTCTTCGCTTTTTTCTGGTTGTCAACGAGCCAAACATAGTTTTTATCATTTTCGGTAACAACACTTGTCAAAGGAACAAGGATGGCCTTACTCTTGTTCTTGACTTCAACACTGACAGAGAAGCCTTGTTTCAACTCACCGATATCGCTAGTCACATCAACAGTATAAGGATACTTAGATCCAGTATTCCCTCCAAGAGCTGCATTTGCTGCTTCTCCGTTGTTTTTAGGATAATCAGAAATATAGCTGATTTTACCCGTCCAGCTCTTATCTTGGTAAACCTTCGAAGTAAAGGTAACTTCTTGCCCAACAGAAAGGTTAGCAAGGTTGTATTCAGACAACTCCCCTTTGACCTGTAAGTTTTCATTACTTACGACATGTACTACCACTTGGCTATTACCTGTTGGCGATTTAGAAACATTACGATTAACTTCAACTACAGTCCCTTCTAGTGTACTGAGGACAGTTGCAGCATCTAGCTGAGCCTGAGCCTTGTTGAGCTGAGCCACAGCATCTGCACGATTATCCTTGGCATCACTGATTTGAGAATCAATAGAAGATACTGAAGAAGTTGCTGCTTGCGCTTGTTCTGGGAGTCCAGCTTCTGTTGGAACCTGTGGAGAAGTTGGTGCAGCTGATGCATTTTCACGGGCTTTGTTTAACTCCTCGATATGACGGTCTGCCTTTGCAACTGCACGATCAGCTGCATCATAGGCAGCTTGAGCGTCCGCACTGCTGTATTTGACCAACGCTTGCCCTTCTTCGACCTTGTCCCCGACTGAAACGAGAATTTCATCTAAATCTCCCTTACTAGCATCAAAATAAACGTATTGTTCATTTTTTGCTGTAACCGTACCTGACAAGAGAACCGATGAAGCAACGGAACCTTCCTTAGCAGTAATGATATGAGAGGTTTCCTCCTTGACTGCTGACTGGGAAGGTTGCCTAAAAATCAAAATCCCCGCAGCACCGATAACAATAGCACTGGCAACACCAATCGCTGTGTATAATTGCCATTTTTTTGCCTTCTTATTTCTTTTCATTTTCAAACTCCTTTATTCTTTTGCCTTACAAAAACCATTATATCAGAAACACCAAGCCCAAACAATGACAGTTCAGATGGTAACAATGACAATTCAGGATCATTATTTCGTTCGGTATTCGTTTATTGGATTATTGTGCTAGATATATAATACAATATCTTTTTGAATTTGGCAAGTGTTTTTCTAATTTTTTTTAACGTAGCAGATTTTTGCATTCAAAAAATAAAAACGATAGAATATGACTATCAAAGCTATAAGGAGTTTTCTATGAGAGAATATGATATCATCGCCATCGGTGGAGGAAGCGGCGGCATTGCCACTATGAACCGAGCTGGCGAACACGGTGCTAAAGCAGCTGTTATCGAAGAGAAAAAATTAGGTGGAACCTGCGTCAATGTCGGCTGTGTTCCTAAAAAAATCATGTGGTATGGAGCTCAAATCGCTGAAAGCTTCCACCACTACGGCCCTGACTATGGTTTTACAAGTTCAGATGTTCAATTTGATTTCGCAAAGCTTCGTCAAAACCGTGAAGCCTACATTGATCGCGCTCGCTCATCTTATGATGGAAGTTTCAAGCGTAACGGCGTTGATTTGATTGAAGGCCGTGCTCATTTCGTTGATGCTCATACGGTCAGCGTTAATGGCGAATTGATTCGTGCCAAGCATATCGTGATTGCGACTGGAGCTCGTCCAAGCATCCCAACTATTCCTGGAGCTGAACTCGGTGGCAGCTCAGACGATGTCTTTGCTTGGGAACAACTTCCTGAATCCGTTGCGATTCTTGGGGCTGGTTATATCGCCGTTGAATTAGCAGGTGTTCTCCACGCACTCGGAGTAAAAACTGATTTGTTTGTCCGTCGCGATCGTCCCTTGCGCACTTTTGACAGCTACATCGTTGAAGGTCTTGTCAATGAAATGGAAAAAACAGGTTTACCTTTGCACACGCATAAGGTACCCGTCAAGCTCGAAGAAACTGAGCAAGGCATTACGATTCATTTTGAAGACGGTTCTAGTCACACTGCAAGCCAAGTTATCTGGGCTACCGGTCGCCGTCCAAATGTAGATGGTCTGGATTTAGAAAAGGCCGGCGTTACACTCAACCAACGTGGATTTATCCAAGTGGATGAGTATCAAAATACAGTTGTAGATGGCATCTACGCCCTTGGAGACGTTACTGGTGAGAAGGAACTTACCCCAGTAGCCATCAAGGCAGGACGCACCCTATCTGAACGCCTCTTCAACGGGAAAACAAATGCCAAGATGGACTACACGACTATCCCTACTGTTGTCTTCTCCCACCCAGCAATCGGAACCGTGGGGTTGACTGAAGAAGAAGCTATCAAAGAATACGGTCAAGATCACATCAAAGTCTACAAGTCAAGCTTTGCATCTATGTACTCTGCTGTTACAAGCCATCGTCAAGAATCTCGCTTCAAACTCATCACCGCCGGTACTGACGAAAAAGTTGTTGGCCTACATGGACTTGGTTACGGAGTGGATGAGATGATTCAAGGATTCGCTGTTGCTATCAAGATGGGAGCAACCAAGGCAGACTTTGATGCTACAGTAGCTATCCACCCAACTGCCTCAGAAGAATTTGTAACCATGCGCTAATTATCGTAAGAGACCTCTTGAGGTCTCTTTTTACTTGCAAAATCGGCTGTTACAAAATTGTTACCTTGATTTCAAAAACAGGTTGACTTCTGTTACTAAATTAGTATAATAGTTACTATAATTTTGAAAAGAGGTTAACAATTTTGAAAAAAGCTCATATCTATGCCATTCCTGCTATCGGTGCTGCTCTCATCGCCGTATTGGCACAAATCAGTCTCCCTATCGGTCCTGTACCTTTCACTCTGCAAAACTTTGCGATCGGTTTGATTGCTACTGTTTTTAGACCTAGAGAAGCCGCTCTTTCTGTAGCTCTCTATCTCCTACTGGGTGCCATTGGACTACCTGTCTTTGCAGGGGGTGGTGCAGGATTTCACATTTTAGTCGGTCCAAGTTCAGGCTATCTTTGGTTCGACCTTGTCTATGCAGGACTTACCTCTTATCTCATCCATCAGAATAGTGGCTATATCCGCATTTTCCTAGCCAACCTCTTGGGTGATTCCCTCGTCTTTGTCGGAGGTATTCTCAGCCTCCACTTGCTTGCTGGTATGTCATTTGATAAGGCACTCGCTGTTGGTGTCCTTCCTTTTATCCTTCCTGATCTTGGTAAGATCATTGCGATCAGTTTCATTAGTCGTCCCCTACTCGAACGATTGAAAAGCGTCACTTATTTCTCAAGATAAAAAAATAGTCCAGAACAATCGTTCTGGACTATTTCCTTTCCAATTACTTCATAAGAACTAACTGAGAATCAAGTCTCATCTAGAGATTATTTATTTTTACGGCTTACAAAGTATAATCCACCGGTCACTGCCATCAAAGCAAGTCCTGCAACTACTGTTGCGTTAGATGCTTTTTCACCAGTGTTAGGAAGTTGAGGTTTTTGTCCTGGTTTTCCTGGTTCTGGATCTTTTGGCTTGTTTGGCTCTGGATCCTGTGGTTTATTTGGTTCTGGGTCTTTTGGCTTGTGGTGATTTACAATATTAGTGCCAATTACTTCAGAAGTATAGCCTTTAGGAACATATGCTTCTTTAACTGTATAAACAATCTCTTTACCACCATCTTGATAACGATCAAGATCTGTAAATTCATACGTCCAACCACTTGCTACTGAAGCTGTAGCTGTTTTACCAGTTTCTACACCATTTGCCAACAGCTTAACAACAATTGAGTCTGGACGGATACCATCTTTGTTATTAGCATCATCCCAGATCTTCTTACCTTTTACAATAATTTTCTCTGGTGTATGTTCGTTAGTAATCGTGTACTTACCGTCTTTGTCAGTAGTAATTGTTGAAGTATATTCTTTCACAACAACTTCTTTAACAGTGTACTTGATTTCTTGACCATTTTCATACTTAGGAAGTGGTTTTGATTCAAACTTCCAACCAGTCTTCTCTGATACTTCAATCTCTTGAGCGAGCTCTGCTTTTTCGCCCTCACCTTTAAAGATTTGAACTTTCACAGATGTTGTACGTTTGCCATCTTGGTTGTTGTTATCCTTCCAAACCTTAGTTCCTGAAAGAACAACTGTTTCTGGGTTATGAGTGTTTGTTACCACTTGTCCAGTTACAGAAGATTCGTAGCCAGCTGGTACATCCACTTCCTTGATGGAGTAAGTGATTTCTTTACCAGCTTCGAATTGTGGAAGTTTTGTAAATGATGCTACCCAAGTGTTAGCGTCCGTCTTATCCTTAGCTGTCAAGGTCAATTTCTTACCTTCAACGGCTACTGCTTTAGATCCACCTACAGATTTGAAAAGTTGAACCGTTACGGACTTAGGACGTTTGCCGTCTTGGTCGTTCGCGTCGTTCCATACTTTTGTTACCTTGTAGTCGATTTCTTTTGGTGCATATTTGTTTGTGATGGTAAAGTCTGTAATAGTCGATTCGTATTCTGCGACTGCTTCTTCTGTCACAGTATATTTAATCTCTTTACCATTCTTATATTTTGCAAGTTTTGTAAATTCAACAGACCAAGTGCCGTCTGGTGCAGCTTGAATCTCTTTTGAATCAACTTTCTGACCGTCTGCTAAGAGATTGATTGTAATCTTAGTTGGACGTTTGCCATCTTGGTTATTCGCATCATCCCAGTTCTTGGTTGCTTTTACATTAACTGTTTCCGGGGTGTAGTTATTGGTGATTGTGAAGCCTGATACAGGGTCACCAGTAACTTCAGAATTGTAGCCAGTAACAGTTACTTCGACTACTGAGTAAACAATCGCTTTACCAGCTTTGTTTACATCAAGATCTGTGAAGCTTCCTGACCAGTTGTTATCTTTATTGAGTTCAAGGGTCTTACCTGTGTCTTGACCATCAGCAAGGAGTTTAACGGTGATAGACTCTGGACGTTTGCCATCTTGGTTGTCGCTATCATTCCAAACTTTCTTCACTGGTACTTGAGTCTTACCTGGTGTGTAGCTATTGGTAATGGTGAAGCCAGTTGTGGCATCTCCTGTTACCTTAGACTCATATTCTGCGACTGAAACTTCTTCGATAGTGTACTTAATCGCTTTACCAGCTTTGTTCACATCAAGATCTGTGAAGCTTCCTGACCAGTTGTTGTCTTTATTGAGTTCAAGGGTCTTACCTGTGTCTTGACCATCGGCAAGAAGTTTAACTGTGACTGATGTTGGACGTTTGCCATCTTGGTTGTCGGCATCGTTCCAAACTTTCTTCACTGGTACTTGAGTCTTACCTGGAGTGTAGCTGTTAGTAATGGTGAAACCAGTTGTGGCATCTCCTGTCACCTCAGATTTGTAGCCAGCAACTGAGACTTCTTCGATAGTGTACTTAATCGCTTTACCAGCTTTGTTCACATCAAGATCTGTGAAGCTTCCTGACCAGTTGTTGTCTTTATTGAGTTCAAGGGTCTTACCTGTGTCTTGACCATCGGCAAGAAGTTTAACTGTGACTGATGTTGGACGTTTGCCATCTTGGTTATCAGCATCGTTCCAAACTTTCTTCACCGGTACTTGAGTCTTACCTGGTGTGTAGCTATTGGTAATGGTGAAGCCAGTTGTCGCATCTCCTGTTACCTTAGACTCATATTCTGCGACTGAAACTTCTTCGATAGTGTACTTAATCGCTTTACCAGCTTTGTTCACATCAAGATCTGTGAAGCTTCCTGACCAGTTGTTGTCTTTATTGAGTTCAAGGGTCTTACCTGTGTCTTGACCATCGGCAAGAAGTTTAACTGTGACTGATGTTGGACGTTTGCCATCTTGGTTATCAGCATCGTTCCAAACTTTCTTCACTGGAACCTGTGTTTTAGCTGGGGTGTAGACATTAGTGAAACTTGTGCTACCATCACTTGCATCACTGCTGTATTCAACCTTTGCATGCAATTGACCTTGACCATCATCGGTTACAGTTACTGTAGCTGTGACGGTCTTAGCATCGTAGGTGATACCATTCTCCGTTGTGCCAGCTTTTACTTCCTTAATAGTGTAAGTGTAAGTACGTGCTTCATCAAATGTCAACTCTGAGAATTTAACTTTTCCGTCAGCACCATTCTTCGCTTTTTCAACGTTACCAACTTCGTCTGTCAATGTAAATTCGAACATGTCAGCTTCGAGATTGCGATTGGTTAGTTTCTTATCTACTTCAAGAACTTCTTTGGCATTTTTAGCCTTATAGGTGTTTTCGAAAGTGCTGTCGTTATTGTCATAGGTAACAGTTGCTTCAAGAGCTCCCTTACCGTTGTCAACAACTTTGATCGTTACTTCGATAGTCTTGTTAGAATAAGTGATTCCTTTATCAGTTGTCCCAGCATTCTTTTCAACGATGGTGTAATGATAAGTGTCAGCTTTATTGAATTCTAAATCTTCAAACTTAATGTTTCCAGCTGCATCATTTGTTGTTGTTTGAATTGGAGCTGTACCATTTTTCTCAAACAAGGCAAACTCGAATTCACCACCTTGAAGCTGAATTGGCTTATCAGTGTTCTTATTGATGAATGATTTGGTTGCCGAAACAGGAGCTTTCACATTAGCAGGCTTATAAGTATTGGTGAATGTCTGAATTCCAATATCAGTAGCTCTTGTCACTGCACCAGCAAGTGGCGGAACAAGATTAGCACCAGGTGCTGAAGATGAGAAATCAGCTGCTGGAAGTGCTACAGCAGTAATAGGATAATACATTACTGATGCAACCAGCTTACCTTTGCCATCATCTACTACATGTACTGTGACCGGTACTTTTCTACCATCATAAGTCACACCATTAATGGTTTGACCAGCATTCACTTCAACAACAGTAAATTCGTATTCACCCGCTTTATCGAAAGGAATATCTTTGAAGACTACGCGACCAGCTGCATCGTTCTTAGCTCTTTGAACTTCTTGGCCATTTTTGTCTTTCAAGATAAATTCAAATTCTTCGTTTTGAAGAGGTGTTGGACGACCACCAGTTAATTCTTTTTTGACTTCAATATCAGCCTTAGTTGGTGAAGTGCTATAGGTATTTGTAACAGTAAGACCCGCTGTTTGTGCTGGAGTATAGCCGTCTATCGTATCTACGATGAGATTGCCATCTTCATCGACTTCCATCACACTATAAGTGTACTTCACACCGTGCTCATCTGTCGCAGGAAGGTCTGTCCATTCGACAGTTCCATCTGTTTTTGGAACGTCTTTCTTCTCAACACCAGCCACTTCTTCAATCGCTCCACCTTCTGGTGTACGGTACAATTTGAAGTAGACAGTTGGACGAATATGTTCCTGACCGCCAACCCAGACTTTCTTAGCAGTCACGTTTGTTTTTGGAACTTCGTAAGTATTGGTTACTTGAGTCTTGTCTGCATTGTAAGATACGATGTAGTTGTTATCGCCAACTGCAACCTTCTCTCCTTCTTTCAAAGGAAGGTTTGTCTGGTCTTGAAGTTCGCGAACAGAATAAACTAGCTTGCTTCCATCAACATCACGTTCAGGAAGTTGATTTTTCCACTTATAAGTGTAGACACCGTTCGACACGGTTACTTCAGGGGTGTAGTTCCCAGTAACAGGTTTTGCATCTGCAACAGTTTGTCCTTCTTTGTGCACATACAAACCGAGTTTGACTTCTTTGTAGTCAGTTGCTTTTCCGTTTACCCAAGTCTTGGTTGCTTCAAAGTCAACTGTCACACGTTTGTTAGAGATATTGAGGGGAACACCTTTTCCATCTTTCATCTCCACTTCAAATTCTTGACTATTTACCTGATAGCCTGATTTCGGAGTCTTTTCTTTAACAATATACTTACCATCATTGAGAGCCTTTGAAAGAGCAATTCCGTCTTTATCTGTTGTAACGGTATCAACCAAATTATTAGTGGTTTTCTCACGGATTTCAAAGACAACGCCTGCCAACTTAACATCTGCATCCGCTTCATCGTATTTTGTGATTTTGATCTTACCAGCAATATCAGCAGTAATAGTCGCACCTACAGATTTAACCGACTTTAAATTAAACGTTGCCTCTGTTCTGGTTCCGGTACTACCTCCGTATTTTTCCCAAATAAGTTGTGGTTGGTTATCAATCAAGTACTGCGCTGAGTTACTTATCGTTGAAGTATCTGCTGGTGAGGACGTATCATACGTTAAGAAAAAGCTCTTTGTTCCCATATTAGTCGGCATGAGCAACTCAAATCCTCGTTTCCCGTTGACAAAGGTCAACAAAGCTTTTTTATCTGAGTTAGCCTTGTATACCTCCGGATCGGTTGTGATTTCGTATTCATCACCTAAATGTTTAAGAGCAGATGAATTCGTATTCGTCGTTTCGAATTCCGCTTCATGCAGAGAGAAAGTACCTTCCACATAGTTAGCAAAGGCTCCCTTTGAAACGTCATCTGTAATCTTCACCACATGTCCAGTCATATCTTTCTTAGCGCGATTAATCTTCATCTGAAAATGTGCTCTCGCCTTATTGTTATCGTTATAACCGTACTTTGTAATAGTTTCTCCAATCACGTCAGTCTGTTCATATTTATTCACTTTATACGTGATGGTCTGTTTATCACCATTTGGTAAAACATAGGTAACCGTTTTCCCCTCTTTTTGGAGTGTTTCAGTTGCTTCTGCAACAAAGTCCCCACGGATATTCTGCTTGTCCTTCACCTTGTCATTGAAGGTAAATACCAGCTGATGGTTAGCATTCTCCACTCGGACAGTCCCCATTTTGATATTTGACGTCGAATCAATCAAATCCAGACTACCATCCGTCAAACTCAAGTTATCTGGAGCTTTTACGATGAAGTAATCCCCATCCTTGATTTCATTAGCTGCCACATTGGGAAATGAGAATTTACCTGAATATTTCAATTTCATCGAAGTATCATTTGAACCATGAATTCCTTCAGTCTTGCTTCCTGTGGATGCTATAGTAATCTCCAAGTGGTCTATTTGAACTTTACTCGTAACGTCAGTTGCTGCCTGTGCTTCAACTGTCGGGAAAAGCATCATCAAAAGTAAAAGAGGAAATACTAGAAAACCTAGTACTTTCTTTAGTTTATCCATAAAAAATCCTTTCTATTTGATTAAATTTAATTGAGAAGTATGTCACGTCTTAACAGTAGGCAACACCCCTTTCAATTGCTAGATTTACCACAAGAATCTTCCTATGATAGCTGCGACGGTTACTGGCTATGGCTAGTAGTACTGCTCAAAGTAATGATTTAATCTAATCTTTAATAGGATTTCTTACTCACTTATGAATGAAAACTTGCAAAATATCATTCACTTCATTATACCACAACTACTAGTATTATATTAATTCTTTATGAATATTCCAAAAAAAAAAAAATTTACAGTTTGTCAACTTTTATCGTAGCATACATAATGATTTCATATTGTCGTTTAGGGTATTTTTATTATAAAAGTTTCCAAATATTATAAATTTCAAGGTATATTGTCAATCAAAACCTTTTCTAAAATACGATCTAGAATAAGCTCATGGAGGATGGATAGTTTTAAATTGTATATTATGCAATGCACACTTTGTTCTTTATACATCATTTTAAAGTTTTTATTACATTATTTTTCCTCTTATAGTTTAGCAAAATAGACACTTTTTATATCATTCATTAGGAGAATTGTTGATTCTATGTTATAATTTATTTAGTAAAATAAACAATATTACAATATTTTATTACTGAAATTTTTTACAAACAGTTTCTTTTAAGTTGTCAGTTTTATCTAATATTTTAATTGATGCCTATTCACAATTTATTTCATAGAAAGGACGCTTATGACTAAAGATACTCGAGATTCTATCGTTTCTGCTTTTATATCACTCGCTAAACAAAATCCTCAACGTAGTTCCTTCACAATGAGTGAAATTGCTAAAAAAGCGGGTATTTCAAGACAAGCGATTTATCAAAAACATTTTCATAACTATGATGATATTATCAAATATATTCACGAACAAGCAGATCAACAAATTTTCCAGATATTTAATAATTATTGTTCGAGAATGGATGGAAATCCGATTGAGTGTTTTGCGAATTTTGCGATTCCTTTGGTTTATGAAAATAGGAATATCATTCGAACACTTTTTATAACTCAAGCAGATCCTAGTTGGAAGGAGTTCCTAAGAGATACTTATTCAAAATGGATTTTAAAGAATATCCACTACAACAAGGAATTTGATTTTAGTGAAGATGACATGACCTATGTCGTCGCAAACATGATTATCACTTTTATTGAAGCTTGGATACGAAAAGAGAACCCTACTCCACCAGAAAAGTTTAAAAAAACGTTTCTCCTATTAACAACAATATCTCTTCGAGATTATATGATTTTACAAGAAAAGGATAGTGAGTAAAATTCACTATCCTTCTCTCATTTCCCGCCTTTAAAAGCATCGACCATTACCTGAAATTCTTCATTTGTAAGAGTAATTCCCTTGCCCATTTTAGTATGATCTGGGCTCCAAGCGCGAATGTCAAATTTTGCAGGTGCCCCGTTAAAACTGACACGGTTGATTTCCTTGGTCCAACCCTTTTCATTTTCAGATAAGGTTAGCAAATGCTCTTCGATTTTAAATGTGAATTCTGCCATTTTAACTCCTTTTTGTGATATGCTTTCTCTAGTCTATTCGTAAAAATCTTGTGGTTTTTAGAAAAATTTTATATAATGTGGATATGTAAGAAGGGAGGATTCTATGAGACAGGCATTCCAACTAGTTCTAGATAAACTACATGGTTTTCTCAATGGGAATGATGATCATCCTCAAATCGAGGATAACTCCCTCACTGCTATGATTGAACAGGCCATCCAGAAAAAAACAGCTGTTCATGTGATACTTGCTGAGACAAGTTTTACGGGTGATATTCTCAAATACGATGCCATTCGCCAACAAATTATCATCAAGAATTTTTCAAAAAACGTGACTCGAATCATCTGTATCAGTGATATTAAACGACTTCGTTTCGTTCCCTCAACCGTACAAAAAGCTCAGAAAAATCTATTTAAGAAAGAGTGAGATGCTTTTCATCCCACTCTTTTTCTTAACGGATTTGTTCAAAATGAAGGTGAACTGCGATATGGTCACCATAACCACTTCTCTCCAAATCGCGTTGCAAGCGATAAGAAATGTAGTGTTCGGCTATTGTGATATATCCTGCCCCCAACAAACGATTTTCAACCATTGATTGGATCATGCTGATAGTCGCACGTTCCACTTTTGCTTCCTCCAAGTCCAAAACGACTTTTTTAGTAACTTGTGCAAGGTTTTGACGCAAATCATCTGTCAAAACATAAACGGTTTGAGCTGCTTTTAGGACAGCTTGGTAAATTTTATCTGGATCAAATTCAGCAATTTCTCCATTACGTTTGATTACTTGCATAAGGTTCTCCTTTATTCTTTGTTTTCTTTGATTTCAGCCAGCATTTTTTCTTCTTCGGCTGTCAGTTGATAGTTTTCTAGCAAGTCAGGTCTGCGCTCGTAGGTTTTCTTTAGGCTCTCATACAGTCGCCACTGACGAATCTTTTCATGGTGTCCACTCATGAGCACATCTGGAACCACCATGCCACGATAGTCATAAGGACGTGTGTACTGAGGATATTCGAGGAGTCCCGAAGAAAAACTGTCATCTTGGTGGCTAGACTCCTTGCCAATCACTTCAGGAATCAGGCGAACGGTCGCATCGATCATGGTCATGGCCGCCAATTCTCCTCCAGTCAAGACATAGTCTCCTAGGGAAATCTCATCGGTTACCAGGGTCTTGATGCGCTCGTCATACCCTTCATAGTGACCACAAATAAAGATCAGTTCATCTTCCTGAGCCAAATCCTCAGCGTAAGCTTGATCGAACTGTTTCCCAGCAGGATCAAGAAGAATGACGCGGGGATGTTTCTTTTCAATAGCATCAAAGGCATCGAAAATGGGTTGGGCTCGGAGCAACATCCCCTGACCGCCTCCGTAGGGCTCATCGTCAACATGACGGGCCTTTTCAGCGTATTCTCTGAAATTATGATAATGGATATCCAAGAGCCCTTTTTCTCGAGCCTTTCCAACGATCGAGTGTTCCAGCGGAGAAAACATCTCAGGAAAGAGAGTTAAAATATCAATCTTCATCATCTAGTCCTTCTAAGATTTCCACTTGAACCCGCTTGTTTGGAATATCAACATTGAGAACTACTGGGGGAATGTAAGGTAAAAGCAGATCACGCTTGCCTTTTCGCTTGACCACCCAGACATCGTTGGCACCTGGTTGCAGGATTTCCTTGATAGTTCCAATCAAGTTATCACCCTCGTAAACATCCAAACCGATAATCTCGTGATAATAGAACTCCCCATCGTCCAAGTCGTTCAAATCCTCCTCAGCGACCTTGAGACTATAACCCTTGTACTTTTCAATCGCATTGATATGGTACATATCTTTGAATTTGATAATGTCAAAGTTCTTATGCTTGCGGTGACTTGCGATGGTCACTGTTTGAACAAACTGATCTTTTTCATCAAACAAAGCCAGCTCTGCCCCTTTTTTAAACCGTTCCTCAGCAAAATCCGTCACAGACAAGACTCGCATCTCACCCTGCAATCCCTGCGTATTGACGATTTTCCCAACATTAAAATAGTTCATCTTGTCTCCTGTACTCTCCTTCTTTCCATCTTATTCTGACAGCTCTCGAATAATAGCCGCAATTTTTTCTGATTCTGACCACTGTAAATAATGGTGATTCCCTCCCAAAATGAGTTTAGTATTGGAAGTCCAATATTCTGATTCTCTGTACTCTTTTTCTCTATAAGCCTGACAAAAAATAAATACAGGAATATGAGCTTCTATGGACACATTCTCAAAATCTTCCTCAGTAATCTCTCCAGACATCTGAAATCCTTGATCTTGACTTTCCAGCTCTGAGCCTTTTTCTTGCATTAATTCCCAGATTTCTTTATTAGTTTCAGGGCTAAATGTTGCTTGAGTTATGTTCTTAAAATAAAGTTCAGGACCACACTCGTCAATCAACCTAATCTGCTCTTCCATTTCTGGATAAGGATTTTCTGAAAAATCAGAAAACATTACTTTTTTAGTTGTAGGTTCAATTGCTACTAAAGCCTGACACTTAATTGGTTTCTTGAGTAATTTGCAAGCTAAAATTCCACTCAAACTATGAACACAAAGTATATATTCAGAAATCGCCAATTCTTCAAGTACTTCATAAACCGCGTCTACAAGATTGTCCAGATTTTTTCCAGATTGGTCATGAATCAGACTTCTACCTGTGTTCGGAAAATCAATTGTCAAATAACCAATTGTAGGAGGAAGTTTTTCAAGTATAAGTGAAAAATTTTCATAACTTGGTAGCAAACCTGCGCCATTTAAACAAACAAGCACTTTCTTTTTCTTTTTATAAGTAACAAAGAGACTGCCAATTTTTGTAGTTACTTCAAACCGTTTCATAAAGAAATCCACTCATTCTATAACAATGATTTATTAAAAACCCTTATCCTTTATTTTATCACGTTCCAGGGATTTTCACAAGTTGGATAGGTCCTATCTTACAAGGCTACTACTTCTTCAAAAAAATCACCAACTATCTGATTAAACTCTTTAGGATGGTCATTCATAGGTTGGTGTTTGCTATCTGAAATCGTTACTTGACGCGCATTGGGATTTAGAGCAATGATACCATCATAGATTATTTTTAGGTGTTTGGGGAAATCATTTTCTCCTCTTACTAATAGCATGGGAGGATTTCCTTTATATCCTTCTATCTCATGGACTGCCAAGAAACCTGTGATTCCAAGGTTCAAGAAAACATCTCGCCCAGTTTCTATAATGGCCGTCTTGACCAATTCTCTTGTGATAGGGTTATCAGTACACATTTTTGAGTTTTTATCAGCAATCACCTTCCAAGGAATCGTCTTGTACATAAGAGAACTATATTTGATTCGACCTCTTTCTTTCTCTGATAGGTAACGATGCTGTCCCCAACTATCTACCATGACCAAGGCTAGGACTCTTTCTGGATGGCGATAGGTATACTCTTGAAGTGGATTTCCTCCCCAAGAATGACCAACCAATATCACCTTATCCAACTGGAAATAGGACAAAATGGCATCTACATCTTGAACAGCGCCTTCCAAGTCGGGTAGGCCAACTTTCATAGGTGATTCACCCTGCCCTCTAACATTTACAAAGTAAAGGTCAAATCCATCAAAAGCATCATACTGGTGGGCCCACATCTGACTACGTCCACAAGCTCCATGATAAAAAATAATATGCTCTTTACTTGACTTTCCAGGGCGATGATAAACAACCAAATCACAATCTACGACTGCTATAAGGTGACGTTCCAACATCTTTGGTTCTCTGTTATAAAAAGCAATAGCTTCAGCAATATCATTTGGCTTCATTTCTACACTCTCTCCTCTTTATCCTGATATCATTCTTTGTATCTATTTTATCATGCTATATTAAAATCATGGTTTTCTAAACTTAGTTTCATTAAAAATTTTGAATTTTCTGAATCATTTGGATAAAGAAAAAGACTGCTACGCAATCTTTACTTTTTTCTCATCAGATTCATGCCTAAGATTCCAGCAATAATCAGAGTAGCTCCAATCACATGGTAACTATAAATTGGTTCGTGGAGGATAAGGGCTCCGGCTAGAATGGTCAAAACTGTTCCAAGATTACCAAAGACACTGACGGTTGATGCTCCAAGTCGAACAATAGCATAGATAGAAAGACTACCAGTAACTATAGAGACTAAAATTCCCAAATAGAGGATGGAAAGCAGATAGGGTACCTGTCCAAGTGGCGCAAAGTAAGCTAATATGTTCCCCTCTAGATAGTGCGAGGTCAGACTCAGCGTATTAAAGGTGACGAAGCCAACAAATATCACAACAGCTGTCATATCCATGGCCCGATAGCGACCTCCTTTAGCCTTGCTGAGGATATTGTTTATTGCATTGGCGAGAACAGATCCCAACATCAATAGAAAGCCCAAGCTAGCAGTTTCCGTGCTAAAGTTCGCTCCTTTACTAAGGAAGATGAAAACTACTCCTGCTACGGATAAAATTAAAAAGAACTTTTGCAACAAACTTGTCTTTTCCTTGAGAAAGACCGATGCCAAAAGGAGAGTAAAAATCGGGACAAGAGCTTGTAAAATTCCTGCTTCAGAAGACGATATATACTGTAAGGCAAAGGATTGAAAAATAAAGAAGAGGAGTGGATAGAAAAGACTCATAGGAAGAATAGAAAGAATATCTTTTCTACTCAAACTCACATTGATAAGTGTTGTTTGATGAAGGATGACCAATACCAAAGCAGCGATTGTATAGCGATGTGCCAAGTTTGTAAGTGGACTGGCATAGCCCAAAGCAATCTTAGTAAATAAAAAAGAAAAACCAATGATGGCTGAAAAGGATAAGGCTGCTAGGTATGCTTTTGTTTTCTCGTTCATAGATTGTTACTCCCTTTTAAAGTAGCTATTCTCAAGATAAATCAACTAGAAATTTTGAGACTGTCTTTCCATTTTAGCATAGTAAAATTCTAGATGCTATTTCTAGGATTGGTATTTTATTCCCACTATCACTCTTTCAAGATGATAAATTCTTTTTCCTTGCCTATAAAGGAGTCAGCCAGTCTGATCTGCTTTTCTCGTTCTTTTCTCACAAGTTCTAGCTTGTTTGCTTCTTATAGATTTCTTACTTTGATAGCATAATCTGCTAATTTCATTGATTTCTCTATACAAGCTAGCGTAAGCTAGAATAAATCTTCCATATCAGTGAAAAGAGACTATTCCTAGTTTTCTTGGAGGTTTTCCAAAAATCCTTCCAAATCTCTTTCATGTTGGTACTTAATGGCCACTTTTTTATCTTTATCAAAGATAGTTTTGGTTAGATCAATGTCATTAATAGCCGCAATGGCGACAGTGTAGTGAATAATATCAGCCAGTTCTTTGGCTAGTTCCTCATTTGAGTCCTGGACGCCCTCTTTTCGACCAGAGCGCCCATTCAAGACCTCGGCTACTTCTCCGACTTCCTCCACTAACTTGATAAAGAGGCCTTCCTCAGTTCGAGACTGTTGGTAATGTTCAAGTAAGTAAGCTTGTAATTGTCTAAACGTTAGATTCTTCATCTTCTCCTCCACAAAAAAAGCGAGACATCTGTCCCGCTTTCTTTATTTTTCATCGATAACGATTCTTACTTTTTTGTCTTCAGTTGGGACAGAGTAGACAATCGTTCTTATCGCTGAGATAGTGCGACCCTTACGACCGATAACACGACCGACATCGCTTTGGTCAAGATCCAAGTGATACTCCAAAAACTCTGGTGTGTCTTCAATCTTGATAGTTAAGGCATCAGGTTGTGAAATCAAAGGTTTCACAATCGCAATAATGAGATTTTCAATCGTATCCATCTGTCAACCTACTTTAAACTTATTTTGAGAATTTAGAATCGTGGAATTTTTTCAATACGCCTTCTTTTGAAAGGATGTTGCGAACTGTATCTGAAGGTTGAGCTCCATCAGCCAACCATGCAAGAACGCGGTCTTCTTTCAAAGTTACTTGGTTTTCAGCAACAAGTGGGTTGTAAGTTCCAACTGTTTCGATGAAACGTCCGTCACGTGGTGAACGTGAGTCTGCTACGTTGATACGGTAGAAAGGTTTTTTCTTAGAACCCATACGAGTCAAACGGATTTTAACTGCCATTTTTTAATGTCTCTTTTCTTATTTTTTATTTCGGTGAAATAGCTGAGCTATTTAGCACATGTTCTATTATAACAGATTTTTGACAGCTGTCAAGAAAAAAACTTGACAAAGTTTTGATTTTTTTTACTACTAGAAATTGGTTATAATCTTAAAGAAAAAATTAGAAAGAAATCGTTTATGAATACTATTTTAGAAAATTATATAAGGATTATCAAGTCAAACCCTTCATCTCTCCTGAACGTGATTTGGATGCTTGGCTACTAAATCCAAAACCTGTTCCCAAGCGAAATATCAAGGATTTTAAGAACGATATCTACTAATTAATTTATAAAATATGAATTAATAGATTCTAAATAGGGGAATAATTTAGTTCTGTAAAAATTAACTTCTACACCTACAAAGCTTATTCTGACAGACTTTATAATAGTCTAAGAAAAAAAGTAGAGATTCATACAGTATCTAGATTTTCCAAAAATTCTTTATCATCAAATATTATTAACGAAACTATTCAAACCAAATCCGATGCATTGCTTCAAAGAATTCTTTAGTTGTTTGACTAGCGAAGGCTTTTATTAAAAAATTTTTTCAAATAATTGCACCTTGGCACATAAATTCTTGATTTCTAAATTTAAGTGTGATATATTTATAACATAAAGATTGTTAAATATTTCTAACATAAGGAAAGGAGTCTATCATGAAAAAAAGTCAAAAAACGGGTGGCCTCATTACAATGATTTCCGCAGCTCTCTTTATTGATTTTACTGTTTTATTTGGTTCTAATCTTAGTTGGGGACCCAAGTTAGTTATTGCTGGTATTTCAGTGTTAGGTCAGATTGTAGCTATTTGGGGCTGGCTACATATGAAACCATGGCCTCATAAGAGTCAGAAAGGTAAAGGAAAGATTATTTTTGACTTGTCTGCTAAGCTTTACACGATACTTTTGTTTGCAGCAAGCATTTTTTATACAGTAGGGATTTGGGTTGCGACCCCAAGCGAAAGTTCTGGTATTAAAGAATGGATTTTGGGAATTGGCCTCGTTATTGAAGTGATTGTATTTGGTTTTTTCTCTTTAAAAAATGTCAAGGAAACTCCGGACGAACGCTTTTATGCTAATTTAGCAAAGGCAGCTAGCTTAATGTTTGTTTTTATACTAGGCGCACTGATGATCCTAGCAGTTATCATTGGGTATATGGGGTCTCTCACTCTTTACATGGGACAGATATTTATTAGCATAGCTGCCTTGATTTGCATCTTTTCGGTTGTCTATCTTATCTTGGAACGTAGAGGATAAGCATGGCCAAAGAAAGCAAAATTATTACTAATCTCAAATCTGTTCGTGAGTCCACAGGCATGACCCAGCAGGAGTTAGCCGACCTCATCGGCATGCGACGCGAGACAATTCTGCACTTGGAAAATAACCGTTACAACCCTTCGCTGGAAATGGCTCTTAAAATTGCTCAAGTTTTTAATCTTAAAGTAGAAGACCTCTTTGAACTCAGACAGAAAGAGGAAGCATAATTCTTTTCGAGACCTGGTTTCCTAAATACTTTGAGTACACTTATGATATTGATACCCCAAAGCATCTAAAAACTCTGTGGAAAAAGGTTATGCTGTCATTAAGACAGCTTTTGATTCACTTGACCATCTAAATGCCACCATAAAAAAGAATATTCTGAAAAGCAAGGGAATGACAGGACTGTCTAAGATGAGGGCTCCATATTTGGACCAATCCCTTCGTGACAACTTTTCAGAAGAAGAATTAGCAAGTTACTTTTCAATTCGTGGTTACAAATTGACTCCAAAGGGGGAGCAGATACTGGAACAGTACCAGGACATTATCGACCGTCATCCAAAGAAAAATCTCTAAGCAAGCGACTTTCTGGTCGGCTTCCTCTTAAACTACCTTGTCACAAATATTTGAAATCACCTCCCTTTTAGGGTACAATGATAGAAATGAATTTTTGAGAGGAAAACAATGAAAAAACTAGCAACCCTTCTTTTACTATCATCTATTGCCCTTGCAGGATGTACTAGTATCCAACGTGGTCTCCGTGGTGATGACTATGTTGACTCTAGTATCTCAGCTGAAGAAAGCTCAAAAGCAGCTGCTCAGGCTGCCAAAGATTTAAATGACGCATTGACCAATGAAAATGCCAACTTCCCTCAACTTTCTAAGGAAGTTGCCGAAGATGAAGCCGAGGTCATTTTACATACAAATCAAGGCGATATCCGCATCAAACTCTTTCCAAAACTAGCACCACTAGCAGTTGAAAACTTCCTTACTCACGCTAAGGAAGGCTATTATAACGGCATCACCTTCCACCGTGTCATTGATGGATTTATGATCCAAACTGGAGATCCTAAGGGAGATGGTACAGGTGGCCAATCCATCTGGCATGATAAGGATAAAACAAAGGACAAGGGAACTGGTTTCAAAAATGAAATCTCTCCTTACCTATACAATATCCGTGGAGCCCTTGCTATGGCTAACACAGGTCAACCAAACACCAACGGTAGCCAGTTCTTCATCAACCAAAACTCGACAGATATTTCTGCTAAACTCCCTTCAAGCAAGTATCCAAAGAAAATCATCGAAGCCTATAAAGAGGGTGGAAATCCTAGCCTAGATGGCAAACACCCTGTTTTTGGTCAAGTCATCGATGGCATGGATGTTGTCGACAAGATTGCTAAGGCTGAAAAAGATGAAAAAGATAAACCAACTACTGCTATCACTATCGATAGCATCGAAGTAGTGAAAGATTACAATTTTAAATCCTAAACAACCTAAAAATACAGTATCCGCATTCGATACTGTATTTCTTTTTTCCTCATTTTTAAGTTAGCTTGTTAAAGTCCCATATTTGGTCCATCCAGCCTTCATAGAAGTCTGGTTCGTGACAAACCATGAGGATTGAACCCTTATACTCTTTCAGAGCACGTTTGAGTTCATCCTTGGCATCCACATCTAGGTGGTTGGTCGGCTCGTCAAGTACCAAAACGTTATTTTCACGGTTCATCAAGAGACAGAAACGCACCTTAGCTTGTTCCCCACCTGATAAGACTTGAATTTGACTTTCGATGTGCTTGGTCGTCAAACCACAGCGGGCAAGGGCCGCACGGACTTCTGCTTGGTTAAGGGCAGGAAAAGCATTCCAAACTGCTTCTAGTGGTGTTTGGCGATTGCCTCCTTCCACTTCCTGCTCAAAATAACCAAGTTCTAGGTAGTCACCGCGTTCGACTTCCCCAGCGATTGGCGGAATAATGCCCAAGAGAGACTTCAAGAGAGTTGTTTTCCCAATACCATTGGCCCCAATAATGGCAACCTTTTGATTGCGTTCAAAGGTAAGATTTAAAGGTTTGGTAAGTGGACGATCATAACCAATCTGCAAGTTCTTGGCTTGGAAGATAAAGCGCCCAGGTGTACGAGCTGGTTTGAAATCAAAGGACGGCTTTGGTTTCTCGCTTTGGAGTTCAATGATGTCCATCTTGTCGAGTTTCTTTTGACGGGACATGGCCATGTTTCGTGTTGCAACACGCGCTTTGTTTCGAGCGACAAAGTCCTTGAGGTCTGCAATCTCTTTCTGTTGACGTTCATAGGCCGCTTCTAACTGAGATTTCTTCATAGCATAGACTTCTTGGAACTGGTAGTAGTCGCCAGAATAGCGAGTTAATTGTTGGTTCTCCACATGGTAGACAATATTGATCACGTCGTTGAGGAATGGAATATCGTGCGAAATAAGGACAAAGGCATTCTCATAGTTTTGGAGATAGCGTTTGAGCCAGTCAATGTGTTCAGCATCCAAGTAGTTGGTTGGCTCGTCCAGTAACAAGATATCTGGTTTTTCAAGGAGAAGTTTAGCCAAAAGGACCTTGGTTCTTTGTCCACCTGATAATGCTGTTACATCCGTATCCATGCCATAGTCCATGACACCGAGAGCACGCGCTACTTCATCAATCTTGGCATCTAAAGTATAAAAATCACGACTCTCCAAACGGTCTTGGAGTTCTCCAACTTCTTCCATCAGCGTATCGATATCTGCTCCTTCTTCTGCCATTTCCATGTAGAGGTCATTGATACGTGCTTCTGCTTTGAAAAGCTCATCAAAGGCAGTACGGAGTACATCACGCACAGTTTGACCTTCCTTTAGCACAGCATGCTGATCCAGATAGCCAGCAGTCACATATTTGGACCACTCCACCTTCCCTTCATCTGGTAACATCTTACCAGTCACAATGCTCATAAAGGTTGATTTTCCCTCACCATTGGCACCGACTAAGCCGATGTGTTCACCCTTGAGGAGACGGAAAGACACATCTTCAAAAATTGCACGGTCACCAAAACCGTGACTCAGATTTTTAACTTCTAAAATACTCATTCTAATTCCTTATCTTGTTTTTATGCAATCCTTTATAGAGGAGCCAAGCTAGATAACCTCCCAGGGTATTGGTCCACAAATCATCAATCTCAAAGACGCGATTAAAATCAAAGAAAAAGTCTAAAACCAGTTGCGTACACTCAATTCCCAGACTCAGTAAAAAACTGAGAAGGAGGATTTTTTTCGTTTGCCGCAAGTTTGGAAAGAGATAAATAAGTTGAAAAACCAGGGGGAAAAGCAAGAAAACATTTAAAATGTTCTGCAAAAAGATCCAAATGACTTGTCCCAAACTGGTCACTTCACCCAGATTCCAAAGGGAGTTTAAGGGAGTTAAAAGAAAAACCAGGCGTCCAAAAGTTTGAATACCTGGAGTTTCCACTCCTGTAGGAAGTTGAGGCTGGGGAGTGAAGCAAAAACAGACAATGCATAGGCTATAAACAGCCACTCCCAATCTTAAGGTTAATTCTCTTTTTTTAGTCATTTTATGGATTTACCGCTGCGACTGCCTTCTGGCGGTCACGTTTCATTGTATTGGAGCGCAATTGTCCACAAGCTGCATCAATGTCTGTACCATGTTCTTGACGAACAACACAGTTGACCCCTTTTTTCTTGAGGGTATCGTAGAAGGCCATCACGCGCTCTTTAGGACTACGGCTATATTGGTCATGTTCACTAACTGGGTTATAGGGAATCAAGTTTACATAAGACAATTTCTTGATGTTCTTGAGCAATTCCGCCAGCTCCAAGGCTTGTTCAACACCGTCGTTGACTTCATTGAGCATGATGTATTCAAAGGTCACACGACGATTGGTTGTTTCGATATAATACTCAATAGCTGCGAAGAGTTTTTCAATCGGAAAGGCACGATTAATCTTCATGATGCTTGAACGCAATTCATTATTGGGTGCGTGAAGGGAAACAGCGAGATTGACCTGTACGCCTTCATTAGCAAAGTCACGAATTTTATGGGCCAAACCTGAAGTTGAAACAGTGATGTGACGAGCACCGATAGCCATCCCCTTGTCATCATTGATGGTACGGACAAAATTCAAAACATTGTTGTAGTTATCAAATGGTTCACCAATTCCCATGACAACGATATGGCTGACACGTTCGTCCTGACCACGCTCATCAAAGTATTTCTGAACCAACATAATCTGCGCTACGATTTCCCCGTTATTAAGGTCACGTTGTTTCTTAATCAACCCAGAGGCACAGAAGGTACAACCAATATTACAGCCAACCTGAGTGGTCACACAGACTGACAAACCGTAGTGTTGACGCATGAGTACTGTCTCAATCAACATGCCATCTGGCAACTCAAAAAGATACTTAACGGTACCGTCAGCTGACTCTTGCACAATTCGTTGTTTCAATGGATTGACCACAAACTGCTCATTGAGCTTAGCAATCAAATCCTTGGAAAGATTGGTCATTTCTTCAAATGACTGGACACGTTTACGGTAGAGCCATTCCCAGATTTGATCTGCACGGAATTTCTTCTCTCCTTGCTCTAATACCCATTCTTGCATGGTTTGACGTGTTAAACTATAAATAGACGGTTTCATCTCTTCTCCTTATTCTCTATCTATTTCTGACGAATGACAAAATGGCGCTGTCCCTTGTCCTCTTTCTGAGACTTTTGGTCCTTATGACGACGTCTATTTCGCTTATCCGCATTTGGTTTTCTCTTGTTTTGAGAAGGTTTCTTGCCTCTTCTAGAAGGGTTTTCCTCCTCTTTTTTACGCATTTTCTTGTCAAATGAAGCCCGCTTCGGTGCTTGATTTTCAAGGACAAAATAGGCACAACCATAACTACAGTACTCCAAAAGATAGTCCTGTAAACGACTGATCTTTTCATTTTTTTCCTCTGTTCGATCGTCTTTGTAAAAACCACGTAGGCGGAGCTGTTCATTACTCCAGTCCCCCACGACATAATCAAACTTGGTCAACACTTCTGAAAAGCGTTGATTAAAGACTGTCACATCGAAGGCATCCTTGATATTTTCAACCAAGGTAAAAGCAATCCCTTCAGTCTCAACCTTATCCCCATTTACCTGAAATTCTGGGCCAGGAAACTTGTTATAATTGTATAATTCAGGTGCAATTTCTTTACGCATAGTCTTCCTTTTCCACGATTACTTAACACTCTATTTTACCATATTTTCTAGCAGTTGGCACGAATATCCTAAAAATGAAAAAAGTCTGACGATTCTGTCAGACTTCTGCTTTATAACCTTAAAAAGAGAAGAACAATTCTTCCCTCCATATTTTATTATTTAGCTGCTGCGTAAAGCTCGTCTACCTTGTTCCAGTTAATCACTGAGAAGAAAGCTTTGATGTAGTCAGGACGCACATTGCGGTATTTGACATAGTAAGCATGTTCCCAAACGTCCAAGCCCAAGATTGGTTTTTTGCCTTCTGAGATTGGTGTGTCTTGGTTTGCTGTTGAAGTCACTTCAAGCTTCCCTTCTTTGTTAACAACCAACCAAGCCCAGCCAGAACCAAAGCGAGTTGTAGCTGCTGCTGTAAAGGCTGCTTGGAACTCTTCAAATGAACCAAATGTTGCATCGATTGCTGCTGCAAGTTCTGCTGAAGGAGCTGTTTTTTCTGGAGTCATCAATTCCCAGAAAAGAGCGTGGTTCAAGTGTCCACCACCGTTGTTGATAAGCGCTTGGCGAATATCAGCTGGGATAGATTCTACATCAGCAAGCAAAGCTTCAAGGTCTTCACCGATTTCAGGGTGTTTTTCAAGAGCAGCATTCGCATTGTTGACGTAGGTTTGATGGTGCTTGTCATGGTGCAAGTGCATTGTTTCAGCATCGATGTAGGGTTCCAAGGCGTCATACGCGTATGGAAGATCTGGTAAGATAATTGCCATCTGTAATACCTCTTTTTCTTTCTATAAGAAAATGATAACGCAATCATCCTCTTTTTTCAAGTTTTTTGCTCATTACGATTGGCTAGATATCTGTAACAGCGCTCTCTCAAAAAGGTAGCCTTTTTCATAGACACCTGTCTTAATCTGGTAGTCTGCTTCAATTAAATAACAGATAGCTTGTTTGATAAAGCTCAAGGAAATCCCCCTCGAATCTCTGAGTGCGAACTTGATTTGATAAGGATTAGGATTGCGTCCCAAATAAGTCCCCAGACTGCTTGTGATCTGTGATTCCGTCTGACCAGTCTCTGATAAAATCTTCACCTGGGTAAAGGTTCGAAACTGTCCTAACATGACAGCTATGAGCTTGATTTCGTCCTCCCCTTGCAAGGTCAAATCTCTAACCAAGTCACGCGCCTGGTCAATCTTCTTAGCTAAAATAAACTGAGTTAAGTCGAAAATATTGTCTTGCAAAGTCTTAGGAATAGCCTCGACAATGTCCTTCTCCTCTATCACGCCGTCGGATTTATAAGACTGTAAAAAAAGGAGGTTTTTCTGGATTTCACTAAATTGAAAACCAGATTTGATAAGTAGATTTTCAAAGGATTGCCCCACAAACTGCAGACCTTGTGTCTGACTCCACTTTTGGAAATACTGGCGCAGTTCTTGCTCCTTAGGTTCAATGGCATCAAAGACAGTCGCGTCACGTTTGAGCAATTTGACCAGCCGTCTTTTACTATCTAACTTTCCTTCAGCAAAAATCAAAAGTTTAGTCGTCGGTGAAGGATTGTCAAGGTATTCCTCAAATGACTTGAGCTCATCATCTGTTAAAAAACGTTTCTTGGCTGTTGTGATATCGACAAAATGGTCTAATATCACGATTTTCTCATCCGCAAAGAAAGGGAGACTGACCAACTCCAACTCTAAGTCTTTATAAGCTACTTCTTTCATATCAAAGTAAGCAAAGTTGAGATCAGCTGGATCATAACCAATCTGTTTCAACACTTGACTCTTCATAACTTCAAACTGACCTTGGTCTGTCCCTGTAAATAGGTTCAAGCTAGATAGATTTGATAACGTCAACTTCTGACTGTCTTCAATGGCTAGCATCTTCTCTCCTTTCTTCTGATTTTTCGATTTAATTTAGTCAATATAGCGCAATTTCCCACGGAAATCTTCTAGGCTCTCGTATCCTTTTTCCGCCATGATTTCTTTCAGTTCATTGGTAATGCGTTCAAAAGCACCGACACCTTCTTTGTGAAGGGTAGTCCCTACTTGCACCATACTCGCTCCGCAGAGGATATGTTCAAAGGCATCACGACCCGTTAGAACACCACCCGTTCCGATGATTTGGATTTGCGGATTTAAGCGTTGGTAAAAGGCGTGCACATTAGCAAGAGCAGTCGGTTTGATATACTCTCCACCAATCCCACCAAAACCATTTTTAGGACGAATAACGACAGACTCGTCTTCTATATAAAGGCCGTTTCCGATAGAGTTAACACAGTTGACAAACTTGAGCGGATATTTGTTGAAAATAGCAGCCGCTTGGTCAAAGTGAACAATATCAAAATAAGGTGGCAATTTGATCCCGAGAGGTTTGGTAAAGTAGGCAAATACCTCTGACAAGATACGGTCTGTTGTCTCAAAATCATAGGCAATCTGAGGTTTTCCTGGAACGTTTGGACAAGAGAGATTGAGCTCTGTCAGTCCTTTAAATTCACTCTCTTGAACTTTTTTCAAGATGGAATGTGTTTCTTCTGGAGACATGCCAACTAAAGATAGGAAGAAAGTTCGGTTTGGCTCTTTTTCCTGTAAGTCCAAAAGATAGTCCAGATAGTAGTCTAAGCCATTATTTGGTAAGCCCATGGAGTTGATAGAACCAAGTGGAACATCCTGATAACGTGGCTCAGGATTGCCCTGACGAAAGTCCAAGGTCGCAGTCTTCGTAACAAAAGTACCCGCCGCTGAGTTTTTGACCCCTTCAAGTTCCTCTACCGTCATACAAGCCACACCTGCTGCATTCATCAAGCAATTGTCAAACGCAAAACCAGCAATTTGTGTTTTCGTTGATACCATGATTCTGATCCTCCAGATTCCTTTTATTTCTAATATTATACCATACTTTAAGATTTTCTCTTTGAGAAAGTTATTTCTAGAGAAAACGTTCGTTTTTTGATAATGCTCTTAGTATTGACTGAATGTAAATTGAAAGAATTTTTAGAAAATTTTCGTTTTTTTCTTTACACTGAAAAAGAATTCTGTTATAATGGCTCATGTAATAAAATATAACAACAAAAAAAGGAGAACGATATGACATCTGCTAAAGAATATATCCAAAGCGTGTTTGAAACTGTAAAAGCTCGTAATGGGCATGAGGCTGAATTTCTCCAGGCGGTTGAAGAATTCTTCAGCACTTTGGAACCTGTATTTGAAAAACACCCTGAGTATATCGAAGAAAATATCTTGGCACGTATCACTGAGCCTGAACGCGTGATTTCTTTCCGTGTTCCTTGGGTGGACCGTGATGGAAAAGTACAAGTCAACCGTGGTTACCGTGTTCAATTCAACTCAGCTGTTGGACCATATAAAGGCGGACTTCGTTTCCACCCAACTGTAAACCAAGGAATTTTGAAATTCCTTGGCTTCGAACAAATCTTTAAAAATGTTTTGACTGGACTTCCAATCGGTGGAGGTAAAGGGGGATCAGACTTCGATCCTAAAGGGAAGACTGATGCTGAAGTGATGCGCTTCTGCCAAAGTTTCATGACTGAATTGCAAAAATACATTGGACCATCTCTTGACGTACCTGCTGGTGATATCGGTGTTGGTGGACGTGAGATTGGTTATCTTTACGGACAATACAAACGCCTGAACCAATTTGATGCGGGTGTCTTGACTGGTAAACCTCTTGGATTTGGGGGTAGCTTGATTCGCCCAGAAGCAACTGGTTACGGTTTGGTTTACTATACTGAAGAAATGCTCAAAGCTAATGGTAACAGTTTTGCTGGTAAGAAGGTGGTGATTTCAGGTTCTGGTAATGTAGCTCAATACGCTCTTCAAAAAGCTACTGAACTCGGTGCCACTGTCATCTCTGTATCTGACTCAAACGGCTATGTCATTGATGAAAATGGTATCGACTTCGACCTTCTAGCAGATGTGAAAAATAACCGTCGCGCTCGCTTGACAGAATACGCTGCTGAAAAAGCTACTGCTACTTACTATGAAGGCTCAGTCTGGACTTACGCTGGAAACTATGACATTGCGCTTCCATGTGCGACTCAAAACGAAATCAATGGTGAAGCAGCTAAACGTTTGGTTGCTCAAGGAGTTATCTGCGTATCTGAAGGTGCCAACATGCCAAGTGACCTAGATGCTATCAAAGTCTACAAAGAAAATGGTCTCCTTTACGGACCAGCAAAAGCAGCCAATGCTGGTGGTGTAGCTGTATCTGCCCTTGAAATGAGCCAAAACAGCCTTCGCCTTTCATGGACCCGTGAAGAAGTTGATGGACGCCTCAAAGACATCATGACAAACATCTTCAACACAGCTAAAACAACTGCTGAAACATATGGTCTTAGTACTGATTACCTTGCAGGAGCTAACATTGCTGCCTTTGAAAATGTAGCAAACGCTATGATTGCACAAGGTATTGTTTAAGAAATATGCAAAAAACCTCAATCAAAACGATCGAGGTTTTTTTGAAGCTTCATCTTCTATCAAAACTTCTTCTTCCATAGCATTTTTTATTTTTTTGCCCAAAGATAATAACGTTTCTACATCAGAGGGTTTGCTTGTCCCGAGAGGATTCCAAGTAGAAGATGATAAATTTTCATATTCCTTAGACCGAACTCGAAATTTAATATTATCCTCCTTGGTGTCTATGTCTACATTTAAGGTTCTCGCCCCCAGTTTAGGCTCCTTATTTTTTATCTTACAGAAAACAACTTCTCCTGATACAATCTCCTTTCCATCACACCAAATCCTAATATTTCTTCCAGATAATTCTACGACAAAATTCTTCACTAGACTACCTTGTATTTTTTTAATTAAAAGAAAACTAATACCAAAAAACACTAATACTATCGTATAAAGAAAAAGAGGTTGTGATTTTAAAAAATCATTCAGTTTTAAATAGAATATAGCCAACTGTATTCCCAATACAGGAAGCATGAGGAACATGGGAAAAAGGATACCAATTATTATATCTGATTTTGCTGTTGTCGCTGTAAATTCATATCTTTCCATCAATATCACCTTTATAACATTTCCTTTTTATAGGACATTAATCCCATACTAAGACGGATGCATCAGGGAGTTCAATCTCCCTTTTCCCTAGCAAAGATAAATTTTGAACTATTCTAAGGATATTGTACCACTATTTCTGCAAAAAATACCTTAGCAAACATAATCTCCTTCCACAGATACATCATCGCTTTATCGAGCGTTGTAGTTTGATTGACATGGTTCTCTAATCAAACTCCAGAACTTTATGATGAAAATCTTATGGAACAACTGGAGACACTTTATAAATTTTCTCTTTTCAATTATAAAGAAAAACCGCTACTCCTAAGAATAGCGGTTTAATCATGTTTTTAAGCTACTAATGTAGTTGCTCTATTATTTAAGAGTAACAATTTGCTAATCTTATTTTCTCCCAGTATTAGTGGGTTAATTCCTCCATTTTCAACTTTGGCAGGAATTTGGTAGGTAAATTGATAATCCAAGATTATCTAAACTGCTTGTAATCTCTTCTGAAATTGTTGAATCACCTGAATAATACCAATGACTATATGTATTCAACGTGGTTGACTTATCAGCGTGTCCTAATCGATATGAAACATATAAAGTATCCTTATGTAACACATTTATAAGATAAGATGCATGACTATGTCTTAATCCTTTCCCCGTAATTTCTGGTACACCAGTAATCTTAGCATGCCTTTTTATTATCCTAGAAATTGTAGACTTACACAAGGGGGCACCAAAACGTGATATTACATAATCTTTATCATCATTCTTGATTTGAACTTCTCGCCACTTTTTAAGTATTGTAATCGTAAAATCATCTAAATCAATTTTACGATTCCCTGCTACTGTCTTTGTTTGTTGTTTAGCATACCATACACCGTTTTTGTCTTTCTCAATTGTCGAATGAACATGAATCCATTTACGTTCAAAATCAATGTCTTCCCATTTAAGAGCAATACCCTCACTAACTCTTAAGCCAGTCATAAAATATAACCAGATCGTCATGTAATTATGGAGTCCCTCATACTCACTAATATCGAAAGAGTTTATTACCTTCTTAAATTCATCAAATGTCCAAAATTTTGTATCAGGGTGCTTTCCTCTAGGATTTTCTAATCCTTTAAAAGGAACTCTATCAATATAACCCAATCTTTCTGCATAGCCCAGACATGCTTTAAATCTAGACCACATATTTTTAGCATAGTTACTAGAATACTTGTCTATAATAGCTAAGCGAAATCTCTCACAGTCAATAGTACTAATATCTGATAATTTTTTACTACCAAATTGCTTAATAAATAACTGATGATGTGGTAAAGCGGTCTGATAAGTTACAAATTGAACTTTTTGTTGATAATATTTTAAATAAATCTCTTCCATGAACTCTCTAAAAGTTAGAAAACTATTATTAATAGTAGAGTTCACAAATTCATGTTTTAAACGAAGTATCTCTTCATAAGCTTCCTTAAAAGAATTAAACGGTAGTCCCTGTTGATTTTTCCTTCCTTTCTTTTGAATTCTTTTCCCAGTTATTGGATCAACTCCTAATTCAATTTGAAAGTAAATTTTTCCTTTTGAATCTTTGTATACACCTTTATATTTCTTTGTCTTTGATATAACCATTTTTCTCACCTTCTATATCTGAAAAAGAAATACCAATTAAATTTTCTACAATATTTTTAGGAGCAATGCCTAACCTTTTATTATCGAAAGGTGAACATCCTAATTGTACCGCATTCTTATCATTTTTTCTAGCTTCTTCAAACTTTTTTACAGCAATCTTTTTTGCTTGTCTAATAATATTTCTAGATGTGTGCTCTGGAAAACCAATCGCAACTAAATCTTTATAGTTTACTGTTTCCATGATTTTACTACTTCCTTTCTTAGATTTTTTCACCTCCATGGCATGACTGATGAAGTCATCATAAGAATTACACTTGCTGCTCTTTTACGGTGGCAGCCTGAACGGTCAGAAGTATCATTGTATATCATTTGTATCATGGCATATAAAGTATCGCTCTATTTTATTGATGGTTTTAATGTCGCTCTTATCATGGCGAGCCATTCAAAACTGCTCCACAAATGAGGAAAGTACCATTTTGGACTATTCAATTGTCAATGTTCTAATTAAATTCTTCTTAATTTCACGAGATATGAAATATGGACAATTTTATTTAATGTGAATTTTATTAGGATAATCTGTAATACCCAATAAATAATCTGTACTTACATTATAAAAATTTGAGAGATCGATTAAGACTTCTGCAGTGAGAGTTCGTTCTCCGCGCTCTATCTTTGAATATGCTGAAGTTGTAAATGAAAGTAATTTTGCTAATTCTTTTTGGGTTAAATCACGATCTTCCCTCAAATCCCTTAATCGTCTGTACATACAGCTTTCTCCTGAGAAAAGTATAATATATAAAACTAAGAAATCATTCAAAGTGTCCAAATTGGACATTTTGAACTAAAGTTAATTTATTAAACACTTCTCATAAGCTCATCTATTATAGGTAAGACAATATTAAGAAAGACGGTCAAAATCTATTAACCGTCTAAAAATGTTATAAGCTATTAAAAAATCAGCAGTAATCCGGTAACAAAAGTCACATAATTTTGTTATGGAAGGAATTAATGATGTACAGATTTCTGTAAACCAGCAAATTGAAAAAAGATCAACATGATATTTTGATTGTGAATCTCTTACTTTCAGAACATAAAAATTTTATAATAGGCACGATTTAACAATAAAATTATCCGTTGCATTAACAGATGTAGATAAGCCACTCCATCGATTCAAAGCAATTAATAAGATTTTATATTGTTTTATCTTCGAAGATTCACAAATCAATGTTTACTTACAATTATTCTGTGTATTTCAGAAAAACCAACAATATCAAGTGTTTTAGACATTTTTTCTCCTAATAGTTCATCAATATCTACAGTTCTATCATCGTTTTCTAAGGAGAAAATTCGAATAGAATTCCGTTTTTTATTTCTATATGAATACCTCTATCCTTGAGAATATAAGAATATTTTGCTACTATCCATTCATGAAATATTCCGTATTCATCTTTTAGTTTTCTGAAATCAATAGAATTAACCTCTTGATTCCTAAGCATGTTTTCAACTTTATTCAATCTCTTAGCTATGTAAATAGAGAAATAATTTATTTTTTCTATACTTTCCTCAAGCTGTCTCTTCTGCTGAACGTTCAAATCAGTATAATCTAAACTGTGAACAATATTAAAAGATAAATCAACTAATTTTTTCTTTGATAAATTGGAGATAGTTTTTGAGACTAATAAAAAAGCTAATTCACGTATAATTTTTTCAAAAAATATCCCTGTTTTTTATTTGAAATTTCTCAATATTTTTCCAATCATATATATTTTAGACGGTATTCCTGTTTTTATGTACCAACTACGAAACTCTAGTTCTTTATCACATCATACATATATGTGTTGTCTATCCCTCGAGAAATCAATTTTTTATCCTCGTCACGGTTTTGAGGACACAATTTATCAGTTTCTAGTTTAGCATTTTTTTATGTTTTATCATATCTGGACAATCTGTTAACCCTAATAGGTAATCCGTACTAACGTTATAGAGTTTAGAAAGCTGCACAAGGACATCTGCCGTTAGGGCAACCTCTCCTCTCTCAATTTTTGCATAATTTGTATGAGGGAAGGAAAGTAAATTTGCAACAAATTTTTGGGTGAAATCATGATCTTCTCTCAAATCTCTTATCCGTTAGTACATCTAGCTATCTCCTAAGAAAAGTATATGTCACTTTCAGAAAAAGCTGGGAAATTGTCATAATATGACAGAAGTTTTTTATCTGTCTATTTTTTACAAAAATCAACACCGATTGAATAACTCATCATAGTAATTACTTCAATGCCATTTCGAATTCATTTTAAACTCTTCAATGCAAATTTTAAGAGTATACAAGTTAGTAAGTCACCTACTCCTACAACTCCAAAAACAAGTAATGTTTTAAAGTTAAAATATGAAAATACAACCGTTCCTAAAGGCATTAACATTAAAGCAAAAAATGCAATTATACTAAATACCCTTCCTAAATATTCCTTTTCAATTGTAGACTGTAAATACGATAACATTTGAACATTAAAAATTGTCATAGCTAATGATGATAATGAAAACAAAAGTAAAGTAATCGACCAGATCTTCACTAAAGGAATCATAATCAGTGGTAAAGATGATATCAAAAGGAATGTACTATATTGGTTTGACGAAAAACTTCTTTTAAAAAAATTATTCGATACAGCCCCAATAATATTCCCAACTGCTTGACCAATTAAAATCATGCCATATAACTTATCCAAATCGTACATTTTATTAATAAACGGTAAATAAAAGTTTATTCCTGATGAAAAGAAGTTAATCATCGAACTTGAAATCAGTAAAAGAAGTAACTCTTTATTGTTATAAATGTAACTAAATCCATACTTTATTGAAAAGGCGTCAGATTTTTGGGGAGAGTTATCAAAAAAATTTAATTCAGTGAAAAAAACTGATAAACACCCAGATAATAAAAAACTAAGAGAATTAACTAGCATTCCATATTTATATCCTACTAATGCTATCGTGAGCATCCCAATAACTGGAGATAGGATACTCAAAAATTCCGAAATTGATTTTGAATAAGAATTATATTTAATAATGTTATTTTTACTTAATAAATCTCCTACTATTGCTCTATAAGCAGGAGCATTAAATGCATATAGAATTGCTAAACAAATATTTGTAACTATCAACATATATACATTACTTTCACTATAAAACATAAAAACTATAAAGGTAAGTAAACTAGCTATAAAATCAGTAACAATTAATATTTTTTTCTTATTCTTACTGTCCGCAAATACACCTCCAAAAAGGCTGAATAACAATTGTATAATGATCTCTGAAAATTGATAAATCCTCATGTAGTAATTTGATTTACTCTCCGAAGAAGCTATAACCAATTTATTGGCATAATCATAAATTGTAGTGCCAAATTCATTTAATTGACTACTGATAATTAATAGAAAAATATTCTTTTTTTCTAATTTGTTGTTTTTTGATTCCATCTAAATATCCCTCCCATGGTATTCAAGATAAAAAATTCTCAAATTCTTGTTTGACTAGTTTACAAAACTCTTCCATGAATTCTAGTGAATAGTGTTGTGAGTCGCTAGTAATACTAATTTCAAATGCATTGTCTGTCTTTTCAAGAAGTACCATAAAAATTGATTTTTGATAATTATGGAAGTGAATATAAAGCTTTTTCTACATTTTTGGTATTATAGTCAATATTTTTAACTACACCTAAAATAAATACACTAGCATCCAATGGTATCATAAACCTCATAATCTCCCTATCATCTAAATGTTGATTTTTATTTTCAAACATTTTACATCTTTTTTTCAATCTTTGCAAGTTTTTTCTAGTATGAAGCACCCATGTTTCTCTGATTACCCCTATTTTTTAAAAAGATAAATTGCAAGAATAAGTGCAACATTTTTACCACTTATTTGAAAGTACCTCGAAGGGTGTTCTGTAACCTAAACATTTGCGTGGTAGATGGTTGATATGAAACAGTGCTGAGAACAAGTCTTCATCACTAAAGCTTGTTAAATCAGCCTTCTTAGGGGAATATTCTCTGAGTAAACCATTGGAGGTTTCGTTATTTCCCCTTTGCCAAGAAGCATAGGTATCCTCAAAGTAAAAATCAATACCAAGATCTTCTATCAAAGGGTAACAAGAGAATTCCTTTCCATTACAGAAATTTCATCACTACTATGGCTTCGGCTGAGAGCCTGCCCCAGCCATTGTTATTCAACGAAGAATAAGTTGATAACAACAATAGGCGAGGGTACTTCTTATGATTAGTTGTTACTACGTCTTATTTACTCCCATGAGACCTCACGGGATAAGTCGTACAAAGAAAAAAAGCAACGATTTTACGCTGCTTTTTACATCATGGATATTGATTAGCTATCAAAAAAATAAAATGGTTCACCTATTTAGTTTACTAAATCAATCTTCAAAGTAATCCTCTAGAAGCAAGTTATTATTTAGAATGCATAACTTTTTAAAATGTAATCTTTCTTGAAAATATGTGTCATGACAAACCAAAAGTATCGAACCTGGATAACTTAATAAGAATTTTTCTAGTGCATTAAGTGAGGTAATATCAAGAAAGTTTGTTGGTTCATCTAAAATAAGAAAATTTGAATCGCTCAGAAGGACTGATGCAAGTTGGCCTTTAACTTGCTCACCCCCAGAGAGCTTGCCAAACGGAACAAATATTTTATCAAATTTTAAATCTAGCATTGCAAGAAAGTTTATAATTAATTGTTTATTATGACTACTTGTTTCATATATATTATCAAAGAGTGTTTTATCTTGGTCTAGTGTATTTAATTCTTGACTAAAATACCCAATTTTTAAACCTTTTGAAAAATATCCATCTATTTCTTGATTTACTATACTTTTTAATAATGTAGTCTTTCCAGATTTATTTCTTCCAGTTAACAACCATTTTTCTCCAAACCTCATTTTTATTTGAGGTATATAAAGATCTATAAAATTTGTACTTAGCTTGCTTTCTTTTAATTCGATCATTGTATTAGAAGAATACTCTAATGTGGAGCTTATTGTTTTAAACTTAATTTGTGTTTTAGGTGAAGGTCGGGAAGGTGCAGTCAATCTACTTAATCTTTTTTCAATAGCTTTGGCTGATTTGGCCATGGCTTTTTCTTGACTATCGTAGCTCCCCATTTTTGAACGCGCTTTCCAGTCTGAGTTGCTGATTCTATTAGAACTTTTCTTACTAATTTTTTTTGATCTTATCTTTTTATTTTCTAATTCTTTAGTTAACCTAGCCACCTCATTGTTATATTGAGCAATATTTTTCCAACATTGCTCTTCTATTTGATTTCTTTCATTTTCAAATTCCGTAAAATTTCCTTTGAAAACTCCTATTTGACTCCTTTCAATGAAAACAATTTTTTCTATAATATTATCTAGTAAAAAACGATCGTGACTAACCAAAATTATTGTACCATCAAATTTCGATATTCTATGAATTAACCATTGAACATTATGCTGATCCAAATGAGATGTCGGCTCATCTAAAATTAGTATAGAGGTTCTTGAAGAAAAGGCCTCCTTTAATAACTTTAAAGAAATCTCTCCTCCTGATCCATCTCTAATCTCCTTAACTTGAGGAACATAAGCAATATCTCCATTCACTGTTATCATACCTTTGTAATCATTATCTTCCTGGATAATCATTCTTAGCAAAGTTGTTTTTCCTACACCATTACTCCCCACAATGCCTATCCGTTCACCATGATGAAGAATTAACTCAGGTATTTGAAGGATATGTCGTGAATTAATTTGTTTTTCGATATTTTTCATGCGGAGAACTTCCATATCAGCTCCTATATTTCAAACTATTCTTCAGCGTACATTGACGATTGCATTTTATACAATTTTCTATAATACTCATCCTTATTCATTAACTCATTATGAGTTCCGAATGAATGAATTTCTCCGGATTTTAACACCAAAATTTTATCAGCAAATTTTACACTCGCAAGTCTGTGAGTAATATAGAAAACAGTTTTTCCTTGTGTCAATTGCAGAAAATCTTGAAATAATTCATATTCTGCTTTGGCATCAATTGATGCCGTCGGCTCATCTAATATTAAGATTGGTGCATTTGAAAAAAACGCTCTTGACAGTGCAACTTTCTGCCACTCCCCGCCAGATAATTCTTTCCCACCATCAAATTTTCTTCCCAAAACTTGGTCTAATGACATATCTTTCATATTAAACCGACCTTTATCAAGCGCTTTAGTTATATCTTCATTTTTAAATATCCTAGATAAATCGGACAGTGCAACATTCTCTCTTAATGAAATATCAAATTTAGAAAAATCTTGGAAAATTGAAGTAATCTGCTTTCTATAATCTGTCAATTCATATTCTCTAAGTGACTTATTGTTTACTATTATATCACCCGAATAGTTAGGATAGAAAGCACATAGCAATTTGACTAGAGTCGTTTTTCCAGCTCCATTTTCCCCAACTATTGCAATTTTCTCTCCCTCAGCTATTTTAAAGCTAACGTTACTTAATACCAAATCAGAATTGTTTGAATAAGAAAAGTTAACATTTCTAAATTCTATGATATCATCACCAAAATTATTTTCAGTTTTAGTAATTGGTACTTCTGTACTTAGCTCATCTTCAATTTCAATAAACTTAAAAAAGTTTTCCATGTAGAGGAGAGTGTCATAGAGGAGTGAACTATCTTCTACAAGTCTAGCCATACTATTTATTGAGTAGATAATACTAGTAGAAAACACAAAAATAACACCTAAATCTAAAACACCTTTTTTGATTTGAATAATAACATATCCAAACATTAAAATTATGACGATACTATTAAGAGTTATAAATAAAGCTGAAGTGGTAAATTTTTTTCTCCGATCAACTTGGAGCTTGTCAGTTATTGATGTAAATACATCTGTATATTTTGTAATAAAAAAGATATATAAATTATAAAGCCGAATATCTTTAATGTGATTGTTACTCAAAAGAACCTGACTATAATAATCTAACTTACGAGATTCTTCACTATTAGACACAAGTGTTTCAAATGCCTGTTGCTGAATTCTATAAGCTATGATACCTTGTGGAATCAATACAACAAACAGTAGTAAACTTACTAGTATATTCACAGAGCTAACCATTAACAGCATAGAAGCAAATACAATTGCATTGGAGATAAGGCTAGTTCCAAATACTAATAAATTTACTGGACGCCAACTTGCTTCTGAACTAAGCAACTGTATATCGTTATAGAATTCGCTATCTTCAAAATAACTAATATTCTGTAATCTCTCTGATTTACGCATCAACTCCGTATTTAATTGATACGTCAATAAATCAGTCATGCGACCTTGTATCATCACGAGCAGTGGGGATATTAGATTGTTAAGAAAGAAAGATACCCCCCAAACCGCAATAAGCATAGTAAGATTTATGGAATTCAAAGAGGATATTTTATTGACAACTATGTTAGTAATAAAAATACTGATAGAAGGAAGAATAGATTGTATAGGAACCATTAAAATCATCCACAACATTATAGACTTTGATGTTTTCCACACAAAATTCAAACTTTTTAGATATAAATTTAAATAGTTAAATATTTTTTCCATGTTCAATCTACCTTTTAATAAAATTTTAGGCTAGAATAAACTCTAGCCTAAATTATATAAGTGCATACTTTAATTTCTAAGCGTTTAGCCAGAATACAACAACACAATACTAATTAGCCTGTGCACTTAGTTGCACCTCTTCAGCTTGTAATCTCCAATTAAATGGCATACAATAAGTTTCATACAATCTTATGACTTCACTATTTTCCAAGTTAGATTGTTCTAAAACATGGTATCTATCTCGCATACTACCACCTTGGTCTTGAAGAATACATTTCTGATACGGTGCCAACGTAAACAAAGTAAATTTATTTCCTAACTCATCAAACTCAAATACTTCAACGGGTTTATCATATGAATAATATACATCTATATTATTCGCAACCACTTCAATAGTAACTTGACTACGAGCTGTAAAACAACTTGTTCTATATTTAGCTCCTGCTTCAATTGTCTGATAAGAAGGAATAACATGAACATGTCCAAAATGAACTGGAATTACTCCCTTAACTGTCATTTCTAAACAGAATTGACTTTCAGGTGCAAGTCTATAAATATTTTCATATGAGTCAGCAATCTCAACAAATGAATTATTTGTATCAACTAGGGCATCCGCACCAAGAATCATCCCTGCTTCAAGCGAATAAACCTCATCTTGATATCTCACAGTTGCATCACTGCCTGAGACATACCTTACAATACAAGGATTGTTTCCTTTTTGGAAATCACCAAGTTTTGTGTAGTGACGCTCATGATTTCCGATATCATCAATAGTAGTATATAAACCAACAATATTATTTATTATAATCCCTCCTAATATATAAAAATGTATGCACTCCTATCCCAAATAATTAATCTGCCTTACCGACATCAAGCCCTCCAGAATTACCTTGGGTTCTCACCTGTTTTTCATATTGGTAATCTAAGTATTTTGGGGTCAGTACAATCTGGTTGCTAGGGCTTTATTATGCTGTATCTTACTAGGGATGATGATCTTTTTCAGAATTGCTCATAATATGTGTAAATATTTCTTTATATTTATATTTCAGATATTTTTCGTGTAGAATGAATAAAGCTACGTAAACAATCATAAAAACAATAGATAAATACAGCGTATCAAATGTGCTATGTCCAAAATAAGTTGCGGACTCATAAGATCCAATAGCTCCTAAGATCAACCAAGGAATATACTTGTAATACTTAGTTACCATAACACAGTCCCTCCTTTAATTAAACTAATGAGAATATCTAAAACTAAAAGTCATACCTGTACGTGTAGGATTATAAGGATCTAAGGTCATCAAAGTGCTAAATTCTCAAACCAACTTCTACCGCCAATAAACGTGGAAGTTAATTTGTCAAAACAATGCTATTAAAAAATAAAAGGGAAAACTTTTTTGTTAAATAAGGTTATCGTTACTATTAACCAAATATAGTTTTTAGCCAACCAACTATATGTGGTCTAAGTAATGGGATTAAGAATCGACCTACAAATAGACCTAAAATAAATATTAGAAACATTTTTTTGAAGCTTCTTTTGTTCATCTATGGACAGATTCCCGAAAAGTATATTTTTAATTTTTCTAAGTACGTCTAGACGTTTTAAAACTCATGTTGTGATTGAATTACGTTCAATACTTCTTGCATACTTCCAGCCTTCCAATTTGCCTTAGCATTAAATAAAGGCAATGGGTAATCGTAATATCCAATAGTATCAATACCAGCACTAGTTGATACCTGTATCCCTGAGTACAAATCTTCAATAGCAATTGTCATCCGAAACAATATAATCAAAATAATTCTTCAAATCCAGTTTTTCAAGACTTATTTCTATACTTTTTCTTCCTTTCTCTGTGAAAATCGCAAATTTTTCCCACTTTTTCTCAATGATTTCAATACTGAAACAACATCTTTCCAGAACTTCAATCATTTCTTTTTATGTTAATTCATTATTAAACTAAATCTTTGGAGGTAATACGTTTTCAAAGCTACTTTTTTACCATAGATTTTGAGCCTTCAACACATATTACTAAGCCAAAAATGCTCTAAATTTTTGAAATTCTAACAAATTACACCCTTGTACATTAGAATCACTTCTTTAAAATAAACAAAGTATAAATTTCTAATTATCTTTTTATATTTTCTTAAATGCTCGTAAAGCCTTATTCTATGTGCTTTCGAGTATTTTTACTGTAGGAAGATACTTCACGTTTCTTTGCATATTTCCTCATGTCTTAGCTGTCAGAAGTGGTAAATAAGTAGTAAATTCATTTGTACTACTAAGCAACAAGACGCTCCTGTTGCTTCTCTTTATTCAAGCGTTTCATTTCTGCCATTGCAGAATCGAATGTTGCATGTGCGTAATAGTTCAGCGTCATGGCTATATTAGCATGTCCCATAATGTACTGTAATGCCTTTGGATTCATTCCTGCATTTGCATAGTTGGTACAGAATGTATGTCGCAAACTATGTGGAGTGATGTGTGGCAATTTATCCTCGTTATACTTATTGTATTTCTTAACAAGACCTTTCATCATGCCGTTGTAATCACTTGCCACTTTTGGATAGTTCTTTCTATTAAGAAAGAGGAAATCACTATATCCATCAATCTCAACACGCTTATCATTCTTTCGATTCGCTAACACTCGCTTAAATGCTTGATAGGCTTCTTCAACCATAGGAACTTGACGTTCGCCACTTTTGGTCTTTGGTGTTTCAATGTAGTACCCAATTTCAGTATCTCTCAATAGCTGATGGTCTATATTGACAAGACGATTCTCAAAATCTAAATCTGGAAGTGTCAAACCACCAAACTCTGAAATACGAAGACCTGTTTTTAAGAGTATCAGAATTTCATCATAATTTTTGCTGTAGGTTTTATCAGCTTTTGCAAAGGCTAACAGTTTTTCTTCCTGTTCTTCTGTTAGTACGGTCTTAGGGACAGTATCATCATCAAGAACTGCTTTCAGTTGAAAGTCAAATGGATTCTTCCGAACACAATCATCTTGTATAGCAATATAGAATGAAGCCTTTAAAGAACGTTTGTAGTTATTGATGGTTTGATAAGCATAACCATTTTCACTCATTCTAATAGCCCATTCTTTAGCGTCTGATGGCTTAATACTGTCAATACTTCTTACACCTAACTTGTCTTTCTTCAAAATATCCATAAGATATTTGCGTCCAGTTTCAGTGTTTTTTCTAACCTTTGGTCTTTGAGCGTTCTGTTTTGCGTAAAGCTGGCAGAGTGTCATTTTCTTTCCTACAACATCAATACCATCATGAATGTCTTTCTGTAACTCTGCGATTTTCTCTCTAAGTGAGATACAATCACGCTTTCCTGCTGGTACTCGGTCTGTAGCCACAAGTTTCCACGAGTAAACAAATTGCGGTTCTCCAAATGAATCTATATATTTGTATAAGTATCTTCCGTCTTTTCGTTGGCTCTCTCCAGTCTTTAAGATTCGACCTTTATTGTCACGTCTTTTTTCTGACATGGCATTTGCTCCTTTCCTTTATGGAAAGAGCCTTGATACGACTTAATACTATTTTATCATATACAAGACCCTTTGGCGACGCTAGATTGCGTCCAATGTATCTATAATTTTTTCAAATTGTTTTCGTTTAATCTGAATACGATTGCCATTCATAATCAGCCAATTTGCATTTTTATTTTCCTCTGCCAAGCGTCGTAGCTTGTTTTCGCCAATACGAAAATATTTTGACGCTTCTTCAATGGTTAGGGTATAACGTTCCCAAATAGGAATGTCAGTCTGCTTCATAAAATCCTCCTTTCCAAATCACTTATTTGGATTTCATAAAAGTTGTTTTACCAGCAATCGAACAGCTTTAGCAAAGCTCACGGGAGTTCCACCCCTGCATGGTTCTCATGTAGCCATACTCATTGCCTGCGACGGTTTTATCACGCTCGGACTATTGACTGTATGGGAGTATCATTATCACGATAAGAATGTCGTTGCAGGCAATCCTGCTAAAGATTGCTTCTCGGATCACTAACATGAATCGCTCGCTATCTTTATAAGATAGGTCATGGCGGTTAGTTCCGTTGGCTCTTTTCTTATCGAAACGTATTCGATTACTTTTATTCAGTTTTCAAAGAACAATGGCTCGTTAGCCTATCAAAACACATTGAAAGCTCAATATGCTTTGGTGGAATAACAAACCTCCCTGTTCGGGAAGCGTGGAATGGTTTAGCACGCTTCCACGAAAGGAGAGAGGATATTACTTAATTTCAAATGACAAAATCTTTGTAATCAGTCTGGTTTCCATTCTTCCACGTAAGACTTCATCAACGACCATACTTTGATTGCCATATTCATCTTTCATAAGTCGTAGGGAACGCTTCGTTATGTACCCTCTGTAATGATGTAGAATCTGGTTAATCGCTTCGGTATCGCCATCTGTTGCCTTTACAATGAGAGGAAAGGGAATCATAGGATATTGTGTTTTCATTCTTCAAATTCCTCCATAAACTTTTTAATTAAGGCTAGTCCACTGGTTCTATGCCGATAGACAGTAGAACGGTTCAATTTCAACAGGTCTGCAATTTCTGAATCGCTCATGTCCATAAAGTAAAACAGCAGTAGAATTTCACGTTTCTTGTCTGGCAACTCACGTAATGCTTCACTCAACAAATCATTTTCAACGCCTACTGATAACCCATTGAGTGTAAAAATCTGAAAGTCAGTTGAATAGTTATCTGTTGTCGCAAACTGGCTAACAAGATAATCGCCAACATCCGAAAAGGACACCTCACGCTTTGCAATCCTTGAAAGATAAAGCATATAATTCTTTCGCTCGTCTTCCATAGCACGTTTACAGATATAGTCAAACTGATTTTCTATTGTGGTCTGAAAAGAAGATGGTTTCATGTTTCTCACCCCCTTTCTGTCTAGGAAAGGAAGTGAGCCTTGCTCGTTTATCTCCTTTCACTCTTAGTCCCAATGTGAAAGGGGGATTTGTTGCATTACTGATAAATAAACTTTGTAAAAAAGTTCTGAATAGCCAAAAAAGCATATAAACAGATTTATTTCTCTGTTTACATGCTTCTGTTATTCTATCTATATGATTTATAAAACCACATTGGTGGACGTACTTATCTATTGCAGATAGACGACTTTTTTTGACAAGAACCCAATGTAAGGAAATTTATTGTATATGATGTACTTCATGGCGACGTTGACCTCCAACAAACCGCCATTTGGAAGTAATATACAATATTTTAACAGCGTAAATAGCACTACCATATAACGGTTTTTTTTATTGGCGTTTAGTAGTGCTTTTTATTAAATATAAACCTATAAACCATATAACACGTTTTTCTATACCTGTTTTTAATTCAGTAGGAACAATAAAATGTATAGAGGTGGTCTACTATGCGTAAAAAAGAAGATAAATATGATTTTAGAGCCTTTGGTTTAGCCATTAAAGAAGCTCGATTGAAACGAGGTTTAACTCGTGAACAAGTGGGAGCATTGATTGAAATTGACCCACGGTACTTAACTAATATTGAAAATAAAGGGCAACACCCCAGCATACAAGTTCTTTATGACCTTGTATCGTTACTTCATGTTTCCGTTGATGAATTTTTCTTACCTGGGGTCCCGAGCGCTTAGTGGGAATTTGTATCGATAAGGGGTACAAATTCCCACTAAACCAATGTTTCAAGGCCTATTTATTTTTTATATTCAATTCTCTTAAGTGTTTAGGAATAGATAACAAGTCAAATTTATACTCTCCAAGAAAAGTGATATGCTCCCAATTAATAGGAGATACATGCTTCATATACTTAGTTACTTCGGGATCTATTTTGACGAGATAATTATAAGCTGCTTGTAAGTAGACGGCGTTCCATATACTTATTGCATTTATTAACACATTAAGCGCACTAGCACTTTGAAGTTGTCGGCGAATATCGCGCTCCATAAATTTTCCGCGTCGCCCAAAAAATAGTTCTCTAGCTAAAGCATTAATCGCTTCTGTCTTATTTAGTCCATGAGTGATCCTTCGCCGTAGCTCACTATCTGTAATATAATCTATCATAAAAATGCTCTTTTCAATGCGACCTAGTTCTCTCAGTGCAAGAGCTACTCTATTCTTACGTGCGTATGAGCCTAGCTTTCCTAATAGTAAAGAACTAGATACTTTTCCTGTTTGAATCGAATAGGCGATTCGTTTAATTTCATCATAGTTTTCTTCAATAATTTTTACATTGATTTTTCCGCTTATATCTTCTGATAAGTTAGGGTAGTAGGAAGGTGATTTGATAGAAAATAATTGTGATTTTTTTATATTTCTGATGCGAGGTTCAAAATCAAAGCCTAGTAATGCGGTCATTCCAAACACCTGATCAGAATACCCATTTGTATCAGTAAAATGTTCCTCAATATCTAGATCTGTTTCATGATAAAGTAGGCCATCAAGGGTATGAGTAGCTTCCCTTGTATTAGTTGAAGCAACCTCGATATGATGAGTCGTATGCCTATCATTTATTGATCGAATCATTGTAGCTCCTTTTTCCATACTTTTGTAATGTGGATTAACATCGGATTTTAGAGCTGAGACGCCCACTGGGACGCGCATTCCGTCTGAAGCAGTGGTTTTTCCTTCACCCCAAAAGTCTGCAACAGGAAGCTTTAACTGATAATTAACCAAAACAGATTGAGCACGAGTCAGAGCTTCTTTATAAAAGCGCCATTGTTTGGCATTGGCTAACTGAGAATAAGAAATTCCAGGAGTTGATTGGGCCATTTTTTCAAGACCAATATTCATCCCTAAACCCAGCAAAGCAGCAAAAATAATTTTTCTTTCTTGTTCACTCGGCGGTTTCCCTGTAGAATCATGACTAAATTCTTGTGAAAAGTTGGTCCAACTGTCCACCTCAATTAAAAGATCACTAAGCCTTATCTTAGGAATTATTGAATAAAGTTTTTTTCTATATATTTCTGCTTCGCTAGGTGTAACTTTTTCCAACTTTTTAAGGTTTGCTCTTGAAATTCTCTTATCAACTGTCGAATAAAATTGAAGCTGTAAATCTAAAATTATTTCCCGATCCTTTAAATAGTCCTCAAACGTGTCTGGAATAGTTTCTGAATCAATACAAGCAGATAAATCAACTAAGTAATCATCAATATTTCGATGGATCATACTTCCTTCAACTGAAATATCTCCTGATCGAATATTGTTCTTTAGCTCGGTGAAAGCTACTAACTCATAGTAAGACCGATCTATTTTCCCCTCTTCTGGCCGAACAAGGCTTTTCCATTTTTTACTCACAAAATCAGTAGAAGTATCTGCCGGTATTTTTCTTTTACCACTATTGTGTAAATCAGTTAGTTGAGTTAGGGCCATGAGGACTGGATTTGCTGCCGGAGTTGCTTTGAACGAAAGGGTCCTCAATAACATTGGCGTGTATCTTCGGAGGTAATTAGCTTTATTTCGAACCATTTCTAAATAGCCATGATTTTTATTACCTGTAATTTTTTTAGCTTCTTCTCCATCTTGTACTAAATCTTCCCAAGGCATGATTCGTTCAATTTCGTCAAAAGGATTACTATCATTATCTTTTGCAAAGTGAAGAGCATCAATTAAAGAAGCATAATGTTCCAATTTTTTAGTAGCCAATTTTCCTTTTTCTTTTAACTGTTCTTGTGAATCACGTGTCCCTTTGCGTTTAATACTTGCTAAAATGCGGTCATTAATCTCAATCAGTTGATCGATCAGATATTGATGATGATTGACTAAAAAAGCAATAAGTAAAGAGTATCTTTTTTCAAGCTCAAAACGGGAGAAGTCATATGCATCATAATTTTCCCCTAGTCTAGCTAGCTGAAGAAACCTGTTCCGATTAATATGGGAGACATTAATTGTCCCGAGTCCCATGGAAGCAATCACTTCCACTTTTTTACAAATACTCATAAAGCTTTCTGGATTTGCCTTACCTGGAATGTCTTTTAGCCAAGCGAGTTTAGTTATTTTCGTCTCTTCATAAATTTGAAACAAACTCTCTAGTTTTTCAATTTGTATATCTGTTAATGAACAGAGTAATATTGAAAATAAGTTGTTTTCTGCTTTATCTCGACAGCGGCTTATAATGTCTTCAAGTGTAGCTATAGATGGAAAAATAATTCTTTTTCGAGTTAAGAAATCAATTGTTTTTTTCATTAGATAGATAGAGTCATCATTTTCTAAAGCTAGTTCAATTAAATATTCTATTAACTGTTTTTGTGTATTAGCACTACCGAATCGATGATAGTTGAATACTTCTAAGATCTCGTTGAAGTGATTTGCACGTGTATTTCTATGATCATATGAATTTAAATCAATTGCATCAAGATGGAGCTGTCGACTCACATAAGAAGTTAGTCTGGTTGATTTAATCGGCCAATTACTTAAAGAACACCCAGGATACCGGGCCAAACAAAGTTGTATCGCAAATCCTAGTTTATTGACCTTTCCACGGTGTTGATTAATAACCTCCAGATCATAATCAGAAAAACTAAAATACGCTTTAAAATCCTCTTCTGATAAGTGGTCTACAGAAAGAAGTTGTTCACGCTGTGAAGTAGTTAAAATTCTTTTCATAGCCATATCTTAAGCATTCCTTTTATTGAGGTAACGGTAAAAGGTTGTTTTGCTTAATTTAGAGGCATCAAGAATTTGACGAATAGAATACTCTTTGCTGTCATACATTTTTAAAGCTAAATCAATTGATAGCTTACCTTTACTTGGACGGCCCCCTTTTTTTCCTCGGACTCTGGCTGCCTTAAGACCAGAGTTAGTTCGTTCAATAATAATATCCCGTTCCAGTTCTGCTAAACTAGCCATAACTCGGAAAAAGAATCTTCCCATAGACGTTGAAGTATCTACGTTATCTTGAATAGATATAAAATTGACACTAAGTTCTTCAAATAATTCAGAAAGTTCAATCAAATGTTTAGTTGATCGTGAAATTCGATCTAACTTGTAAATGACAACAGAATCTCCTTCACGTAGTAGGTTGATCATTTCTTCTAATTGCGGTCGGTCTTTTTTCGCACCAGTTACTTTTTCTTGAAATAATTTATCAATTCCATAATGAGTAAGTGCATCAATTTGTAAACTAAGATTTTGATCATCCGTACTCACTCGAGCATAGCCAAAAATCATAAAAAAACCTCCTTAATTTTATAATTTAAATGTACCATAACTCATTAAGTATAACTATATAGGAACTATGAAAAAGGAACGGATTTTGGTACTTGATTTACTTAAAAAACATTTAGAAAAAGCAGGAAAATGAAAAGGTACCATAAACGGTCGTTTATGGTACCATTCAAATTTATCCTTATTGTACAAAATAACAGCGAAATTTTTAAATCTATTCCTTATCGATACAAATTCCCCGTAGGCGCTAGGGACCTCTTTAGCTCCTTGGAAGCTGTCAGTAGTATACCTAATAATTTATCTACATTCCCTTTAGTAACGTGTAACTTTCCAAATTTACAAAAGCGACTCATAGAATTATTTCCTCCCGTTAAATAATAGATAACTATTAAAAATAGACAATACTTGCTCATAAGTAACGGTACTTAAATTGTTTACTTTGGCGTGTTTCATTGCTTGATGAAACTGATTTTTAGTAAACAGTTGACGATATTCTCGATTGACCCATTTTGAAACAAAGTACGTATATAGCTTCCAATATTTATCTGGAACATCTGTGGTATGGCGGGTAAGTTTTATTAAGACACTGTTTACTTTTGGTTTAGGATGAAAGCATTCCGCTGGCAGCTTAAGCAATTGCTGAATCGAGACTTGAGTGTGCAAGAGCAACCCTAGTGTTCGGTGAATATCCAAGGTACGCTTGTAGAATCCTTCTTCAACAATCAGATAGATGTCAGACGCATGGCTTTCAAAAACCACTTTTTTAATAATTTGTGTGCTTAAATGGTAAGGAATATTCCCAACAATTTTATACCTCTGTTTGTTAGGGAATTGAAACTGTAGAATATCTTGGTGAATTAAAGTGACACGAATGTTCAGTTTTAATTTTTCTGACGATAAGTTGAATAGATGACTGTCTAATTCAATAGACGTTACCTGTTTACTTATTTTAGCCAGTTTCGTCGTTAAATGCCCTTTACCTGTTCCAATTTCGTAAACGGTATCGGTTTCTTTTAAATTCAATTGTTTTATTATTTGGTTGAGTACTTTTTCACTCGTTAAAAAGTTTTGAGAATATTTTATATTTTTGTTCATGTAATCACTCCTGAAGTGATTACATCTATAAATAAATACAGAAGTTAAACGATTTGTTTGTAATTTTAGTTATCTGTTTAAAAAGTCATAAGATTAGTCACTGGTAGGAATTAATCTAACGTATTTATTTATCTGCGTAATCACTGTTTTTAGTCTGTTTCAAAACAGTAGATGTTTTATCTACATTACGCATTTGGAATACCAACATGACGAATCCCTCCTTCTTAATTACAAATTTTTAGCATCTAATTTAACTTCAATTCCTATTATACCAAAATTTTAAGATAATGCACTATCAACACACTCTTAAGTTTGCTTCTAAGTCTTATTTCCATAACTTTAGGGTTAACCATACGCAAGACCAATCACTCTCGGACAATACTCATGATTTTAATGATAAAATCCATGTTAAACCCATAGATAAGAAATACACCTGCAATAACCGTTACCTGTTTGTGCCAATTTAAAAATGCACCACTTTTTTATAATTAAAACGGTTGAAAACTGTACCACTAATAACTCACAATAGAGAGATGTCACCGTCAAGTTAAATGTACAAAATAACAGCGAAATTTTTAAATCTATTTCTTATCGATACAAATTCCTCGTAGGCGCTCGGGACCCCTACCTGCTAATAACTTGGTAAAAAGCACCCGACGATTACAGATAGAGAAATACATGGATAGCTTTACAGACAAAGAACTATCCTTAATGGAATCTTTAGCCAGCGGTATCAACGAAGCAAGAAACATCGAAGACTAATTAAAAGAATCCATACATAACGGAAAGAGCCGATAAAATGAGATTGTATTAATCTCATTTTATCGGCTCTGCGTCTTTGCGTCTGGCTCTGTAATCACAGTTACTTTGAACTGCTTTATTTCAATTAAATTTTCTTGTCTGCATTTCGGACAATAGAGGGGGAATTTTTTTAATTCAGTATCTTCCCTTATCTTTAATCGTGTTTTATTTCCACATACAGGACACAATATCCACTTGTAGTTTATAATAACTATCTCCTCCTTTACACTTTAATTCAAATCTTTATTAAAAAATATTTCATCTTATTTAACAAGAAACCATATTTATATAACAACATAAAATACACTAAGTTATTTTATTGAACATATATCGTACTTTATCTATCCGACTATTTGGACGACGGGGCTGGCAAACAGGTTCACCGGTAGTAACATGGTACCCTTTTAACTCTGTTAAACAAACACTACGTCCATTTGTAAAGAAAGTTAAATCACTACGATATTCTTGAATACACCGAGCAGGGATTTCTCCACTAAGAATGACCTCATTATTTTTCAATTGAGTGTCTACGATGTTCGCACAATATTTAGGAGCATCGTTGTATGCTCGTGAAAGATATTCCTGTGGCGCATAAATTTTAAAACTAAGATATGGCTCTAACAATTCTGTTCCAGCTTTTTTTAAGACTTGTTCCAATACAATAGGAGCAAGCATCCGAAAATCTGCTGGGGTACTAACAGGGCTATAGTATAAGCCATACTTAAAACAGATTTTACAGTCCGTCACATTCCAACCATACAATCCTTGTTCACAGCCATAGCGTATCCCCTCCATAACTGCATTTTGAAACGATTGATTTAAGTATCCAAGAGAAACCGAGCTCTCATACTGTACTCCGCTCCCTAATGGAAGCGGTGCTACAGATAGACCAATGGAAGCCCAGAAAGGATTCGGTGGAACTTCGATGTGAATGGTATACTCTGCTTTTTTTAACGGTCTTTCCATATAAATGACTGTAGGCTCTTTTATTTCTATCTCCACATGATACTTTTCTTGCAGCAGAGCACAAGTCACTTCCATTTGTACTTTCCCTAAGAAAGAAAGTATGATTTCATGTGTCGCAGAATCCACATAATATCGCAGAAGCGGGTCACTGTCGGAGATTTCTAAAAGTGCATCAAGTAACATTTCCCTTTGTTGAGGTTTGCTCGGTTCAACAGTCGTTTGCAGCAGAGGGAGGGGATTTTCAATTCTCTCTCTCTGTGGCAATAGCTTTGTATCTCCAAGAACACTATTTAACTTCAAAAACTCATTCTGCAAAATAACAATTTCCCCGGAATAAGCCTTATCGATTTTACATAATTCACCATTTATTGAAGTATACATTTCTGTAATTTTTATTTTTTCCTTTTCCGATATTCTAACCGAATCTCGCAAATGCAGTACGCCACTATAAAGACGTATATATGCAAGACGCTGTCTTTTTTCCGAATACTCAATTTTGAAAACTTTTCCGCAAAGTTCAGACTGACCTCGATGTGTTGATGAATAAAATTTATTCGTAATCACTTCTATAAGGTTATCAATCCCTATATTGTTTTTTGCACTTCCATGATAAAGAGGGAACAGAGAACAATTCTGAAATCTTATGCTTTCCTCTTGTTCGAGTTCCAATGCTTCTAATGATTTACCGGACATATATTTCTCTAAAAGGTCATCGTTTCCCTCTATTACCGTATCCCATTGTTCAGATTCGGTAAAGTTCGTCACACACATATTAGGATACAGTTCTACCTTCTGTTTGATTACAATTTCGGCAGAAAGTTTCTCTTTAATATCCTGATAAACCGTTGATAAATCAATTCCATTTTGGTCAATCTTATTGATAAAAAAGATTGTGGGAATCCCCATTTTCCTAAGTGCATGAAATAATATACGAGTTTGTGCTTGTACGCCATCTTTTGCAGAAATCAGTAGAATTGCCCCATCTAAAACTGATAATGAACGATATACTTCTGCTAAGAAATCCATATGTCCTGGCGTGTCTATGATGTTCACCTTCGTATTTTCCCACTGAAAAGAGGTTATTCCTGTCTGAATTGTAATTCCTCTCTGACGTTCTAAAAGCGTATTATCCGTCCTCGTTGTACCTTTGTCCACGCTTCCTAATTCTGTAATCGCTCCACTGTTATATAATAAGCTTTCTGTTAAGGTAGTTTTTCCTGCATCAACATGAGCTAAAACTCCAATATTAATAATTTTCATGTGATTTTCCTCCATTCAAAAACCCAAAAGGGCATAAAAATCCCAGTGATAAATACTTTTATCACTGGGATTTTTATGCATAACCATAGGCATACAAAGCATACAGATATTCTCCGGATACTTTAGAATCACATGATAAAGGTATTCTTAAACTGGGTACAAAAAACTAAGCCCTCCTAAAAAAGGACATCCAATTATTTGTTCCCACTATCAAATTGACAGTTTATTTAAGAATACCTTGCCGCATATTTATTAACTCCTTTTAAATAGATACTTAAATAATAGCACGTAAGAGCATATTTGTAAAGGAATCTCCAATTTTTTATCAAAGAGAGTACGTGATTACAAAATAGCTGTAATAATGTACCAATATTTGTTATTCTATAATCTTCCAATTACTCCCGTTCTTTTCAAGTACCAAATCAAATTGAGATACCTGCGTTGCTTTGGTCTGCTGGTCGATATACTCCACTGTCAGCGATACCGTGACTTGATTATCCTTACGATTGTGAATAGGATTTACCAGTTCTTGAAAGATGTACTCTTTTCCGATTGGTTTTAATATCCCGTCATTCACATAGTAGGAAAGTTCACTGGCTGTCGCTGTAGGATAGAGCTTGAAGAACGTCGTTAAAAACTCATTGATTTCATTGGTTGTAATGGAATCAACCGTCCCCTCACTTTCAATGGCTTTTGGTTTATAACTTGATTTCTTAGGTATGTTGGTAATGGTCGGATTCTTAACCAGTACCATATTTCCAGAACCATCTACATAGACACTCACTATATAAGCAGAGTGGACGGTCTTTGTATTTTCTCCCTCTGTAATGAGCTGGTCTACACTGTAGGTTACATTAAACTCATTGTCGCCAGTTGGCTCTACCGTCCATATCTGAAATCCTCTTACAGAAGACGATACAGGAATATCTTTGCGTACTGTATCAACATTGAGAGCTTGAAGTTCATCTGTCAGATAGCCTTTTAGACTTTCCATTCGATTATCAATGGACTTATCGGATTGCTCCCATGAATAGTAGACTTTCGCAAAGTTCTCTACAAAATTTTCTACATGATGAGTATCAACGTATTCCTTTTCTATGATAGTTGTTTCGTGAATAGTATGAGTATCTATAGCTGTAAAGTGCTTGAATATCGCAAAGCTGAAACTAAGCCCTAAAAGTACCCACAAGGCAATCACAACCTTTTTATGAGGATTGACCTTATAGTAGACACGAGGTTTCTTTTCCTTTGGTATCTGTTTTTCTTTATTCTGATTTTTTCTAAATTTCATCATTAAATCTTCCTTTCTCATTGTTTGATTCGTCCTGCTCCCACTAAATGCTGTTGCCAGTAGGGGCTTGTTAAGTCGGCATAACCGATTGGGTCGCCTGCATGAAACATACGGTTATTGCCAAGGTATATCCCAACATGAGTAATATAAGAGCCAGCGTTATAGGTAGAATGAAAGAAAACCAAATCGCCAGCTTGTGCTTCCGATAGTGGGATATGCTGGGTCACATCATATTGCTGTTGTGCGGTTCGTGGTAAGTTAATTCCAGCTTTTCCATACGTCCATTGTGTCAGTCCGCTACAATCAAAAGAAGTAGTCGGGGAAGCTCCACCGTAAACGTATCGCCAGCCCTCATATTTCAGTGCTTCGTCCATGATGGCTTGTACCGTATCATCATCAAACTCTGTTGTGACAAGATACTGCGTTACCAGTTGCACATAAAACATATTGCCATAGTTGTATCGCCAGCCCCCATTGATAGGTATGGCTATGGGATTGGGGTAAGACACTTTTTCGCCACCTGAATACTCTTTTGAGAAACTTTGAGCCAGTTCAAAGGTATATTTATTTCCACGATTAGCCACATACCCTAAGAAACCACCACCATAATTGTAGGACTGGATAACCGATTCTAAATCTACACTGAGCCTTTCGCTACTGGCTAATAATTCACTGAAATACTTCACACCTTGCTTAATGGATTCTTCTGTACTCAATGAATTAGGTGGAAGACCGAGGGATTCCGAGGACTGCATAACATCTTCCGCAGTACCGCCCGATTCCACCTGTATAATCGCAAGAAGTATGTTGACATATTCTTCAACGCCATATTCTTTGGCATATTTTTCTACCATAGGCTTATGAGCCAGCACTTCTGCGGAAACATTCACACCTCCATAATGAATATTGGAAATTCCGCTGTCCTGTTCATCTGAAAATAAAATGGCAACAAACAGAAGCAGTGAGAAGACCATCAAGAATAATCCAGAACCACCAATCACTAAAGTTTTCAACTTCATGGTTTCTTACCGACTTTCTTAATGGTGGCGGTTTTGATTGGTGGTCTACTTCTTGTATTTTGTAGTGGTACTCTTTGAACAGTAGACGGACGTTCTTTTGTGATTGGACGTTGTGAAGTTCTATCTGCTGTAGTGGTTGAAGTTGCTGGCTTTTGAACGGTTTTTTCTTGAACGGTATTGCCTTGGCGTTCCACTTTTGGACTTGAAAAATCGGACTTAACTGCTGGACGCTCTTGTTTGGCTTGTTGAGATTCCTTATATGAAGTCTGAATATTAGACTGTTTTGAGGTCTGTTCATCATGATATTGTTCTTGTCTTGTAGTCGGTCTTTCATGAACAGAAGAAGCAGGCTGTTTTTTCTGTTTGACCTGTTCCATTTCAGAGCGACGCTTCGCAATGGTTTTTCGCCTTTGTTCCTGCTGTTCCTTGCGTCCACTGGCTCTGTCCGCTTTGGTTTGAGAAATACTACTGGTTAAATCACGGACATTCTCTTTTACTTTGGATTTTCCTTGATATACTGCATATCTTGCATTGGTCGGCAAATCTTTAACCTGTTCTTTCAAACCACTAGCAGTGTCTACCATTCTGTCTTTGGTATCAGCTACTGTACCGATGGTTTGACCGATACGTTTTCCAAGTGTTGATTTTTCCTTTCCGTCTGGTCGGGAGTGATCTGCTTGTGTCCTTGCAGAACTCCCCGAACCCGACTGTCCTTTTTTACCTGTAACAATGGCAGACCCAGCCCCTAGAGTAGTCATGGAACGTCCAAGTTTCCGCTGTAGACGGTGCATGTGAGCGTGCATAAGCATACGAGGTTTTCTCATCACACGACTTCCCACACTTTGAGAATCGTTACTCTGTAGAGAAAACATACTCATTAAATCGCCCAGCTTGAAGTAGATTCCTGCAAAGGTCACAATCTGTAGAAAAGCAATCAAAAAGAACGGATAACCAGCCGATAAGGTATAGAGCATGGTTGAAATACTAAATGCTGTCGTAATAATCAATGTGATTCCAGCTCGTGTCAAAATGGTATTAAAGAGCTTTGTTATGGCTCGTTTTGACATACCATCAAATGATGGAATCATGCTTAAAATAAAGCTCACAGGCAGAAACATAGCATAGATGATAAAAAGTACCTGCGAGAAAATCATGATTCCTGTTAATAGGAATACAAATATGGAAATCCCAATATTGAAGACAAATAGGAAGAAGACTGTACCTAAACGGTTAATGGTCTTTGTAATGGTTAGATTGGTATTGCTTCTGTCTTCAATTTCTTCCGCAACAATTTTTTCTCTGTCTTCGCCATTGTTGGAATCTGGGCTGGTGGAGAGCAGGCTTTCCACACGGTCAATACCGATACTTTCAATGTCTGAACTGTTGTATTGAAGCAGTAGCCACGGTTGCTGAACCTGTATGGAAAACAGGCTATCTCTGATTAAGTCCACGCTGTCCTTGCCTTGACTATCGGAATGGGGCATGACAATCTTCGTGCCAAGTGATAAACTGGCATTACTGATGTCTGATGAAAAGTCATTGATTTTTTTAATGTAGTCGGGAGCGTAGGCAATAAAGGAAGCCGATAGGATAAACACCAGCACAAAATTCATAATGGCATGAATTGCCTTTGTGGTTTCTCTCTTTATCAGTCCCGTATAGGCAACATAAACCCCAAGAACCAAAATCAAGAGTAAGAGGAATCCAACATAGAAACCCTCTGTTGAAAATCCGTTTGCACTCACACCAGCTAAGGTCTGCATATTCTTACCAATGGAATCTGCTGTAGCGGAAATGAAGTCTAAGGAATAGGCTTCCTGTACTAAGTAACCTGTCGCATTGGAAACATACAAACTGATTGTCCAAATAAAATTGGTAATGGCATATAGTCCATACATGACCTGTTTTCCAATCCCGTCCGACCAGTTCCACGGAAGCCAGCCCCAGCTATTATCCACATAAAAATCCAGTTGATAGTTTTCAAGTGGGTATCGGCTGTATTCATTTGCCACATTGACCGTATCATCTACCAAGCCCGCAGCTTGAACCACCGTTCCCAGCATGGCTAAAAGAAAAATGGCAATCACAAGTGTGAAAGCCACTGTCATTGCCACTTTACCTAGACGTTTCAGCGTCCAGTTTGATTTTATTCTGTTTACTATTGATGGTTTCACATTTACACCTCTTTTCGCACAGGTGGTCTGGTATCAAAGGCATGGAGCAGTTCTTCAAATACAGGGTGGAACTGTATCACACCGACACGACCATATAAATCACTGATAAGGCATTGCCCGTTTTCCAAATCACGCAATCGCTTCTGATTGTTTTCGTCCTCTGGGTCTACACCAAAAAAGGCTAAGGTCTTTTTAATCTCGTTAAGGTCAGTGGAACGAAATGCAAATTTTAAGCCGAGGTTATTTTTCAGTTTTTCATCTAAGAGGTCGTCTGTATTTTGGGTCACGAAATATACCCCAGCGTTCATAGCACGACCAGCCCGAACCAGCTTCATAGATAGTGTTTTTCCTTGTGCTACCTGTAAAAAGCTCCATGCTTCGTCTAAATCTACAATCTTGAAAATGCTTCGGTCTGTATGGATAAAGTCTAAAGCAAAGGTACTAATGACAATCAGCATAGCAACGGATAAAAGCTCCATAGTGGTATATTCCTCAAAGGAAGTTTCCTTGTCGGGAAGTACCAAGTCCGCAACCTGTATAATGTTCAGTTGTTTTTCTAAGCTGATAGACTGCTCCACATAACCATTACTGAATAATAAATGTGCAAAGTCATAGTCTGTAAAACTTTCGATATGGTCGGCTATACTGGTACTTAGTGGCGTATTCTCAACCCGTAATTCCTCAATCACTTTCATCAACCCTCGTACTTCACTATTGGTTACTGCACGAATGGCTTTTCTAAGGATTGGGAAGCGTTCCCCATCACGAGAGGAAATCCCCGTAAGGAATGTCAGAATATCAATAGCCAGTGATTCAGAATCTTTGGGATTTTTCATAATCACATAAGGGTCAAGTAAGCCTTTGTTTTTCTCATCAGAAGTCAGAGTGACGATATTGATTTCATGGGAAATCTCTGGCAAGGTTTCTTTCCATCTGCCACGTTCTGCTTTTGGGTCTACAATCACTGCTTGTGCCCCATAAAGCACCGCATAATAGACGATAAGGTTATTCGCAAAGGATTTACCACCACCCAGCGAACCAACAAAAGCCGACGCTAACGCATTGGTTACTGAACCCTTAACCCCTTGACTGGCAAGAGCAGGTTTCAGATAGACATTGCGTCCAGTATCTAAGCTGTAGCCAACATAAATCCCCTCATTTTCCCCCAGCATTTGAGTAGCACCAAAACCTAAACCAGCGAGGAAATCAGAGGTCACGTATTGAATATAATCATTCATATAACGCTTGCTGGCAGGTAAAAATTCTTCATGTAAGCCGAGCATATCCCCAAATGGTCGTACCAGTTTTACGCTTAAATCGTCATAAAAATCTTTCACTTCATTACAACGACGTTTGAGTTCGTCAAGATCATTTGCTGATACCCTTACCACATAAGACAGCTTGTACATAGATTCCTTGCTTTGGTCTAAATTGGTTTCCAGCTCATTCACACTTTCCAGAGCTTCCGCCACATTGGAGCTGGTTTCATTATCACTTTGCCAAGCGTGGTTATCCAAGTCTTTCAGTTCTTTCTTTTTATTGCGGACAGTAGATAGGGCTTTACGATTCGCTACAATTTCCACATTCATTGACGTATCAATCGGGAATGTAAATTGCTGTTGCTGGTAGTAGAAGATTTCAGAGGACGGGAAGTCCAGTTCTCCGACAATGCTGTTAATGGTAAAGTAAGCTACATAGACGGTTTCATCTTCCTGCTGGATTTTCAAATATCGCTGTTTTTCTTCCACCAAACAGCGAGTAGGCTTAATCAAGTCATAGTATTTAATCAGCGTTTCATTATCCAGCTTTTTCTTTGATAGATGGTACTCATACTCTTCATAGGCAGTGCCTGTCTGTCCGTAAAGGTGTTCAATCAGATAGCCGAAGTCGTCCTTATCTAACCTGCGGATTTTGAAACGACGAGAGATTTTATTTTCTAAGAGCTTTTCCATCTTCTGAAAACGCAGGATTTCATCATTACTCATACTAACAAAATCGCCCATCAGCTTATGGTTCACATCATAGACAAAATCAGACAAAGCATTTTTTGCTTCAACGGTAAGACTTTTCATAGAAAACTCCTGATCGTTGAGAAGCAACTTAAAGCCGATAAAGAAACGGTAGTTCACTTGATTTTCGCCAATCATGGATATTAAAGCGTCTGTCTGTTGGTCGATTTTGTCATAGGCAACCGCTTTGAGCTTGCCAGTGACTTCATTTTTGGAACGCTCTTGTGCAGAACGTATGCTGGATTCTGTACTGATTTGTAAAGCATGAATTTTGCCATCACGATTTTGTGCGATAAGCTGTCTGAAAGAATCATGCACTTGTATTTTCTGTTCTGGACTTAGAAATGAGTAATTGTAAGGAACAAGCTCATAGTAAGCATAACATTCCCCGTCTTTATTCCAGACGAGATTGTTTTCAATGTATTTAATTGGATATGCCATAAAATTCACTCCTAACTGCTGTAATGGCTTCTTGTGGCTGGTTTCTGCCAAGCGTTACTTTTTTTCCTGCATAGGTCAGCTTTGGTCGCAGTGCATAAGCAATGACAGACTTCAAAAATCCATAAGGCTTTTTACCATCAAAAGTTTTTGTAGACATAAACCATGTGAAAGCCACAGGAATCCCAAAGTATTTGAGAAATGCTCCCTCTATCATGGAAAGAGGGGGCAAGTTGCCAAGTATCATCACTGCAAAGAGTGACACGACAAACCATGTCATTTGCGTAAAGGTTATGGGAAACGGAAGTCTAAAATCATTGATAGAATACAGTACCTTTTCCACAGACCAGATACTGGTATAGCTTCGTATTTTCTTCATGTAATCAATCCTTTCATAAAAAATAGGGGTAGCTGATTGAGCCACCCCGTAAAATAGAAAATCTGCCAGTAGTAATGTACCGACAGATTTAATAGACGATTTCAAAAATCCCATGATTGGTTGAGATAAACGTTCCTGAAAGGTCTAAATCCCGACCATAGGCTTGATAATCAATATAGTTTTGAAGACTAGCTGGTACTTCGCCTAAAGCACCCGTTTCTTCAATGTAGTAGCGTGCCACGTCATACATATCATCACAATCGGAATGAATGATAATATCCTCTTGATGTTCGCTTAGTTCTTCAATGCTTGAAAAATGAGTGAGCAGAGCAGATAGCTCCGATTGTAATTCTTCGGGTAATTCCGATACCATTTCCCATAGTCGATTGAGTTCGCCAATGGAAGTGTATTCGTCAACCGTAAAGGGTAACTCGTAGTCATGAATGGCGTATTCCTCATATTCATCATTCAAGCCGATTTTCTCTTTGACTTCCTCAAAGTCAATGGGAAAGGTAAACCACGCACCGACCAATTCGCCCTCATTGTATTTGCCTAAATTCGCAATATAGACTTGCATATCGTCCATATATTCACGTCCTTTCTTTGTAGAGATTCAAAAATCCCTACCGCACTTCGTTTGGTGTACCATTCCTTTGCGGAACATAAGAAAACCACTTATATTCCACAAAAGAACGGTTTTATTTAAGCACCAATAATGCGATTGAATAGCTCTAGTAAAATGTCTTTTACTCCAGCAGCGTTGAAGACTAAGCCAACCGCAATAATCGCAATAATTAAAAAGCCAATCAGTTTGCTAAACTCACGCTTGAAGCCAAGATACAAGCCAATCACAACGATTGCTAAAAGCACCAGTGATTGAGCGTTTGATAGAAACCAGTTATAAAGGTTTTGTCCAAAATTCATAAAAATGTTCTCCTCTCTATATTCAATGAATTTGTATTTGAGTTATTTTTTTGTTGTTATCACGTCCTGTTCTTTTACTGACTGTTGCTTCAAAATCTGCTTGTGTCGGTCTGTCAGTTTCGCATGGTCGAGAATGTCTTTTACAACCTGCGTCTGGTTGATTTCATCAAGTTTAATCGCAACCTTTAAGGTCGGGGCAACTTGATGAGATAGCCAGTTCAGCGTCCTTTGGAAGGAGTAAGGCTCTGGTTTTGTGGTTAGTTTTAATCGTTCACGATTGTTCCCAATAAACCAAGCCCATTCTTCATTCAGTTTCCAATCAGAACGAGGTTTGGAATCGTCTTTATCTACAAAACGGATATACCGATTGATAATTTTAAAGGCGGTATGCTCTGGATTGTCATAGACGAGTAAATCACGGACTGCATAATAGGCACGCTCATTTTTCAATCGAATCTCAAAACGGTTTTTTACTTCTGCGTCTTCAATGGGAATATCATTTTTCTTGTACTGCTCGTAGTCCTTTTCATAGATACAGAAATAAACTTCACTTTGTAATGAACCGATATAGAGGGTGTTTCCCATACATTCCTTTTCCTCTTTGCGTACCAGTTCGCCACTGCGATAGCTTTTAAAACTGCGGAAGACGGAGATACATTCTTCCTGTTGGCACTTTTCAGTGAGTACAGGGATATTCAAAATCCCTGTCTTATCGTTAATGGCAAGGTCAAGGCGTTTCATCACACCGCCAGCCACCAAAACGTCCATAAAGAACTCATACCAGCTTCTTTGTTGTGCCAGAAGATAGCTTTCAAATTGTCTGCACCCACGACCTTTCAATTCCACCAGAACTCCTTTGTCCAGTTCATGGGAGCAAAGGACGAATATGTCGCCTAAAGCATAATGCTCTGAATAAGAATAGAAACCATAGTCCTCATGAAGAAAATAGGACAGTTTCAGTTGTAAGATGTTTTCGACCACCTGCTGTACGTCTGTTGTCGGAAAGCGAATCCTTACATAATCAAACAGCATTTCAAGGGGAGCGTCGGGATTGAAGCGTTCCAGAGCTTCCCAAAGGGACTGCTGTAAATCCTCTGATGGCTTGACTTTTCCTGTTTCAATATCGCTTAGATACTGCCTTGTAATACCAGTCGCAACAGCTAAACGGTTTTGAGATAGTCCATAAGCCAAGCGTTTTTCTTTTAAATGCTGTAACCAAGTTTGTTCATTCAGTAAAAATCCCTCCAATCAAAAAGGCGTATGTCAACTTTTAAAGCCCATTTGACATACGCTGAAATTTTGTAAATCCCTTGTAACCAAAGGATTTTCTAATGTTTTTTTGACTGTTTCCTGTCGATTTGTACCCCCCTGTTAGATACGGGGGGTTAAGTGCTGGCGTGGCTATTGCCACACCAGCCAGCAAGATCAGTCCACACCTGCGACTTCCGCTTCGCACGTCGCCTGCGTGGACTGTCTGCTGTTGGATAACTTTTTAATTTCCTCCAAGAAATCATATCCTTTTGGTACAAGGGGAGTATAAAACTCTGATATGACACTTGTTCCTACATCAACATAGCCACGACCTTTGATTCGCTTTAAGAAGAAATCCTTTTGTACGTCACTGCCAAACATCATGCCATAGCCCATTTCAGACATACGACCTAAAGCCACTCTGAAATTAAACTGATCACGGATTCCGTCGCCTAAATATTTTGCGTCTGGACGTTGACAAGCCAGTATTAGAAAGAAGCCAGCTTGACGACCTAACATGACAATCTGTTTCAGCTTATTCATAACTGCGGTGTTTTCTTTTGTTCCCAGCATTTCCATGAAAGCGACGTATTCATCAAAGATTAAGAAGTGTGCCGGGAGACCTAAGTAAGCATAATTTTTGCCAGTCTTATAGTTCTTCATCTGCTTCATTTCCTCACTACGTTTCATCATTTCTTCATAGAATGTTTCAATGCAAGAAAGCAAGTCTTCTTTTCTATAGTAGACATTTGCCATCACAGAACCTAAGTCCGCAAGGTCAGCATTTTTCGGGTCAAGAATATACAGTTTTGAATCTGTATGAAGCAAGGCTTCAATCAGTGTCAGTATAAAGTAAGTTTTACCGCCACCTGTACCACCAGCAATCAACATATGAGGGAGCTTATCATATTCCCACCATACGTTTTTCATTAAGCGAAGTTTACCATCTTTAGCTTCTACTTCATCAATAGAAATACGACTGGCTATGGTGTCATAGAGCAAAGTATATTCCACATAGGAATCCTTTAACTCTTTATCCGTCAGCTCACAGTACAAGCCACTCTCTAATTTCTTTTCCAAGTGTAAGAGTTGGTCTTGATATTTTCCCAGCGTGATTTCCACCCGTATCTGTATCAAGCCATTTTTAAGTCGATAATACATTTTAGGGAAGTAGGTTATCTTTTCCTTTGTACGACCAGCACTATCTTTAAAGAAACCCTCTGTTTTGACCTGTTCAGATTCATACCACTTGTTTTCAAGTATCATCTTTGCCAGTTTTTGACGGTGGTAAAGTTGTTTAACCGTATCATAGCGAACCCGTTTGAATACAAACGCTACCAGCAAGCAGATAAGAATTGCGACACTGAAACTGATAATTAAATAGGGAATGTCAATCTTATCTGCTTGTGATAGGTTAAAATCCTGCCAGTTGATCTGCTGGATTGTCTTCACATGAAACAGTCCGACAACCAGCAGGAAAACAGGCAGGAGTGACGCTATCGTAAAATGAAAGACTAAATCTTTACCAGATGGGCGAATCCTTTTACCACGCTGTTTCATGCGAAAAAGTCTCCTTTCTACCTAGCGACTATTTGTCTTGTGTCGGTTCTTTCTTTGCTTGTGGTTGAGCTTTGAATGAACTAGAATCCTTTGTCAGCACAATATCGTCTGCCTTGATATACCAGTCAACATCTGCTCCTTGATAGGTGGCAGTAGCAACGGTGTCCGCAATGGGATTGATAAGTTCCACCCGTGCGTTATAATCAAACTCTTTCAAAGGCACGCTGGCAGGAATACTTACTTGAATCATGCGTCCTTGTCCTTTGGATTTTAAGTCATAGGTACGTTCCTTGATTTCATCTGAAACCGACCCGTCTTCATTTTGGATTCTCACTTCACGACGTAGAGCAGAGAATTTCAATTCTCCAAAAGTCGTGTCTTTATCTAATACAATGCCATTTGCTAATCTCATCATTTTTCCTCTCTTTCTTTATTCTTTTATCATGTCGTCAGCATGTAAAAGGTAATTTGTAAAACCACGAGTGCCGATTTTGTAGCCCTCTGCGGTAATACGTGGATTGACTAACTTCACACGTTCCTCAAAGCCGAAATGTTTTTCGCCAGCTTCAGCAGGAAGCACCACCACAATATCATCTGCTCTTTGAACATCAGAATAGAGATTATAGCTTCTTGATAAGACAGTTAGCCGTCCGTTGATTCTTCGCTGAACGACTTTATCCTCGCCAGCAAATTCTAAATTGCCGAATGTTTTTTCCATGTTGGGAATCACAAATTTAAGTTCCATATTTTTACCTATCCTTTCTTTTTTATTGGCTGAATGAATGTTTGATGGTCTTAAAGAGTGGGGAACGACCTTTTGATTCTTGATTTTTTGTTTTCATAAGTTCACTTCCTTTCAAAATCGGGTAAAAAAATAGACACCTCATTTTTTGAAGTGTCTACCTATTAAATATTCAAATTTTATTGGAAGTATCTTTATATCTTCACTTTTCAAGGATAAATCGTCGTATCAAAGCTCATTCATAAGTAGTAAATTAGTAGTAAATTGAGTGGTTTTGACCTTGATAAAGTGTGATAAGTCCAGTTTTTATGCGGATAACTAGATTTTTATGCTATTTTTCTAATTAAAAATTAGATAAAACAGAAATACCATATAGTTAATTAGTATTTTCATCATTTAATCAACTAATCAGCCTTCCCAACATCAAGACCATTGGACTCCTTTTGTGATTGCACTCGAATCTCCAATTGTTTATTCTTCTGAATAAACTGTTGGTAAGGAATTGTATTACTAAACATAAAAACACCTAGTAATGCAAATGTAACTAATTTTTTAATTCCACGTTTTTTTCTCATGCAATGAAACCCCTTTCTTTTTCCTTGTTTTTATTCTAACATATGTAGTTTATTCAGTCAATTATTTTTATTGCATTTTGAACTTTTTTTTTTTTTTATTACTATAAAGAATTATTTATTCTTTTAACTTGCTATTTTGAACTAAAAATTTTATAATGAAATTAAGCAAATAGGAAGGTTTATTATCTTTAATGAATACACTCGCAGAGAAATTCAGATTAAAAAGAAAAGAGCTAGGACTCTCCCAACAAACTCTTGCAGAAGGAATTTGTGAACAAAGCCAGATTAGTAAAATTGAGAGAGGGCATTTCATTCCCTCCGCAGACCTTTTGTTCAAACTCTCACAACGACTTGAAGTACCATTAGATTATTTTTTTAATGAACAAATTGAAATTAAATCTAACCTCTCTAATTTCAAGCAATTATCTGCTCGACTATTAGATGACAGAAATTATGAAGATTTGGAATATATTTATAGAATAGAGATTGAACGAAGTACTTTTCTAACACTAGAAGACCGAACTTACCTTGAATGGATTAAAGCTATTATTGACTTCTATCAATATGACAGTAAGTGTGAGGCTATTTCTTCATTGGAAAATATATTATTAAAAGTCTCCTCAAATACTCTGATTTATTTAAAGGCATTGAATACTCTATCTAATTTCTATTCCTTAGTGGGTCGTGAACAAGAATATGAGGCAAACTACTCTCATTTAATGGAGTTATATCAGACAAAAAATTTTGAGCATCAAGAGTTTTTATTTGGCTACATCAGAGTTCGTTACAACTACTCTCACTACCTAGTGTCAAAGGAAAAATATAACGAAGCTATCCAAGAAGCTCTTGAGACGATTGAACTCTGTAAACAAAGACAGACAAGCTACCAACTGGCTCCCCTACTTATTCTTGTAGGAAATGCTGGAGCCAAATTTCTAGACAAAGAACAAGTCAAAAATTATTATATAGAAGCAAGAGAGTTATGTAAGATTTATAACAATCCTTTAATGTTGATGAAGATAGAAAATTATTTGAAGGAATTAGATACTGTATAGTTAATCTTGACATTATAGTTTTTCTGAAACGTTAAATAACCTGTAAGGCTGATAGTGATATTAATACTATCAGCCTTATAATTTTTCCATGGTATCTCCAATAACTATACTGATTTTGTTTCCCGTTCTAATTTGGTAACATTTTGATTTCTTGTATTATCAAGTATATTGATAAAATTCTCTAATCTCCTAACCTTATATTCGTAATCATCTATCCATTTAGTCATAAATCTTTGATTTTCTTCGATTTCTTTCTCCACCTGCTCCAGTTTGATAGTTGAAGTCAGGTTCATCTTGGCAAAGAGATTGAAAAGAAAAATGATAAATAAGAGTAAACGATAAGATAAAACCATTGAGCAGTTGAATTTATCCAACAAATCAATAAAAAAACTAGTAAGGAAATAAGTGAATAAATATAAGGAGATATTTGCTCAAAATGATGATTTTTTTGTATCGTATGTGATAACTAAATCTACGACTGATGCAATAAAAAATATCATAATTCCAAATATGTTTTATAAAAGATACACATTTTATATAATGGTTGTCTGGGTTCCTATTTTTGAAAACATATCCCTTCTTCTTTTGAAATTTTCTTACTCAAACGATTGATAAACTTATTCACTTTAAATACGATATTCTCATATCTATTGCTCTCTAATTCTATCTGGATACCTAACTCATTCAATTCCTTCTCAACAACATCAATGCCAATTTTATCAGTTATATTCAATTTTGAAAGATTCAATTTCATTTTTTGCTTATTTTCAACTGAAGCCAGTAAATATTCTGCTACTTGATTTAAGGTTGTCACTCGTTCTTGCAAAGCATTGATTCTCAATTCTGAAGCTGCCAATTCATGAATTAAATCATCTTTAATTGTAATATAAGAGTGCTTATCCATATCCAGCTCAAGTAAAGTATACACTTCCTCAATCTTCTCTTTAATCATATCGACTGTCGTTTTTCTGCGGAATGGAATCGTTTGATTTTCAGAGCTGAACTGTCTAATCAAGGTTCGACCTTTCATGTAGCGATTCTTCTCAGGATCGTCTTTATGATAGACATAGTAGGAGCTAGTTTCTCTAATAAAAACTTTCACCTTCTCCTCTTCAATATCGAGCTGCATATTCGGCACAAAGATAAGCCCCTCCTGACGAATACCAAACTTGACCTTGATGTAAATACCATCATCTACTACTTTTTCAATTTGATTGAGTGACAACTCTACCTCAAACTCATGAACGGCATCTCTGTTGCTCTTGAACTCTTGATAGAATTCCCAGAACTTCTCATCTCTTGGGAGTTCTTTTTCTTTGGAAAATTTTTCTTCTTGATAAAATTGAACCAAATCCTCAATTTCTGGATTTTGCCAATCTTTTCTACTCTCAAAATAATCTTGGAAAAATTCTACACCATAAAGATTTTTCTGGTCTAGTTCTGTCTCTTTCACCTCCACTCCTGCCAACTGGAAATACACATGCTTTTGTTTGGGAATGATAGTTAGATCAAAAAGTTTCGCAGTTTCAATCAAGTCATCTATATTCTCAGCCTTTGATAAGAGAAATTCCATGAGTTCTTCCATTTCCCTTTTGGCAAAGTAATTCTTAAAAAATTCTTCTGTATAAGGTTGCTTGCGATTGAGTTTATTGCCACGCACCACCTGTTTCATGGATGAGTCCGTCATAAAAAAGGTCGCATGCTTGTGGCTAAAATCCATTTCTACATGTAGTAGTGGAGCATTCTTTTTGAAATCCTCAAAGTCTCTAGAATGTTCCATCAAAAAATAGAGTCGCTGCTTGAGTTCATACTTGTGATTGGTCTTGCGATAAACTTCATACTGCTGGTGAGAATAGCGATTCTCTATAATTTTCGCCCCTGCAATTTTAGAAAATCTATCTGAAATCATTCGAAGATTTCGCTCCACTTTATAATCCCACTTAAGTTTTTTGTCAGAATTGCTGTCAACCGAGTTTATAATGATGTGATTATGCAGATGGTCTTTATCAACGTGGGTCGCAACGATAAAGCGAAACTTTCCACTAGTCAATTCTTTCATGGTCTCATAACCAATCTGATTGATTTGTTCAGGAGTGAGATTGTCCTCTGGCGAAAAGGACTGAATAATATGGTGAGCATGGATTTGTCGTTGTTTCTCCTCCAGCCTATCGTGTCGAAAATTGTAAAGCGTGTCATTGTTGATAAAATTTTCATGATACATCTGCACCATTTCCTCATAGCTAGGAAAGTCCAGAAAATTCCTCATATCATAATCCGACACTAAGGTAAGATTTTTTGTTTTATCAGGATTGAGAATATACTTGATGAGCTTTCTGCGATAACTCTTTCCATGAATGGCAAAATGCTTAGTGATGACCATGGAACTCCCTCAGCTTTTGAGCTTGTATTGTAAATTCTTTCTCAACTTCTTTTATCAATTCAGCGATTCCCTTTTTCAACTCTTGCAATTCTTCGCTAGAAATCAACTGAGATTGGTTCACACTTCGAGCAATCTGATTGATGTTATTGCCAATCCTCTTCAACTCAAACACTAAGTCTTGGTAGCCATTTGTATCAATGGTGATGAAATTCATTCCAGGGTCAAGTAGGGTGCGTCTCGCATATTCAGAAAAAGATTGGCAGCTACTTTGGTCGATATTTCTATTTAGTTGGTTCAACTCAATATCAGACAAAAACACTTTCTTGAGATTGATTCGGTAACGATGTTCCATGTGTCTACCTCATATATTTGTCTTGGAAGTCTTGACTGAGAGGAATGGAGTTGCCAACTTCTTTAATCAATTCCTGTACGCAGGTTAAGAGAATAGATACATGTTCCTGGGTGACTTGACGTTCTGACTGGATCGAAATTAAAATCTCATGAACATCACGGCTGATTTGTTCTAGTTTTTGAGATTGCCAAAGGGTGAACCATATCTCTATCTGTTTTTGTAAATCAGAGGAGAGTAAACTTTTACGGAGAAAATCTGAAAAATTAGTATCTCCCTGCTCTCTCATCAAAGCTAAAATTTGCTTTTCCTCTTCATCTGTTAGGCGAAATTGTTTTCGAATATCACGCACGTCTCGTTTCATACTACTACTTCCTTTCCAAAATACCTGTACTGACAATGTCTGCTACCGTACAATGTCAGTACACTTTTACACCAACTGATTTTCATTCTTGTAAGGCTTTGCGAGCTCAGATATTGTGTCCACAATATCCCAAAAATCATATCGCCAGCCTACCAAAACCTTCTAGTTTTGACAGCCAACGATAAGATAACTTGGTGGCTCCGCCCCCAAACCCCAGTTAAAAATTGAGGATTGATTTTCTTAGAGTGATATTAGGATAACAGGGAAGATTTGGAAAAGTTATCACAGCTAATATAGTTATGATTGACTTTCTCTGATTCTATGATAAAATTTCTGTAAACTAATATTTGGAGAAATAAAAATGCTGAGTCTAGATCAAATACATTTACTATTGAATACTCCCGAAGATGAGTTTCATGATTTTAAACAAAAATGGCATCATTCAAAAACTGAATTGGTGCGTGATATCTTAAATTTTGTCAATACATCACATCACGAAGATTGTTATATCATCTTTGGAATTGATAATATCACTTTAGATATAATCGGTGTAAAAAATGATGATAATAGAAGAAATGAAGAAGATCTAACAGATTTACTACATAAACTCTTTACATCAACAAATAATCAAATTAGAATTAGCATACAAACTGAAACTATAGACAACAAAGAAATTGACATCTTAATTATTCATGATACAGATAAAGTTCCTGTATTTTTAACAAAAGATTATAAGCCTAAGAAAGATACTGCATTACAAAAAGGATTAATATATGCTAGAAATGGCTCTATAAATACTCCTAAAGACTCCTCTGCTCCATTTGAGTTAATAAATAAGTTGTTTCAAAAGTTTAATCATACCGACTTAAATATCAAAGAGCAATATTTTCATGTTTTAAAAGACTATAAAAATTGGTTCTTCGTTGAAAATGAAGACGGAAGATTTTTTATTTATAATCCTAATCCCGATTTTTATATTAAACTTACCGACGATGATGCAAATCGTTTCAAAACTATGCCTTATAGTTTAAATCAATACCAAACCAATGTTGATTGGCAATTAGTACAACTTCGTTATCGACACCTTACAATTATCGACTTTATGGCTTTGTATTTAGATCAGGGAAATTGTCTAGTGCCCTCCCCTGATTTAGAAGATTTTGAATGTGGTTATTCTGACACTATTTATTACCACTGTTTATACAAAAATACTTTAAAATACCAATTGCTGAAAGTTTTCTCTTCAATATCTGGTCTCGAAAAATATCCTTTAGATAGATTTAAAAATAATATAGTAATTTATGATGATAAAATAGAATTAGAAAAGACTCACAACTTAATAAAAAGTAATTTTTCAACAGAAGAGATAATGAAGCAACTTGAAGTTACAGAAAAAGATTTCGATTTTTACTATAAAAAAGCTAGACATAAAAATCCTGATTATAGTATCCAAGAAAATCAAGTAAATCTAACTGAATTAAACTTAGTTAGGTTATTGAAAAGTTTTCAAAAAACATATCTTGATAACCCACTATAATCAATCTTTTTAACTAGTAAAAAAGATAAAACAAGGCATAGAAATTAGTTTATCTAAAAAACTAATTTCTATGCCTTAATCATTATTAATTAATAACATTAACTAAATTGGATTGAGTCAGCAATGAATATATCTCATTAATATTTCTATTATTTTGCGGACTATTATTTCTCAATTTACAATATGTGAATATTAAGTGACTTTTTGCTCTTGAAAGTGCGACAAAGAATGCACTTTTATCTTCTTCCGGCTGATCATTAAAACTCCAGAATGCAGAATCCTCCAAGCCTAGAAAATAGACTACCTCATATTCTAATCCTTTACTCTTATGGATAGTCATAATTGGAATTGAGTTTTCACCCTTGAAACTAGAGACTGTATCTAGCCATTCACCTTGTGTTTGAGAATATTCTATGTATAATATCTTTGAAAAGTTCTTGACAATGATATCTAGGTCACTTTTTCCATTGTATGTTGAAAAATTGGAAATAATTCTTTTTTCATCTATTTTTTCAATAATACAATCAATTAATTTTAGCATACTTTCTTCATTGGGAATAAAATTTGAAATTAGGTAAGTAATATCACTAACTATATTGTCAATCTCCTTATAGGATTTTGCTAAAATTAATTCATCAGTTAACTCATCTATTCCATTGATATTTCCATAAAAATTACTAATATTTTCCCAAATTAAAGGATCTCGTTTTCCTTGACTGCATGATATTAAATCTAATAATAGGTTACACGTAGGATCTTTTAAAATATCCTGATATTCATTTTCAATTCTTGCTTTAATCCCTTTGCTATTTAATATAGATATCAATTCGAAACTATAAATACCAACCTTTTGTTTTGCTAGGATACAAATTTCTGATGGTCGTATACCTCCTTGAATTTTTGATTCTATATCATTTGCAATTAACTTAGCTTCTAAACTTTCATTTTCAAATTCAAATAATGTTATTTCACCCTCTTGAAATTCTGGATAATTATTTGTCTGAATAGAACTGTGATTACTATTTAATATCTGATGAACCTCTTTTTGAAATTCTACAAGCTTAGGTACAGAGCGATGATTCATCAACAATTGATATTCATTTGAATTAAAGTCTCGAATATAGTCTGGAAAAATATCAGGCTTTGCACCTGCCCATCTCATAATGGCTTGCTTATCATCTCCAACTGCTGTTAATTTACAAGACGAACCTAAAAAACAAGTTTTTAATAAATCATACTGGGCATATGTAGTATCCTGAAATTCATCTAGAAATACAAAATCGTATGTCATTTGAAGTGCTTTACGGATGTATTCGTTAGTATCTATTATTTGAGTACTCAACTTTGTTATTTGCCTATACAAGAGGACCGGCTTATTATCTTGTGTTCCTTTTAGTAAGTCAGTTTTAAACTTGTGATTATCCCCATTGTTAAGTATGATGTTTTCGACATATCTTCTTATATCTGACATTCTCATCCCATGAACATTAATGTCATTTTCATAAAGTGTTTCTTTTATAACATCCCAATCATCAATCAGGTAGTCTCTTGCTGGTCTTATATCTTCAGGGAGGGCATCTCTAAACTGATCTAAAATTCTCTTTTCAAATGCTGAATAGGTTAAAGAGGTAAATCGAGAAGCATACTCCTCACCATACCGTTTTTTCACTCTTTCTTTCAAGTTTGATGCGGCGTCTGTCTTAAAACTTAATGCTAAAATTTTTTTCGGAGAAATGCATTTATTTGTAGAGAATAGATAGTCTAACTTTTGAGCTAGTAATTCAGTTTTCCCCGAACCTGGTCCAGCAATGACTAGACTGTTGGTCACATCCTTGACAGCTCCTAAAGCAGCCTTCTCTAATTCAATATCTCCTTTAGGATGCCACTCTTCACTCCTCATCATGTTCAATATCTCCAAGTAATTCTTCAGCACGTTTAACCATTTTTTCAAACACAGGAGGTAGATTTCTTGTTAATTCATCATCGCTAATAGATGATAAAAATTGCATATGAGTTGTTGGTTTTCCTCTACCTAAAAAGAAATATTGATACCAAATCATGAGTTTCTTTTCCTCTTCAGTAAAACTATCACCTGACCCACTCTTATCTTTTAAAGTAGCTCTTATTGCTTCCTCTTTACGTTTGTTGAAACCTTCTAACTGCAATCTATCAAGACAGTCTAAATCACTCAATTTCACTTTTTTACTACTTCCATCCGAATCATTATATGAAACAACTGGTCCTTCTATTGGGGATAAAGTATTCAGATAATTGTCTTTATAATGTTGTAGCATCAAGAAATCAATATCTAAAGGCGATGAAAAGTAGACATTAAATTCTTCGAGTTTATTAAACCAATTAATCAGACGTTGAGCTCCTATCGATTCACAACCTCGTGACCCAATTTCATTAAAATCAAGTCTCTGAGTATTGAACCATTCTTGAAACTCTGTGTTCAGCTCATACAGATGTTGAGAAATGTATTTTATTCTTCCCCAACCACCTCCGTATCTCTCATTATCAAAATCCAACAAGGTAATATGAGGAATTCTGAGAGCATTCAATAATTTCCAAAAATAGTTGACATGTCTGCCCCCTAAAGGGACAATTGAAATCTGAGAGCTATCTACCTCTTTCCCAAGTAAATCAAAAAACTTTGGTAATAGCAGTTCCTCACTGTCGCCTTCACCTAAAACTACTAACTTCGCAAAATATAGTTCAGGATAAGCTTGAATTGCTCCTTTAATATATTTATAAGATTCATCTATAGCTAGAGGTAGCTGTATATCAGAAACAATGGTTTGAAGAACTCTGTCATTATTTTCTATTCTTAAATACTTCAAATCTTCTGGGTCAATTCTTTTTACAATAGCTGGAGAATGTGACGTTAAAATTACTTGAGAGTTGTCATTATTGCCTAATTGCTTAAACCTTTTTATCAGTTTTCCAATGTGGTGTGGAGCAATATGATTTTCTGGTTCTTCTATTGCTAGGATAGTTAGTACTGGTGGAATCAACTTAAATCTTGGATTATTAGGATTTTCTTCACGGTCTTTGGTAATTTCTAACTCAATATCAAGTATCGAATCAACAAGTGAAAAATAAAAAATAGATCTCAGTCCATCTCCTAGATCTGAAACTGTAAATGCTTCTTCAGTGGTTGTTGGTGAAAATTTTAAGGCAATCTGTCTAAGTGCTGCCGCCATCTCAGAAGAATTAATAATCAACTCTGCTTGAGAAAAACGGTTATCTTCATGATATAATTCCCATGACTTCTGAATCTCATTGTTGATCTGATTCAATGCTCCATTTTCAGATAAAAAGGTGTTATTCAACTCATCAATTTTATCTGTAATTTCATTTATCTCATCTTCGGTCCAATTTATACTATTTACCAACCTACTTAACATACTACCTGAAGCATTACCCAACTCCTTCTCAGGCGTTCTTGAAGCAGGTACATAAAGTACCCTAATTTTATCCAAATCCTTTCTAGGAGCACGATGTTTGTCTTCATCTCTAATAGTATCTTCATCAGATGAAATATAATAGAATTGAGTATCAATACTTCCTTCAACTGTTCCATCATCTTCCCAAGAAGATTCTAACCTGATTCGTAGAAATGGTTTGGCACCATCTTTAGAAACTGTAAAGTGTTCGAAAAACGATGGAATTGCTGGACTATAGGGAGTTCCATCAAGTTCATCAAACTCAAAAATAGTTTCTATAAAGAGGTTTCTAGTATTTTCTCCGGGCCTTGAACCTTTTGGAAGGTGAAAATCACTTTTTTTAATTATTCTATCATTTTGTTTGTCCGAAAACAGCTTACTCAATGCTTGTAATACAGTTGTTTTTCCCGAACTATTATTCCCAATCAGTACAGTTTGATTGTTTAATTCAATAATTTGACTTTCACCGAATGATCTAAAATTATTAATAATTACTTTTGTTAACTTCATTTCTTATCTCCATTACCTGAAACTAATTCACACAACCGTTCCTGTCCCACCTTCTACATCTCTTCCTCGACCCTACTCTATTACCCAAAAAGGCATTATTGAAGAGTGACAGAAGCTTAACCTTGATCTATTTTTGAAACATAGACACATCTTCTATGAATTCCTAGCAAATAGTTGAAATAGTACTTGTTCCGTTTTTATAACAGCTAAGGGCTATTGCGTAAAATTTATACAATTCGAGCAAATCTGTTTTTGTCAGGCCATGTGTCTTTCGTAGAATTTTATATTGTTACCAATTATAGCATGCTCTTTTTACTTGATAACACTATTATAACATTTAAAAATAAAAACAGATTCTGAACTAATAGAAAATATAATTCTAAAATTAGAATTTTTCTTGATAATCATATAAAATGCTACATTTCTAATAAACTTGTACTTATTTCCTTCAAACTACACAATTCTCGAGTTGTTGTAAGTTTGTAATTGACTCAAAAGTATTAGATATAATTTCAAAACAGTATTTTACTTTATAGTTGACCAATAACATTTAATTCTAACTAAAAAAATCATTATACAAATCAAGCTACTAAAAATGACTTTATGGTATACTAGTGATAATAAATTGTTATCGGTAGGGATTGAAAGTGAATGATAAAGTAGATTTAGTTGAAATAGAAAAGTTTTATAATGAACATGAAGTTATCTGGTATAACAGTTGGTATAGATATACGAATAAGTCAATTAAATTATTTTTACAGAAAAATTGTAGTTTTTCTAATGAGGAAATTATTCTAAATGCAGGATCAGGAGGGAATACTTACGGGCTATCAGGGAACACAATCCATATGGATATTGCTGAAAAAACATTAAGTACAATTTCTAACAAAATTATTGGAAATATAGAGAATATTCCTGTTATCGATGAGTACTTTAATCATATTATCTGTGTAGGCTCTGTGATAAATTATTGTGATGCCAGCAAAGTGATTAGTGAATTTGAACGTGTGTTAAAAGTTGATGGTACTTTATATTTAGAATTTGAACCTAGCAATAGTTTTGAGTATTTTGGAAGTAATAAGTATAAAAAATCCGTCTCTATAATTGAAACGGATTACTTAAAGACTAGACATCGTAATTGGATCTTTTCTATAAAATATATTGAAAATTTATTGAAATCACAAGGACTTCAAATTAATAAAAAACAGCAATTTCATATAATAAGTTCTATCATTCTGAGAATAACAAATAACTACGATTTTGCAACAAAGTTCACTGGACTAGATAAGATTTTTAAATTTTTTCCAGGAATCCGAAACTGTTCTAGTAATATAATTTTGAAATGTACTAAAATTCACTAGACATTATCTTTTTTTAGTAAGAACGGGAGTATGCTAACAATTATGCTAGAAATTCCACCAATTATAGGAGTAAAATTTGTACTTGTATCAATTCCAAAAACATTAAATATTTTATAATAAGAAACAATAATAATTGGAAAGACGACAATTGATATAAACATTGAAATTAAACCATTGTTTAGTTTCTTTTTTGATGCAGGTAGCTTCTCAATATTACCTGCACTTTTGATTTTATCTTTATTAACTTCAATAAACTGCAATGGTTCAGATAAAGCAACAAGGTTATTTTTTAAATCAGTAAAAGTATTTTGAATTTGATTAATGTATTGAAGTTTCTCACTTTCACTAAAAAAATGTTCATACCATTTTACATAGTATTCAAAATATAAAGATTGGATAATTCTTATATAAGTATCTTTTGAAATAGTCTTTATATTAGTATTTGAATTAATCATTAATCTTGCTTCAAAGCTACTAAACTCATTGTTAATACCTAAAGGTAGTGTATGGTAGACAGCATCTACTGTAAAAAAATTTTCTATTGATAAAATAATCTTAAAAATTTTACTCTCATCATCAATTTCACTTCCGTCATTTTTATTACTAATTTCACAGATGAAATAAGTAACTTCTAACAAATTCGATATATACATTCTTAATTCATTTAAATAACTAAGATAAGTATTATTTTTTCTGTATCCATCCTCAACGGCTATATATTCAATTACAACTGTTTTAACAGAACTTAAATAAGTGCACATTGCTAAACCTATATTTTGATCGTTTAAGAAAAGAGAGAAAAAGTAACTATCAAACCCTTCAGTTTTATTATCTAACCAATATGTTAGTTCGTTTGTATTCGTTATGATGTCAGAAGGGGTTACTCTTGAATAAATTTTAAGAGAATCGGCATAGTCAATATCGGAAGATGACTTAATTAATTTTATTTTGTAGTTGTTTTCAAGATACAGGTTATTCATTTTTGTTTCTCCTACCGATAACAATTTATTATCACTATACAAAGCACTCAAATAGGTTTATAATAGCATGATTATTGATAAAGGAGATTTTTATGGATTATAAACTTATTTCTACTTACTTAGATTATTGCAAAACTCATAAGCGTTTGAGTTCACACACGATTCGAGCTTATAAGAATGATCTTATGCAATTTTATAATTCAAACTATGATAATGTCGAATCCTATATCGAAGAGTTGACACAATCTAACATAAAAACGAATACATTAAGAAGAAAAATTGCTTGTATAAAGGTGTTTTATAATTATCTAAAATACCAGCACATAATTGAAGAGAGTCCCTTCAATCAATTACGCTTTCAATTTAGAACTGAAAAAATATTGCCTAAAACGATTCCGTATGATATTCTGAAAAATATTTTTTCATATTTAGAGCAGAGAGTAGTTATATCTAAAACTGACTATCAAAAACAAAAAGCTGAAAGAAATCTACTAATTATTTCCCTATTACTTTCAACAGGTATCAGAATTTCTGAACTTTGTCACATTCATCTCAAAGATATTAATCTTTCCAATAAGACACTCCATATTATAGGAAAAGGTAAGAAAGAGCGTATCCTATTTTTAGGAGATCAAACAACCTTCAATTTATTAGAAACATATATAAATAAAAACGGAAAGGAATCTAATGATTTCCTATTCCCAGGAAAATATTCGCCTAAACCATTGTCAGAGCAAAGTGTACGTTTAATTTTAAAGAAAATCGTTGAACAAAATAGCTTATCTAAAACTATTACACCACATATGTTTAGACATAGCTTTGCAACAATGCTTCTAGATAATGATGTAGATATTCGATATATTCAACAAATTCTTGGACACAGTTCTATATCAATCACACAAATCTATACTCACGTATCTCATTCAAAACAAAAAGAAATACTTAGTTCTTTCAATCCTATGTCAGTGATTCATTCTGAAATCGAGTAAGAGACATTTCCGAAGGTTACAGTTTACTTCATCTTAAATTAATGTTTGTAGTTCGACTTAAGTTAATAGATTTTATACTCAACAAAAGTAAAAAGCATACAAAACTCCACTTTAAATCAGCATTTATACTATATTCCGTATTAAGAACTCCATAATTGTTTTTCTAAAATATAACTTTCAAGTATCCTTAAATATATTAAAAAGAGATGGGCAAAATCTCAATTCCTGAAGAAAATGGAGTAAATCTTCCCATTATAGTTTGCAGCTTTAATTTTGCTAAAGATTTTTTTCGAATTTCATCTGCCTGAGTTTTTCTCTCTTCAATACTCGAAATATTTTTTCTTACTCGTCTTCTTATATATTTAGATGTTTCAAGAATAAAATCATTAGTTTCTAAAGACATCCTTTTACTCTGAATTTTAACTAAATTTTTTTAATAATACGTTTACCATACCAATAGTTTCTTTCTATTAACAGTCTAGAAATTTTATCAGGAAACATATAAGTAAATTTTTTAACATAATCTTTGTTGGAAAATTTTGCTGGCATAGCTTCTATGGTCATATTATGAGCCAGTTTAAACTCTTTTTGCAATTTTATATAAAATTCATTATATTGTCTCATTACTTTGCCCATATAATCTGCAACCTCATAATAAATATTTACTGTTTTATAACTCCTCTACGGAAATTATTACAAATTCCCTTTTTTAATTTGGTACTCTTCTGCAACAAGAGAAGCTGTTTTTTTATCGTACCTTTCACTATCGTAATAGAAAAAATAAGGAACCTGATAACCATACCACACGTTCAATCCTGTTTCCTTTTCCAATAATTTACAGAACTCCGTTGAATATTTCTTACAAAACATTGAAGTCATTATTTTAAATTGACCTTCAAATATTATTCCTCTATTTTGAAACTCTATAACAATCCCCTCAAATTCTTTTCCTAATATTGCTCTTAATTCCATAGTTTTCACCTATTCTTTCTATTTGATATTAACATAAAACATGACTGATTAAAATTTTCTCAATTTTTCTTCCCCCACCTTCAACATCTCTTTCTCCACTTGATTCCATTCTCCAAATAGTAAATCATGAAGAACGGTTGCTGCTGAAGTTGTATTTTCTTTTGAATCATATACACAACTTCTATCTCGTTGGTAAATTTGAATTCTTTCAAAGATAGCTAGTTCTTCCAATTGCCGTGTATTATCAACTAGATGATTTACAATGAAATCATGATGTTCTTTTGGAGTTGCACGTGCTTGATTTGGATTGATAGCGTATAGTTCTTCGTATCGGATAAGGGTGCTCAGATAGGACAGCTTAGGCTTTGTCGCAATCAAGGCTAATTGTACTTCATATCCCCTACTTTTCAAGAGTTGTGCTGTTTTCTTTGGAACATCAATCGTTCGTAAAGTTCCCTCTATCAAAAGATTGTATCCCAAATGACTCAATTCTGTTACTAAAGACTCTACCATTTGCCCTGCAAAATCTTTGGTGTATTCTACACTATCTTTGCCATATTCTTGCTGCAGTTCTAAATAGTGTGGATGCTGAGAACGAAAACTATCGCCATCTATGATAACAATATTTCCTTGAAATTCTTTCTGTTTAATACGATGAATTGTAGTCTTGCCAGCACCACTTTGCCCTCCAAGCAAAATCGCTATAGGTTGCTTACTGGACTTTCTTCCTCTTGTCAGAGAACGAAGATTCCGTGCTAGAGCATGTTTGAATTCACTATCAGTATAATCTTGGATTTCCATTAAGCTACCATCCGTTTTTCAGATATCTCTAACATGCGCTCAATTCCATCCAAATAGCCGCTATATCTCTCTATTTCATCAAAAGTTTCAACTAAATAGATATTCGTATGAATCAAGTCAGATAGATCATCACTCATTAAAATCCAAGGATTAGATTCATCATCAATGCTAATTCCCTGACTATCTTGATAACGATAAAGTCGAGATAATAGATTAGCACCTCTTTCTTTCACTATTTCAATTTTTAAAGTCAGTTCATAATCTTCAACAGGATTAAGCATTTTGTCTTCTCCTACAATATCGACATAAGATACATTAAACTTTTGACAAATGATGTCTATTAGCTCCGTAGAGACTGAACTAGTTCCATTTTCATAACGACTCAAGCTATTTCGAGAAATTCCTATAATTTGGGCAAATTCGGGTTGTGTTAAGTCGTGTGTTTTACGTAAGGATTTTATGTTCTTTCCAATCATGGCAAACTCCTTTATTTTTATAATTCAATTATAGCATAAAAAAGTATAACGCACCAATTTTGGTGCGTTATTGACTATTTTTCCTAAATCTCTCTAAATTCTTCTCCAATTGTTCCTTATGAAGTTGATTTTTAGCTTCCTTTAATGTGTCGTCCAATGTTTCTTCCCTATAAATTGATTCTGTTTTTACTTGTTCTGATTCTTGATCTGGAGTGAAAATGATATCTAACAGTCTGTCAATTTTTTCAAGATTTTGGACGGGCATATCAGATAGTCTATGAATTAGCTTCTTAAATACATCACTATTGTCTTGTTTTTTCTTAAAAAGTTTTGTAAACATCTATAACCTCTCAAAAAAAGCAGCCTTTTAAGACTGCTTAGTGTAATTCCGAAATCGCATCATAAATGGACTGCAATTTCTTATTATCTTTATTCTTTGTGTCAATCAACGTATGTAGCTCTTCAATTTTCTTTTGACTGCTTTGAATATCGCTATTGTTATCCGCAATAAGTCTTTTAAGATGTTGCTGATAACTTGTAGTGATATCTGTCTCTTTTCCTGTTCTAACCTCTGTGACTTTAGGTTTAGAACTAGAATTTGATTCCGTCACAGGCGCTTGTTTTCGCTTTTGAAAAGCTGCTTCATAATTTACTTCATTACCTCCTTGATGATTTCCAAATAAGGCCGCAATTTTATCTGAATCCCCTTGATTTTCTGATTTACTTTCTAATGGTTGATTAAAATTCCAATCTTTTGTCATTCACTCATTTCATCCTTTCTAAATTCAGAATCATCGAATTGTCTTTCTTTACCAAAGGCATGGTCAAGAGCTTCTTCAAAACTCATGTGACTGATGCTTTGACGCCTTTTGAACGTCGCAAACATCGCTGTCTCCAGTTGCTCTCTGTAAGCAGCTAGTTTTTCTGTCTCTCTTGCTACCTTGCTTTCTTGCCTAGTGACCTTTTCTTCTAAGCGCTCGATTATGGTCATATACGATCCTCCTTCATTCTAATATTAGCTAAAACATCTTGATTTTGTTATCACAATTCTAAACATTGAGAGGTTTGTCTTACTGGTTGATTCCTCAATGTCTCTTTTACATTCTCGATCATCAATTGTAAATCTGATTTCTTTTCTCTAAGAATATCGTTCCAGTCTATTTTTTCTTTCCCAGATTCATTATTAGGTAAATCCAGTAAAACAGGAAATCCTGATTGAGATAACTTATCAGAAAAATCTTTTCCTGCATCATCACAATCTACCGCAAGTGTCAATAAATCAGGATGATTATCGAAATAGGTGGTGGTATCACGAATTGTATTGATCAAATGCAATAACTTTGAAGGTGTTACTGTATCTAAAAATTCCAACTTCTGATTTTCTTCAGCTATTAGTCGTAAAGTTTGATAAGCAACAACAGACCTTTTTAATCCTTCCATAGATACCAAACGAACATCAGTTAGACTTTGTTGATGAAGTTCGTAATAGCTTATCAAGTCGACGAACGATTCACAAAAAACCAGTCTATTTGGTTTACCAATATCAAAAGATATTCCAATATGTCCATGGCTTCCTTTTAGAATCGTTTTCAGCCTCTCTCTAGGAAGAGAGTGATTCTTATAAATCCCTTGTAAGCTTGCTGCCTGCAGCTTGTGACGATGATCATAGCTTTTAAAAACGATAACAGGTTCAACTGTTTCATTTGTTTTCCAACTAGCTTGGGCTATCAAACCTTGTTGAATCATCTTTTGTATGATTTCTTCTGAGATTCCTCTACATTCTGTTAAATAATATCTAGCCAGACTGCAGTTAGAATCTTCTACTCTCTTTAAAGGATAATAAAATGGTCTCTCTCTTTTTTCTTGAACAGCTTCTTTTTGAAAAGGTTCTTCAGAAAGAAAGGCTAGAGCTTCTTTAAAGGAAATTCCCTTAACAAGTCGAACAAAATCAATGACATCACCTTGAATATCTCTTGAAAACCATTTAAAAGTATTGGTAGTTGAAAAAATCCGAAATGAATCGTGTTCAGAATGCTCATAGACACTGGTCGAAACTTGTTTAAAGGAGATACCTAAACGACTTGCTACATCAAGAATTGAAATTTGCCTACATTCTTCTATTTCCATGCAATATCATCATTTTGTCGTAGTATTTGGCAGTGATGGTATTGATGATGATTCTTCTAAAGTTTTGGGAGTGGCCTTATCTAAATCATCTAATCCAGATTTCCAAACCTGTACTTGATTGACCAATAACTTACCAGGTAGTTTAGAATAGGACAATTTAACCGTTCTGGTTTCTGTCTGATTGGTCTTTGATTGGTTTGCATTCTTTAAATCGGATACATAGGTTACATTATATGAGACCATGGCAATGGCTTGATTCGTAGTCTGATTGACAAAGATATCAGCTTTTTCAAAATGATAATCTAAAATATAATCCTTATACACTTGGTTCATGGCATCATTTTGACTTGACAATTCTTGAGAATAAGCCGATTCAGTCATATAAGGTTGAATACGTGTATTATTTTCTCCGAGCTTTTCTTTCGTATAGTACTGCGTCAAAAATTCTTTTACAGTATCCGATGACAAAATGCTGGCTTTATCTTCTGCTTGTTTATTCTCTACAAGTTTAGCTGCAGCCAATTCAATCTCTTTACGACTTTGTTTAGCAGTCGAGTGTTGACCAGCAGTATATCCCATCATGAGAATAAAGCTAGTTGCAGCCACTGCTCCAACACTAATTAAGGCTTTAGTTTTGACTTTATTTAACATCTTAGACCTTCTTTCTATAAAAACTAGGTCAAGAATAACAAAAAGGACTTGTAAGTTTTATCACACCATAATAAAAGGTGATTCCTACATTTAAGAAGCAAAATCGTACAGTTCAGAGAAAAATATCAAAACTATCTGTCTTCAGCTTATAATGTAACTATGAAAAATTTAAAAGAAGAAAATTTGAGAAGAGCTCTTTCTCATATTGAACGACATAGACAAGCCATAAATACAAGTAATAACAGTGAGGATAATGATTTTCATAAATTACTGCTCCAATTTAGCTATGAAGTATATGAAAGAATCAAGGCTAATAAAAAACCTTATCCGAATTTAGATTCAGATAAAGTTTTTTAACCATCTAACAAGTTTACATACTTTCCTTAGTTTTGGAGTTTATTAAACGCCAACTGAATCCTAGAACCAACATCAGATTGATGAAAAGGTACACAGCCGTAAAACTAGTTAAACCATGTTGTCTGATATCATCGAAGTATAAAGTCGGTTCAGTAAAGAACAGATAAATTCCATAGACCTCCACGAAAATAAGAAAACTGATAAAACCAATAAGGAAAAGTCCACTGGCAATAAGAAAGAGTCTCCATAAAAGAATGAGAATTCCTCCTACTGCTAAAAAAATTACTGGGATAAGGAGTAAATCATTCATGACTTTCTCCTTTCTAGTCAATCAATTGACGATAATGGGTGGCAAGAGAGGAATCAAACTCTTCTAATTTTTGAACTAAGTCCAAATACTCCTCTTTCTCATGTTCTTCAAAGTCCACACCTCGATGATTCTGAAGAGCGATTTCCAATTGACTAGTAAGTTCTCGTATAGAAAAGCTGTAATCGCCTGTCACTTCCTCATAATGTTCCTTTAACTCCTTGTAGGCTTGGTATTCTTCAGGTGTTTGAAATCCCTGTACCAAAGCCTCTTCTAATTGATAATAGGTATCTTCCATCATAATCGTTACCTCGTTTCTTTCTATCTTTATTCTACCGCGCTTTTCTTTTCTTGTCCGCTATTTATATCTATTTTTTAATCCAATTCAAAAGAAAGTTGTTCTTGCTTTTCTTTTCCTTTTTCGTGGAATTGTCGTAAGGCCTGATCAATAATATCTAAATCCGTTTCTGTTTCAATCAATGGCGCGAGTACATCGTATTCGGCCTTTTTAGTTTGATAATCCTCTTCCTTTGGAAAATTTTTCTCAATTTCTATCTTAGCAGTAGTCCATTTATCCTTTAATTCATCCAATAAGTTCTGAGTTTTCACTTGGTCATCTTTAATGTGGTCTATCGTATGTTGGAGTCTTTGAATTGTCCCCAAAGGAGAATACAAATCTAAACTGACAGAATACCGATTTTCTCCTACAATCTTAACAGAGAAAGTTTCAGGAAGAGGTTGATTTGTTGGAAGACTAAGCATTTTAATGTCAAATCCTCGATAACTGGCTAGGGTACGTAATTCTTTAATATCAGCTTGATTATGACGGATAAGACGGTGTAGGGATTCCCCTGCTTCAGCTCGTTGCTCAAAAGCTTGCTTGCCTACCGTCATAGAAAATGATTGGTCTTTCGACATTTCAGACTGTTGAATGTCGCCTTCATACTTGCTTAATCGTTTCTCAAGAATGGGAATATTTTCTTCACAGTAAGAGATTGTATGACGATAGTGATCCTTGCTACGTTGAAAGGCGCGTCTTTGATTTTCTAATAGGGTTAGATCATTCTCTAGTTCCATCTTATATTTGAGATAAGGATTACCTGTTGCTAGTGCCTTAAAATCAGAAGCTGTCATGGTCTGCTCATCAATGTCTTCTGCAGCACGAATCGGCTCCTTAGAAGTCATAATCTGCTTAATATAACGGAGTTTGTTCTCCTGAGTTGCCCATAGATAATTATCAAACGAACCTTTGGTAATATAGTGGTAAATATCCACTTCCTTGTTTTCATTTCCTTGTCGGATAATCCGTCCATTGCGTTGCTGAATGTCACTTGGTCTCCACGGTACATCCAGATGATGAACTGCTTTCATCTTGCTCTGAACATTTAAACCTGTTCCTCCTTTTTCAGTTGAGGCAAGAAGAATCCGCACCTCTCCTGCATTGACCTTTCGAGACAAGCTATTCTTCTTTTCATCACTATTGGCATCATGTACAAAGGCAATTTCCTTACTAGGGACTCCTCTATCAACTAATAAAGCCTTAATCTCAGAATAAACATCAAAGCCATTGTCCTTTTTCTTAGGTGTTCCAATATCTGAAAAAATCATCTGAGTAGCCTTATTTTCCATTCCCTCACGATAAATTCTTTCAACATTATCCACTACCTGAAGCAATTTATGATTGTCTGCTAGACTATAACTAGAGTCCAATAAACGCATATCAATTGCTAGTTTTCGTGCCTCACCTGTTATCTTTAACATGTTATCCTGGCTCGGATCAACTGTTCCACATTTGACCATATCTGACCTCATAACCAATTCTTCTAAATAGAGTTTCTGGTTTTCAGTTAACTCACTCTCAATAGGGATAATATGAGCTTCTGGAACAGGTAAATCCAACATATCTTGTGTTTGAATGTCGGCTGTTTCTTTATAGATTTTCATCAACTCAGGTAGATTGACAAACTTTTTGAATCGTTTCTTAGGTTGGTACTTATCCCCTGTAGGAGCTAATTCCATAGAGTTTTGAATTTCTCCAAAAGCACCTACCCAAGAGTCAAAATAATCAACTTGATAGCGTTTTAAAATATCTGGTTGAATATAGTTCATCATAGTATATAACTCACTAATAGAATTGGAAACAGGTGTTCCTGTCGCAAAGACAATATTTTTATAATCATGTTCTTCCTGAATCTGTCGAACCTTCATTTCCATATCCACGTTCTTCTTAGAGGTTGTATTGGTAATCCCTGCTACATTTCCAAGTCCAGTAATTGGACGAATATTTTTAAAGTGATGTGCTTCATCCACAAAGAGAAAATCAATTCCTAAGTTCTCAAAATCAATAAAACTATCACGATTAAAGCGTTGGAGTTCTTCCAATTGTTTCTCTAGACCACTTATTGATTGCTCTGCTTCTTTAACGGTATACTTATTTTCAGAATGTGTTTTAATCTCTCGTAGTTCATTGAGTTTATCCTCTATATAGTTCATCTGTCTTTCCTTACTGACAGGGATTTTTTCAAATTGAGAATCCCCAATGACAATGGCATCGTAATCTCCTGTAATAATACGAGAAACAAATTGTTTTCTTCTCGCCTTCACAAAATCTTTCTTAGTGGTCACAAAGACTTTTTTAGTAGGGAAAAATTTCATGATTTCTTGGCCAAACTGAGCAGACAAACTAGAGGGCACCACATACAAGGGCTTATGAACCATCCCCAACTCCTTTAATTTAAACCCAGCACCAAGCATGGTCAAGGTCTTTCCTGAACCTACCTCATGAGCTAATAAGGCTCTTTTTTCTTCTATAATTCTTTGAATGGCATTCTCTTGGTGAGGACGAAGACTGATGTTTTGTGCCAAGCCATCAATGACTAGATGGCTACCATCATACTCTCGACTAACCGTCCGATTATAAAGACGATTGTAACTTTCTTCAATGACTTGTTGGACTTCTGGATACTGTGAGACAAATTCTTGAAAGAGCTCTTGTAAATGCTGCTCTTTTGCTCTTAGAACAGAGGTTTTTTCCAAATCTGTGATGGTCTTTTTCTTTTCTCCTTCCGTAACAGTCATGGTAATCGTCGGTTGGTTCGAATTAAGTAAATTCTCAAAAATCTTTCTTCCTGTATCATAACGTGACCCACTAACTCCAAGACTACTATCTTTGGCACTTGGATAGCGATAAGCAAATGATGTCCTTAAATGAACCTGGCCATCGACAGGATTCACTTCAATGACTTGTTCAACATCTGGCGAAGACAATTCAAATTCACGATTGGTAAAACATTCAAAGGCAAATTTACCATAAACGGATTGAGGAATCCAACGTGACCCTATTTTAAACTCAATATCTGCCAGATGAATCCTTGGAGGGCGAACAGATTCTAACAAATCTAAAGCATGGTTCCAATCATATTCTTGGTTGTTTTCCTCCACTAATAGTTGAACTACTTCTATCTTGTTGAGAATATCTCCTGATAAAAACTGGTTCTTAGAAAGGTATTTTCTTTCCCCTCTTAAATAGCTTTCTGGATCCATTAAAATCTGGTCACCTAACTCATCTAAAATAGCAGCTTGGCTATGTTCGGGATAAATTGATACCATATAGTCTAAATCAACCCCTCTACCATCCGATAAACTAGAGTTTAAGGCATCTAAAGCCGTTGATACTCTTGTAATCACTCTCTCCGGCCTAACCAATGCTTTCTCAAAGGCTAAAGATTTTTTATATTTTACTTTCTGATCTTTAGAATCAATGTATTCATCTTCTAAACTTGCTAATAAAGAATACTTATCGTCACTATCAAATAAGTTCCGATTGACTGAGGCATTCAAGTATCCAAATTGACTTACAAAGCGATTATAGTCACGATTGAGTTTACTAAGTAATACCTGAAAATCTGTCCGACTATAATCTGGATGACGTTGAATTTCAATTAAGGATTGATAGGTCTCTCTCAAATCAACCATGCCCTTAATGCGACTAATATCCTTATCCGATAAGGGACTTTCATAAAAGATAGTTTTTTTGAACAGTCCCTTATATTTCCCCCTTTTACTCGCTTCTTCTGACTTGTAAACATCTAGTGCTTCCTCATCAGTCAAATGAAGTTGCACGAATCGGTCTATTTTATGTTCAGACAAAGAACTGTCCCAAGCTTTAAAATCTCCCTTCTCATCTACATAATAACTAATTTCGTCAACTTTTGAACTTTTCCGAATGCCATGCGTATCTCGGTAATAAATTTGATTTCCCTCATATCCAAAAGAATAGAGCGTTAAGTCCTCACGTATACGACTTGGGATAGAATTATCCACTTCTTCTTGGATAAAAACAGGTGCTTTCAAAGAATTGTCAATTTGTTTAGGAGCTTCTACATTCTCTAATGCTTTCATTATGTCAGTAGCTAATGTTTCTGATTCCCCCTTAACATTGAGGGTTCCTCCATTAAAATTACGTACCTCATATTGACCCAAAACTTGTGTATTGTATTTCCCATCAAAATAAGGATTGATCCAGACACGCTTATCCTCCTCAAAGGGAATAGAACCACTAAAAACAAGTTCCTCTTCATTAAGATTCTTTGCTTGATCCTTTTGAAAGAAGAGGAGATCTGTGGTTACACGAGTACCTGCAATGCTTTTAAAAGCCGTATCTGGCAACCGAACTCCCCCTAAAAAATGAGTGTTGGATTTAATCTCTTGTAAGACATTATCTGTCCGTTTATCCATTGTGCCAATAGAAGAGATAATCGAAACTTGTCCTCCATCTCTTACTAAATCAAGTGAGTGTTTGACAAAGTAATCATGAATCATATAAGGTTTATCATAGTTTTTATCTGCAATGCGAAAATTTCCAAATGGGACATTCGTTAAGACTAAATCAAAACTATTATTTTGATAGGAAACTTCTTCAAATCCTCGCACTTCAATATGGGTATTGGGGTGGAGTTGTTTTGCGATTGCGCCTGTCACGCTGTCTAATTCAACCCCATAGAGTTCTGATTTCTCTCGTATCCTTCTAGGCATAGCCGCATAGAAGTTCCCAGTCCCCATAGAAGGATCTAATATCCTCCCTCCCTCAAAACCATCATCCAGTAATTTTTGCCAAATCTGGCGAATAATCATTGGGTCTGTATAATAGGCTGTGAGAGAACTTTGTTTCATGGCGGAGTATTCTGATTTACTTACTAAACTCTTAAGAGTTAAACGTTCTGCTTCATACTTTGGATTGAGTTCATCGAAAAATTCATTGGCAAGACCACCCCAGCCGACATACTTGGCTAGTAGCTCTTGTTCTTCTGGATTCGCTTGTCGTCCCTCTTTTTCTAATCTTTTAACAAGTTCAATTGCGGCGATATTCGTTTCAATTTTTTCTCGATTTGTCTTAGGATAAAAGTTCTCTAAATCATCTGGAAAAACAAAATCTTGAACAGGAATATCCAACTCTTCTAAACTTGAAATAAGTGGTGTTGATTCTGTTTCATTAAACTTTTCCTTTTCTTCTTCCAGATAGGAAAACAAATCTATTTCCTGACTTTCACTTGATGAATCCATCTCAATCTCTGAATCTTCTTTTTCAAGTTCTACATGAGACAATACTCGTTCAATCTCTTCTAAACTGTTCAAGTATAAGATAGGATTCTCTTCAAATAACTGGTTGGAATCATTGAATAGCTCTAGGCGAACTAAGCCATTTAACTGAGCATTTTCAATCGAAACCAACTGAAATACTTGTCCTTTATAACTTACTTGTGAACCAATTGGATATTCCCTCAAAGCTTCTTCTACAATTTTATCGACATTAGAAAAAGGGTTCGTTTCTTCCGTTTCCTGTTCAATATCACTTGAAGGAGATAAAGATTCCTCTACTTGATTAGACTTTTCTCTTATAGCTTTCACTTCATCAAAATGAGTAATAATCTTCAGCTTTTGTGTCAGTGGGAGTTGTGTGTAGTTTTCTTCATGATGGACAAGATCCGTAACGGTATCTAAAGTAGCCATCAATTCTGAACCCAAATAGGCTAGAACATCTCCCTCTTTTTCTTCAAAATGAATCTCAAGAAGTTCTTTTTTTAGTTCTTTGGAATCAACCATTAGAAGAAATTCCTCTATATCTCTACTAATACGGTCAGATAGATTATTCGCAACCCGATAGACATTGACTAAATTGACATCCTGATTCTGATGAAATACAAGCTCACTTAATGGTGTTAGCTTCTCTTTTTCAGATTGGATATAAAATCGAGTGGAAAGGTTATAGGTTGCGACTTCTAGCACCAAGTTTTTCTCAAAATTACTTAATTGAGATAATTTACTTAGACCTGCTTGTCCAAATTTTCTTGTGTAACTTTCTAAATCTTGGTCATTATTTTCAGAACTGGCCTCTAGGAAAGAAACAATATCTTGATGAAACGAATAGACATGAGGTATCTCTTCTATTTTGCCCTCTTTAGTCAAAAAACTCTCTACCAAATCCTGCCATTTCTCATCAAAATGTTGCGCTTGATAACGAAGAAATAAGTCCATTTTCTCTCTATCTTTTGGAATTGTTCCACGAAACATAGCCAATAATTGTATTACTTCCATACTCGCTCCTTTCATCTATACGAAAATAGGAGAATCACATGATTTCCCTACAACTCTATCTCCATTTCAACCTCTTGAGGACTGATTTCTAAATCACTAGATAAAAGAGAAACGGCATCCGTTCTCATGTAGTAAGTATATAAGTCTTCTAGGTCTTGTTGGTTTTCAATCCCTGTTTCAATACTAATCAGAGCCTGTATAAATTCCTTGTAGTGACTCTCCATCATATCTGAAATCTTTTGTTTCATTTCCATTAATACTGAGGACGGTTCAGTGATACTTGTTTGGTCTATGTCTTGTAAATCCTTTTCTAAGGGATTGGTTCCTTCTTCTATTTCCACTAAATCTGAACGTCCATCACCATCAGAATCTGCGCTAAGAGGATTGGTTCCTAGCGCCAATTCTTGAGCATCAGTTAATCCATCTTGATCCGAATCACGTTGATAAATGGCTTCCATATACTTCCTTCTTTCCTAGTTAATCTTTTTTCACTCCAATCCTACCAAATATTCCTTGAAAGAAGTATCACAACAAAAAAGAGAACGAGCCAAAACTGCGTTCTCCTTAAAATGATAAAACATTATTATCAAAGTAAAAAGATGACTTACAGAATCTGTAAGCCACCTAGTCAGTCGGTTTATTCTGGTGTCTGCCACCGCTTGGCCATTACGTCCAAGATTGCTATCGGATTTTGTTCTGGTGTCCGCCACCGCTTGGCCCTTATGTCCAAGATTACTATCAGATTGACCATGAGCCGACCACTCATCTACACCATTATTCTAACGAATATGAGCTACAAACGCAAGAGAAAAACTTATTTTGGATTTATACACTATAGAAAACATACACTATCTTTAGATTGAACTTTTGTTCAAAATAAGCTATAATGAATTTAAGTAGAAACAGGAGGTAGAACAAATGGCTACAATCAGTTTAACACGTGATATAAAACTAACAAACGAAGATGCTCTAAAAATTCTTAATCATGAACCATCTAAAAAGCTACAAGCAGTCTTGAAATCTATTAAATCACAAGACGCTACCGCTCCAACGAAAAATAAACTCATTTTAAAGTATCTGTAAGATGACAATTCAAGTAACACCACTTAAGCAATATCTTGAAAATATTCAAGTGCTGGCTCCTGATAAAACTGAGAAACAAGTTCAGGAGCTATTTAAAACTATCATTTTAGAAAATGTTAATTTCAAAGATAATGAAGAGATGTTGACTTATCTATCTGATAAAGCTCCCAATTTTGAAAAACAACATCGTTCTCGTAATTTTATCGTTGAAGAAACTGAAACAAATAACATCATAGGATTCTTTAGTTTATCTCTCAAAGTTGTTGATATTTCTGATTTAAAGGAATCCTTAAAAAAGAAACTCGTCCTAAAAGGAAAAAGTCCCAAAAATATTGATTATCTCCCTGTGTTACTTATCGGTCAATTCGGCAAAAACACAAAGCTAAATAAACTATCAGGACAAGAGTTATTTGAAATTGTAATTCAAAAAATTGAAGAATTTCGAGCAATTGTAGGAACTCAGATGGTATTTTTAGATAGTATCAATCATCCTAAAGTCATTCAATTTTATGAACAGTTCGGATTTGTTGCTTACAGTCAATTGATTAAAGACGATCATCAAGTAAGTTATCAACCTATGGCATTAAATATGTCACTCTATAAAAAATAAGAATCATGTCACCTAAACTGATGACATGATTCTTTTATTTCACCGTATAAGCAAAACTGATGGCACTATCTGCTTGCGAGATTTTTCTAAAGGTATAGTTAGGGTTGCCACCATAGTTAGTTTCAGACACAAGGAAAGAACCATCATCATAGACTTTCTCGACAAAAGCCACATGACCGTAGATAGCTGGTGTGCCATGTGTACCTCCTACAAAAGAAACAATGGCACCTGCTCTTGGTGTAGAGCCAGTTTCCCCACCAAGACTTGAAGCTGTCGCAACCCAGTCTTGACCATTTCCCATGGTATTAATGATTGAAATCTTCTCACCATTACTTCCTTTTAATTTTAAGCCTAACTGATTCATACGAGCCGCAACACCCCATGTACATTGTCCATAGGCATAGGCCATACCATCTCCACCACCAGGAACAGAATGATCATACAAGTCCCCACGAACACCTTCGAGGGATTGTGGATCACTCTTTGCCTGTCCTCCGTTTGTTTGGCTAAAGCCTTTTTCAATTTGGTAATACCATTCTGTTGCTCTGGTTTGTCTTTCCAGTAGTTTGTCACCAGAATTTCCCTCCCAATAGGTAAGGAAGAGTTGGGCTAAATTGGCTGCACTGCCCGTATTTCCAAAGAAATCCTTTAACCAACTTTGATAGTAAGGACTATCCCCATGAAGCATAAAATCAAGTTGGAGATCTAAATCATACCACTTCTTATTTTTGATATGTGCATAATTCAATAAAGCTGTATGCCGTGTTGAACCATCTGCAGTATCCGTCCATTGACCTAACCCCAAACCTCTATGAAGGATATTAGGATAAGCACCACTATAAATGGCTGGACCTCCAATTGCTAACCAGGTTTCATCATCCCATGAGGAATCGGTAGCGCCAACAGGAGGAGATAAATAATCCCCTTCAGCTCGTTTTGGATTAATAGAAGATTCTACCGACCAATTTCCTAAAATAGCCGCAATGGCTTGGGGACTTGCCCCTTGAGATTTCAAAAACTCATAAATATGTTTTGCTCGTTCAAACTCATCCCCACCAAACTGACCAATGGCAGGTAAGATAGTTGTCTGAAGTTGAATGACTTTTGGAAAATAAAATTGCGGATTGACATACACCAATTTTTCTTTCTTGTTCTTATACTTTTGATAGGAAACTTTCAAACCTGTATCGTCTGGTGTTTCACCAATAATATCACCCGTTAAGACTCTTGTCCCCTCAATCGCACGGCCATTATGAATAGAATACAAGGTCAATCGACTCTCATTCTCTCCTTTTCCGTTAGTGAGAATAATATTGTCACCATCTAGAGATACAACTCCATCCATTGGTGCGACAATCGTTTGGTGAGCCTTTGCTTCTAGTAGAATGTACTCCTGAAGAGTAGGTTTCCCATCTAAATCATAGTATCCATAACGATAAGTCATGGTTAGACTATCTTCGTTGCTTTTCCCCTCAAATGGATTGTCCAATTCCTGCATGGAAGCATATACACCCTCTTCTTTTAGTTCCTTCATTTCCTCTTGATCGTCTTTCGAGAGTTTATACTTAGGAGTTTCATAGAGGTCTTGCATGGATTTCAAATCATCCCCATCGTTTAAATCATGCCACAAAGTAGACAGATAATCCTTGTAAGTTTCTGAACTAAATAAGTGAACTGGTTTGTGTAACTCATAGTCATGGAATTTAAAGTTCATATAGCCCATCACATCATCAACTTTTGTGTAATAAGTAATTCCTTTGTCATTTGTGCGAGTATGTTCTGCATCTTCCCAAGTTAGATGGGTATAAGCTTTTGTTAATTCAAATTCATCTTGTTGAATCAAACTAGCAGATGAAAATCCTAAAAAGAAGCTCATCATAAGTAAGAGAAGAAAGACTAATCCTCCAACTATCCAGGTTGCAGGATTCCCAGCCGTAAATGTAAAGAAGGAAAAGGCTGCTTTTAGTTTTTGATAGATATTTCGGACACTTGAAAGACCTTGTTTCTTTAATTTTCGATACCGATTTTTAAAGGAACTTGGATTATCTTTCGCTAGTTTCCATCCTTTTCCATCCTTAAAATGATGGTATCGCTCTTTTGTGTTGGTCAGTCTTTTCTTGGTAAAACGACCTGTTGCTTGTCCTGTTTTGACACTAGCTTTTCCAAGATTATAAGAAAGTCGACTGTAGCGTTTCCCTTTTCTAATGGTCTCTTGAAGTGTACGATAGCCTTCTAAATCTTCATTTTCTGAAGCTAACTCTCCACCTTCACGTCCAAGGACATAAAGAAAAGTTTTGGCTTTCCTACTGACTTTTTTGGACTTATAGGCTTGTTTAGTAGATTTTAGATTATCTTTTGCGGCCTTGACTTCTTTCTTAGCTTTTAATTCTTCTAAACTCTTCCCTTGAAAGAAAAAATTGGATTTTGCTTTCGATTCCTGACCATAAAGAAATTTTTGATTGGTTTTTCTTTCTTTACGACTCTCTTTTCTTTCTTCTTTTGCTTCTACCTTGGCTTCTCTAAATTGCTTCTTGGCTATTTTCAATCGTTTCCTAGCATGAGGCAATCGTCTGTCTCTTAATTCTTTCCGATTCAAAAGAGATGGAGGAGTATTTTGAAGGATGTGATTGTAGTCTTCATTTGCTTGTTTTACTCTAGCCTTTGAAGCTTCTCTCATCTCCTCTAGCTTTTCTTTTATCTCTTTTTTCCATGCTTTTTCATCCAGTACAGCGGAATCTTTTTTCTGTTTCCTTACCTCCTTCTTTCCTTTTTTCAAGAATTTCTTCTCATCTTTTAGACTTCTTCTAAATGCCTTTCGGGCACGTATGATTTCTCTTTTATCCTTCATTTACCTTCCCCTTAATTAGAAGCCATTTTATCAGGATCCGTACTCATGATATCAAACAATTGAGTACCTTGAGGAATCTTATTTTTAAAGGGAACGACAACTGAACCAGCTTTTATTAGTCCAGCCCCTTTTTCTGGATTGACTAGGTATTTTTCGAGTTCTTTTGACAAGCCTAAGAGTTGAACCAATTCTTCTCTATCATTTTTTGCTTGCTTGAGGAGAATCATAAATTCACTATTTGCAATAATCCGTCTACCATTTGGATCTAACAATAAGGTTTCGACGTTTTGGGTTATCCCAGTCGGACTGGCTCCATATTTTCTGACACGACTCCACAATTTAAAGAAGAAATCACTGGCATATTTATCTAATAAGAGAAGCTGCATCTCATCGAAATAAATCCAGGTCTTCTTCCCTAATTTTTGATTCCGAACGACACGATTCCATATCTGATCAAAAACAACCATAAGGGCAATTTGTTTCAGCTCATCTCCTAACTTTTTAACATTATAGATTAAGAAATTGGATCCTGTTTGAATATTGGTCTTATGAGAAAAAATATCAAGAGAACCTTCAACATACAGTTCCATATCAAGTGCCAAATTCTGCGCTTCTTCTTCTGCTTGTTGGCTCAAGACAAAGACCCATTCTTCCAAAGAAGGCTCTTTAAATGACTGATAAGTGAGTCTCGTAACTCGGTCGATAATCGATTTTTCTCTCCCATCCATTTTTCTATCCAATAACTTACCGATAAAGGATAAAAGAAATTCTGATTTTACCTTTACAGGATCCTCATCCATATTTTCCTCAGACAAGTCAAGGACATTGAGATAGGTTTGGGAATCAGGCGCAATATCAATCATTTCTCCCCCAAAAGTTCGTCCAATGACACTGTACTCTGCTTCTGGATCCACGATGATAATTTCAGTATTTTCACCAGATTCCTTGATTTTGGTCGTGATAATTTCATGCTTGGTTGCCATCCCTTTCCCAGCTCCAGATGTTCCTAAAATCAGACCAGACGGTGTATTTAATAGGCTGCGATCAATGGTAATAATATTACTTGATATTTGATTGATACCGTAATATTTCCCACTACGGTCTTGTAAGTCTACTGAAGTCCAAGGTGAGTTCACTGCTACATTAGATGTTAATAAACTCCGTGATACTCCCTCTAAAAAATCACAACCAAATGGTAGCAAACTATTAAAGGCTGCTTCTTGCATATATGGTAGTTTATCAATCATTAGGTCATTTGAGCCAGCCACTTGTTGAATAGTGTCTAGTGCTTGTTTGAGTTCTTCTTCATCCTGACCAAAAACACCAATCAAGAAGACTGTTTGAAATAGTTTATCTCCTGTCTCGGTCATGGTTTTTAAGAGTTCCTCAGCTTCATCGATATTGCTTTCTAATACATGACCTACTTTTTCCAAATAGATACCTGTACGAGCAAGTTTTTGTTGTTCCCCGATCTTTTGGGATTCCATCAAGGTCTTCTTTGTTCGTAGTTTCTTCATGGCATCTGCCTTGGTCGAACTTTGAGCATGGAGGCTTACAATCAATTCCAAATCTCCTTGCATGAGGTCTCTGATAAACTGATCTCCTAATTCCATACCGTAGTCTCTCACATAGACAATCTGTAATAAACGGTCATTGATTTGTAGGTAATTCTTGTTTTTAAAATCCAAGAGATTAGGTGCTATGAAGTGACGAGTTGTCTGACCCGATCTCGTTAAATCACGGTAAGAAAAAGGAAGATGGTGTTCTCCTCTAAGCATATCGGCCAACAAGTTCACCCGTTCTTCTCCAGCCAAGGATTCAAATCGTGCATCAATTTCTGAGAAACCACTCTTGAAATATTCGCCTATTTGAGACAAGGAACGATAGGCTTGTTTGGGATTAGAATCCTTTCTACCAAAACTAATCAGTTTCACAGCTGAAAAATTATTTTCACCACTGTCTAAATTCTGATTCATCATCCGATTCAATTCTTTACGATAGCTATCATACCCATCTTCTTTTTCCTCATACAGAACACTCTGTCTAAACTTTTCTAAATTCAATCTTTTATTAAAGATGGTCAATTGGAAGTTGGTTTGATCGTCTAAAGAGTTAATCAAATCAGAATACTTCTCAATGATTGCGCCCTTATCTTCTAAACCAACAGTTTGATAATTGACATCACCAAGTAAGTAGCTTTGTGAGAAATAATCTTCTTTTACCTGCATCAGACCATTTTGATACAGGGCTTGATAGGAAAGAGTATTAGCCGTAGAAGGTAACACTTCCTCTTTTTTCCCTTTAACTTCTTCCTTTTTATTAGTCATTGAAGTTTTTTGTTTCTTTAATGTATTTGATTTTCTTTTCATGTTCAGATCCTTTCTTTCCTGTAATTGTGCGTAGGGGAACCGTTAATTCAAAATGAAGACGGTATTTCAAATAATGTTCAAAATATAAATCATTGGGTTTATAGACTCCAAAAAGCATTAGGGGGATGGTAAAAGCAAACACAAAACCGTAAACAAACCAATCTCCAAATTGCCAGAAAAAGAGATTCAAGCCCAAAACAATAATTGTGACAATAAAGGCTGGTAAAACAAAGATGATTTGTCTTGTGGTGAAACCTAACCAAGCCCTGTGTTGGTATTTTGAGATGTCTTTAAAGACACGTGTATTCATGACTTTCCTTTCTAAAAAGGCTAAGAAGCAATCACTTCCTAGCCTTTATCTAATTACATACCTAAGATTGAGCGAGCCGTACGTTGAGAACCAACGAGGGCAATAATCAGTAAGATAGCTTGTATTAAACTACCAAACATAATCGCAAGAGATTGCAGGACTCCTGCACCATTTGAAACAGCTATTTTCCCAGCAGATTCAAACAAAGGAACAAGAGAAACAATCAGAAAAATAAGAACCCCTTGTACCGCATAGACCATAATATTTTTTAAATAGCCAATACCAATAGACTTCCATTCATCACTTAAAAATGTTGGAATCGTAAGAGGGGCAAATGGGATCATAAGGTAGAGTTGAATAAATCGAATAGATACCAAAAGATTAACCATGGCTGCACTTACTATCCGAACAAGCCAAATGAGGAGGGCGAAAAAGCCTACAATCATCCGGCCAATAAAGCCTGAACCTTTTAATCCAGAGATGGTATCATACTTTGCCCCACCGTGAGCCACAATCGAGGCCACTTGTTCAATGGCATGACTCGCAATACCGATGATGGCTTCCACAATCACGGTAGTGTTGGTAATTACAACTGCGACCATAATATAACTAATCAACATCGGCGCTAATGCTTCAAAGGTCATCGCTCCACCAGAGTTAGCAATTTTCTTTGCCATCTTCGAAAATTCTAAGATGAGGACAACTGATAAAATCGCAACTCCAAGAGGCTGCATGACACTTTTAGTAATACTAGACATATAAGTCCAAACTGTTGGATTGTAGCTAGATAGGGATTTAATCAGATCTACTGTAGATTGTAAATCTACAATAAATCCTTCAAATAAATTTTCAGCTGATATTTTTTCAGATGCAAGGTAAACAAAGGGTGAGACTAAACTAAGATTCATGTCATTGTTTATCCTCCTAAATTGAAATCTGGGTTACAAAGGCTCCAGCAGCCCCGACCATAACACCACCGACAATTTCAAGAATGGCATTCCGAACACCTGGTCCACCATCTTTAATGTTGGTTGCAAGGTTGACAATCCCCACAACAACGAGAAAGGCACCAACCGCAATCAATCCCTTCTGTAACAAAGACATAGCTTGTGCAAACATAGCACTTGCGTCTACTCCATAAACAAAACCTTTAAAATGCGTAATCATCTATTTCCTCTTTTCTATTTTTATTTTAAACTAGATTCAAAAGTTAAATCACGAATTCTAAGGCCTTCAAGATGATTTTCTTGTCTTTGATTCAAAGGATTGATTTGATAGTTCCACCACCGTTCATCGGTTTCTTGATTGGCTAGGTACTTCCAGTTTGGATGCTTGGTTGAATTGTATTTTTTGCTTTTAAAGACAGGCATATTGGCAATTCGAACCAGGCATTCATGCCGTTTCATATTTCCGACTTCATCGGGTGTCATTAAATCACGAGCAATCTTTTGATGAGAAAGGGAACCTGAACCTGTCTGGCCAAAGGAACGACTAGTATTTCGAACATCAATGGTTTGTTTACCGAGTAATCCACTCATAAATTTAAATGTATCTTCATCATTACCACCTAAGTAGACTAAGCTATCACAGTTCCCCAAAATGGTTTTCCAAGCTTCTTTTTCTTTATAGAGCCCTTGAAGTTGGGCAATATTTTGAAGAATGGGAACGAGACTCATATTACGAGAACGAACTGTTGAGGTTTGTTCAGCAAAATCTGGGATTTCTCCGATATTTGCGAACTCATCTAAGTAGACTCTCACATGAAGAGGTAATTGTCCCTTAAAATCAATATCTGCTTGTCTTGTTAAGGTTTGAAATACGGTTGAAAAAAAGAGGGCTGAAAGAAAGCGAAAGGTACTATCATTATCTGGGATAACTAAGTAAACCATTGATTTTTCCTTGCCCCATGTCTTCATATCAAGGGTATCTCTTTTGGTCAAATCCATGACACTTTGAATATTGAAGAGGGCAAATTTAGCAGTGGTTACAGCTATGACAGAATCCAGAGTCTTATCCTTATAATTTTGGAAATCAGCCCAATTTCGTATGGTAAAATTTTCAGTTCCATACTTTTTAGCATAATTTTCAAATAGAATTTCTAAGACACTTTTTTCTTGATTTTCACCCTTGGATAAGTGTTTAATGAGTTTTGAGATTTCAGCAAAACTTGGATAACGTCCTCGTTTTTTTCGCTCTTCCACTTCTTTTTTTTGACCTTTCAACAAGTTTTGGTATTCCTTTTGACTTAAACGACTTTCTTTTATGAGCTGTTCTCTTGTTTTAGGTGGATTATAGAAATCTACCAAGTAGGAGGCCAAAGCACGGACTAAAGTCATAGAAGCCTCATCCCAAAATGGATCACTACGGGAGCCAGAGCCTTTGGTGTTATTAAAATAAACCGTCAGCATGCGATTCAAATCGTTTTCTGTTTCTATATAGCGAAAAGGATTAAAGCCATCTGAGTTATTCATATTGACTAAATCTAGCACCTTTACTTGGTAGCCATGTTCTAAAAAGAGTTTGCCTGTTTTCTCGGCCAAGTGATCTTTAGGATCCACCACAATATTAGAACTATTCATCTGAATTAGATTGGGTTTCACAAAGCGAAAAGTCTTCCCACTTCCTGAACCTCCTATCACCGCAATATTCTTATTTCTATCATATTGGGGTGGTTTTTTATCTAATAATGTCAGACGAACATCTTGTGCTAAGATCGTATCATGAGAAAATTCTTTACCGTAAAAGAGCTTCTTTTCTTTTAGAGTTCCAAAACGGGCGCTCCCGTATTCTACCCCTTCTCGGTATTGTTTTTTACCAGTCTCTAGATAGAGATAAACTAGTAACATCATCACAAAACCTAGTAGAAAAAAAGCACTTGATTTTCCAGTAAAAGAAACATTCCATGGCGACTGAAGAACTTCATCTTGACCTTCCATCAGGAGATGAGTCCATTTATCTAAGATATTTCCAGTATAGGAATCATACAAAAGCGTCAAACGATGAAAAAGATAGCCTAGTAAGATACCTAACAGTGAGAATAGTAGGAATTTCTTTCCACTGTACATCATCTCACCATCTCTTTCTGTTTGACGGCTCCTTCTTGTCTAAAGGTAATTTGGGATTTAGCTTCATCAATAGCATCATCTAATGACTTATCCATGGTAAAATCAGCTAATTTCTCCGGATCATTAACCATTTTTTCTAAAAGATGGTCTAAATGATTATCCAGAATCGAACGGTCTTTCGTGTAGAAATGCAGAGAATCCCCTTGCCAAGCGATGGCTAAAGGAATCTCTTCTTTTTCTAAAAAAGCTTTAAACTTCTCTATATCAATTGGTTTGTCTAAAAAATCTTTTTTCAGATTAATCGTATCAATCGAATAAGGAGATTGTAGCAATTCTTCTAATTTCTGCACTCCTACCTTATAGGCGGAATCCTGTGCTAAAGCCTGACGTCTAGACCATTCTAGAATCTTTAAGAGACTTTTTACAGTAAATAAAAGACTACGCTCAGCATATTGAACTGCCATTCGTTCCTGTTGTTCAGAGGACATCTGATGCCTCCTTCTTCACAAATAGCAGCTTTCCTTCTTTATAACGATAAGCTATCAACTTCTGACGTTGCTTAATCGACTTAACAACCTGCAGTAGATCTCTCGAATAAGGTTCTCGAAGAGTAACTTCTACTGCTTTCCCATCAAAGATACCAACTCGTTTAAATTCAATGTAGTCTTTTTTGAGATGTCCTAAGCCCATACCAAAGGGAAAGTGATGAATCAATTGGATGGTACAACCACCCTTATTTCCCATTTGTTTCAAATCATACAAGTTTACTACCTTCATGATTAACTCCTTTATCTAGTTTGTCGCATCGTTTAAGTCTGGTAACGATAAACTCCGTGTCTGTTAGAAAATTCTCACACACGTCTTGTGCCAGTTGCCCTTCACAGGGAAATACTCTCAGTCCCTACTTACACAGGCACGCTAATCAAGACGGAGTGGATTCAATTTTCAAAGAACAGGTAACTTTATTATAGATAAGAGTAGTTGAAATTTTTATCACATTTTTGGAGTTATTGGAATAAAAAAAGCAACTCACTGCTTTACGAATGAGTTACTTTTGTACTAAAATATTTGTTGCATAATTTCCCTAATAACCTGAACAGAGTTATCAAATGAGATATCTTTAGCATACTTAAATTGGCGTTGATAACGAATCCATAGCTCTTTCTGATAATCAGAAATTTCAATTCCTCTCACTTGTTCTTCCCAATTATAAATAGTATCTTTACTTTTACGTTTTTCTGCCGTATTCTCAAGTGCATTTTTTAACACTTCTAGATTAATCTCTTCTTTTCTAAGTTTATACAAGGTGAAAAGATCATATCGATCACGTGGGCGTGTCGAAGCTAATCCCCTACTGATGATCGTTTCTAACTTTTCAGCAAGTACAGTCTCTAGATTATATGTCCATATCTTGATGCTTTCATTAGTAAAGATAGAACTCATTGAATAAGTAATTTCTCTTGGTGTGATCTTATCACCAGTAGTAATATCAATAAAAACAACCTCCTTTAATGTATCGAAAGTTGCATTTAATTTTAATGAAAATCCTCCATATTCATCATCTTGGCGAATAGGTTCTAGCTTATCTACTGAAAATGAAAATCCATCAGTTTTAGAACAAAGAATCTCTTCAAAGATATGAATCAAATTTTCTTTGCTCATTTCGGTTCCCTTCAGAGTGACATCTAAATCCATTGTGGTTCGCTTATCTAGTCCAATCATTTGACCTATTAGATACCCTCCTTTTACAATGAAGGAATCTCTATAAGAACTAGTAGAAATCAGTTTTAACACTTGCTCAATTAAATAATGTTGTTGTACTTGTTGGGCTGGAATTCCCTTATCTTTTGAAATGTTTTTGATTTTTGCTTTAAAGCTATTCGCATTTGAAAACATTAAGATAGTACCTCCGTATAAGATTGTAACTTATCAGTTACTTTAAATAGCTGGGCATAATAAAATAATTTGTGTAAATAAATTTTATTTTGTTGAAAATATTTTTTAAACGCTGGTGCAATAATTTGAAGATCCACCTGATGAACTGGTCTTAGACACTCAACCAAAACTCGTTCAACTTCATAAACTTTAATAAATTGGCCAGGAAGACGCTCTATTTCAATAATTCCTTCACTATAGTGAGAGCGTAAAATAATAGGACGTATATCTGCTTCCTTAATGTTTTTGGTATTCGTACCATAAGGAAAACTCATCGTCATGTTAAAAGGGATAGTCAAAGATAAACCATGTAACCAAAGTGCTGTCTCCAAAGAAAAGATTCCCTTTGGAAATCGATACTGAAGAACAAACCACTCATCTAAATAAATATCAGGTAAGCGATATAAGCCTTTTTCTGCAGCATCGATTTTTCCTTCTGTAACCATTTTTAATAAGGTTTTGTAGTGTAAATTTTCATCTATCACTTGTTTAAAAGTTAAAAAACCATACTGATTGAAAGAGTTCATCAGTTTCTCTCTTTTATCAACCATATCATTCTCCTTTCTTTAGAAATAAAATGCTAACATCTACTATATATGTTAGCATTTTATTTCCTTAAAATCAATTCATTTAGTTTTTTTATTTCAAAATTAATCCATACGTAAGACAGACCAGCTATTATTAAAGAAAAAATAAGACATAGACTGATAGGTTCCACACTAAATGTAGACCCATACTGCCCCATAAGTCAGATTTATAGCGTACAAGCCCTAAAAACATCCCAAGTGAAACATACAAACACCAACCTAGAATGGTTCCTGGATGATGTGCTAAGGCAAATAAAACACTTGTCAAAGCAACTCGAATATCTAATTTTCTAGCCAAGTTCCATAAAATTTCTCGATACAAAAATTCTTCAACCATACTCGCATTGATTAAGAACAATAAAAATGAAAACCAAGGAACTTGATGTTGAAGCCCAATTAAGTTTGCTTGATTCGTGCTTCCTTGAGCATGAATCAGACTAAAACATAGACTTATAATCAGTAGGCTAACGAATCCAATACCAAGCCATTTCATCCTAGTTTTCATATTGACCTTGACAACTTGTTTTCGTTGACCATACATCCATAAAAAAGAAATGAGCGACGCACAATAGAGAATCTGTAGTATGGTTAACTCACTAATACAAAGCAATTTCAGTAAGTATAGGGATACCAATAAAACATTTACTTGTTGGAATATATACACTGGAATTATTCTTTTCATAGTTACCTCCGAAATAAATCTTCATAATCTAAATCTAATACCTGCACAATCCTTTCTACCCATGGACTTTGAGGCATTCGTTGTTCCATCTTGTAGTGGCGTATCTTTTGATACAAACGATTCAATTCACTTGGATAGTGAAACTCTCCCGCAAACATTTTTCTGGTTAACTCAATCCAGCTGATATTTCTTTCAGCCAAAATAATGGACAAGTTCTCCCAAAATCGTTCAGCCATATTGCTTCTCCTTTAGTTAGATAAATAATGTGTTTGTGCCATGTAAATCAATTGTTTCGTATCTCTTGGCAATAGAGCTCTAGCCTCTTCCAAATTCAGATTTGGATAAACTCTCTTATTTGAAACTGCAAGAGGAAGTCTGATGCTTAGTTCAGGATTTTTTAATATCATTTCGATGAAATCCGTTAATCTTAGATTGTCACGATTCTTAAATCGTAATAAATTGGGAGATAAAAACTCAAAACAATCTGAAGAATAGCTCATCATTTCAATTAATTTGTCCTTTGTCATTTCAGAAATAGAATGAGGAGTGACCTCTATGCTATACTTTTGAAAGAAATCCAAAAGAAGTTGATTTCTTTGGCTATTTTTACTTAGATAGAGATCAATCATGAGAGACCTCCCAAAGATTCGGTTCCATTTGATATTCTGAGACAATCAAGGAATCTAATAAATTTGCGAAGTTAATCGGTTTCTTGTCTTCATCATAAGCTTTTACAGTTACTTGGGTTGTAAGTATTCCCTCTTTTCCCTCGGCTCGATAGCCTTGTCCATATAAAACAAAAACAAGATTTTGATTATCATCTACAAAGGCATCAACCCCATTCTTTATGTCTTGACTTTCAAGGAATTCCATAACGTTTTGAAGATAGGACTCGTAAAATAGTGGGTAGTTGTGTTTTTTATGGTAATCATCTAAAAATGTTACTTCAAACTCACATGGATAATTGGGTATCAAAAATAATTGTTCATCCAGCTGTTTGATTTCTGCATCATGTAATTCTGTTTCTAATTCATCACAATCTAGTATTGATTCTTTATTTAATGCTTTCATCTTTTTCCTCTATTTCTTTTAATTTCTTTGCGATTGCGGCAATCACAGGAACGGTTACACTATTACCAGCTTGTTTATAGAGCTGACTATTACTAGAGACTTTTCTAGCAGCTTCAAAAGCCCAATCAGGAAAGCCCTGCAAGCGAAAACACTCTTTAGGAGTGATTCGTCGTATCCTCAGACGGTAAAACTGTCCATCTATTAATACACCGGCTACATGATAAACTTGTTTATCTTCTCCTTCATAACTAGCAACTACTACTCCCATTTGTCCACTAGTTGTTAACGTATTAGCTATACCTTTTCCAACTCTACCACGACGATACTGAGAACTTGGTCTTTCCAAATTAATTGAATCTCCTATTTCTGCTTGAGCGTATCCTTTTTTCGTTGCTTCCCGTACTTTTAGAAATTTGATTGGTTCTGGAATTAGTATTTTGGGAATTTTATCTCCACCTTGCATTGTAGTCAGTGTTGGAGATAACCCCTCACTTCCATAAACTCGACCAGTTTCCTTAAAGCTAGTTGGTAAATCTCCAACAACGACAATACCATGACGATCCTGAGTATTTAAAGTAAACATCGCCTCTTGGTTTTCCTTAAAGCGTCTACCATTTTGTCTCTTGTCTAATCTATCTGGTGTAATGCAAGGAATCGCAATCTTAAATCCTTCTCCTTTTCCACGAACTAAGGTTGGCGCAAGACCTTCTGAATAATAGACTTTACCGCTCATTCCACTTTTTGATGGATTCAAATTCCCTAATGTTTTTAAAATCTCAGAGTTAGTTGCTTGACCTTCTCGTCTGAAAGGAAATAAGAGTCTGGTACTTTTCTTTCTAGAATGTCCGATAATAAACACCCTCTCTCTGTTTTGGGGAACGCCGAAATCCTTACTGTTAAGCACCTGCCACTCAACATCAAACCCCAACTCATCAAGTGTGGTAAGGATTGTGGTGAACGTCCGTCCCTTATCGTGATTGAGTAGGCCTTTAACATTTTCAAGAAAAAGAAAACGTGGTTGGATTTGTTTGGCCGCCCGAGCAATTTCAAAGAACAAAGTTCCTCTAGTATCTTCAAATCCCAATCGTCTTCCTGCGATTGAAAATGCTTGACAAGGGAATCCCCCACAGATGATATCGACTTTCCCTCTAAGTTTTTTAAATTCGTCATCTGAAACATCTCGTATGTCATGAAATTCAATTTCTCCTTCCGTTTGAAAAATGGACTTATAAGATTCTCTAGCAAATTTATCAATCTCACAAAATCCAATACACTCGTGTCCAACACTTTCCATTCCTAGTCGAAATCCACCTATACCTGAAAATAAATCAATAAATCTCATTTCTTGATCACCCCTTTCTGATCGACAATCAACGTCCAAAGAGTTATACCACTTGAAATTAAAATGAGCATAACTAATATCCACTCGATTGGCGACATTTAACCACCTCCTTTTCTAACACGGTTATTCCAAACAGAATACAAGCCGTTAAACACAAATTCAGCAAGTGCTTCCGCTCGTCTAACAAAGCGAACATTGTCAAGAGCATACTGATAGATTCTCTCAAAATCAGTCATAGCAATTTCACTGGCTGTTTCAGAAAAACCTTCTCGTCTAAATTGATCTTGTACCAATCCCCAAATATAATCTCGATCATATTTTGTGACCTTTTCTACTTTTCTTTTCAAGATAGGATGAGTATTCCTATCCTCCTCATCCTCAGTAAATAAAGAATCAGTCTCACTATATTTAGTCTCACTAACTTCAGTCTCACTAGGGGCTGAATATGAGACGGGGGCCGTTTCATTTTCAACCTGCCCTAGTCTTTTATTAACACTAGGCCTGTTTGAATTATCTACTGGGGTAGAAGATAATTCTCCTAAATAAATCTTATTAGCTAGTCTTCCTTTAACACTTGAAGACTGTTGAACTTCATCAATTAAGTCATATTCTTTAAGAGTTTTTTTGATGGACAGTAATTTTGACTTCGAACAACCTAACAGCCTCATCAGTTTAGAATTAGAAAATACTAAAAAAACCGCGCCTTCTTCATCTATCCAACCACGATTGAGAGATAATTCTAAACGATCTTTTAAAATAGAATAAGCCACCTTTACTTCTAGTTTCATATCCATATATTTCTCATCCTCAAAAAGAATTTTAGGTAATTTATAATACCGTTCTGAAGTTTGGTATTGATTTGCGGTAATTCGTTTCATAGCGCTCCTCCAAGTTCTTTGAGTATTAAATCTCCACTTGATTCCAATCGAACCAAGCCACTTTTTTCTAATTCAGCCATAAGAGATATGGCTTCAACAATGTCAATTCCCATTTCACGTACTAAAAATGAAATGACAATATAGCGTGATGATTGTAATTCTTTTGTCATTTTCCCTCCAGAAAATAAAAAAAGGAGAACAATATTCAACTGTTCTCCAAAATAATTTTATTTTTAAAAAAAACCCTGCCAAATTAATTTTTGGTAGGGTTTTTGGCAGGAAACTAAATTAATTTATCAGTTTCTAAAATGTGTTCACGATTCTAAAAGGCTGATACTATAGTATTCCGAATTCTAATTGGTATATGCCTCTTATTTAAGAGTAACTGAAGCTCCAGCTTCTTCCAATTTAGCTTTGATTTCTTCAGCTTCTGCAGTTGCAACGCCTTCTTTAACAAGAGCTGGTGCACCATCAACAAGTTCTTTAGCTTCTTTAAGTCCAAGACCAGTGATTTCACGTACAGCTTTGATAACGCCGACTTTCTTGTCACCTGCTGCAGTCAATTCAACGTCGAATGAATCTTTAGCAGCTTCTTCAGCAGCACCAGCTGCAGCAACTGCTACAGGAGCAGCTGCAGTTACACCAAATTCTTCTTCGATAGCTTTTACAAGGTCGTTCAATTCAAGGATTGAAGCTTCTTTAATTTCAGCAATAATGTTTTCAATGTTCAATGCCATTGTTATTTCCTCCAAATAAGTTTTTAATTTTATAATAGTTTTTCCGTAGCTAGGCTACGCTGCGTAGCTTAAGATTAAGCTGCGTCTTCTTTGCTTTCTGCAACCGCTTTGACTGCAAGAGCAACGTTGCGCACTGGCGCTTGAAGTACAGAAAGGAGCATAGAAAGAAGTCCTTCGCGGTTTGGAAGAGTTGCAAGAGCAACGATTTCTTCTTTAGATGCGACAGCGCCTTCGATTGCACCACCTTTGATTTCAAGTGCTTCAGCGTTTTTAGCAAAATCGTTCAAGATTTTCGCTGGTGCGATAACATCTTCGTTAGAAAATGCTACTGCAGATGGTCCAACAAATACTGATGCAAGATCTTCAAGACCAGCTTTTTCAGCTGCACGACGCAAGATTGAGTTTTTAATAACTTTATACTCAACTTCGCTTCCACGAAGCTCACGACGAAGAACTGTATCTTGCTCAACTGTCAAACCACGAGCGTCTACAACGACGATAGATGCAGCAGCTTTCATTTTTTCAGCTACTACGTCAACTAGTTCCGCTTTTTTAGCAATAATTGCTTCACTCATTAGTGTGTTCACCTCCGTAATTATTTTGCTTGGGAAATTTTTCCAAAAGAAAAACGCGCCCAAACCTAGACACGAAAGTACAATACGCTTCTTTTTACATGATACGTTTTGTCCTCGGTAGGATCTTTATGAGCCGAGCTCCCCTACTGTCTTAGGCAGTTTTTTCAAACCGTATATAAGTATAGCATAGACAAAAAAAGAATGCAAGATTTTTGCAAACTTTTTTGAAATTTTTTTAAATCTCTACCGTCAAAACTTTGCCTTGCTTAACCACCTGTTCTCCAGCGATATAAACATCATCAACATCACTGGATTTAACTGCATAAACGAGGTGAGAGAGCATATTTTCCTGAGGTTGGAGATGGATTTTCCCTTGTGGTTGAATGACCAGAAAATCCGCTTGCTTGCCAACTTCAAGACTTCCAATCAGTTCTTGCATACCGAGGACCTTTGCTCCTTCAATCGTCAAAGCCTTGAGGGCTGTTTCGATAGGAAATTGGCTGGCATCTCCGCTCTTCATTTTCTGAAGTAGTGCGGCTGTCCGTCCTTCCTCAAACATATCTAGATTGTTATTGGAAGCAACCGAGTCAGTCGCAATGCCGACTGCTACTCCTGCTTTTTGCAGTTGGATGATTGGAGCGATTCCTGAGGCCAGTTTGAGGTTACTGATAGGATTATGGGCGATAGCCACATGAGAGGAGGCCAAGCGCTCAATTTCTCGCTCGTTTAATTCGACCCCGTGAGCAAAGACGGACGGATGATCTAAATAACCCAGTTCTTCAAGAAAAGCAAGGGGGCGTTTGCCGTAGCGTTTGAGGATTATTTCTGACTCCTCCTTGGTCTCCGCCACATGGATATGGATAGAAATGTCCAGCTCTTTTGCCATATCTAAGCTCGCTTCCAGCAAGTCTCTACTACAGCTGTAGGGAGAGTGAGGAGCTACCATGACCTTGAAATTTGAATTTTTATATTCTAAGATTTCCTCAATGATGGCACGTGTTCTGCTTATGGTCTCAGCAGTTGTTTCTGTCTCTGAAGAAAAGAGGGTCGGTGAGAAATAACAACGCATCTTGGAAGCCTTGACTGCCTGATAAATTTGCTCAATAGCCACACCATTGGGATTATACATATCGTTGAAGCTTGTTGTTCCTGACTGGAGCATCTCCGTCAGAGCTTCTTTGACCGCCTTGGTAGTCATGTCGGGAGTGAAGTCTGCTTCTGCTGGCCAGATATAGTCATTAAGCCATTCGTGGAGATTGCTATCATCTTGGATCCCTCTCAATCCTGTCATAGCTGAATGGGTATGGCAATTGACCAATCCCGGCATGATCCAGGCTCCCTGATAGTCTATAATCTGCTCAGCTTGATCTAAAATCTCTTGTTTCTCTTGACCAACATAGATGATTTGAGAGTCCTTAACGGCTAAGATACCATTCAAATAGACATGGAAATCTTGGTCACAAGTCACAATATTTACATGCTGATAGACTTTCATTGGTTTTCTCCTTCTAAGGCCTTGATTTTTTCTAGCTATTGTAACAAAAAAGTCACCCGAAGGCAACTTTTTTTGTCCATAAGATTTCAAAATAGAAAGGATTATTCAGAGCTAAAAACTGCAGCTCGCTGCATTTGGTAATACTTGCCCTTTCTAGCCATGAGGTCCTGATGATTGCCATGTTCCACAATGTCACCATCTACCAAGACAAGAATCAAATCCGCATCCTGAATGGTTGACAGGCGGTGGGCGATGATAAAGCTTGTGCGCCCTTTCATCAGTTTGGCAAAGGCATCCTGTACCAGCACCTCTGTCCGCGTATCGATGGAAGAAGTCGCCTCGTCTAAGATAAGAATCTTTGGAATAGCCAGAAAGACACGGGCAATGGTCAAGAGCTGAGCCTGACCGACAGAGAGAGATTCACCCGCATTTTCCAGTTTGGTATCATAGCCCTGTGGCAACTGTTGGATGAAAAAGTCTGCATTGGCTGCTTTGGCAGCAGCAATCACCTGCTCTCGACTGGCTTCAGGATTGCCAAATGCAATATTGTCATGAATGGTCCCTTGCTTGAGCCAGGTTTCCTGTAGCACCATGCCAAACTGCTGTCTCAATGATGCTCGGGTATAGTCATAAATCGAGTGACCGTCTAGCAAGATATCTCCCGAGTTGATGGGATAAAAACGCATGAGGAGATTGATGAGGGTTGATTTGCCAGCACCTGTAGGACCAACGATGGCCACCTTGCTACCAGCTGGGATATCGATAGACAAGTCCTTAATCAAGATTTTTTCTGGATGGTAGCCAAAAGTAACATGTTTAAAGGAAATAGCTCCCTTGACTTGGTCGCTGGTCAAGACTTCCTTACCTGTTTCAGACACCTCGGAGCTCTCTAAGACAGCATAAACACGCTCTGCACAAGCGAGAGCACTTTGCAATTCGGCTAGAACTGAAGAAATATCGTTAAAGGGCTTAGTGTACTGCTGGACATAGTTCAAAAAAGTTACTAAACGCCCAATGGTCAAGGTGGATCCCATCATGATACGATAAGCTCCCACTCCAGCAAGAAGAGCATAGATGAGTGCATTGACAAAGCGAGTCGAAGGATTGACCGTTGATGAATAAAAGATGGCTGACTGAGAATAGCCTGCGTAGTTGGCATTCGCCTCGTGCAGTCTTTGGATAAACTCTGTTTGAGCATTGAAAGTCTGGATAATAGTTTGCTGGCTAAGCGATTCTTCAATCAACTGAGTCTGAATCCCCCTCGTCTCTGTTTGCTTCTGGAAGAGATGATAAGATTTCTTGGCAATAAAGCGTGAAATCACCATGGACAGTGGCGTCAACAGCAAGACCAAGAGGGTCATGAGGAGATGAATTTGGAGCATAGCCAGAATACTAACCAAAATCATCAAGACACCAATGAAAAATTGATTAAAAATCATGGTCAAGCCAGCTGCCAACTGCTCTATGTCCGTGGTCACACGACTAACCATCTCCCCACTACCTTGCCTATCCACAAAAGCAATTGGTAAACGATGGAGCTTATGAATGATTCGCTCTCGTAAATCTCTGGTATAAGAGAAGATTAGGCGATTATAAAGAAGAGGATTGGCCCATTGAACGAGGGTATTTCCTATGACCACCAATATCATCTGGAGAAAAATCTGCCAAAAAACTGGTGAAGAACCAGCCACCAGGACCTGGTCAATGACCTGCCCAATCAGAATAGGTAGGTAGATTGATAAGGCAACCTGGGCAATAGTTCCTAGAAAGGCTAGGAAAAGGAGGAAGGGATGGCTTGCTAAATCCTTAGCCAAACGTTTGAGCGTCTGGTTTGCGGTTTGTCGTCTCATGCTAGTCCTCCTTTCCATGTTGGGATGCATTGATTTCCCGATAGACTTGGCTGGATTTCATCAAGTCATCGTGCTTGCCAACAGCTAGTAACTCACCTTTTTCCAAAAGGAGAATCTGGTCAGCCATCTGAAGCGTCGAAGTCCGTTGAGAAATCAAGATTAAGCTCGTGTTTGGCAAATTTTCTCGAATAGATTTCAAGAGCTTGGACTCGGTAATGGTGTCGAGGGCCGAGGTTGCATCATCTAGGATGAGAAACGGAGCTTGGCGCAGGACTGATCGGGCGATAGACAACCTTTGTTTTTGTCCACCTGAGAAATTTCGTCCTCCTGCCTCAACTATGGCGTCTAAGAGTCCTTCCTTTTCACTGACAAAATCCTTTGCTTGCGCAATTTCCAAGGCCTGCCAGAGTTTCTGGTCAGTTACTTCTTGATTGAAACCCAAAGTCAAGTTGGAACGAATAGTTCCTTTAAAGAGCTCGACTTTTTGAGGCACATAGGCAATCCAAGACCGCCACTGCTCCAAATTACGAGGACTACGCCCATCTCGATAAAGGTCAATGCTTCCCTTATCTGCTGGATAAAGACCAAGTAAGACTTGCACCAAACTTGACTTACCAGAACCCGTTCCCCCAATGATACCAAGGATCTGCCATTGCTTCATATCAAAGGAAATGTTTCTCAGAGAAGGCTGGGCCGCATCAGGATAGGTAAAGGTTAATTCTTTGACTTGTAAAACCCGATCACCGGTAGCTTGCTTTTGATCTAATTCTGAAAAAATATCTTCTGGAGCTTCGGTAAAAACTTCCTCAATTCGCTTAGCTGAGATATAAGACTGGTTAAGAGAATTGATCAGCATGGCGAGCTTAACCAATTCCACCAAAATCTGCAAGAGGTAGTTGATAAGGGCAATGAGAGCTCCTTGACTGAGTAAAACTCCTTGAATTGAAATATAGCCCTGCCAGATGATGACGAGAAGAGTTCCATTAACAATCAGATAGGTCAGAGGTGTTAACAAACTAGACCAGAAACCCGTCTTTTCTTGTAATCTAGCATAAACTTGGTTAAGGGTTTGAAAAATCTGTAACTCTCGTTTTTCTTGTCCAAAAGCACGAATAACTCGCATCCCTTGCAATTGCTGGCGCGTTTCCTGAACTAGCTGATCCGTTTTCTTTCTGAGACTACTGTAGAGAGGATTGACCAGTCGAGAGAGTCCTACAATGACGATTGTCAAAATGACAACCATGACCAAGAACCAGAAAGTCAGCTCAGCTGAGATGCGATAGGCCATAAAAATGGCACCAAAAACGATAATAGGCGCTCGCAAAAAGAGGCGCAGGAATTGATTGATACCAGTCTGAATCTGGTAAGTATCCGAAGTCAAGCGTGTCACCAAGCTAGAAGTTGTCAGACGATCTCTGCTATCCTTGGGTAGGGAAAGAATATGACGATAAAGGTCGTCTGTCAGTCCTTTGGCAAAACCAACCGCTGCCTTCGCTGAGTAAAACTGGGCTACCAAGGCCACTAAAACGCCAATCACTGCAAAGATAAGGAGCAGGCCAATCTGCATCCATAGATGCCCTTGATCTCTCTGGGGCAAGGACTGGTCAACAATCCCAGCAATCACCATGGGAACCAAGAGTTCAAAAACAGCTTCTAGCAACTTGAACAAGGGTGCCAAAATTGATTCTTTGATATAGGGTTTGAAGTAAGATAGTAAGTGTTTCATAAGTCCCTTCTATTCTTATTCTGGAAATGAAGAAAGTGGGAAGTCCCACCTCTCAGTTTTATTTGTTTAAGTAAGGTAATAGATAGCCATATCCTGCTTTTTGCATCTCATCCTTGGCTACAAAGCGCAAGGATGCAGAATTAATACAGTAACGCAGGCCACCTAACTCATGAGGTCCATCTGTGAAAACATGGCCCAAGTGAGCATTTCCTGACCGAGAACGAACCTCGATTCGCTCCATCCCATGGTTCAAATCCTTGTAGTAGTGAATCAATTCCTTAGAAATCGGACGACTAAAACTTGGCCAACCACAACCTGAGGCAAACTTATCCTTAGCAAAAAAGAGTGGCTCCCCTGTCGTGATGTCTACATAAATCCCCTCTTCAAAAGTTTGGTCATAAGCATTATTAAACGGCGCCTCTGTAGCAGCTTCTTGCGTAACACGATAAGACTCTTCAGTTAAGCTTTCCTTTAATACCTCTTGACTAGGCTTTTCATAGTTAGAGGCATCAATCAATGGCTTCTCAGCATCCGTCACATCGATATGACAGTAACCAGAAGGATTTTTCTTGAGATAGTCTTGATGGTAGTCTTCAGCCAAAATGTAGTGGCGAAGTTTCTCTACCTCTACTGCAATCTTTCGACCCAGCATACGCTCCTGCTCCTGCACCACTGTATAGATAGCGGGCAAGTCTGCTTCATCCTGATAATAGATTCCCGTTCGATATTGGCGACCACGGTCATTTCCTTGTTGATTAATCGATAAAGGATCGATGACACGGAAATAATAAAGCAAAATCTCTCTGAGCGACACTGCTTTCTCATCGTAAATCACTTGAACTGTTTCTGCATGGTCTGTTTCCTTGAGCAGCTGATAATTGGTCGTTTCGACTTGGCCATTAGCATAGCCGACACTGGTTGCTAGCACTCCAGAAATTCGGGAAAAATACTCCTCTAGGCCCCAAAAACACCCACCTGCTAGATAAATTTCTGCCATCTTTATTTCTCCTTTATCAAGTTTTTAACTAATACTCTTCGAAAATCTCTTCAAACCACGTCAGCGTCACCTTATCGTAAGTATGGTTACTGACTTCGTCAGTTCTATCCACAACCTCAAAACACTGTTTTGAGCAGCCTGCGGCTAGCTTCCTAGTTTGCTCTTTGATTTTCATTGAGTATAAACTTCTTTTCAAAAAAAGGACAGGAAGCCCTCTAATCAAGAGTTTCCCCATCCTATCTTCTATTTCTTTACTTTGTTTCGACACGGACACCTTGGGTATCAACTTTCAAATCATGAAGTTTGCCTTTAAAAGACTGCTTTTGCAATTCTGCCTTAATCGCCGGCATCTTGTCATGAGAAGCCAAGACCATAACTGTTGACCCGGCGCCAGAAAGATAGGTTGCATAGGCACCATTCTCTTTGGCTACTCGCTTAATCGTTGCAAATTCACGGACCAGACTTTGACGATAACGTTCGTGGAAGAGGTCCCCCTCGATTGCTTGTCCAGCAGTCACCATATCTCCTGCTAACAAGGCTGCAACGGCCACATTGGCGATAGAACTTGCCGCAACAGCTTCCTTGTAGGATAATTTCTTAGGCAAGACACCGCGGCTATCTCGGGTACGCAATTCATAGTTTGGAATGTAGGCTAGGAAATCACACTCTGGGAAGTCTGCTACGATAGCAGAGACTTGCCCTTCAACGGAACTTGCAATAACGAGATTTCCATAGATAGCTGGAGCCACATTGTCAGGATGCCCTTCAATCTTGGTAGCCAACTGCAATTTGTCGTGGTTAGATAAGTTGAGCTTGCCCAGCTGGTTAGCTAGTTCAATCCCAGCAACGATAACCGAGCTTGAAGAACCCAAACCACGCGCCAGGGGAACATCACTGGTCATTTTCAAGCGTCTCGGTTGCAAGTCAGGCGCAATTTGCAAGGCAATCTTAAGCAAAAGATTACGCTCGTCATGGGGAATCCATTTGCCAATCTGGTGTTCAATCAACCACTCATCCCGTTCTTCACAAACCTCAATTTGAAGATACTTGGTAACAGCTACACCAACCGAATCAAAACCTGGCCCGATATTGGCACTGGTTGCAGGTACAATAATCTTCATCTTATTCTCCTAACACCTTGAAGGTATTCAAGAGGTCAAATTCTGAAGCTTTGGCCAACTCTGCTGAAACATTCTCAAGCTGCGCTTTATTGATCTTATGAGTAATAATCACTACACGCGCCTTGTCACCCTCTTTGCCATCTTGGAGGATTTGCTTGAAGGAAATATCTTGAGCATTAAAGATTTCAGCCAGTTTCAAGACCTGACCTTTTGAGTCTGGTGCCAAGATTGAGAAGTAATAATTGGCTTTGACATCTTCTGGATTTGCCAAGACAAGTTCACGGCTATATTCGTTGAAGTCTTTACCAATGGTGCCATCATTCAAGCGACGAACGATACGGACAATATCTGCTACAACACTTGTTGCAGTTGGTTTTTGACCCGCACCTGGTCCGTAATACATAGACTCACCGATACCGATAGATTCTACAAAAACAGCGTTCATTACCCCATTCACACTGGCAAGTGGATGTGCTTTAGGTAGGAAGGTTGGAGTCACTTCTGCAGCAATACCTGAAGGAGTTTCCTCGATAGAACCAACCAATTTCACAACATAACCAAGCTCTTGAGCCACAGCTACATCTTCTGGTGTGATGTTGCGGATTCCCTTGTGGGCTACATCGTCAAAAGCAACCTTCATCCCAAAAGCAAACTGGCTCAAAATCACCATCTTGTAGGCTGCATCAATCCCATCAACATCATTTGTAGGGTCGCTTTCTGCAAAACCTAGTCTTTGTGCTTCCGCAAGAGCGTCATCATAAGACCAGCCTTCTTCCACCATCTTGGTCATCATAAAGTTAGAAGTTCCGTTAACCACACCAAGGACGCGCGTGATTTTATCAGAAGCCAATGAATTTGCTAAAGTACGAAGAATTGGAATCCCACCAGCAACTGCAGCTTCATAGTAAAGTGCTACATTATGCTCTTTAGCGATTTCTAACAATTCTGCACCATGGACAGCCAAAAGGTCCTTGTTAGCAGTAACAACGTGTTTCCCAGCTTCCAAGGCACGAGTGATAAAGGTCTTAGCTGGTTCGATACGCCCCATCAATTCCACTACGATAGTAATGTCCTTGTCTGATAAAATATCGTCTACATTGGTTACAAAGTTAAAGTCATTTCCTGCCGCAAGCAAGCGGTTCTTTTCATCTTCATCCTTGACCAATACCTTGGCTACTTCAATCTCCGAATGAGCTGACTGAACGATTTTTTCTCCATTTTCCTTTAGGAGGAATGGCACACCACTTGCAACGGTACCAAAGCCAAGTAAAGCAATTTTAACTGTCATGTTTGTCTCCTAGAAATTTTCTGATATAGCCATTATAACAGAATTTTGCGAAAATTCCTATCCATGAAAACCACGATTTATAGATGGAAAAGAAAAAACGAATCAATTGGTTCGCCTTTCTTAATTGTTGATTTTTTGAAGACCAAGCACGGCATCATGATTGATCAAAATTTGACCATATTCCTGCAAGACTGAACGACTGATATCACTGTCGTCAGCAAATTCACGCATACGAGCCAAGAGCCAGGCTGGATATGGACTAGGATGGTTTTCCACATCAACTAAGATTGTCAAATAATAGTGGTCATTCATCTTATAGAGTTCAGATGTTTCCATCTGGTAGTTAACCGTCTTTGCAAAAGCAACTAGGTCAGCAAGATTTGCGAAACGCAAGATATAGTAGATATAAGGTTCCTTCTTGCTCTCAGTCTCCTTGTTCGCTTGCTCCAGCTCCTCTTCCTTAGCCTCGACCTGTTCTAGGGATTGAATAGCCTCTATATCATCCTTGGTTTTCTCTGCGATACTCTTTTCTAGTGTCTTGAGAAATTCATCTGGTGACATTTGGGCCAATTCTTCCATGTCAGGTAGGTCCGCCAAATCATCAAAATCTAGATTTTGGTCAATCTTGGACTTGGTCACAAAGACATCCACCTTATCAGGTTTTGGCGTCACACGGAAACTCAGCATGCCACTATCCAAGAAATTGTCTGGCATTTCCAGTTCATCTAAAATAGCATAGAAAAACTCTTCTGTTTTTTCCTGAGGAACGAGAAAGTCTGCGATTTCCATTCCCCGATCCATCAAATCATCTAAAGTCATCGTGATTTTCAGTGTTGTATCACTAATTTGTTTCATCTTCATATCTAGTAACCTCATACTTTCAGTTTATCTATTATACTAGATTTTTACGATTTTATCAAAAGAATGGCGCTGAATATGATATAATACTAGTGATGATTTAAGATTTAGGAAAGAAAGTTCAATGAAAAATATAAAAGTAAATGCCTTGGCCAGCTTGCTGGTCAATATTCTCAATATCGTTTTTCCGTTGATAACCAACCCTTATCTGACGCGGATCCTCAGCAAATCCAACTACGGTTATTTCAATACGGCCAATACCTGGGCAAGTTTCGTTATTCCACTAGCTGCCTTTGGAATATACAACTACGGGATTCGTGCTATCAGTAAGGTTAAGGACGATAAGAATAAAATCAACTACGTCTTTTCTAAGTTGTTTTATATCTCAGTTTTCACTTCTCTCCTGACGACTGGTATCTACTTCCTCTTCATCTTCTTTGACACCAGCATTGAGAACCTGAAAGTCCTCTACTACATCCTAGGAGCCCAAGCTCTCTTCCAATTCCTCAATATCGAATGGATGAATGAGGCCTATGAAAACTATGCCTTTATCCTTTACAAGACATTGATTATTCGGATTACCATGCTGGTCGCCATCTTTGCCTTTGTCAAAACTGCTGATGATATTGTTCCCTACACTATCGTCATGACTGCGACAACTATCCTCAACTACCTCCTTAGTTTTCTTTGGATTAAGAGAGAAGTTTCTTTTGTTAAAATTGGATTCGTCGAATTAGCTAAAGCTTCTAAACCACTCTTTACTATGCTTCTCTTAGCAAACGCTAATATGCTTTATACCTTGCTAGATAGAATGTTTATCACCAAGGGACCAGATGAAAACTACATTTCTTATTATACAATTGCCTATAGCATTGTCATGCTGATTGCTGGTGTCCTAAGTGGAGCTATCAGTGTCAGCATTCCACGTCTCGGCTACTACCTCGGGAAAAAGGATTACAATTCTTATAATTATCTTGTAAATCAAGCGGCATCATTATTCTATTTTCTCATGATTCCAACTAGTTTCGGAATTATGATTTTAGGAAAGTACGCAACGGTTATCTACTCTTCTGAAAAGTATCTTGAGGCAGGTATCGTGACCAGCGTCTTCGCCTTTCGAACCATTATCTGGGCTATTGAATTGATTCTTGGTAAGCAAATTATCTTTATCAATGACCACGAGAACCGCTTGACCGCTTTCTACTTTGCTGGTGGTGGAGCAAATCTCCTCTTCAACTGTATCTTGTATATCAATAATATTTTTGCCCCTGAGTATTATATTGCTACTACCATTATTGCGGAAGCCATCGTTGTTCTCTTAGAAATTCATTTTATTAAGAAACATCAACTAATTAATTTAAAAGAAATCTTTGTGACCTTAACACGTTATGGTCTTATATCCCTTGGATTTATCCCTATCTTCTATATTTTCAAGATGATTTTCCAAATCAGTTCCTATACGGTGAACCTCAATATGATTCTCATGGTTCTCTCTACCATAGCTACTTGTGGAATCTACTATCTCTTAACACTCTTTCTCACTAAGGATAAAACACTTCACTATGCACTGAACCTAGTATTAGCTAAGATCAAAAGAAACTAAAAGAACACCCTACTGATAAACGAGCGTTTACTAGTAGGGTGTTTCTTTTATTCTTTTTCTTTCTTGTCAGAAGTATTGGCTTCTAGATTTGAATCTTGTTTTGGCTGTTCAGCACTAGAGGAACTAGCTTCTTGCTTCTTCTCTGACTGATCTGCTTCGCCATTTACAGCAGCAACAGCCTGTCTCCAAATGCCTTCCTCGTTTACCTTATAACCATCCGGTGTGGTAGCATTTTTCAACAAGGAACCATCTGTTTGGAAATAGTACCAATTACCGTCAATTCGTTTCCAACCGGTCTGCATAGCTCCTGATTCATCAAAGTAATAATGGTCGCCATTGATTTTGTGAAGACCAACTAGCATGATGCCATCTTCAAGATTGAGATAATACCAGATTCCTTTATCCTTTATCCAACCTGTCTTCATAGCTCCACTTCCTTCAAAGTAACGATAATGATTATCAAACCATTTCCAGCCTGTCTGCATGACACCTGATGCACTAAAGTAATATTGCTTACCATCCACTTGTTGGAAACCGACCAACATGATGCCTTCCTGATCTTCAAGATAATACCATGTTCCTTGCTCTTTCAACCAACCAGTCTTCATAGCTCCTGAGTCAGCGTAGTAATGCCAGTGTTTATCAAGCCACTGCCAGCCTGTTTGCATGGCACCGCTGGTATTCAAATAGTAACGCGTACCGTTGATTTCTTGTTTCCCGGTCTGCATAATACCATCTTGATTTAGATAATACCATTTCTCATTATCCTTAATCCAGCCTGTTTTCATAGCTCCTGAGTTCGCATAGTAATACCAATTGTTCTCTAGCCATTTCCAGCCCGTTTGCATTGCACCACTAGCGTTCAAATAGTAACGAACACCATTTATATCTTGTTTTCCAGTGAGCATGATACCATCTTTATCCAGATAATACCAAGTATCTTGATCCTTGATCCATCCAGTTTTCATAGCTCCAGAACTTGCAAAATAGTTCCAGTGACCATCAACAAAGGCCCAGCCAGTTTGCATGACACCTTCTTGATTAAAGTAATATGTGCTTCCATTGATATTCTTTTTACCGATAGTTCGTAACCCATCCTCATCATAGAAATACCAATCTGAGTCAATCTTTTGCCAAGTTGAAGGCTTACCTGCTGTTTGGAGTGCTCCACTGTCTGCAAAGAACATCTTCTTGCCATTAAAGACTTGATGTCCTGTTAACATCTTTCCATCTGCTGCAAAGAGATATTTCTTCCCTCCAATTTCAGAAAGCTCACTAAATCGTCTAGCGCCATTTGATTGGATATAATACCAAGAGCCATCCAGCTTGAACCAACCGCCTGTTTGTATTTTACCATTTGAGTTGAGATAGTAATCATTGCCCTTAGCATTTTCTCCCCAATCATCATTAAGGTGAAGCCAGCGGCCTGCTTGCATTTGTCCTTTTCCATTAAAGAAGTAAGTGGCTCCGCCAATCTCTTTCCAACCGATAGCCATTTCCCCATCACTTAAACGATATTTCCAGTAGCCACCTTCTTGATACCATTTTTCGTCAACTACAGGGATGTCAGGGAAGAGATTAGAAACATTGGCAAATCCGCTATCACTAATATCAAAAACGGTAGCGTCTTGAGTTTGACTAGAAGCTCTGAGAACTTGAATATTTTTCTTTTGGAGATATTCTCTGGTTGAAGCAACATTAATATCACCACCAGTTGTCTGAATAATCATCTTTGGAGATAGGTTTTCAAGAAAATTAATCGTATTTGAAATTGTCGCATCATAATGATGATTCCATTTCATCATATCAACCTTACCGATAACTGGACCTAACTTATCTTCCGCTCCTTCGGCATTATCCAAATCTCCACCAAGGTAGATTCTCTTTCCTGCCACAGTCACCACTGAAACGATTGAGTTTGAGTTATCATCTCGAACTTTTTTCAGGTTACCATCAGCATCATATTCATTTTTATAATTATAGAGTTGGATATCCATATCACCTAATTTAAAGTGACTATCCTCGTCTGTAATATTCTGAATAAGAGTAACTCCTCGTTTGTATGCGGCTCTTAAAACATTATCATAATTGAAAAGATTATCCCAGAGTCCCCAGTGTGAGGTAATCCGTTCATCTGAATATTTTTTTAAATAAAACTTACCAACTTGGTAACGATTAAGTATCTCATCTGCTCCGCCGATATGGTCACTATGAACATGAGTCCCCAAAATAAAATCTAATTTTTTAACACCAATCTGATCAAGATGGCGAATCAAACGGTCTTCCAAGACTTGATAATTTCTCATGGAAATCCCCCAGCGGCTTGGATAACGTGGGTCACTCCCATCAGGAAAATCATAGTCTTCTCCCATATCAATCAAAGCATAATGACCATTACTTTCCAGAAGGATAGCATCACTCCCAGATTTTGCTTTAGTATTTATGAAATGGATACGGTTGCCTGAACCAGCAGTAATGGTGTCTGCATTAACTTGTTGTGATAAACCAATCAACACAAAAAGGAAAGCAAGTAAACTATAACTGACTGATTTAACTAATTTTTTATTCGTCATCTTGAACACTCCTTTCTCGATGAAAACAATCTCTTACTAATCAATCCAATAATTCTTATCAGTTCCTGGAACCTGTTGTTCAACAGGTGGTGGAGTCATATAGTCGGCTCCAAATTCGTAGACAAGAATTTCATGATATTTTCTCGGAGCCTTCACTACGATGTTTTCGTATGGCATATCAACCAGATCATAGAGCCATTCTTTTTTGATTCCCTCTGGAAAGCTTGGATCAAATATCGTACAGGTAAGATCTGTAGCTTGATTTACACTATATTTCAAAGCAAGATTCTCTAATTTTTGATTCCAAGTTTGTGGAGAACTTAGGCGAAAAATAGCTGATCCAATATAACGAGGCAGATTTTTTATCCCCCCATTTTCTGATTTAATTCCTTTGAAATTCAAAGAAGAAAGGCGGACAAAATGTTTATAGAGCTTCATTTTCTTACAATCACTTTCCTCCGTCACGACACCATCGTATGGAAAAATGTCAACGCAAGTTCCCAATACGACTGTCGGATCCAGAAGATTGGCATCTCTACGTGTTCTAATATCATGGACACGCATATAACTGTACGGATAGCCTTTTGTTTCTCTAAACGAAATCAATTTGTAGTAGGGATGATTCTCATTTTCTAAAACCTTATAAAGCTTTTCAAATTCATCTCGCGCCAAGGAAATATCCGTATCATCATCCCAAGGGATAAATCCTTTATGGCGGACAGCTCCTAGTAAGGTTCCAAAATCAATAAAATATTTAATCTGATGCTTTTCACATAGTTCATGTAGATACTTTAAAATATCCAACTCCACTTGTTTTATTTCTTCAAGACTTAAAACTCTCTCAGACATACGTTTTATTCTCCTAATTTTGACTAATTTTTTAAACGATTTTTAACTGCGATTTGCTTACTTAGAACTTTTAGTGATTTTCCACAGTTTAAAATCATGGTGAGATACTCTTTGTTCAAGAGGGGGCAATTGCATGTAATCTCCGTAGTCAGAGGTCAAAATTTCATGGTAGTGTTTTGGAATCATAAATTCCTTACCTTCAAATGTTCCCACAATCACTTGTTCTAACCACTCACGTTTCCAAACTGGCTTATTCATATCCTTGTAAATCAAATAATCAACTTGCTCGTAGTCAGCAACTGCTCTAGATTTAGCAAGCTCATCAATTTGCTCAACATACTTATTCGTATTTGTGAAATAGAAAATGACAACAGAGATATAACGGATCAAAGAATTTAGTAGACTTTTCGTGTTGGTAATTCCTTTAAAAGTGTAACAACTCAATTGACGTTTCTTTATGAGTTTCGTCATCTTGTTTTTAAAATCTGCATCATCTTCATAACCATCTACAGGGAAAATATCCACATAAATTCCCATATTGGAATCAATTCGTACATCTTCTTCTAGCAAGTAGGTATGGTTATCCTGCACTTTCATGAAAGGATAGACATAGTTGAGATTATTTTTATAAGACATAACCTCATAACGTTCATCAGGGTTAGCGATGAGATAGTCTTGCAACTTCTCATAATCTTCTCTTAACATGCAGATATCCATGTCATCATCCCAAGGGATAAAACCTTTATGGCGAACCGCACCAATTAGACTTCCATATGCTAGGAAATACTTGACACCAATTTTCTGACAAACTTCATGAATGTACTCCATGATTCCAAGTTCCATCTGTTGAATTTCACTGACATCTGTTACTTCTTGATACCGAACTCCTTCATCCCGTTTGCAAACCACTAGTCCATAACCGATTGCCAACCAAAAGATGATATTGATAAAGTTGGTAGAATACATGATCTGACTTTCAAACAATTGACCAAACAAAATACCGAAGAAAAGAATCATAATCAATTTGTCAGTATTTTTCTTGGAAATAATCAAATAAGTTAAAAAGTGCTTGATGACATAAGCCAGTATAAGAAGGAAGGATACCAAGCCTAGAACTCCCGAACTGACAAATATGGTTACAAAAATGTTATGGAAATTCCCACCGATAAGGGAATTTTGAATCTCAAATTTACTGAAATATTCTGTATAGTAATCTGGAACATTCCGTACACCATAACCAAAAATTGGTTTGGCACTTCCCATCTTGATTGCATTTTTCCAGATATAGGTTCTACCACTTGGTGTTGTTTCAATTAGATGGAGTTCACCATTCTTCTTGGTAACAGACGAATCTGTCTCGGCGTAGGATTGTCCTTTGTTTAAGTCAAAAACAGTCGCGGTTTCAGATGAGATATAAATTGAAGTTGCATAGCTTAATCCAATGTTGGTAGCAGTAATCAGTACACTAACAACGATAAAAGTAAGGAATCGTTTAATGAGACTTCCTCTAGTGGCAAAGAAACTATAGAGTCCAATCATGAGGAGTAAAGAAAGTAAGGCTCCTCTACTTTGCATGGTAGCAAAGTATACTAATTGAATCAGATTGTTCAGTTTAAGATAAACAGAATATTTACTTCCTTTATGGATCAAATACATGGCCAAAATAATGCTAATGTATGAAAATATCGCACTAGCATTAGGATTGACAATTCCCCACAGACGTCCATTCATGACACCATAATAATAAGATTGTTCGCCAATTTTAAATAGGATAAGGACTCTACTTACTAATAAACCAAACGCAAAAATTGCTGAAGAAAAAGATACAATTTGAACCGTATAGGCAATCCAGTCAAATAATTTTTTAAGTTGCCCTGATTGTAACATGGTAAATAATAAAACATAGGTTACCATGAAGAGGATTTCAATCACATTCCCAATCAAATGTCCGGAGCGATTGAATACTGCCGATAGTAGGTGGCTCCCAGATAACAAGCCAAATAAGGCCAAAAATTTTCGATCTACTGTAATCTGTTTCCACTTAAACAACAATGTGTAGCAAATATAAAGTACAACAATCGCTGACAATCCCTTATAGATTGGATTTGCTATCTTATAAACCAGTGAACTCATACTTAAAATCGAAATAAAAACAAACAGATATGCAATCCATCGTTTTGATTTTTCAAAGTATTCATCCATTTTTGAAAAATTCATTTTCAACTCCTTCTCATGATATTAGTTTTTTAATCCAACAATTTTCTTATAAATCCATGGAGAAAAGACAAGTGATAGAACTGCTATCTTGCGAAATCTAGTAAAATAAGCATCCTTCCATATTTCGTGTCGATGCTGAACAATCCAAGTTCGTAGTTCGGCTTTCTCCTTTTGGTACTGTTCAGATGAAGTAAAGATAATTTTATCGTAAACTGTGATGTACGACCAACATTCTCTATTTTTCAATTCAGGTTTTAAATCAGGAAAAGCTTGTGATACTTGAGCAATTATGTGCTTATAAACTTCTATCGTGTCAAACACATGCTGATTAACAGATGTTGTTGCACTTCCCTCACGATGATCATAATAATAAATTGGTTTGTCAATAAATACGCTACTACATCTTGTCTTTAGTAGCAATTCAGTTAAAAATAAGGCATCTTCAGCTAGGTGATAATTTGTATTAAACTTTTCATCCGCAAGCAGGTCTCTCTTAAACAGTTTTGCGACTGGAAAAAATGAAGTTCTAGTAGTCATCAGTAGTTCCTTCATGGTTTCTTCTGTTGACCAGAGTTCTGTTTTTCCAGAATGTGGAGGTAAGTCTGTTACAATGCCGTTTTTGACATGGTGCAGAGGAGCAATTACAAAGCCTACATTCAACCCTTCAACTGCACTTGCTAAAGTAGCTAGGTAATCCTGGGTAACGAAATCATCGCTATCAATAAAGGTAACCCAAGAACAAGTCGCTAGCTGAATTCCCATATTTCTAGCATTTGAAACTCCAGCATTTTCGATATGATAAACCTTGATATTCTCATACTGAGATGCTAAGTGATCACAGATCTGTCCACTAGAATCAGTAGAACCATCGTTGATTAGGATTAACTCAAAATGGGCATAAGTCTGTTGAAGAATCGACTCCACACATCGCTCCAAATAGGCTTCTACATTGTAGACTGGAACGATAACGCTTATTCTTTCTCCCATCATGCTCCATATTCTCCCTTATACTCTGTGTAGCTCTTGTCCATGTCCGCTATAATAGCATCATGATGCGGTACTTGCTTGTCCGCTGGTGGCGGTGTCATATAGTCCCCAAAAGCAGTGCTGAGATAGGCATCATAGCCCACTGGAATGGGCATCTCAGTCCCTTCAAATGGCAAGAAGAGATTATCTTCAAAGGATGCGATTGGGTACTTGTTTCTCATGTAGCCAGGACCTGAGCATAATTCCGTGATTCCATCGCTCTCAGCCAGACCATACTTGGTCATTTCTTTTTCAGCTTTTTTCCAAATGCGATAACGTAGAGATTTGGGAGTCAAACCGAGTAAGATACGACTTCCCCATTTCATGACTGCACCATGCTTTTCTGGGATAGTTTGGGCGCAAAAGAGTGAATAAATCAAGGCCCAGCGAACCTGTTTCTTACGCTCAGCTGGATTTTTCGGATAATAATCCAAAGGTAAAACGTCCAAAGCCAAACCGTGGGGCAAATCCAAATCCTTCTGATAAGGCTTGATACAAGTTGTTTCCTTATCACGAATGGTAATAAAAAGGTTACGGTCTACAAAATCCTTGTGACTCTTTGACAAGAAATAACGCTCATCTGCATAACGAGGCCACAGTTCTGCTAATTTTTCATAATCTTTGCGAGGCATGAAAAAGTCTAAATCATCATCCCAAGGAATGAAACCCTTATTACGAAGGGTACCAATAGCCCCACCACCACAGAGATAGCACAACAAATTATGTTCTTTACAAAATGCGACAAAATATTCAGCCATTTCCAGACTACGAGCCTGAATCGCTTTCAAATCACTCATGTCTCTCCTCTTCTGTCCAATAACGAGTTATATCGTTTTATTATACCATAAAAAAGCCTTAAAAATCCATCAGATACCGTAAAAAATCAAAGCCCAATCCACTCTTTTCACCAGTGAATGAAGCTTTGATTTTCATTTATTTACATCTTATCTCATTCCCATTTGGGAGAGTTTAGTCTGGTATTTGTTTTGGTCGACAAGTAGGCCTTGTCCTCCGTAGACATCATAGGCATCTACCCAATCGCCAAGTTCTGGCACTGTGAGTCTTTCAATACCATTCTGTGCGCCTTCGATAACTGACAAACCATTAGTCAGTAGGAAAGTATAAGGTAGATTGGTTGAAGTCATTCCAAAAACTTTTCCAAGTGCTTCTGATCCTGTAAAGAGTTTGGTTGGATCTTTGATTTGCTCAAGAACAGCTGACATGACTTGCTGCTGACGTTTGGTACGACCATAGTCTCCTTCATCATCATCACGGAAACGAGCGTAGTTGAGCAAGGTCGAGCCATTCATCTGCTGTTTCCCAACTTTAATAGTTTGAGTTGGTGATTCCGTTTCTGTTGCATGTAGGTCATCTCCAACTGTAGCTTCTGTTAGAGGCTGGCCATTTAACGTTGAAAACTTAGCGTCTATAGTCACTCCATCAGGAAATAGTGTATCAATCGCAGTTGCGAAGGCCTGAAAATCCACTAGAGCATAGTACTTAATGTCCAAATCAAAGTTGTCTTTTAGAACCTTGCGGACCATTTCTGCTCCTTTTTGCCCCTCCTGCTCCCCAAGTTCATAGGCTACGTTGAGTTTATTATCCATTTGTTTCTTGCCATTCACAATCTGGCTGTAGCCATCAATATAGACTAGGTTGTCACGCATGAAGCTAACTAGCTTGATTTTCTTATCCGAACCACTAACATTCAATACCATAATCGTGTCTGTGCGAGTTTCTGCACTATTTTGACCAATACGGCCATCTGTCCCCATGATTAGGATATTCACCCCGTCTTTAGTATCTTGACCATTAAACACCTGTACTTGTGCCGCTTTTGCATCAGCTGGCTTATTGCTAGTAGTTGCCGACTGAAAACCTCGAAGAAACATAATAATCATGCCCGCAGCCACACATGTAATCAACAGCAAGAGCCAAGTCAGTATTCGTTTGAAGCGAATTCTTCTTTTTTTCTTTTTGACTTTAGGCAGAGGAGTTACCTTTTCACGTCTCTTAGATCGACTTCTACTGCCATAAGTCGGAAGATCAATATCTCTACCCCAAGTTTCTTCTTTTTCTTCTTGGTAGAAATGGTGAACTTCAGACTTGGGACCTGCCATTTTCTGTTGCAGATAATCAAACTCCCTCCGTTCACGGTCGTTGAGGTAATGAATATTTTTGAAGAGATAGTCATAGCGTAACTGCTCATGATGACTTAAAAGGCTTTCTTTGCTCATAGGCTCTCCTTTCCTAGGTCCCTTATGGTGAAAATAGGGTAGGTTCCCAGTATCTTGTACTGGATTCCAATTGCTTCTAGTTCTTGTCTGGCAAAATGAACCAGCTCTTTCGCACTATAATCCACATCAATAATGAAAAAATATTCTCCCAAGGCTGTTTTCAAAGGGCGACTTTCTATCTTGGTTAGGTCAATACCTCGCCAAGCAAAGGTTGAAAGTGCCTTGTAGAGGGCACCGGGAAGATTGTCCGGTAAGGTTAAGGCCAAACTCATTTTTTCAGCTTGCGAGTTCAAAGGAATCATCGGTATCTCTGCCCCTAACACCCAAAAACGTGTGAAATTGGCTTCCATCTCCTGAATATCCTCTGCAATTAATTCCAAGCCATATTCTTCAGCTGAACTTTTAGGAGCAATGGCTGCATAAGGCTGGTCTGGATGTTCCGAGATAAAGCGAGCTGCATAAGCTGTACTTGCCGTCACTTCAAGCTGGGCTTCTGGATAATGCTCCTCTATGAATTTCTTTCCCTGAGCCAGAGCCTGAGGATGAGAAAAAATCTTCTCAATTTTTGACTGACCTGGAACTGCCATCAGTTGCTGATGAATGGGTTGAACTATTTCTGCAACAGCCTGAATGTCCGCCTGATGAAAAAGATAGTCCAAGCTTTCATGCACACTTCCCTCAATGGAATTTTCAACTGGCACCACCGAATAGTCCACCAAGCCTTGTTCATAGGCCTTGATAACATCTGTGATGTTGGCAAAAGCCTGCAATTCCTCTTTGGGAAATGCTGTCTGCACAACATGATGCGAAAAAGATCCCTTGGGACCTAGATAGGCAATTTTCATCTCAGTTCCTCTATAATTTCCTCTGGGCTTAGCTTGGTCACATCCAAAACCCGACTGGCTACTTCCTCATACCAGGCCTGTCTTTTTTGAAAAATAGCTGCTAGTTCTTCTTTACTTTTGTTGAGAAAAAGCGGGCGCTGGTTGTCCTTGTCAGCTGCGATACGTTGGTAGAGGGTTTCAAAATCTGCTTTTAGATAGATGTTATCAGGATTGGTCTTGAGCAAGTCGCGATTTCTCTGAGAAATGACAACTCCTCCGCCAGTTGACACAACTCGGTCCCTTTTTAGTAAATCAGCTAGAACTTCTGACTCCACCTGACGAAAGGCCTCTTCTCCTTTTTCGGCGAAAAATTTCGCAATGGACATGCCCAAACGTTCCTCGATTAAGGCATCCATATCGATGTAGTCTGGGTCCAATCCTATAGCAATTGTCGACTTGCCTGCCCCCATAAATCCGAGTAATACCTTAGCCATGAATCAAGCTCTCCAAATCATCAAAGAAGCTAGGATAGCTGGTATTGATGGCTTCAGCACGGTCAAGTTCCACTTCTCCATCAGCAACCAAGAGGGCTGCGATGGCTGTCATCATTCCAATTCGATGGTCACCAAACGTATTGACTCTAGCGCCATGAAGGGCGGATTTTCCTTTGATAATCATCCCATCTGCTGTGGGGGTGATGTCCGCTCCCATGCTATTTAAGGCATCTGCCACGACCTGAATGCGATCGGTTTCCTTGACCTTGAGTTCTTCAGCATCCTTGATGACCGTTACACCTCGCGCTTGTGTCGCGAGAAGGGCAATAATGGGCAATTCATCAATCAAACGTGGAATCAAGGATCCACCAATCTCTGTTCCTTTCAGGTCTGAAGTCTCAACAGTCAGGGTTGCAGATTTAGAGACTGGATCGATTTCAGTTATTTCGAGTTTTCCTCCCATGGCGCGAATGACATCAATGATTCCAGTGCGAGTTTCGTTAATGCCCACATTCTGCAGCACCACACGAGAATCTGGCACAATCAATCCAGCGACCAACCAAAAGGCAGCGCTAGAAATATCTCCTGGAACAACTACCTTTTGTCCGGTCAGTTTTTGTGGTCCTTGGACTGTGATTTTCTTGCCGTCCACACTTAAATGACCACCAAATTGCTGAAGCATATCTTCGGTATGATTACGGGTACACTCTTTTTCGATAATAACGGACTCCCCCTGAGCCTGCAAGGCTGCAAATATCAAGGCAGACTTAACTTGAGCAGAGGCGATTGGCAACTCATAGTGAATAGGTGTAAGGTTTTTCGTCCCTTTTAAGTGAAGAGGGGGCAGGTCTCGCTCGGTTTGCCCTGAAATGCTAACGCCCATTTTTTTCAGTGGAATCGTCACGCGATCCATAGGACGTTTAGAAAGACTATCATCTCCAAACATCTCTACTTCAAAATCTGCACCAGCAAGTACACCTGAGATCAGGCGAATCGAGGTGCCAGAATTACCCATATCCAAGGCATTTTGCGGAGCTTTTAAGCCATCCATTCCAACACCTTGAATACTAATCACACCGTCTTTATCTTCTATTTCAACACCAAGGTCACGAAAAACTTGAATAGTCGAAAGCACGTCCTCGCCACGCAAAATATCATAAACCTTAGTCTCGCCCTCAGCCAAACTTCCAAAAATAATCGAACGATGGCTAATAGACTTGTCACCTGGAACCCGGATACTGCCATGTAAGTGGCGAATGTTTGTTCTTAGTTTCATAGTTGACCTCATACTTGCAATACTTTTTCTTATTTTATCACAAAAAAGCCAGAAATTCTTGAAATTTCTGGCTTTTATACAGATAAAATACTATTTCAATAATTCTGAAACAGGTTCAAAGACAATTTTTTCAATGTCTGAAAGGTAAATAGACAATTGTTGCTGTTTGGCAAAAAAATCTGACAAAAGAGCGTTCTCTTGGATTTGCTTACTGAAAGACTGCATCTTTTCTTGGAAAGAGGCGTCTGGCATTTGTCCCGTTTGCGCCATGACTTGGATTTCTTGCTGGAAAGCGAGGTAGTCTGCAAAAATCTTGCTAGCTTGTGCATCAGCTTGGATGGCATCTTTTGCCGCCTTAACCGCCTTGTACTCTGGTAATTCGCGTAGTCCGCGACTGAGTTCGTTTGCACTATCGTAAATGTTTGACATGATTTTCTCCTTATTTGACAACGACTGTGTAGTCGGTATTTTCTGTTATGAGATGCTCGGCTCGTTCTAAATCTTGAGCATTTTTAAAGGAAATTTGTAGAATCCCGTGAATATCCTCACGGTTTTCTTCGTTGATGTGAATGTTGACCAAGGAAGTTCCACGTAGCAATTCTAAAATCCGCAAGATGACATCTTCTTCATCGGGAACGTCGACATAGAGGTCGTAAGAGCTATCAACACCACCACGCTTATGGATTTCCATAGCCTGCCGTTGCGCACGCGCTTGGTTGAAAAAGTTCCAGATTTGCTCTTCATCTCCCTTGCTGATGGCTTGTCCAACCTCATCTAGGCGCTCCTTAAAATCCGCAATTCGCTCTAGAATGGTCTCACGATTAGACAAGAGAATGGAAGTCCACATACCTGGCTCACTCTCCGCAATCCGAGTCATATCTCGAAATCCACCCGCCGCAAAGCGTCTTGCCAGTTCATGTTCTTGAGCATAGATTGCTGTCTGCTCCATGAGACTGGAAGCCAGAATATGAGGAAAATGACTAATCTGAGAAGTGACTCGATCATGCTCCTTGGCATCAATCTCGATAAAACGAGCATGAAGGCCTGAAAGCAGATCCTTCATTTCCTCAAGTGTTTCAGGACCTGTCAGGCTCGAAGGTGTGAAGATATAGTAGGCATTTTCGAAGAGATTAACATCCGCAGAGGCAGCCCCTGTTTTGTGGCTACCAGCCATGGGATGGGCCCCAACAAAGCGAACAGGCTTGCCAGCCAAATACTTCTCCGCTGCATCCACAATGGCTGACTTGGTTGAGCCCGCATCCGAGATAATGACGCCTTCTTTCAAGTCTAAATCTGCCAGCTCCTTAATAAAAGCAATGGTCTGCTTGATTGGCAAGGTCAGAATAATGATATCTGCCAGAGGAGCGAAACTGGCAAAATCATCCGTCGCACGGTCAATCATCCCCCTCTCTAAGGCAATGTCTCTCGAAGCCTGACTGCGATTATAACCCAAAATTTCACAATTTGGATGATCACGCTTGATACCTAGGGCCATCGAAGCACCAATCAAACCAAGACCTGCGATATAGATGGTTTTTGCCATAAGGACTCCTTAATAGTTCTTTGTATAGTCTCTGTGTTTAGCTACCGCTTCTTTTAATTCCTCAAGATTATCTGATGAGAATTTTTCAAGGATTTCTTGTGCCAGAACCGTTGCCACAACAGCTTCCATGACCACACCTGCTGCTGGAAGTGCGGTCGGATCACTTCTCTCCACAGTTGCCTTGTAAGGTTCGTGGGTTTCGATATCCACACTCATAAGTGGTTTATAAAGAGTGGGAATGGGTTTCATGACACCACGGACAACGATGGGTTGTCCATTGGTCATACCACCTTCGAAACCACCTAGATTATTGGTACGACGAGTATAGCCTTCTTCTTTAGACCAGAGAATTTCATCCATGACCTGGCTGCCTTTGAGGTAACCAGCTTCAAAGCCGAGACCAAATTCCACCCCTTTAAAGGCATTGAGAGAGACAACTGCCTGAGCCAATCTCGCATCCAATTTTCTGTCCCATTGGACATAAGAACCAAGGCCAACTGGAACACCTCCGACGACTGTCTCCACAACCCCACCGATGGTATCACCGTCACGTTTGATTTGGTCAATATAGTCCTTGATTTCTTGTTCTCGCTCTTGGTTGACAATAGAAACTTCAGACTGGGTAGCTCGTTCCTTAATCTCAGCTACTGTCAGATTTTCAGGTACATCGATTTCCTTACCACCAAAGACCACAACGTGGTTGGCAATCTCCATATCCAGCTCAGCTAAGAGACGTTTGGCTACCGCTCCAACTGCAACTCGCATGGTGGTTTCACGGGCAGATGACCGCTCCAAGGAATTTCGTAAGTCATCAAAACGGTACTTGATGCCCCCTACCAAGTCGGCGTGACCTGGACGAGGATGGGTGATTTTCCGCTTGCTTTTGAGGCGGTCTTCGATGTCTTCTGCAGACATGATATCTAGCCATTTTTTGTGGTCTTTGTTGATGACATCCATGGTAATGGGAGCCCCTGTCGTCTTCCCGTGCCGAACGCCCGAAGTAAAGACAACCTGGTCACTCTCAATCTTCATACGACCACCACGACCGTAGCCACCCTGACGGCGTTTAAGGTCCCCATTAATATCCTCAGCTGTCAAAGGAAGTCCAGCTGGAATTCCCTCGATAATTGCCGTCAGACGCGGACCGTGTGATTCTCCTGAAGTTAAATATCTCATACGTTCTCCTTATTTTACCAAGTAGTCTTTCATCTCTTCCAGAGAAACTGGGTGAATGGTCGCTGAACCAAGCTCTGGTACCAAGACCAATTTCAAGGTGTTGCCACGCGCCTTCTTGTCATGAGTCAAAGCCTGATAAAGCTTGTCAACATCCCAGTTTTCATAGTCAACTGGCAAACCAAATTTCTGGCACATCTCTCTAATGGACTGGGTTATTCCTTCTGGCATAAGACCTTTTTCCTCAGCAACCTTGGAAATCTGTACCATACCCATGGCCACAGCCTCACCATGCATGACCTTGCCATAACCGGCCGTTGCTTCGATAGCATGACCAATAGTGTGCCCAAAATTGAGGTAGAGGCGAACACCATTGTCCAACTCATCCTCAACCACCATCTTGCGCTTCACCTGACAAGAATGTTCAATCAAAGTCTCTGCATGTTCAAGTATGCTCTCTACAGAACCATCTAGTTCCGTTAAGAGAGCCCACAGTTCTGGATCCTCAATCAAGCCGTACTTGATAACCTCACCCATTCCCTCAATCAACTCTCTTTTCCCGAGTGTTTCAAGGACAAGCGGGTCAATCAGAACCCCATCTGGTTGGGCAAAAGTCCCCACCATATTCTTAGCAAATGGAGTATTAACACCTGTCTTTCCACCGATAGAAGAATCAACCTGGGCTGTCAAACTAGTCGGAATCTGAACAAAGTGAATGCCCCGCATATAGGTAGAGGCCACAAAACCAGCCAAGTCCCCAACGACACCACCACCAAGAGCCACGATTCCATCGCTACGAGTCAAACCCTGCTTAACTAGAAACTCATAGACTTTCTGAACAGTGGTTAAATTTTTTCGTTCTTCGCCTTCTAAGAAGTCAAAAACAGCTACCTGAAAACCAGCATCTTCTAGGCTGAGTTTAACCTTCTCTGCATAGAGAGAAGCTACATGGTTATCTGTCACAATGACTACCTTTTGAGGTTGCCAGAGTTCTCGCAACCATTGACCAGCCTGAGCCAGACAACCTTTTTCAATCTGAATATCATAAGAATGATGCGGAATATCGATTCTGATTTTCATAGTAGGGTCTCCTTTTCACTATTTATATTTTTCTGTTAAGGACTGCCAAATCTCATCTGTCGGCATTTCCTTACCTGTCCACAGTTGAAAAGCTTCTGCAGCTTGATAGAGCAACATTCCCAGACCATTAACGGCTGGATTGCCCTGACTTTTAGCCCATTTCAAAAATGGCGTTTCAAAGGGTTGGTAAATGATATCTGCGACCAAGAGAGTTTCTGGTAAATTGATGCTTTCTGGAACTGGGGACGACTGACCGTCCATTCCCACACTAGACGCATTGACGAGCAGGTCCGACTCAGCAATCCTTGATTGCAGTTCAGAAACATTTTCTAAAGCATACAAGTCCACTTTAAAGCCTGTTTGCTCCTGTAACTTGTCCAGATAAGGTCTTGTTTTTTCGATAGAACTTGAGCGAACAAAGACTGAAATCTGACTGACGCCATCCAAAATAGCTTGAGCCAAAATGGACTTGGCCGCACCACCTGCTCCCAGAATGGTCATTTTCTTATCCGAGATTGTAAAAGAAGGCAAGCTCTTAAAGAATCCCTTGCCATCTGTATTATATCCAATTAACGTTCCGTCTTGATTAACAACTGTGTTGACCGCCCCAATCAAACGAGCCTCATCACTCAACTCATCCAGATAAGGAATCACTTGCTCCTTGTAAGGCATGGAGAGATTGATCCCAAACATCTGGTAACGGCGAATATTAGCGACTGTTTCTGCCAAGTCACCTGCTTCAATTTCCCAAGCTAGATAGACACCATTAGTAGCAGTCGCTTTAAAGGCACTATTGTGAATGAATGGTGACATAGAGTGTTTTATTGGATTTGCAACGACAGCCGCCATGCGTGTATAGCCATCAAGCTTCATCCAGAATCTCCCTGATTTTTTTCATACTTGATAGAGAAATCTGGCCTGGTGCACTGGCCGCATCCATGCTAGCAAAAGACCAGCTAGAACCTGTCACATCTGAAGTGATACGCGAAACCTTACCAATTTTCCCCATGGAAATAGTCACGTACTCTTGCTCAGGATTGAGTGTCTTGAAACCTCGCGTATAATTCATCAGATCCAAAACATCCTGAGCTGTATTTGCCATTACTGATACCTTCACTACTTTTGGAGTCAAGCTGGTCAATTCAGACAAGATTTCCATCATGTTTTCAGGTGTTTCTTGGAAATTGTGATAACTCAAGACCAGATTTGGAAAATCCAACATCTCCTCAAAAACATCCTTGTGGCTGAAATACTCAAAATCCACATAATCCGGCTGATAGAGTTGGGTGACTTCTTTGATGATTTGAACATACTCTTCAGAAGAAAGTTCGATTTCTCCTCCCTCAGCGCGAGTTCGAAGGGTAAAGACCAGTTCGCGTCCTGCAAATTTTTCAAAAATAGCAGGTGCCGCCTGTAAAATAGCGTCCTTTGTAAGAAAGTCCGCACGCCACTCAATGATATCGGCATCTTCATACCTAGTGGCATCCAGTTCTTGCGCTTCCTCTAAACTTCTTGGCATTACTGAAACGACTAATTTCATCTACTAACCTTCATACTAATCACCTTGAGGTAATTACTGCTTTCATCTTTTTTATTATAGGCAAAGTCTGCTGGAAGACCATATTGGTTTAAAATCTGATACCTTCTTCCTGCAAAACCTTTATCAATTTGTTCTGTAAATTTCTGGCGGGAAACATTGGCAGCATTAGTACTGGCAATGATAATCCCTCCCGGATTTAAAATCTCTAGGCTCTGGGAAATCAACTTGTGATAGTCCTTCGCCACAGAAAATGTTTGTTTTTTATTACGAGCAAAGCTAGGCGGATCCAGAACAATCACATCATAAGTCAAACTTTTTCGCTTAGCATACTTGAAGTACTCAAAGACATCCATGACGATAAAACGGTGATTGTCCGTGCTGAGTCCATTTGCCTGAAAATGAGCTTCTGATAGTTCTCTAGACCGTTTGGCCAAGTCGACAGAAGTCGTCTCACTAGCGCCTCCCATAGCTGCAGCAACAGAAAAAGCAGCCGTATAGGAAAACATATTGAGCAAAGATTTGCCCATAGCTAGACCGTCAACCAGACTCCCACGAACCTCATGCTGGTCTAGGAAAATCCCTGTCATCAAGCCATCATTCATAAAGACTTGATAGAGTACCCCATTCTCAAGAACAGTAAAGTAATCTGGCGCTTCCTCACCATAAACATAGGCAGACTCGTAGTCTAGACCTTTAAAACGAATCTTCTCATAAGCCCCCAAGACCTCAGGAAAAACTTCCTTAAAAGCCTTTACGATCAGCTCACGAATCTGGTAAACAAAGGAGTTGTACCAAGAAAAAACAGCATAATCTCCATAGAGATCAATAGTCAGACCACCAAAACCATCCCCCTCTTGATTAAAAAGGCGAAAGGCAGTGGTCAAGTCATCTTGATAATAAGGCTTTCTAGCTTCCTTGGCCTTACGAAACAGAGATTCAAAAAAGGCTTGATTGAAACGAACCTTTTCCTTGCTGATGAACCAGCCGATTCCCTTGTTCTGCTGAGAAAGATAGGCACTCCCTAAAAACTTCCCGTCTTGACTAAGAACTTCTACTGCCTGATCTATCAGTTCAATATCTGTTAAATCACTCGCTTCCAAAAGAACTAGACCCTTAGCTAGCTTTTTTTCAACACGTCTGCTGACTCTAATTCTATTCATAGCTACTATTATAGCAAATTTTGTGACAATTCTCAAAAAAGAAACCGTTTAACCAGTTGTACTTTAGTTTACTGAGTGTCATTTTTGTTAAAATAAGTATATGCCATTTACTTTTTCACCAAAACATCCTTTCCCTTGTGATGGAAGGAGAGTTTCCACGCGCTAAAAATAGACAAAATCATAAATGAGTATAGAATCTTGCGCAAACGTTTGCCTAGTTCTAAACTTTATGGTAGAATAAAACACAACATTGATAAGCAAGAGGAAAAACAATGCAAAATCGCACACTTATGCAATACTTTGAATGGTATCTGCCTCATGACGGCCAACACTGGACGCGACTGACAAATGATGCAGAGCACCTAGCAAACCTTGGTATCAGCCATGTCTGGATGCCACCTGCCTTCAAGGCAACCAACGAAAAAGATGTCGGCTATGGTGTTTACGATCTTTTTGACCTAGGCGAATTTCACCAAAAAGGGACTGTCCGCACCAAGTATGGGTTTAAAGAAGACTATCTTCAAGCCATTCAAGCCCTAAAAGCACAGGGAATTCAACCTATGGCCGATGTGGTGCTCAATCACAAGGCTGCAGCCGATCACATGGAAGCCTTTCAGGTTATTGAAGTGGACCCTGAGGACCGTACCGTTCAATTAAGTGAGCCCTTTACTATCAACGGCTGGACCCACTTCACTTTTGATGGACGTCAGAAAACCTATAATGACTTTGAATGGCACTGGTACCACTTTACAGGTACTGACTATGATGCAAAGCGCCGTAAGTCTGGGATTTATCTGATTCAAGGGGACAATAAGGGCTGGGCCAACGAGGAATTGGTCGATAACGAAAACGGTAACTACGACTACCTCATGTATGCCGACCTAGACTTTAAACATCCTGAAGTCATCCAAAATATCTATGACTGGGCTGACTGGTTCATGGAAACGACTGGTGTAGCTGGTTTCCGCTTGGATGCCGTTAAGCACATCGACTCCTTCTTTATGGGCAATTTCATCCGTGATATGAAGGAAAAATACGGTCAAGATTTCTATGTTTTCGGAGAATTTTGGAACCCTGACAAGGAAGCCAACCTAGACTATCTTGAAAAAACAGAAGAACGCTTTGACCTTGTCGATGTTCGCCTCCACCAGAATCTCTTTGAAGCCAGTCAAGCTGGAGCAAGTTACGATCTTCGTAACATTTTCACAGATAGCTTGGTTGAACTAAAACCCGATAAGGCTGTAACCTTTGTCGACAACCATGATACTCAACGAGGACAAGCCCTTGAGTCTACTGTTGAAGAATGGTTCAAGCCAGCAGCCTATGCCCTTATTCTATTACGCCAAGATGGGCTTCCATGTGTCTTTTACGGAGACTATTATGGTATTTCTGGGCAATTTGCTCAACAAGATTTCAAAGAAGTTCTTGATCGTCTCCTAGCCATCCGAAAAGACAGGGCCTATGGAGAGCAAACAGACTACTTTGATGATGCCAACTGTATCGGATGGGTTCGTTCAGGTGCTGAAAACCAATCACCAATCGCTGTCCTTATCTCAAATGACCAAGAAAACAGCAAATCCATGTTTGTCGGTCAAGAATGGGCTGACCAAACCTTTATTGACCTCCTTGAAAATCATCCAGCACAAGTTACAATCAATGCTGATGGTTATGGAGAATTTCCAGTAGCAGCGGCTTCAGTCAGTGTCTGGGCAGCAAAATAAACCTATCAGGTACAAGTCAAATCCAACCGGATTTGGCTTTTTTGTATGCACAAAAAGACCTACCCAAATGGATAGATCTTCATTGTCTTACAATTTACCTGCTACGGCATCCAACAAGTCTTGGATTTTAGCTTGGTTGCTTCCTCCTGCCATGGCCATATCTGGTTTACCACCACCACGTCCATCGACGATTGGTGCCAATTCTTTGACAAGGTTTCCTGCATGAAGATCTTTCGTCTTGCTTGCGACAAGGACATTGACTTTGTCTCCGATAGCTGCAACTAAAACAAGCAAGTCAGAGTAGTCTTTTTGTTTCCAGTTATCCGCAAAGGTACGAAGGGCACCAGCATCTGATACAGAAACTTGGCTCGCAATGTAACGGTAGCCGTTGACTTCCTTCACATCCTTGAAGACATCACCTGCAGCTGCGGCTGCGGCTTTTTCTTTCAATTCTGCATTTTCCTTTTGAAGTTGACGAAGTTGTTCTTGAAGTCCTTCTACCTTGTGAGGAACTTCCTTGACTTGCGGTATTTTCAAGGTTGCTGCGACAGCTTTAAGAGCGTCTTCTTGCTCACGGTAGGCTTCAAAGGCTTCCTTACCAGTCACCGCCAAGATACGGCGAGTTCCTGATCCGATACCTTCTTCTTTGACAATCTTGAAGAGTCCAATCTCAGAAGTGTTGCCAACGTGGGTACCACCACAAAGCTCAACTGAGTAATCGCCGATAGTCACAACACGAACTTCCTTACCGTATTTTTCACCAAAGAGAGCCATAGCGCCCATTTCTTTAGCAGTGTCAATATCTGTCTCAACAGTTTCTACAGCAATTGCTTCCCAGATTTTCTCATTGACCTGTTGTTCAATGGCACGCAATTCTTCAGGAGTCACTGCTTGGAAGTGTGTGAAGTCAAAACGAAGGAATTCTACTTCGTTCAGAGATCCTGCTTGTGTCGCATGGTGGCCAAGGATATTATGAAGGGCCGCATGGAGCAAGTGAGTGGCTGTGTGGTTTTTCATGACACGATGACGACGATTAGTATCGATTGCCAAGGTATATTCTTGATTCAAAGCAAGAGGAGCAAGAACTTCAACGGTATGGAGTGGTTGTCCATTTGGTGCTTTTTGAACATCTGTCACAGTAGCAACAAGGTTTCCTGCAGCATCCAAGATTTGACCGTGGTCAGCTACTTGTCCACCCATTTCCGCGTAGAACGGAGTCTCTGCAAAGATGAGAGAGGCAGTTCCTTCTGAAACAGCTTCAACTTCAGCATTGTCAGCCACGATAGCAAGCAATTTAGAAGGCAATTGACTAGCATTGTAGTTGAAGACACTTTCTACAGTGATGTTTTGAAGGGTTTCATTCTGCATACCCATAGATCCACCTTTGACAGCAGACGCACGCGCACGTTCTTGCTGCTCTTTCATGGCTGCTTCAAAACCTTCACGGTCTACAGTCACACCAGCTTCATCAGCGATTTCTTCTGTCAGTTCCACTGGGAAACCGTAAGTATCGTAGAGTTTGAAGACATCTTGCCCCGCGATAACGTTTTGACCTTTCGCTTTCAAGTCAGCTACGATGGTTTCCGCAAAGTGTTGACCTGAGTGAAGGGTACGGGCAAATGACTCTTCTTCACTCTTAACAATTTTCTCGATAAAGTCACGTTTTTCAAGGACTTCTGGGTAGTAGCTTTCCATGATTTTTCCAACAGTTGGAACGAGTTTGTAAAGGAAAGGCTCGTTGATGCCCAATTTTTGACCGTGCATGGAAGCGCGACGGAGAAGACGACGAAGGACATAGCCACGGCCTTCATTTCCTGGAAGGGCACCATCCCCAATGGCAAATGAAAGGGAACGGATGTGGTCCGCAATAACCTTGAAGCTCATGTTGTCGCCATCTTGGTCGTAGACCTTACCAGACAATTTCTCAACTTCACGGATGATCGGCATAAAGAGGTCTGTTTCAAAGTTAGTCTTAGCCCCCTGGATAACCGCCACCAAACGCTCCAAACCAGCACCCGTATCAATGTTCTTGTGTGGCAATTCCTTGTACTCGCTACGAGGAACAGCAGGGTCTGCGTTAAATTGTGACAAAACGATATTCCAGATTTCGATGTAACGGTCGTTTTCGATATCTTCTGCAAGAAGACGAATACCGATATTTTCTGGATCAAAGGCTTCTCCACGGTCAAAGAAGATCTCTGTATCTGGTCCAGAAGGTCCAGCACCGATTTCCCAGAAATTATCCTCGATTGGGATCAAGTGACTTGGATCCACTCCTACTTCAATCCAACGGTTGTAAGAATCCTTATCGTCTGGATAGTAAGTCATGTAAAGTTTTTCAGCTGGAAAGTCAAACCATTCTGGGCTTGTCAAAAGCTCATAAGCCCAAGTGATGGCTTCATCACGGAAGTAATCCCCGATAGAGAAGTTCCCCAACATTTCAAACATAGTATGGTGACGCGCAGTTTTTCCGACATTTTCGATGTCGTTGGTACGGATAGCCTTTTGCGCATTGGTGATACGTGGATTTTCAGGTTTGATAGTCCCGTCAAAGTATTTCTTAAGAGTTGCCACTCCTGAGTTAATCCACAAAAGAGTTGGGTCGTTTACTGGAACCAAGCTAACTGATGGTTCTACAGAGTGGCCTTTGCTTGCCCAGAAATCCAGCCACATTTGGCGAACTTGAGCACTAGATAGTTGTTTCATAATATCTCCTTATTTACTTGTTTAATGTGATTGGCTTTCCAGCATTTCCACATAGTCAATTGCGACACAGAGGGAAATAACCAAATCTGCATAAGAGTCTTCATAGACGGTTACGTTGTAAGTCGATGTTAAATGGAAAATCTCTTTCCTAATCTCGGCGACAAGCTGATCACGATCATCTAGTAATTTGAAATTCAAATCCCAGATATTGCCCTCGATACGAAGACCGAGGTTGTCAAATTCATACTTATCTCTGAAGAAAGTAAACTTCTTACGAATGACGAAATTTGACCCGTCCCGTAGCTGAATGTTAAAGCGAGGAAGTAAGGTGAAAAATTCTTTGCTGATTTCACTGACTTGCTCACCATAGGCGTCATAGATGGTAAAGGTCTTAGGAATTTGGAAAAATGATCCCTCCACCTGATAGTTCACTACTCCTCTATCATCCTTGATATCGAAGCGTTCGCCTCCAAGTCGAAACTTTTGTTTCACGAGAAATGTCTTCATAAACACCTCCAAAAATCAAAAGACAAGTCCATATCACGAAGGGCGAAAAACCGCGGTACCACCTTCATTCAATGAACTTGTCATTCTCTTGTTCTTATGCAATTGTCTGATTGAGTAGCATGATTTCCTAGCTTAGATGGCTCGCAGCACCGCCATTTCTCTGGACTAAGATGACTGAAAATCAATTCTCAACTCTAGTATTATATCGTTTTTGAAGGAGTTCGTCAAGGTTAATGCCCAACTCATTTCTTTAGAAGTTTCCCAAATATTATATAGGCGATAGCCCACAAGAAACTTCCAACCAATAAGAATTGACCTAAAACAATGAGATAATCCAAAATTGAGACCAACTTATACCATCCACTAAATAGAAGACAGGGAAGAACAGTAAAAAGCATAATGATAAAATGTATAATAGATTGTTTAAATAGCGACCATTTTTCAATTTCATAAATTACCGAGGCTGATGCTATCGAGGTAGCAATAATACCAACCAAAAATGTACTTTTAACCTGAAAAATATCAATCCCTTGAAGTCTTATAAAAAATGCTAAACTGGTCATAATAACAAAAGGAATAATTCCTCTAAAAATAGCTTTTTTAATCATAACTACTACCTCAATCATAAGCTAAAATGCCTTTAACTCTATCGAAATTATAGCATAATTAAGTATATTTTTCTACTAATTCATGATCTATTTTAATAAATAACCTAGCCATAAAATGGTTAATTTTCTATGGCTAGGTTTTATTTTTTGTCTGATTGAAATTATTTCCGATAGTAGATAATCTCCTACTTCCGGTACATTTTAAACTGGAGAAAGAGGTCGCTGTATTTGCCTGTCCATTTATGGTCAAACTTCTCATAAACTTCTAGGTGTTTCATGGTATCAGCGTCTGGATAGAATGATTTGTCTTCCTTGGTCTCCTCTGGGAGCATTTCCTTGGCTGGTAGGTTTGGGGTTGAGTAGCCAACATACTCTGCATTCTTCAAAGCATTTTCAGGCTTCAACATGAAGTTAATGAAGGCATAGGCTGCATCTTGGTTTTTCACGGTTTTTGGAATGACCATGTTATCAAACCAGAGATTGCTAGCCTCAGTCGGAACGACATACTTGAGGTTAGGATTTTTCTCCAACATCTGGCTGGCTTCCCCAGAGAAGGTCACCCCGATAGCAGCGTTGTTCTGAATCATGTAACCCTTCATCTCGTCTGCCACGATGGCCTTGATATTTGGAGTCAGTTTGTAGAGCTTGTCTACCGTTTCTTCCAACTGCTGAGGATCCTTTGAGTTGAGGCTGTAACCGAGTGAGTTAAGCCCGAGTCCCAGCACCTCACGCGCCCCATCAAAGAGCATGATGGAATCCTTGTATTCTGGCTTCCAGAGGTCATCCCAATGCTCAGGCGCCTCATCTACCATGGTTTCATTGTAGACGATTCCCAAAGTTCCCCAGAAGTATGGGATTGAAAATTTATTGCCTGGGTCAAAAGACTGGTTGAGGAACTCTGGTCCGATATTTTCAATTCCTTCAATTTTTGAATAATCAAGAGGAACCAAAAGGTCTTCATCCTTCATCTTGTTGATCATGTACTCACTTGGGATGGCAATATCGTAGGTCGTTCCGCCTTGCTTGATCTTGGTATACATGGCTTCGTTAGAGTCAAAGGTCTCGTACTGGACTTGGATCCCTGTTTCTTCTGTGAATTTCTCCAAAAGTTCGGGATCAATGTAGTCCCCCCAGTTGTAGATAACCAATTTTTGACTATCTCGACTGTTGATTTTACTATCAAGATGATAGGAAATCCCCCACAAGACAAGGATAATTGCTAAAATTCCTGCTAAAAATGAATAGAGTTTTTTCATGCTTGCTCCTCCTTCTCACGTGAGATAAAGTAATATCCAACAACTAGAATAATACTAAAGAGAAAGACAAGGGCAGATAGGGCATTGATTTCTAGCGAAATCCCCTTCCGAGCGCGAGAGTAAATCTCGACTGACAGGGTTGAAAAGCCATTTCCCGTTACGAAGAAGGTCACGGCAAAGTCATCAAGCGAGTAGGTAAAGGCCATGAAATAACCTGCAATGATAGACGGAGTCAGGTAAGGAAGCATGATTTCCTTAAACATCTGAAACTGGCTGGCTCCCAAGTCATAGGCCGCATGAATCATGTCATCATTCATCTCCTTGAGGCGAGGCAAGACCATCAAGACCACGATAGGGATGGAAAAGGCCACGTGACTAGATAGAACCGTCAAAAATCCAAGTGAAAACTTGAGTTGGGTAAAGAGAATCAAGAAGCTGGCACCAATCATAACGTCAGGCGCAACCATGAGGATATTATTGAGTGATAAAAAGGCTTCTTGGTATTTCTTACGAGACTGATAGATATAGATAGCACCGAAAGTCCCGATAATGGTCGCAATCAAGGCTGATAAAAAGGCCAAGAAAAAGGTTTGGGTGAGGATCAACATGAGGCGGCCATCACCAAACATAGTTTTAAAATGGCTCAAGCTAAAGCCTGTAAAACTGTTCATATCATCGCCAGCATTAAAGGCGTAGCCAATCAGGTAAAAAATCGGCAAATAAAGGACGATAAAGACAAAGGCTAGGTAGAGATTGGCAAATTTTTTCATCGTTCTCTCCTTTCCTTGGTCACCCACATGGTGATGAACATGGTCAGGATGAGGATCACACCGATGGTAGAACCCATTCCATAGTTATCATTGGTTAGAAAGTTCTGCTCAATAGCCGTTCCCAGCGTGATAACGCGGTTCCCACCAATCAAGCGTGTCAGCATGAAGAGACTCAAACTTGGGATAAAGACAGACTGAACCCCACTTCTCACTCCATTCATCGATAGAGGGAAGATGACATGGCGGAAGGTCTCCCACTTGGTCGCACCGAGGTCATAGCTGGCATTGATAAGATTGTTGTCCATATCATCCAAGACATTGAAAATCGGCAAAATCATAAAGGGAAGCTCGATGTAGCTTGCGACAAAGATGAAGGAGAAATCGGTAAAGAGCAACTGCTGCGAACCGATTCCGATAAATTCCAAAAATTTGTTAATAGAGCCATTTTGACCAAAAATCCCGATAAAGGCATAGGCCTTAAGGAGCAGATTGATCCAGGTTGGCAAGATAATCAGCATAAGCCAGAGTTGACGGTGCTTGAGACGGGTCAAAAAGAGGGCTGTTGGATAGCTGATGAGCAGTGTTACCAAGGTGACAATCCCTGCATAAAGCACAGAGTTGAAACTCATTTTAAGATAGGTCAAATTTTGTGACGCAAAGTAGGATTTATAGTTTTCTAAACTAAACTGGCCTTCAATGTTGAAAAAGGATTGACCGAAAATCAAGACTAAGGGTGCGAGAACAAAGAGGGCAATCCAAAGCATATAGGGCACTACAAAGAGTTTAGAGGTTGTTTTCTTCATCTCTTTCCTCCTCGATCGCGTTAATCAGACCTGCTTCTTGCTCTTCGATTTCTACGTATTCTTCGATACGAGCATCGAACTCTTCTTCGGTTTCGTTGAGACGCATGATGTGGATGTCTTCTGGCTCAAAGTCCAGACCGATTTCCTCACCCACAATGGCCTTACGAGTCGAGTGGATCATCCATTCATTTCCGAGTTCGTCATAGGCGATAATCTCGTAGTGAACCCCACGGAAAAGCTGGGTATCAACCTTAACTTGGAGCTTGCCTTCTTCAGGAAGGGTAATGCGCAAGTCTTCTGGACGAATGACAACCTCAACAGGCTCATTTGGCTTCATCCCCCCGTCGACCGCTTCAAAGCGTTTGCCATTGAACTCGACCAAGTAGTCCTCAATCATGTTTCCTGGCAAGATGTTGGACTCACCGATAAAGGTGGCAACAAAGTGGTTGATCGGCTCATCGTAGATGTCCACAGGCGTTCCAGACTGAACAATCTCGCCATCATTCATAACAAAAATCCAGTCACTCATAGCCAAGGCTTCCTCCTGATCGTGAGTGACAAAGACAAAGGTAATCCCCAATCGTTGTTGCAGTTCACGCAGTTCGTACTGCATGTCTGTTCTTAATTTCAAGTCCAGCGCAGACAAAGGCTCGTCCAGCAAGACCACACGGGGTTGGTTAATGATGGCACGGGCAATGGCCACACGCTGACGTTGTCCTCCAGAAAGTTTACGGATAGAACGTTTCTCATAACCTTCCAACTGAACCATCTTGAGAACTTCCGCTACACGTTGTTCGATTTCTTTCTTGTCGATTTTACGCAAGCGGAGTGGAAAGGCAACATTTTCAAACACATTCATATGTGGAAACAAGGCATAGGATTGGAAAACCGTATGGACGTCTCGCTTGTTGGTTGGGATGTCGTTGATCCGCACACCGTCCAGCAAAATATCTCCTGTCGTCGCATCCAGTAAACCTGCAATGATGTTTAGAATGGTTGATTTTCCTGAACCAGATGCGCCTAAAAGAGTGTAAAATTTCCCTTCTTCCAACTCAAAGTTGATGTCTTTGAGAACCTTGGTGTTGCTGTCTTCAAAAACTTTAGAGACGTTTTTGAATTCGATAATTGGTTTTTTCAATTGGCATAAATTCCTTCTTTTTCATAAATTAACAGATCAGGGCTCTGTCAGGCCGCCACTACCTCTTGCAGGGAGTAAAACCACCTGCATATATCTTCGCTACCGATAGGCTTTCACCCCCTTTCCATTGACATAGCAGCAGCTATTCTGGTGAAACCTTACTCCTTCTCACCCAGGATTCGGACTTCCCTCTCAAGGGTGACGCCTGAATGTTCCTTTACCTTTTCAATAACAGATTGAATCAAGTCCTCGTAGTCTTTAGCTGTTCCGTTAGCAACATTGATCATGAAACCAGCGTGCTTTTCAGATACTTCAACACCACCGATACGATAGCCTTTCAATCCAGCCTCTGAAATCAACTGACCTGCAAAATGCCCCACTGGACGCTTAAAGACTGAACCACAAGATGGGTATTCTAGAGGTTGTTTGAGTTCGCGAAGGTGCGTCAAGCGATCCATTTCCTGTTTGATAACCTGATAATTTCCTGGAGCTAGGGCAAATTTAGCTGACAAGACAATGGCCCCAGAATCCTGAATAGCTGAATGGCGGTAACCAAAAGCCAAGTCCTTGGCTGACAAGGTTTCAATTTCCCCTTCCTTGGTCAGAATCTTACAAGACTGCAAAATGTGAGCAATCTCTCCTCCGTAGGCACCCGCATTCATAAAGACAGCACCACCGATGCTTCCAGGGATGCCACAAGCAAACTCAAAACCAGTCAAACTATGACGAAGTGCAATACGTGTTGTCTCGATCAAATTAGCACCCGCTTCTGCTTCAATAGTGTAACCATCAACAGAAACGTTATTGAGTTTGTCACACAAGATGACAAAACCACGGATTCCACCTTCACGAACGATGATATTGCTGGCATTTCCTAGCACCATCCAAGGAATATTCTCCTGATTGGCAAATTGGACAACACGCGCCATCTCATAGCGATTTCGTGGCAAAACTAGGTAATCCGCTCGACCTCCTACCTTGGTATAGGTATAAGTCTTCAAGGGCTCCTTAAAACGAATATCGATTCCTTCTAATTGTTCTTGTATTTTAGTTACGAATGTCATATCTCTCATCCTTTTGTAAAGTCATTTCATTATACCATTTTTAAGGGCTTTTGACGACAGGAAAATTCTTGGTGTCAAAGCATTGCGTAAAAAAAGAGGTTTCCCTCTTTTTATGATGATTTTTTCCAAAATGTAGATTTTGTTAGCCAGATAAAGGCTAGTACTTCTAAAAGAAGAATGACCTCCACTAGAAGTGGATTTGCAATCCATCCCACTTGAGATAAAGCTGGAGCCAAGTCAAACAAGGCATGCAAACCATAGGCAGCAACGAGGTAAATCCATTTCTTTTGGCTAACACTTTGATAGACCCAGATGGAAAGACCAATTTGCAGAACCAGAGCAAGCACACGCTCAAGCCCTAGTAAATAAACCTGCCATACAGAAAGAGACTGAACCGTTTCAAGGGTAGACTTTGGAAGGAGATTGGCTACATCAGTATTTGAAGACTGGATGAGTGAAAAGAGAATCAAAAGACTAATCAAGCTTCCCATTCCGAGATAGAGCATCTCCAAGCCCCCATGTCCCAAACCATAAGCCAAAGCATCTCTATCTTCTAGACTTCTCTTTTTCTCCAACCATTTAAAAAAGACAAGGCGGGCAGTTTCCTCAAAAAGGGCAGCCATAGCAATCGCATAAAGAACATATAGGAAAGGTTGCTCCTGCATGAGCGCAATGGTTCCGTCTTTTTGTGGATGAAGTACCAGAAGGTGAACCATCTTCTCTAACACTTGAGAAGAAACAAAAAATGCGATTGCCCCCAAGCCCATCACTGCAAGAGAGATCTTAAAGCGTTTTTTTGCATACCAAGTCCCACCTACTAGGACTAAAACCAAAGCGATCATGGTAAGGATAATATGTAGTGTCATCTTTTTCTCCTATTCTGACTTATCAATGTCTTTCTTCATCTCGTCAACGTTAAATTTGGCAAATAAATACTGGCGATCTTGGACTGGAAAACGTTGGTCCAACTGGTCGACTGCCCCAACCTCAATCATTCCTTCTTTGATAACAAAGTCCATCACATGCCCACCAAAAGTCAAATCGTCTGAGATAAAGTGCAAATGGTAACCCGCTACACTGACCCCATGGAAAATCTCTGGTGTCCAAAATCCAACGATGGTTCCCGATACATTTTCACGGCTATATTCAGGTTGGTGAGTCGCGACATCAGCAAACTTGGTATCAGGTGTGGATTTAGGAATCATCCGTACATGCATGTGGGCGAATTCCCCATGAATCTTGATAGAACGAAAAAGATTCTCCCCATCATAGTAGGACTCAATTCGCTTTTCCAATTCCTTGTCAGTCATCTCAAAGCGCTGGCGGAAAATCACTTCTGCCTGATGGGGAACGACTGCCGCATAAGGGATAAGGGCATCAGGTGACACTTCTACAATTTCAGGTTGTTCCCCTGAACCTTTAGCTTGATAAGCCTTGCCATCAAGGACAATCAACTCCCCATCAATCGAATCAAGGGTTCCCAAACCAAGGTCGCCATGCTCCAGCAATTCTCCCACTGTCATGGTTCCGCCATAGAGACCAGCCATTAGGGCACCTAGAGTATTGTATTGAAATAATTTTACCGGTTCCTGCACTTTTCTATCCATTCTCTTTCTTATCTTCTTTTCAATGAATCATCATACTTTCTAAGTATACCACATTTGCTCCTAGATGTGAAAGGGGGAATGCTTTTCCCATTGCAAAGGAGACAAAAAAAAGGTACAATGTAACAAAATCAACGGAGGTCTGGAATGAAGAAAGAAAGTAAATACCAAGCAGTCGTTTCCTTTCTAAAAAAGGGGATTGAATCAGGAAAATTCCCAACAGGTAGCCGGCTTCCCTCCATCCGTCAACTGAGCCAAGACTTCCACTGTAGCAAGGACACTATCCAACGAGCCCTACTGGAATTACGCCATGAACAATACCTCTATGCCAAACCCCAAAGTGGCTACTATGTTCTAGAACAAGGACAGCACCAAGACTTGGAAATCGAAGTCACTGACGAACATGCCAGTGCCTATGACGACTTCCGACTCTGCGTCAATGAAACACTGATTGGCCGGGAAAACTACCTCTTTAACTACTATGACAACCAAGAAGGTCTTGAGGAACTAAGGCAATCTGTCCATCAGCTTCTTTTCAACCAAGCCCTCTACTGCAAAACCGACCAACTGGTTTTAACATCTGGCACCCAGCAAGCTCTCTTTATCCTTTCTCAGATTGCCTTTCCTAGTAAGGGAGAGGAGATTTTGGTCGAACAGCCGACTTATCACCGGATGAATCGTCTCTTGGTCGCTCAGGGATTGACCTACAGGACCATTGAACGCCGAATCGATGGAATTGACCTTGACAAACTAGAAGAACAGTTCAAATCTGGAAAAATCAAGTTCTTCTATACCATTCCTCGCTTCCACTATCCCCTAGGTCATTCCTATTCTGATCAGGAAAAAAGGGCCATTCTGGATCTAGCAAATCAGTATGGTGTTTACATCGTAGAGGATGACTATCTAGGAGACCTAGACCCTAAAAAAAGCCAGACCTTCCACTATCTGGACACTGAGGATCGCGTCATTTACATCAAATCCTTTTCAACAAGTCTCTTTCCAGCCCTTCGTATCACCGCCCTCATTCTCCCAAATGCCCTAAAAGAGGCCTTTGTTTCCTACAAAAATATCCTGGACTATGACAGCAATCTCATCATGCAAAAGGCTCTCTCTCTTTACATCGATAGTCAGTTATTTGAAAAAAATAGACTGGCTCGACTGACCCTTCAAGAGAACTATCAAACTCGGATAAAGGAAGTACTTGAAACAAATACCTGTCCCTTGCCCTACTATCCTCTATATGATGGGATTCTCCTTGATTTGAGAAATTATCCTAAAATTGCCAGTTTAAAGCATAGCTCACTCAAACTAGACTTCTTTGAAGAGGCTTATTTGGAAGCCTGCCCTTATCAGTTTGCCAAAGTCTCTCTCGAAAATCTAGAAGCACTATTACAATACATAAAAGCAGAATTGGATTAGACTCCAACTCTGCTTTCTTTTTTACTGTTCAACTTCTGTTAGTTTCGCTGCTTTTTCTAGATAGGTTTGGTACGTTCCATCATCTTTTAATTTTTGGATAACCTTATCCACTACTGCTTTTAAGTCTGATTGATCCTTCTTGATAGCAACGGCATTGGCTTCGCCATCTTTCATCGTCAAAGTAGCTGTCGCAACGGCAAGGTCTGAGTTTTTACCTGCATAACTTAGAGCAACTGGTTCATCCATATGAACAGCATCCACTTTCCCAGCCTGCAATTCATTGACTGCTTCACCCATATTGGTCAAAGATGTTAATTGGGCATTTGGCAATTGTTCCTTGACCATGGTTTCTGGAACAGTTCCCTTTTGAGCTGCGATATTGGCACTTGCGAGACTTGAAAGATCCTTGTACTTGTCTAAATCGGCTTTTCTAACCAAGAAACTCATCTTGTTTTCATAGTAAGGAATTGAAAAGTCAAAGACTTCCTTTCTCTCATCTGTGGCACTAATTCCTGCAATAGCCAAATCAGCCTTTCCAGTTTGAAGGCTGGTCAAGACATTGTCAAAACTCATACTAGAGATTTCAAGCTTAACTCCAAGTTCATCCGCAATCGCTTGAGCCATATCAATATCTGCCCCAACTACTTGGTTTTTACCATCTACCAAGGCTTGGAATTCAAATGGTGCATAGTCTGGGCTGGTCGCAACGACTAGCTTTCCTTTTTGTTTGATAGCCTCCACAGCAGACTGGGAACTATCCGTACTGGATTGACAAGCTACTAAAATCATGCTGACAAGCATGCTACACACAACTAATATCCATTCCTTAAATTTCATAAATAAACGACCTTTCTGTTTTTTCTGAATAATTATAACTTATTTGAAAATACTTGTCAACATTTTCAGAATTTTCATTTCAAAAAAATTCCTTTTTATTCAAAAATAAAGACTAATCTGAGTTGATTAGTCTTTTTAGTGCATATTTAATCCATTTCTTAGAGTTCGACGATTTTACCTGTTTCAAAGTAAACAACCCATTCACAGATATTTTTTGCATAGTCTCCGATACGCTCCAAGAAAGAAATGACTTGGAAATAATCACGACCTGTAACGATAGCTTCAGGATTTTTCTTGATTTCTTCTGTAGCCAAATCTCGGATGCTATCAAAGTAATGGTTGATTTTTTCGTCCATAGCTGCTACTTCGTAGGCTTGATTCACAGAACCGTTGAGATAGAGATCTAGGGCTGCTTCAACGAAGTTTTTCACGTCGCGTCCCATCTTTTTGATTTCTTCTTCAACAGAAGGGATACGTTGCTCCCCCTTCATACGAATGGTCGCCTCAGCGATAGACACTGCATGATCTCCCATGCGTTCCACGTCTGACACTGCCTTGAGAACGGTCAAGACGGTACGAAGGTCTTGAGAAACAGGTTGTTGGAGGGCAATCATTTCAAATGATTTTTTTTCCAACTTCACTTCATATTCATTTACTTCTGCATCATCTTCGATAACTTCTTTTGCCAAATCACGGTCATGCGTAACAAAGGCACGTACTGTACGATTGATCTGCGAAAGCACTTCTTGTCCCATGGCGTAGAACTGGTTGTGCAATTTCTCCAAATCTTCTTCAAATTGAGATCGTAACATCTTTCAACTCCTTATCCAAATTTTCCTGTAATATAATCTTCTGTTTCCTTGTTTTGAGGGGAAAGGAACATCTTCTTCGTATCATTAAACTCAATCAAATCTCCATCTAGGAAAAATCCTGTTTTATCAGAGATACGAGAGGCCTGTTGCATCGAACGCGTTACCAAGAGCATGGTGTATTTATCTTTCAGACCATACAAGGTTTCCTCAATCTTACCAGCCGAGATAGGATCCAAGGCTGAAGTTGGTTCATCCAAGAGAATAATCTTGGGACTGGTTGCTAAGACACGAGCAACACAAACACGTTGTTGTTGTCCACCTGAGAGACCAATGGCTGAATCATGCAAGCGATCCTTGACCTCATCCCAAATAGAAGCGCGTTGCAAAGCTTTTTCCACCGCTTCATCCAAAACATGTTTATCCCTGACTCCATTGATACGTAGGCCGTAGACAACATTTTCATAGATAGACATAGGGAAAGGATTGGGCTGTTGAAAGACCATACCGATTTCCTTACGCAATTCAACCGTATCGGTACGTGGACTGTAGATATTGTGGCCATTATAAATCACTGTTCCAGTTGTTGTCACCTCAGGATTTAGATCGCCCATGCGGTTGATGGCTTTGAGCAGGGTGGACTTTCCTGATCCAGAAGGACCAATCAAGGCTGTTATTTCCTTAGGTTGGAAAGAAAGGGAAACACTATTCAAAGCCTTCTTTTTATTGTAATAAACGGACAGGTCTTTAACCTGCAAAATCGGTTCTGTCATACTGCTTCCTTCCTAACCAAAGTGTCCCGTTACATAGTCATTGGTAGAACGTAGTTTCGCATTTTGGAAAATATTGGATGTCTTATCATACTCGATCAAATCGCCCAAGTAGAAAAATCCTGTGTAGTCACTTGCACGCGCTGCCTGCTGCATACTGTGGGTAACGATGATGATGGTAAAGTCTTTCTTCAATTCCAACATAGTCTCTTCCAGCTGGGCTGTCGCAATCGGATCCAAGGCTGAAGCAGGCTCATCCATCAAGAGGATGTCTGGCTTGACAGAGATGGCGCGAGCGATACAGAGACGTTGTTGCTGTCCACCAGAAAGCATCAAGGCTGATTTGTGGAGGTCGTCTTTGACCTGATCCCAAAGGGCAGCCTGTCGGAGAGAGGTTTCGACAATTTCATCCAAGACTTTCTTATCCTTGACTCCTGCACGTTCATGAGCAAAAGTGATGTTGCGGTAAATAGACTTGGCAAATGGATTTGGACGTTGGAAGACCATTCCAATATGCTTGCGCATCTCATAGACATTGATTTCAGGACGATTGACGTCAATCCCTTGGTAAAGAATTTGACCTGTGACCTTGGCAATATCAATGGTATCATTCATCCGATTGAGACTGCGAAGATAAGTAGATTTCCCTGATCCAGAAGGACCAATCAAGGCTGTAATTTTATTTTTTTCAAATTGCATATCGATGCCCTTGATGGATTCATTTTTACCATAGTAAACATGTAAATCCTTGGTAGAGAGGGCCACTTTTTCTTCAGGGAAGGTGATGATATGCTTTTCATCCCAGTTATATTTTGACATGGCTTCTCCTTTAGGCAGCGGTTAATTTCTTGTGTAAATAGCTTCCGAGTTTGCGTGCTCCAAAGTTAAAAATCAAGATAAAGATGAGGAGCACGGCGGCAGAACCTGCTGATACGATAGTAGCATCAGGAATGGTTCCTTCACTGTTGACCTTCCAAATGTGGACAGCCAAGGTTTCTGCTTGACGGAAAATTGAGATAGGACTGGTAACACTGAGGATATTCCAGTTAGACCAGTCAAGGGCGGGAGCGGATTGTCCTGCCGTATAGATAAGAGCGGCGGCCTCACCAAAGATACGGCCAGATGCCAAGACAACACCCGTTACGATACCTGGAAGGGCTTCTGGAATGACGACATGGACCACAGTCTCCCAACGAGAAATTCCAAGAGCTAAGCCAGCCTCACGTTGTGTATGGTGAACGTGTTTTAAACTATCCTCAACATTTCGAGTCATCTGTGGCAGATTAAACACCGTCAAGGCCAAAGCACCTGAAATGATTGAAAATCCATACTCAAACTGGACTACAAAAATCAAGTAACCAAAGAGACCCACAACGACTGATGGTAGAGAAGACAAAATCTCAATACAGGTACGAATAAAATTGGTCACAGGTCCTTTTTTGGCATACTCAGCGAGGAAAACGCCAGCTCCCATGGATAAAGGAACAGAAATGATCAAGGTAATGACCAAAAGGAAGAAGGAATTATAGAGCTGAATCCCAATACCCCCGCCTGCTTGATAAGAGGAGGATTTCCCAGTCAAGAAGGACCAAGAGATATGCGGTAACCCTCTCACCAAGATATAGAGAATCAAAGATGCCAAAATGGCCACGATGACACCCGCGATGGTATAGAGGATAGCTGTTGCAAGTTTATCTAATTTCTTAGCGTGCATAGTTTTTCTTTCCTCTTTCTTTCGTAATCAATTTAATCACACTGTTAAAGGCCAAACTCATCAAGAGCAAGACTAAGGCCAGTGACCAGAGAACGTTATTATCAACCGTTCCCATGACGGTATTTCCGATACCCATAGTCAAAACAGAAGTCAAAGTCGCAGCTGGTGTTGTTAACGAGGTTGGGATAACCGCTGAGTTTCCGACAACCATCTGAATAGCCAGGGCTTCACCGAAGGCACGCGCCATCCCAAAGACCACTGCAGTAAAAATACCTGAACGTGCTGCTTTCAAGGTCACACGCCAGATGGTTTGCCAACGAGTGGCTCCCATAGCTAAACTAGCTTCACGGTAATGACGAGGAACAGCACGCAAGCTGTCTGTTGTCATAAAGGTTACAGTTGGTAGGATCATGACAAAAAGAACGAAAATCCCTGACAAGATCCCAAAACCAGTTCCACCAAAGACGCTACGAACAAAAGGCACCACAACTTGCAAACCGATAAATCCATAGACGACTGAAGGAATACCGACGAGGAGTTCAATGGCTGGTTGCAAAATCTTTGCACCCTTTGGTGATACTTCTGTCATAAAGACTGCAGCTCCGATAGCGAAGGGTGTTGCGATGAGGGCTGATAAAATCGTCACAATAAAGGAACCCAAAATCATCGGAAGGGCACCAAATTGTTTCCCTGAAGGATTCCAAGTTTGTCCAAAGAGGAAATCAAAGATGTTCACCCCATTGACAAAGAAGGTCGATAAGCCTTTTTGGGCTACAAAAATCAAAATCATTGCCACAATGATAACAATCAAAGAAAGGCAAGTGAAGGTCAAACCTTTACCAAACTTCTCAAGGCGAGAGTTCTTTGAAGGAGAGAGTAATTTTTTTGATAATTCTTCTTGATTCATTATTGACCTCCTTCTACTGCTGAAACGGTACCTGAAGCATCCTTTTGGACTTTCATTTCATTGATAGAGATATAGCCCATTCCCTTAACAATCCCATTTTGAGCTTCATCTGAGAGGACGAAATTCAGGAATTCAGCAGCTAACTCATTTGGCTGACCGAGTGTGTACATATGTTCATAAGACCACAAAGGCCAGTTGTTGGTCGTTACATTTTCAGACGTAGGTTCATACCCATTCAGTTTCATGCTTTTCACTGAGTCATCTACATAGGCAAAAGCCAGGTAAGAAATGGCTCCAGGCGTTTGGGATACAATGGACTTGACCATCCCGTTAGAATCCTGCTCCTGACTCTGCATAGCAGATTGGCCATTCATAACCACCGTATCAAACGTCGCTCGTGAACCAGAACTTGCTGCTCGGTTGATGATTGAAATAGTCAGGTCTTTGCCACCAACCTCTTTCCAGTTAGTCACTTCACCAGTAAAGATTTTACGAAGTTGCTCGGTTGTGAGATTTTCAACATCCACTTCCTTGTTTACAATCACTGCAAGACCAGCCACTGCAACCTTGTGGTCTACTAGAGCCGAAGCATCGATTCCTTCTTTTTCCTCTGCAAAGACGTCAGAGTTCCCGATGTCAACTGCTCCAGACTGGACTTGAGATAGTCCTGTACCCGATCCACCACCTTGAACATTAACTGTTTTTCCGATGTTTCTAGAACCGAATTCATCTGCTGCCGCTTCGACAAGAGGCTGAAGAGCAGTTGAACCAACGGCTGTCATGGATTCTCCACGATCAATCCAGCTTGCACATCCTGCTAGAGAACCTGCCAGCAAAAGAGTCGCAAGAGATAGGACGAGCTTTTTTCTTTTTTTCACTATTTTTCTCCTTGAACATAATGATGAATGCTCTGATTTCTTTCTGTTCCTATCATATCAATCAGTGATGATAAGACTTGGTTTACGATTTATAGGCTGGAAGCCCCATTGAGGACCAGTCAATTCATCACATAATATAAGTAAAAATGAAAGACTATCAGAAAAAACTCATACTTCCACTATAACATAGAATAGGCTCTTTGACTAGCTTTTTCACCTGAATCTGAGTCCTTTTGGATAATAATTTTTCAAAACATTTCCCGTTACCTTGGCAAAGCCTAATCCGTTTCCTTGAACCACAACTTGGTACCAGCCATTTGGTCGAGCTTCAGACAATTGAACGGTCTCACCAGCCGCATATTTTACAAAGTCCTCATCATTGATTTCGACACTTTGAAGTACTTGGCTTGGTTTCAAGGCTAATCCCAGAGCAAAGCTTGGTTCGAAGCGTTTCTTCTTAAAAGTCCCCAGATGGAGCCCATTTCGGGCAATTTTGAGTTTCCCTAGATCAGGTAGCATCTCTGGCAAGAGATAGAGCTGGTCTCCAAAAGTTTGCAAGATACCAGTTAGATTGACCCGAAAGTGTTTTTGGGTAAAATCATGCCACAAAGCCAGCTGTTCACGACTGAGATTGCTCTTGCTAGCTTTGAATTTAGGTGCTGGATTTTGTCCCTTAAACTGCAGGTGGGCTACAAACTGGCCTTCTCCCTTGAAATGGTGAGGGTACATCCGAGCCGTTTCAGGAAGATCAATTCCTGCTACCATACCATTCACATGCTCGACTGGAAGTAATTCAAGATCATAAGCATCTAGTAGCCAACGAACGATTTCTTCATTTTCCTCTGGCGACCAGGTACAGGTCGAATAAACCAGACGGCCACCTTCTGCCAACATGGTCACTGCATCTTCTAAAATCTCTCTTTGGAGACTGGCACATTGGCTCGGATAGTCGATGTTCCAATAATCCATGGCATCTGGTTGTTTACGGAACATCCCTTCACCCGAGCAAGGTGCATCAAGGACAATCACATCAAAGTAACCTTTAAAAACCTTGGCTAAGCGGTCAGCAGATTCATTGGTCACGACAACATTTGTCGCTCCAAATCGCTCCATATTTTCCACTAAAATCTTAGCACGCTTGCTTGAAATTTCGTTGGAAACAAGGACTCCTTGATTAGCCAGATAAGCTGCTAGTTGAGTGGATTTTCCACCTGGTGCTGCCGCCAAGTCCAAGACCTTCATGCCAGGACTTGGTTGAGCTACCTGGGCCACCATTTGGGCTGCAGGCTCTTGTGAATAAACGAGACCCGTAACGTGCTCCGGAGATTTCCCAGAAACTTTTCCATAGTGCCCCCAAGGTGTACGAGGAATGGCATCAGCAAACGATAGCTGACTTTCTTTTAAGGGATTAACCCGAAAAGCCGAAACCGCTTCCTGCTTAAAAGAGGCAAGAAAATCTCTTGCCTCATCTTCTAGTATCGCTTCATATTTTTCAACAAATCCTTCTGGAAATTGCATTTAGTTCTCTTTCCTTTCGTAGATATAAGACTGAATCTCTTCTTGCATCTCGATTGGCACCATCATGACAGGCTGACGCGTTTTAAAATCAGCGGGCTCACCTGATACCGTAAGAAGACGATAACCCAGACTTTCCCCTAAAATACTAGCCGCAGCGTAATCCCATGGCTGCAAGTAGGTAATATAAGTCAGAAGACGACCCGATAAAACCTTGGCAAAACTAATGGCCGCACTACCATAGACACGGACTCCTAACGCTGCTCGGCCCAAATCTGCCAAGCCCCACTCATTGGTTTCAAACATAGCTGAGTTACCAGCCACTAAAAATTCTTGAAGAGGTTTCTTTTTAAAAGTCGGTAAGGGCTCATTATTACAACAAGGAGGAAAGGCACCACCACCATGGTAACAATCCCCTTTCATGACATCATAAATGATACCAAATTTCCCAACCCCATTTTCAAAATAGGCCAACATAACTGCAAAATCTTCCTGCTGGGCAACAAAATTATTGGTACCGTCAATGGGATCAATCACCCAAACGGAACCTTGACCGACCGCAGCACGTAAACAGCCCTCTTCCGCGCAAATCAAGTCCTCAGGATAGGAGGACTTGATCCGATCAACCAAGAGTTCCTGGACCTCCTTGTCCAAACGTGTCACTAAGTCAGTAGGTGAAGACTTGCACTCAACCTGCAAATCTTCTTTCATGTGAGCTAAAATGTAATTGGCAGCTTCCTGCACAATCTGTTTAGCAAATTCAAATTTAGTTTCCAAGAGAAATCTTCCCTTCTCTTTTTTCTTTTGCTAATTGAACTGCTCGGTAAAGCGAATAGCCACTAACTGTTTCAAATTCTCGTCCCAAACGTTTCTCTTCACTCTTGCTTGGCACAACCAATTTGAATTCCTTGTAAGACTCTAGCAGTTTTTTTGCTTCTACCTTGTCTTCATAGGCAGCTTCAACATCATTAAAAAAAGAAAGCACTGAAGCAAGTTCTTCAGTGCTCCACGACAAATCTAGTGGGTAACTATACTGTTTGTTCATCTATCCAATACCAGCTCTCAATGTTGCTTCTTTTAGTTCTTGTTTACGGTAACTACGAGGGAGAAAAGCACGAATCTCATCTTCATTAAAACCGATCTGCATGCGTTTGGTATCTGTAATAATTGGGCGACGCAAAAGACTAGGATATTGCTCAATCAACTGAAGCAACTCCGATACCGAAATACTCTCTACATCAATATCCAATTTTTGAAAAATTTTTGAACGAGTTGAAATGATGTCATCAGTACCATTTTCGGTCAAGAAAAGAATATGTTGCAGTTCTTTTCTCGTTAAAGGACTGGTCATAATATTATGCTCTTGAAAGGGCACCTTATGACTTTCTAACCAGGCCTTTGCCTTACGACATGATGTACAGCTCGGTGATAAAAATAGTGTAATCATGCTTTTCTCTTCTTTATCTATACTTTGCTATTCTTATTATACAAAAAAATAAAGCGCTTGACTAGGGATTTTTAGAAAAAAAGCCTATTTTTTCAAGAAAAATAGACTGTATGCGAACGAATTACTCAATTCCGATGAAGTTAATTCACTCCTCGTAAGAATTTTTAACTTCATCTCTGTTTTATCAATGCAACACATTAAAGTATTCTACGACTTTTCAAATAAAGAAAACCAAAGAAACTTTCATAGAGTCCAAAGAAGAGAAGGAAAGCATGGAGGAAGAAGGCCTCTGGTAAAATCAAAATAACGGGATCCTTTGCGGGATCAAAAAGCCAGGTATCATCTCCGAAGAAGAGAACCTGATGGAAAAGTATAAAAAATTGCTCAAAACCAATCAACACTCCTACAAGGCCAATGACTAGAGGCAATAGCACTAAAGTCAAGATACTTTTACGATATAGGGGCAAAAAGCCTTTTTTCACAATCTTTCTAACAAAGAAATAGAAACTTGGTAGCGTCACTAGGGCAACTAGCTGAACTAGGTGGAAGAGATTCTTCACCACCTCAAAGTGGTGTATACCAGCCGCTGATGAACGAAAATCAGGCATCTGCAAGACCAGACTAAAGGGATTGGTCAGGTAATTCATCAAGATATGGAAGTTATACTGAATGGTTTCGGGCTTTAGATAGACTCGATCCGCTAAGTTCAGCCACTGAATCTCCATGGGATAGAAAACCCATGCCAGATAAATCGTCAGTAGGATAGACAGGGAGAGGAGAAAGAGCATAGAGCCCCAAAAGGTTAGTTTAGTTTTCATCAAAATTCCACTCCGCAAGACTAGAAACTACATGAGTTGGTGCAATTGGTAGGTCAGCCACTTCTTCTGCTTTGGTAAAACCTGTCGTCACCAAGAGAGTTGGAATGCCATTGTCAATCCCTGCTCGGATATCTGTCAGGTAGTTATCCCCAACCATGAGCAAGTCTTCTCGATCTATACCTAGATGTTCCACGGCCTTTTCCATGATGATCGCATTCGGTTTTCCGATATAAACTGGTTTTACACGTGTTGCTACTTCAAGAAGTGTAATTAGTGAACCAGCACCAGGCAAAAGACCACGTTCCGTCGGGATATTGAGGTCTGGATTGGTTCCGATAAAGTGAGCACCCTTTTGGATAGCTAGAGTTGCTGTGGCAAATTTTTCATAGTCAACTTGCCAGTCCAGTCCAACGACCACATAGGCTGGATTTTCCTTGTCTTCCGCATAACCTGCCACCTGAATGGCATCCTTGAGCCCTGCTTCACCAATGACATAGACTGTCTTTTCCAGTCCCAAGTCATTCATATAGTCGATGGTTGCCAAAGTCGCTGTGTAGACAGTTGATAGAGGGGTATTAATATTAAAATTCTGAGCCAACATCTCTTGAACACTCTCTGGAGTTCGGGTTGTATTGTTGGTTACAAAAAGATAAGGAATTTCTCGCTTTTGCAACTCATGGACAAAAGCCTCACCCGCGGGAATTCTGTCTTTCCCCTTGTAGATAGTTCCGTCTAAATCAATTAAATAACCTTTATAAGCCATATCGCCCTTTCTAATTCGCTTCAATTTCTTGCCACGTAATCATAGCTTGGGCATTGATCTCGCCATCACTGAGAATCTCATGCTTGCTTTCTAGTCCCTTGAGTTCATAAGCTGAAGCAATCATGCCGCCTGATCGCACTTCTTTGACATATTTGAGGTTGATTTTCTTTGGAATATACTTGGTCAAAAAGTCTGCTCCCATGACCTCAAAAATCCAATCCAGGTATTTGCTATTATTGACATGACCATTCATATCCAAGTCGTAAAAACGAACATGGTAGTCTTTACTGATCGGATCTTCTAGATTTGCATACTTTGGCCCACGGATGAGTTTTTTATCAAACTCAGACTGATAAGGAGCAACAATCTCCGGTTCGACAGCATGAACTTTCCGACTGTCTCGGTCCATGAGAACAAAGGTTGCTACCATGCGAATGATTTCTTGACCTGCTTCATCATAGATAGTGAAACGGCGGTAACAAAAAAGACGATTGTAAGTCAATGCTTCTGTTTCAATCGTAATCTCCTCAGCAAAGCGAGGCAAACGTACCACGTCAATCGCATAATCTGTAATAATCCAGACCAGATTGTAACGTTCTAGCACATCTTTGTCACTAACTCCCAGTTCAATTGACTGCATACCTGATACTTGCAAGGACAGCAAAATCACATCTGGAAGTTTGATATGACCGTTCATGTCCGCCATATCAAAAGGAATTTTCATTTTCATTTGATAAGTTAAGCCCATCGTTCTACTCCAAAATAAATCGTTCTGCTACAGTGTCTCCTAAAAAGAGACCTCTCTTTGTCATTCGGACACGGTCACCATCGACCTGCATGAGTCCTTGTTGAACCAAGTCTCTGATGACTTCTCCATAAAGTCCATCAAAGGATCGCCCGAATTTTTCCTCAAATCGCACCATGGAAACCCCAGATTTCTTGCGGAGTCCCAAAAACATTTCTTCTTCCATCTGCTCCTTTTGGCTCAGGTATTCTTCTGTTATCCGAGCATTTCCTGTCTCTACCGCATTGAGATAGTGACGGATAGGTCCATGGTTTTTATAACGCACCCCGTCCACATAACCTGAAGCACCCGCACCGATACCATAATACTCGGCATTGTCCCAGTACATGAGATTGTGGCGACTTTCAAAGCCCGGTTTGGAGAAATTGGAAATCTCATAATGCTCAAAACCAGCTCGCTCCAGTTCTGCGATGATGTAGTCAAACATCTCCGCTTCTAACTCTTCCTTGGGCAGGGGCAATTTCCCACGTCTCATGCGGTTCATAAAGACCGTATGATTCTCCAAAATCAAGCTATAAAGGCTCATATGAGGAATATCAAGCGAGATAGCCTTAGCTACATTGTCCTTTACTTGCTCCATGGTCTGACCAGGCAATGCATAAATCAAGTCAATGGAGATATTGTCAAAACCAGCCAGTTTGAGACGGTCGATATTTTCATAAATATCCTTTTCCAAGTGACTGCGCCCAATCTTTTTCAGCATTTTATTATCAAAAGTCTGCACACCCAAGGAAACACGATTGACTGGCGACTGTTTCAAAACCGCAATCTTATCTGCGTCCAAGTCGCCTGGGTTGGCCTCAATGGTCAACTCTTCCAAGACAGACAAATCCAAGTTTTTAGTCAAGCCATCCAAGAGCACTTCTAATTGGGAAGCAGACAGTGCCGTTGGCGTCCCTCCTCCAATATAGAGAGTTGACAACTTTTGGATATCATAAGAACGAAACTCTTCTAGCAGATGCTCCAAATAACTATCTACTGGCTGATTCTTGATAAAAACTTTTGAAAAGTCACAATAATAACAAATCTGCGTACAAAAGGGAATATGCACATAGGCTGACGTTGGTTTTTTCTGCATAGTACTTATTATACCACAAAGACTGGTTTCCAGATAAAAATCACCATCTCCAGAACCAGAGATGGTGATGTTTTATTCTTCTGTAATATCAATAATAATCTCTTCTTCGTCTTCTACGATATCTGGAGTTGCTGACTGTTCTTGCCACTGCTCCTTGAGATTGTTAAAGGTTTCTTTTGACGTTTCCGTCGCTTGTCGAGCACAGTTTTTAGCTTGGTCAAGGACACTATCAAAAGTGATTTCACCAGATTCTACCTGTTCCTTTGTTTTCAGCACAAAGTCCCTTGCCTGTTCCTTCACTTCTGTCAATTTCTCACAGACTTGCTCTTTGGCATATTCTGGATCTTCTCTCAAATCATCTAGAAAATCTTGAGCTTGACTGCAAACTTGCTTACCCTTGTCACTCGTCAAAAACAAAGCAAGAGCTGCACCAGAAACCGTTCCTAAAAGGATAGAGGATAGTTTTCCCATAAGATTTCTCCTTTTTTATTTTTTGAAAAATTTACTTGCGACACGAAGAGCTGACAAGCCTGCACCTGTCTTGATGGTCTTTGAACCAGCAGATGAAGCTTTTTTGCCTAAAACACGTGCATGTTGGTTGAGGTCAGAAACTGACTCAGACAAGTCCGCCACAGCTGTAAAAAGTGGATCAATCGTCGCAACTTTGATATTGATATCGTCTGCTAACACATTGACCTTAGCCAACAATTCATTGGTCTGATGCAAGGTAACGTCCACATCTGAGCTCAACGTTTTGATGGTTTTCTCTGTCTCATCAATCATACGACCTGCTTTTTGAATCGTAATTGTCAAATAGACTAAACAGACAATCAAAGCAATCGCAACAAGTATATATGCAACTTCTAACATTTATTTTTCCTCCTCTGTATGATAGAAAGGGGCTTTCTTTCGATTTTGATAAAGTATGATAAAAATACCGAGTCCGATAAGGACAACTGATAACCATTGGGAAACTCGTAGGCCAAAGAACATGAGGCTGTCTGTCCGCATGCCTTCGATGATCATACGTCCAAAGCCATACCAAATCAAGTAGAAAGCAGTGATATGACCGCGTCTGATTCCCTTTAATTTTCGTCTAAAAATCAAGATTAAAGCAAAACCAATCAGATTCCAAACAGACTCATATAAGAAGGTCGGCTGACGGTAGCTACCATCAATGTACATCTGGTCACGGATAAAGCCTGGCAAATAATCCAGACTATCTACCGTTGCACCGTAGGCTTCTTGGTTAAAGAAGTTCCCCCAGCGTCCTAAACTTTGGGCAATCAGAACGCTCGGAGCTGCAATATCTAAGAAATCCCAAGTATTAATCAGCTTTCTATCTGCAAAGATATAAAGGACAATAGCGCCCGCTATCAAACCTCCATAAATGGCCAAGCCACCATTCCAGATGGCAATGATTTCACCTGAATTTTGCAGATAATAATCTAAGCGAAAGAGTACGTAGTATAGTCTAGCACCTAAAATAGCTACTGGGAAAGCAATCAGGATAAAATCCAAAATATCATCTGATAGAATTTTCTTTTTAGGAGCTTCTTTCATGGCAAGATAAACTGCCAAAACCAATCCAGCTACAATACACAAAGCATACCAACGAACGGAAAAAGGACCGATTTCAAATGCAACTGGATTAATCATCTTTCACCTCATTTTTGGAGATAAGATTAGTCAAGCGTTCTTCAAATAAACGCGTCGCATCAAATCCCATTTCTTTAGCGCGATAGTTCATGGCTGCCGCCTCAATAACAACTGAGATATTGCGTCCTGTTTTTACTGGGATGCGGATACGCGGAATCGTCACACCAGAAACTTCGAGTTCTTCGGCATTATTTCCTAGACGGTCAAAGGTCTTATGGGTATCATAATTTTCCAAGTAAACAGCCAACTGGACTTGTGAAGAATCTTTTACAGCACTTGCTCCGTAGAGACTCATCACGTCAATAATACCCACCCCACGAATCTCAAGCAAATGCTTCAAAATTTCAGCGGGCTCTCCCCAAAGGGTCATTTCATCCTTGGCGAAGATATCTACACGATCGTCTGCTACCAAACGGTGTCCACGCTTCACAAGCTCAAGACCCGTCTCGCTCTTACCGATACCACTATCCCCTTGGATCAAGACACCCATGCCATAGATGTCCATCAAGACACCATGCACGCTCGTACGCTCAGCCAAACGGGAATCAAGGTAGCTAGATAACTCTCCAGATAAGCGACTAGTTGATGTTCGACTGGTTAAAATCGCAATCTTACATTCTCTAGCGGCTTTCAACATTTCTTCTGGCACTACCAAGCCACGAGCAACGATGACAGCAGGTGTTTCAGGTAGAAACATTTTCTTCAGAACTTGATAACGATTATGGGCAGGCATAGCGACCAAATAGGACCACTCCTTCATCCCTAACAGTTGAATCCGTTCTGGAGTATAGTAATCAAAATAGCCCGTCATTTCAAGACCAGGTCTCATAATGTCCGCAGTATTTATTTCCTTTTCAAGCAATTCGCCTTCACCATAGACAATATCTAGTCTGAGCTTTTCAATGACTTCTCTTACTAAAACCGACATAATTTCCTCCTTCAATCGAGTTCTCCCTACTATTATATCAAATTGTAGTTGGAAGTTTCCTTTTTTTGCAGGATTTACAGTATTTATTTAAAAATAAAAAGACTAGATTTCTCTAGCCTTTCATTTCTAATTAGAATTTTTTACGTTTACGAGCTGCTTCTGATTTACGTTTACGTTTTACAGAAGGTTTTTCATAGAATTCACGTTTGCGTGTTTCTTGAAGAGTACCAGCTTTAGTAACCGCACGTTTGAAACGACGAAGTGCATCGTCAAGAGATTCATTCTTACGTACTACTGTTTTAGACATTTTTTTCACTCCCTTCAAGTTCAAGATCTACTCCATTTTACACGCAAAATGAATAAATGTCAAGGGAAAACTGCCATAAACTTATATTATCTTCACTTTCTTCCCTAGAAAGAACCAAATTGTTACAATAGATACCGTGATACCCATATTTAAAATCTGCACTGTCAAAAATTTTCTCCGTTCTCCACTTACAATGAGAGCTTGGTGATTGTTAAGCGATATCAATTCAAGATCTCAAAAACCACTCACTCCAAAGAGCAAGTGGTTCTTGTAATTTTTATTTTTCGAGTAAGCTTAGCGCTGCTGCATCCGCAATAATAGTCACATCAGGGTGGTTTTGTAGGCTACTTGCTGGTAGACTTTCAGTTACTGGGCCTGATACTGTTCCAGCAATAGCTTCAGCTTTTGATTCACCGTAAGCAAAGAGAATAATTGACTTGGCATCCAAGATATTTTTAATCCCCATTGAAATGGCTTGGGTTGGAACGTCTTCAATCTTGTCAAAGAAGCGAGCATTGGCTTCGATTGTAGATTGGTCAAGTTCGACTAGATGCGTTTGACTGTCAAATGGAGTGCCAGGCTCATTAAATCCGATATGTCCATTGCGACCAATTCCCAAGATTTGCAAATCAACTGGATGGTCAGCCAAAATTTGATTATAGCGTTCTACTTCTTCTTCAGCATTATCCTTAACACCACGTGGCAAGAAGCTTTCTTTAAATGATTTTTGGTTGAACAAGTTTTCCTGCATGAAGTAACGATAAGACTGTGGATTGTCCCCATCAAGCCCTACATACTCATCAAGGTTCACACTAGTTAGATTTGAAAAATCAAGGTCACTCTCAACGATTTCCTTGTAAAACTCAAGCGGGCTGCTTCCTGTTGCAAGTCCTAATGTTTGAGCACCATTGGCCAATTTTTCCTTCAAAATCTCAAAAGCTACTTTTCCACCTTCGACTTGATTCTCAACTTTTATAACTTTCATTTTATATCCTCCATGTTTCTATATTTATTATATGGTATAGACCAATTTTTGTCAAGTGAAAACGATTTAATTTCTAAAAAAAGAGCGTCTAAACTTGAAACATGTTATAATGGATAAGATTAGAACTTAGAAAGAATAATGAAAAATGAATACAGCTGATTTTGATTTCCACTTGCCTGAGGAATTGATTGCCCAAACGCCACTTGAAAAACGAGATGCCTCCAAACTCCTTATCGTTAATCGCGAGACGGGAGAAATGCAGGATAAACACTTCCACTCTATTATCGACATGCTGGAACCTGGTGATGCCCTTGTCATGAATGACACCCGCGTTCTTCCTGCCCGCCTCTATGGCCAAAAGGAAGAGACAGGAGGCCATGTGGAACTTCTCCTACTCAAAAATACTAGTGGTGATGAGTGGGAAGTTCTGGCTAAACCTGCCAAACGCCTCAAGGTTGGCACTCGTGTCAACTTTGGTGATGGTCGCCTCAGCGCTGTCGTTACGGAAGAATTGACCCACGGGGGCCGTATTGTCCGCTTTGAATACCAAGGAATTTTTCTAGAAGTCTTGGAAAGTCTAGGTGAAATGCCACTACCGCCTTATATCCACGAAAAACTAGATGACCGTGAACGTTATCAAACCGTCTACGCTAAGGAAAGTGGCTCTGCTGCTGCACCAACTGCTGGCCTCCACTTCACCAAAGAACTGCTAGCAGAAATCCAAGCCAAGGGTGTCCATTTGGTTTATTTGACTCTCCACGTTGGTTTAGGAACTTTTAGACCTGTTTCTGTTGACAATCTGGACGAACATGAGATGCACTCAGAGTTCTACCAACTTTCTGATGAAGCAGCAGCCACCCTTCGCTCTGTCAAGGAAAATGGAGGCCGTGTCATTGCCGTCGGAACCACTTCGATCCGCACACTGGAAACCATCGGTTCTAAGTTTGATGGGCAAATCCAAGCAGATTCTGGTTGGACCAATATCTTTATCAAACCTGGATACGACTGGAAGGTTGTGGATTCTTTTTCAACCAACTTCCATCTGCCAAAATCAACTCTCGTCATGTTGGTTTCTGCCTTTGCAGGTCGTGACTTAGTCCTAGATGCTTACCAGCACGCTATTCAAGAACACTACCGTTTCTTCAGTTTTGGTGATGCCATGTTTATCTATTAAAAATAGCTCCGCCATTTCTTTAGGATAGTTTATTCCTAAGAGATGACAGGGCTATTTCTGTTTAAAGTGTAATTTCTGGGGACTCAGAAGTTAGATGAACCAGTTTGCCTTGAACACCAAAGTAGTCCTTTACCAAGTCCTGTAATTCTTCCATGGCAGCCCTAGCACGCGTTGCCTGTTCAGCATTGATCGCTTCAATCACTAAGACAGCATCTTTTGTCTCTTCTGTCAGCATGGTTCTCTGTGCCTCTCTCCAGTTGAGACAACGACAAACCGCTCCTTCATCATCGTAATAGATCAGTTCTTCTGGAAGTGCAGGCGCATCGTTTTCAGCTCCTAGTGGAAAGAAAGGTTCTCCTCCCTTAGCCTGACCAAGATGAAGATTGCCTACAATCTTGTTCACATCCTCGCCACCACAGGGAACCGCATAAGATAGAGAGACACTATTATAGATGTCTACTAAGGGATTGATGGGATTAAACTCTCTTCCCTGACTAACCCTTTTAAGCAGAGCTTCTATAGAGGAGCGTGCTCCCTTTTTCGTTTTGAACTTGCTGAAAGCCTGACGCCATTCTTGAATGACATCATTCTGAGTAAAATTCTCATCTGAAATGAAATCCTCAGCTCGTTTAGCTCCCTTATCTAGTAAGGTTTTGAAATAGGGATCCTTGCTTTCATCAACTGTATTATCTAATCCCTTTACTACTAAAACGCTAATCTGTGCTTCTGGAAACAAGCTCCAAAATTCATTTTCAACGATAACTTTCATCTTTCACCTCTTATTATAAATAATTTCTTTTCTGGCCTTTTTTGACCATATCCCAATCACTTGTAATATTTTTTCTAACCCGAATTAGTAGACTCTCCAGTTCCCTGGCCTCTTCCCTAGAAAATCCTTTTAGGGCAGAGTTCTCTGAATAGTGATGTTCAGCAAGGATAAAAGGATAAAGTGCATCTCCTTTTTCAGTGACAAACCACTCTTTATTTTTCCGATTTGTACTGGTCATTCCTTGTTTTATTAACCCCTTTCCTTCCAGTTTTTTTACTGAACGAGCAACTGTCGAACGGTCAACTTTCAGTAAATCCGACAAGGCTTCTTGAATGATTCCTGGATTCTCCTTGATTCGTACTAAATAAAGATATTGCCCACGAGCTAGTTCAATATCACGAAACTCAATATTCGCAATAGAATCTAGGGCACGGGCTATAACTCCGATTTCGCGTAATAACGACATGTTTCCTCCTCTCGTATCTATGATGATAGAATAGCACATTTTTGTTGCAAATGCAATAAAAAGACACTTTGAAAACAAAGCGTCTTTTTTATTCTTCATTTTTTAAAAAGAATGTGTTATCACGAAACTTTGGATCTTTCAAACTCTGTACACTGGCATTGATAACTGCTCCGATAATCAGAATCTTTGCGATGAGAATAAACCAGAACATCATGACCACAACGATAATGGAGCTGAAAAATCGGACGTCGACTAGATGGTTGACATAGTTATTGAAATAGACAGAAAAGATATTCAACAGAAAGACAAGAGTCAGCAAAACAAAGATACTACCAGGAAAAACGTAGCGAATACGAGGGACTCTGACATTTGGAAGGAAATAGTAGAGCATGACCAAGATGGCAAAGAGTAAGGCATAAATCAAAGGGCCTGTAAAGTCCTGTAGATAATCAAAGAAAGGACTGTCTGATTGCCAGTAAGTTTTGAGCAGGTTGAGCAACATACGCCCAAACATACTTAAAAATAAGGCTAGGGCAAAAAGAATCTGCAAGCCAAAGCTGACGAGTAAACTCATCAATTGATGGGAGATAATTCCTCGGCTCTTGGCCACTCCATAGGCCTTATTAAAAGCTTTTTGGAGGAAATCCATCGATTTCGAGAAGGTCCAAAAGGCAGACAAAACTGCAAAACTCAGCAAACCAGTCGATGGTTGAGTCAGGACTTCTCGGGCAATCTTTGCGACCACATCATAGACCGTATCAGGTACAAATTCCTTGATGGTAAGCAAAAAATTTGAAATCGGAATTTGAAAATAGGGCAAAATATTGACCACTATCATCAGCAAGGGGAAGATTGAAACCAACCAATAATAAGCAACCGCAACACTGGTCAGTTCACTATCAGAAGCTTGATAAAAATGTAAAAAAGCTTTCAACAAGGGCCGTTCCATCAGCTCTTTCCACCACTTTTTCATGTTGCGATCCTCCTAATACACTTTGTTTTCCTAAACTAATTTCTTCTGACTAATTCCATCATATCATAGGGTAGGGTATTTGCGGCTTCTTTTAGAGAATAATTTTCAAGATTGTTGACATTTTGCCGTAATTTTTTGGCATACTTGGTCGTAATCAATTTCTTCTCTTCGTATTCAAAGATTAACTTACGTTCTAGGTAGTAACCTCTTAGCATTTCATCGATATTGTTTGGTTTGATACGAGTGATAACACGTTCGACAAAGGCCCCACTACCGATAATAGCTGTTTCACGCAAGCGAGACTCCTGCATAAAGCTAATCAGACTACTCTTGTAGATTCCTTTTAGGTTTTCCAAACTTTCGATAATCAACTCCGTATTCTCCAGATAGAGTTCGGATATTTGATCATAGTCAATAGCTCGAAGGCGACGTTGCTCCTTGTCATTCCAACTACGGAAGGTCTGGCCAAAGGTCAGCAATTCATGCAGGAGAAAACGCAAGATACGGAGCGACACAAGGAAGTAATATGTTAGGCGGGAAGCCACCTTGCGATTGATACTCTGCTCCATATTTTTCAGATAGCGTTGATAAACTTGATAACCACGTTCACCGATTTTCTCTTCCTCGTAAGCCTGTTCCAAACCATCACTTTCGATACTCAAGATGAGGAGTTTTAAAGCCTCCCAGTCCTCTTGGGCACTTTTGTTTTCTTGACTAAGGATTAGGTTTTCAATTCGACCGTGATAATTATCAATAGCTACATAAAGGGGAAGTTTATTCTTATGCCCTTCCAGTTCTTTTTCTAATTCTGCTGTGACCTCATTTAAAATCGCAATGTGCATGAGGTAATCTTTTGTTTCTTCTTGTTCCTCGGAAAGGTGGGGAAGAACTAAGAGACCTGTTAGAAAGCTTAATAGCGTGACACCCGCTACTAGAAAAAGTAAGAGGGGATACTCCTGCTCTAGATTGCTTGGTATGAGAAGTATGGTGGCAATAGAGACCGTTCCTTTTACACCAGAGAAGGTCAAAAGGAGCATATCCTTCATGTATTTACGGAGACTTTTCTTGAGGCGTCGTGTTCTCCAAACATAGAAACCATAAATCATGACAAAGCGAATTGCAAAAAGTAAAAATGTCAGCAAAACAACCGATACTAATAGTAGTAAGGGGCTATAAAGGGGATTGGTCAGGATAGGTTCTGCTATCATTTCCAATTCCATTCCCAAGATGACAAAGACCGAACCATTGAGCATAAAGGTTACGGTATGCCAAACCGTATCTGTAACAGTATCTACTTGAGCTTCGAGGAGCGTGATTTTTTTGAAACGACTGGCCTTCAAAATGCCTGCGACTACAACTGCGATAATCCCTGAAACATGGATTTCTTCAGCGATAAAGAAGGTCATGAGAGGCAAACTCAGTTCAAGCAAGAGTTCACTCGCTATATCTGTCGCTCGCACACTCAGTAAAAATGTATGCAAGAAACGATTGATCATTGCCGTCACAAAACCGACTGCAAAACCACCAAGGATAGAAAGTGCTAGGGATGTTCCAGCCTGACTGAGGGAAAAAGCGCCAGTTGTCCAAGCAGCCAGAGCCACTCGAAAGGCAACCAAGCCAGAAGCGTCATTTAGAAGTCCTTCTCCTTTGAGAATATTGGATACCCGTTTTGGAAAACGAAAACGCTCAGAAAGAGAAGCAAAGGCTACCAGATCTGTCGGACCAAGCGCTGCCCCAACAGCCACACAGGCAGCTAAAGGAAGACTGAGCCAAAGGAAATGAGCCAAGGCTCCCAAACTCAAGGTAGAGATGAAAATTACTGGAAAGATTAAGTAGACAATGATGCGCCAGTGTTTTAAAACAGATGTAATATCGGCTTCTTCTGCCTCTCGGAAAAGTAAGGGGCCAATAACCATGGCCAGAAACAGCTCTGTATTAAGATGAAAGTCAGTATTGGGCAAAAAAAGACCAATGCCAAGCCCCAAAAGGATTTGTACTAGGGGGAGGGGCAAAAAAGGTAGAAGTTTATTGGTCGTAGTTGAAACGATTAAGACTAATAAAAATAGAATCAGGTAAATTAGTAGTGTCATCTAGACCCTCCTTAATCTTTTTTACAACAAGATTCAAAAATCTCCTTTTGCTCTTGGATTTTCTGATCAATCTTAGAACAGTCTTTGTGCTCAATTTTTTTTTGGCATCGTTCCATTTCAAGAGCCACTAATTTTTTCTTGATTTTAAGCATTTTCTTGCTCATATGTGCTTCGTCGAGCACCCCGACTGCTCGCTCGTGATGCGTTGACTCGACAAAATTTTGGCGCATAGCCTCTAATTTCTCACGTAGGTATTGCTTATCCATGTCTATATCTTTCTAATTTCTCAATCATAACTAAAAACGGTGGATTGTTAACTTGGTTGAGGGTTCGATAAATGGCCGCTGTATACTCTTGTTGGTTCAACTGGCTAACAAAATCCAATACAGCATCCCTCTCGGTGTCTCCTCCTTCATGACCATAGTAGATCATAATGGCAATCCTTCCACCCTTAACAAGTAAATGACACAGCTTTTCTAAGGCTTCGATAGTAGTCTGAGGTTGGGTGATAACGGATTTGTCAGCAGAAGGCAGATAACCCAGATTAAAAATCCCTGCCTTAGCTTCTGTAACAAATTGATCAAGTGTCTCATGACCTTGCAAGATTAACTGGGCATTTGTCATTCCAGCCTGATCCAAACGCTCTTGCGTCTTCTCCAAAGCCTGCTCCTGGATATCAAAGGCATAGACTTGCTTGGCCAGCTTGGCTAGAAAAAGGGTATCATGGCCATTGCCCATGGTCGCATCCACTACGATATCATCCTGAGTCACAACCTCAGCCAAAAAATCATGTGCCATCTCAAGTGGTCTTTTCATTTTCAAACTCCTGTTTTACAGCCTTGCATCCTTGAACACTTCCGCGGCGTCTCATTTCAGTTTCAATAGCATTTAGCACTTCCCATTTTTTGAGGCTCCACATGGGACCAATCAACATATCTCTCGGTGCATCTCCTGTGATTCGATGAATGACGATATGCTTGGGTATGATTTCCAGTTGGTCACAGATGACTTTGACATATTCGTCCTGACTCATCAGTTGCAAACGTCCTTCGTGATAATCCCGCTGCATCCGTGTATTGGTCATGAGGTGAAGCAAGTGCAGCTTAATTCCTTGAATATCATTATCCGTAACACAGCGACGAACATTTTCGACCATCATCTCATGAGTCTCACCGGGTAAACCATTGATCAAATGGGAAACAATTTCAATCTTGGGATATTTCCTCAAGCGTTTTACTGTTTCAACATACAATTCATAGGAATGAGCACGGTTAATCAGGTCAGAGGTTGCTTCAAAGGTTGTCTGCAAGCCCAATTCTACCGTCACATGCATTCGTTCCGACAACTCAGCCAAATATTCGATGGTTTCATCGGGTAAACAGTCTGGCCGTGTTCCGATATTGATCCCTACTACACCTGGCTCATTGATAGCCTGCTCATAGCGTTCCCGAATCACTTCCACCTTTTCATGGGTGTTGGTAAAGTTTTGAAAATAAACCAGATACTTTTTAACATCTGGCCATTTGCGATGCATAAAGTCAATTTCCTTATAAAATTGCTCGCGGATAGGAGCATCCGGTGCCACGATAGCATCTCCAGAACCCGAAACCGTACAAAAGGTACAACCCCCATGAGCTACAGTTCCATCCCGATTGGGACAGTCAAATCCCGCATCAATAGGAACTTTGAAAGTCTTTTCTCCAAAAAGTTTTCGATAATAATCATTCAAGGTATTATAAGATTTCATAACTTTCATTATAACAAAAAACACCTACAATCTCAAAAGCCTGACTTTCCAACAAATTCCCTTGTTTCTCATTTCCTTTAGCGGTTTTTTATGATACAATATGGGTATGATTTTAATGAAAATAGCATCTATTTTATTATTGATATTGACCTTGGTAGTTTGCTTTATTGTCACCAAGCTTTTCGGACTTAGGAAAATAGGATTTAATTTCGCGGATCTAGCTTTTCCACTTTTGGTATTTGAGTACTATCTGATTACTGCTAAAGCCTTTACCCACAACTTTCTACCGCGACTTGGTGTCGCACTTTCTCTCCTAGCAATCCTCCTAGTTATCTTTTTTCTCCTCAAAAAACGAAGTTTTTACTACCCTAAATTCATCAAATTCTTCTGGAGAGCTGGTTTTCTCCTTACTCTAATCATTTACATAGCTATGATTGTCGAATTGTTCTTACTGAAACAATAATGGAATCTCTAGAAAATGCCTTCTAGGGATTCTTGCTTTCTCTCCAAAATTACACAGATAGTAAAATTATACGATTTTACACAAAGAAAAGCCCTTAGAAACTTGTATTCTAAGGACTTTTTATTTGAGACGAGAGTTTCTCTCAGGTCTTAAATGGCAAATAAGGTATCAAAAATATCTAATCCTCTTTTTTGCCTTTAGTGGCTACTAGTCCTGCACTCAAACCAAGAAGAGCTAATCCTGCTGCTACTGCTGCTTGACCTTCTGCACTTCCTGTATTTGGTAACTGCTCTTTTTGAACCTGACCAACTGCACTTGAAGCGATTTCTTTTGTATCTGCCTTTTCTGATACTTGTGGTTTTGTAGACTCTTGCGGTACTGGTTTAGTCGTTTCACCAGCCGTACCAACTTCTACAATGCGATCCTGAGCCACGACTTTATCATAGCTTTCTTTTTCAGTTCGCTTGCCATTTTCAACTTCAATCAAGTGAATACGGATACCTTTTTGTCCTTCTTGGAGAACACGGGTTTGACCTGCTGGAAGCTTATCGTTCTTTTGTTCCTGAACCTTGAAGTCAATTGTTTCTTCTTCAATTACAAGTTCTGGTCTGTTAAGGACAAGGTTCTTCACTTCATCCTCTGGAAGGGAGGTCCCTGGTTTCGTTCCAACTTCTACGATGCGATCCTGAGTTATAACTTTATCATAGCTTTCTTTTTCAGTCCGCTTACCATTTTCAACCTCGATCAAGTGAATGCGAATACCCTTTTGACCTTCTTGGAGGATACGAGTTTCACCTAGATACAACTTATCAGACTTACGCTCCTGAACCTTGAAATCAATTGTTTCTTCTTCGATTACAAGTTCTGGTCTGTTAAGGACTAGGTTCTTCACTTCGTCTTCTGGAAGAGAGGTTCCTGGTTTTGTTCCGACCAAGACGATGCGGTCTGTCGGAGCCTCTACCACTTCGCGAAGTTTTTCTTCCTTACTTCCATCAGGATTAATCGCTGTAAAGATACGTTCTTTACCAACTTTTCCTTCTTGTTCTACACGAGTTTCACCTAGATACAGTGTTGAATCTTTTTTCTCAACCGTCTTGTAGGCCAAATCTTTTTCAACAAATTCGAGTTTTGGAAGATCTTCTTGTACAGCAGCAACTGTCTTCTCAGAAACTGGTTTTTCCTTGGTCAAGTGGATACGGTATTCCTTGACTTGTTTTCCACTTTCTGAAACAAGACGAACAAGTACCGGAAGACTATCATCTCCGCTATCTACAACTGTTGAAGCCACTTGGTCTGTTTCCTCAACTGAAACTTTTGGACGTTGTCCGCTATAAGTTACCTGATAGTCTTGACGGTTTTCAGCGAAATCAGGAAGTTCTTTTCCATCCACAAGAATCTTCGATTGCGTACTTTCTTGAGGCAATTCGCTTGGTGCAAGGAAGGTCATCTCAATCATCGCAACACCGCTCTTGTCTGCTTTACGCTCCATGCGCCATCTCATGGCTTTGGCTTTCACGGCTTTAAATGTTACGTTGATTTCATCACCAGCTTCAATATCTTTATACGCACGATAAGGAACAGCTTCCCAATTTTCTGGATTGTTGAATGGATGGGCTGCGTCGTAGGCTTGATAGTTTGAATAGTAGGTTGGCACTTCAAACTCTGGACCAATATAACGTTCCAAAACAAGTTTAGATGGCGCATCCGTACCACTATCTGCAAAGAAGTGAAGTTTAGCTTGTGCAACAGTCCGTTCTACAATCTTACCATTTTCACGGAAGATCACACCTGCTGATACTTCTGGATTAGAAGATGGTGTTGGAGACCAGTTTGTCCAACGACGATTTTCATTGTGATCTCCATCATTGATATAGTCTACACGGTCATGTGAACTTGGATCAATATCATTAGTTGCAGAAGCAAAGGCTTGGTTACTGTTTTCATCATAGTTAGGGTTGTTTGAGAGAGCCTCACCAAGTTTGTCCGTCACTCGTACAGTGAACTCCGCAACGAGATCACTACCAAGGACACGACCTCGAACAGTAAATTGACCTGCTTTTGTCAGATTTTCTGCTGGAACTTCTTCCCATTCCACTGCCAAGTCTTTTGTTTCGTAACCGTCTTTACCTGTGAAGTAAACCGGAACCTTCGTTGGCAATTCAAGTGGTTGTCCTACTTGTAGCAAGCGAGCTTGTTTGACCGCAGCAAGAGGTTTACGAGAAAGCAAGTCTTTGTCCTTAGTGAAATGTATACGGTATTCTCCTAGGATGTCACCATTTTCAGCCTTAGCGATAACACGTACCGGCTCACCTTCACGAACGCTTGGAACGACGGTAGCGAGACCATTGTTGCTAACACTTGCTGTTACTGCAGGAATTTTTCCATCTACAGACTCAAGGTAGTAGTCTGTCAAATCAGGGTTGAAGTTTGCTAAATCTTTGCCGTCAACTTGGATTCTCGTTTGTCCTTGTTTGGCTGCCGCAACTTGTTTCGCAAAGATTTGTACCTCTGTGATAGATGTTCCTTTCTTGCTATCAAGTCGAACCATACGAATGCGAACCGCATAGGTCTCAACTTTATCAAAGCTAAAATGATTCATTTCTCCAGCTTTTAATTGAGCTGGTGCTTTGAGATTGCTTACCTCTTTCCAGTTTGCAGGATCGTTAAAGACATGGTTTTCCTCACCTACAAAGCTAGGATTTTTAGGAGCTGTTGGAACAGTCTTACCGACGTAATACTCAATCACATAAGACTTAGGTACACCAACTCCGTGGTCTTCGTGGAATCCGACACTTAGATTATCAACAGAACGTTTGCTCAAGATACCTGAATCTCCGAATAGGACACCGACTGAAGCTTCTGGATTAGTACGATTCCAGTTTGTCCAACGGTTAGCTGGTTGGTTATTATAGGAAATGAGCTTGTCATTAACATTTGAAACTGGGTCGCTTGGATTTGAGTCTGAAGCAAAGGCTAGTGGCAATTCTGAACCGGTCCATTGGTCAGAAATGTTTGCACCTTGCTCAGTTTGAGCAGATACGCGAACATGAAGTTTAGTTGTTAATTGCGTACCTTCTAGGCGACCATTGACTGTAAAGACACCTTCCTTGGCGTATTGCTCTGGACGAATCTTATCCCAAGTAACCTTAGCTGATGAAGCGTGACCATTTGAATCGTAGGTACGAACGCTTTCTGGTAATTGTGGTGCTTCTGCGATTGGTGTTGTAACACTAACTTCTTCAACTGAAATGATACCTTCTACAGAGACTTTTGCACGCGCTTCAAGATCCAGACCTTCAACTTTACCTAGAACTTCAAAGGTTTGATAGTGGTCGAGTTTTTCTTTTGGAATGGCTTGCCAAGTGACTTTGTGGGCTTTAGGGAAACCTTTGTCATACTCAACTGTTACTGTTACTGGAAGACTTGGTTCCTGATGCAAATCTGTGACTACATTTACAGGGCGGATAGATTGGGCTACTTTTTTCTCAGTATTGGTCTGGATAGTGAGATCAACTTGACCTGTAGCACCCTCATATTCTGCTTTGAGAGTGACTGTTCCTGGATTATGCAACTCAAGCATTCCCTTACGAACTGCGACTTCCCCTTCACCACTTGTAGAGAAGGTCACTTTATCAGCTGGTAAAACTGCTTGTGTTCCGTCTTGATAGTGAGCGAGTACAGACAATTTCACTGTTTGATCTTCTTTAAGACCGTCAGATTGCTCTACTTGCAAACTCAAGTGGTCAATTTTCGGTGCTTCTTCAAGGAATTGAATTGCATAGGTTTGAAGAGGGCCACCATCTTTTGGTTGAACATAGATGCTTGCACGCATGCCGTTTGCTGCACTTGCTTGGACTACAGTAACATCCGCATTTTCAGCACTTGCTACAACTTCTGGCAAGGATGCACCGTAAGCAAGAGTTCGGTATTGCATTGGATTTTGAGTAGTAAGACCAGTGACAGATTCACCACCTACAGTTACATTTGGTGCTACAGGTGCTGCAACATCACCGTCTTCTACTACAAGGGTAGCGTGAATAGTCTCACCACCCAGTTGGCCAGTCATTTGAATACGTGATCCTGCAACTGACAGTTTAGCTTTATCTGCTTCCGCAATCTCCCACTTATCAACTTCGTATTCTTGTATGCTTCCATCCGTAACAGCAATAGAAACGTATTTGTCAACAGCGCTCAAGTCTGTTCCTGGAGCAACACGCTTAACAGTTGGAAGCTCATTTGCGATTGCTAGAATTTCGACACGGGCCTCAACTTCGCGTCCGTCTGCCATACCTTTAACAGTCACAACTCCTGCTTGGCTCACATCAACTGAAGACCAAGTTACTGGACGTTTTTCACGACTGCCATCACTGTAGATAAAACCGACTGTCTTCGGCATTTTTGGCTCTTTCTCAATAACAGTACGTACTTTTGGTACTTCTGTTCCGAGAACGGTCTTTTCTTGTCCTTCTTTCTTACCAGTAAAGACTGTTACTTGACCAGATTTTAAGAGATCCGAATGAGCTGTCAGCGTGAATTTACCTGCTTGTTCAGTTGATTTGACAATGGCAACACCTTTACCATTAAAGGCTCTGCGAATCCAAGAACCGTCTGGTTGCGCCTTATAGCGTTCACGGCTGGCTTGTTCCCCATTATCAACACCGACCAGTTGACCTTGGCCATGCAATTGGAAACGAACCAAATTATTGGCAGTTGGTACCACATTTCCTTCACTGTCAACGATTTCGTAGTAGATGTAGGTCAAGTCTTTTCCATCTGCGGCGATTGCGTGTTCTTCCTTGACGAGGCGAACTCCTGCTGGTTGGCCTGCAGTAGTGATCTTATCACGTGCAATTTCTTTTCCAGCTTCATCGCGAGCTACAGCTTCCAAGGTACCTGGTTGGTAAGCAACCTTCCACTCAAGATAGAGTTCCTTAGCATTGGCACCTTCTTGGTAGGTACGACCATCGCTGGTTTGTTTTTTGTTGAAGGTCTTAACTCCGAGAGATTGACCGTTCAAGAACAATTCAACGCTTGCAGCGTTTGAATAGGCGCGAACTGGGATTTTTCCGTCTGCATCAGCCACATTCGCTTTTAGAGTAGGGTTTTCCCAGTTCCAGTGAGGAAGGAGGTGAACCATTGGTTTCTTCTTAACAGAAACCCATTGACTTTGGTAGAGATAAAAGTCATGTTTTGGAATGCCGGCTGTATCTACGATACCAAAATAAGAGCTCTTAACGGGAGTTTGGTTTTGGTTGTGCCATGGTGTAGGCTCCCCGATATAGTCTGTACCAGTCCAGATAAATTGTCCTGCGTAACCAGCATTGTCACGGTCAAAAGTCCATGAATCTGTTGCCGTTTTACCCCAGTTAACTCGGTCATTACCATAATCGGACTGTTCGTAATGACGTTCAGGTCCGTTACTATGTTTCAATTCCTGTTCAGGGCGATAATAGCTACCGCGTGTACGGGTTGCTGAAGATGTTTCTGAACCGTAAATCAACCAGTTTGGATGTTTCGCACGAAGTTTCTTGTAGTTGTCTTCTGAGTAGTTGAAACCAACCGCATCCAGTTCATTAGCAATTTTCTCATGATCACCGCTACCATCACCAAAGCGGAACTTATCTGCTCCCATGGTAACATAACGTGTAGTATCAACATCTTTAATCACTTTTACTAAGCGTTTAACCGTTGCAAGAGAGTGAGCATTACCGTTGGCTTCACCGATTTCGTTTCCGATAGACCACATAAAGACAGCCGGGTTATTTTTATCTCTTTCGACCATGGTACGAAGATCGTAGTCAGACCATTTTTCACCTTTTCTAGCTTCTGGGTGAGTGGCATCTTTTTCAAAGAAACGTCCGTAGTCATAAGGTTTCTTGCCACCATACCACGTATCAAAGGCCTCTTCCTGAACCAGCAAACCAAGTTCTGCTGCGATTTGCAAGGTCTGTGGACTTGCAGGGTTATGAGTTGTACGGATGGAGTTAACGCCCATCTCCTTCATTTGTTTGAGACGACGGTATTCTGCTTTATAATTTTCTTCTGCTCCAAGTGCTCCGTGGTCATGGTGCAAGGAAACACCATGGAATTTAATGCGTTCACCATTCAAAGAGAAACCTTCATTTGGAGTCCAGTGATAGTAACGGTAACCAAACAAATCTTTCTTAGCATCAACCAATTGACCATCACGGTAAACACGTGTAATCAATTCGTACAAGGCAGGTTTGTCATTTAAAACGGTCCAGAGTTTTGGTCTTTCAACTTCTAAAATCGCATCTAGGCTTGTTGATTCATGTGCTTTCAAGGTACGGCTCGCTGTACGAACCAAACCTGTTACAGCCTGACCACCACGTTCAACGATTTGATACTCTGCCACCAATTCATGGTCTTTATCATCTGTATTGACGATTTTGCTGGCTACATGAGTTTCAACCTTGCCGTGTTGCTGTTCTTCAAGTTTTGGTGTTAAGATGGTTGTTCCATTTTTTTCAACATGAACCTTATCTGTCACTTGCAAGGTCACATCACGGTAGATACCACTACCTGAGTACCAACGGCTACTTGGCTGTTTGTTAACCGCATGGACAGCAATCACATTCTCACGACCATCTTTGTGAAGGTATTTGGTAATATCGTATGAGAACTGGTTATAACCATTTGGATAATGTCCCACTAACTGGCCATTGACATAGACTTGAGAATCCATGTAGACACCATCAAAGGTCAAACGAACATTCTTCTTGAGATCTTTTTCATCAAGTTTGAAGGTCTTACGATACCAAGCTTCACCGCCATTGAGCTGTCCACCCTCGTTTTGGGCAGGTGACTGATGGTCAAAATCGTTAAAGATACTCCAGTCGTGTGGGAGATCCAATTTTTGCCATGTTGATACGTCTGCATCTGATTTCACAGCTTCTTTAGGGTTCGCATTGAGTTTAAAGTGCCAATTTTGATTAAAATTCACTTTTCTATCTTCAATCATTTGATTCACTTCTTCATTTGTCGCAGCTTTCAACTCTTCCTTGACAGGCTTTTCTTGACTTGAAGCTTGAGATTCTACCTTTGGAGCTGTTTCTTCAGGTTTTAGAGATGCTTTCTCCTCTTTTGGAGCTACAGGTTCAGCTTCTTTCTTCTCTGGTTTGCTTGCTTCAATTGGAGCAGCTTGACTTTGGTCGACACTTGCAACATCCTTGTGCTCTGCTACAGCTTGATCCTTTTTTTCCTCCACTGCCGGACTTTCCTCTTTTGCTTGTTCCACAGTGTGCGCAATAGGAGTTTCATCCGCAAAAACTGGTGATTCTCCAATGACACTTCCTCCAAATAGAACCGCACAGGTTCCAATCATGACAGAGCAAGCGCCTACGGCAAACTTCCGAATACTGTAGACTCTTTTACGATTCCAATAGCCTTTTTCCATAAAATCCTCCTTTAGTAACCGCTTCCATTTCATTGTAAGCGTATTACTTTTTCATAGTCTTTTACTCTTATTTTATAAAATAATATAGGGAATTTCAATACCCTAAATACAAAAAATCATAATTTTGATTGTTTTTTCTAAAATTTGTAGAAGATTTGAAAAAAGTGAATGTAGATTTAGAACAAAAACAAACAATTTTTGACACTCAGTAAAACATGATAAAAAGTTCCTTTTGTAAGGAACTCCTTTTACTTATAATTAAAGACTCCCCCTGCCAACTTATCAGATAGTTTAGGAAAGAGGCTATAAAATTTGTGGGCTAAATTGAGCAAAAGAGGAAGATTGAGTTCTCGTTTGTTTTTTCCTATGGTTTTGACAATCTTTCTAGCGACTGCATCTGGTTCTAAGAGAAAGCGGTCAACCGACTTGAGGTAGGTCCCATCTGGGTCAGCCTGATCAAAAAAGGCAGTACGAATTGGTCCTGGATTAACCGTCGTTAGATAGACACCATCGGGCATCAGTTCGAGGCGCAGAGCGTTTGAAAATCCAATAGCAGCAAACTTGGTCGCTGAGTAAAGACTGGATTTGCTAGTCGCTATCAAACCTGCCATACTGACGATATTGATGATATGCCCTTCTCCTCTCTCCTTCATGCGAGCTCCAAGACGACGAGAAAGGTTCATCAGGGAAAAGGTATTGACCTCAAACATCTGGTGAATGTTTTGATTAGAAATCCGGTCGAAATCTTCAAATATTCCATATCCAGCGTTGTTGATCAAAACATCAATCTTTCCATAACGGAGATAGAGGTTAGCTACCAGAGCTTCTAGGGCTGAGTCATCAATAATATCGATTTCAATCAATTCCACATTAGAATGATTTCCATATAGTTGGGCTAGTTTTTCCTTGTTTCTACCTAGTAAGATGAGTTGGTCATTTGGCAAGAGTTTGACCATTTCTTGGGCTAAGCCACCGCTAGCACCTGTAATGAGAATTGTTCGCATACTTATTCTTTTTCAATCTTTTAGATTTCAACTTCTTCCAAGTCTTTGACCACATGGACATTTTCAAAAACAGTTGCAGCATCTTTCTTAAGTTGACTAATATCTTTTGAGAGGAAGCGGGCACTGATATGGTTGAGCAAAAGGCGTTTTACTCCTGCTTCTGTCGCTACTTGTGCAGCTTGCATATTGGTTGAGTGACCGTGATTACGGGCAATTTTTTCATCACCCTTGCCATAAGTGGACTCATGGACCAGAACATCGGCATTAACAGCCAGACGCACACTAGCATTGGTTTTTCGGGTGTCACCCAGAATAGTGATAATTTTACCTGGACGGGGAGCTGAGATATAGTCAGCTGCCTTGATTTCAGTCCCATCATCCAGAACAACATCCTGACCGTTTTTGATTTTTCCAAAAAGCGGGCCAAATGGGACACCAGCAGCCTTGAGTTTTTCAGCATCCAAGGTTCCTTCTAAGTCCTTTTGCATGACACGATAACCAACGCAAAAAATAGTGTGGTCCAGCTCCTCTGCATACACAGTGAATTTATCGGTCTCAAGGATTTTTCCTAGAGAATCTTGGTCAAACTCATGAAAATGAATGCGATAAGGCAGACGAGAACCCGACACACGTAGACTGGTTAAGACAAATGACTTGATCCCTTGTGGTCCATAAATGTCCAAATCTGTCTGCTCTTCATTGGCCTGAAAGGCACGACTAGAAAGGAATCCTGGCAAGCCAAAGATATGGTCTCCATGCAAGTGAGTGATAAAGATTTTGCTGATCTTACGTGGTCGAATCGTGGTTTCCAGAATGCGATTTTGCGTTCCTTCTCCACAGTCAAAGAGCCAGACTTCGTTAATCTCGTCCAAAAGTTTCAAGGCGAGACTAGAGACGTTGCGGGCTTTAGAGGGCTGACCAGCCCCTGTTCCTAAAAATTGAATATCCATTCGATACTTTCTAATTAATCAATATATAACATAGCTGTGCGGTTTTCCGATCGGAAATAGCGCTTTCCAGAAAAAGCAGCAGCTTTTTGCAATAAATCCTCTTGGCTGTAGCCTTTGAGACATTTGCGACCATCAACCAAGCTTTCCAAATCAGTCAAAGCTGTGAGACTTTCCACACTAACAACTTCCTCATCCCCGACAGGCTTCATGTAAATCTTTCCAGACTCTTCAAAGATGAGTTGATGGGGGAAAATTTGTGCAATCTCAAAAAGTAAGTCATCCGAAATTACCTCTTCATTTTCAGAGAAAATTCGACCTAGGCCCTCACTCTCATAGCAAAATCCAAAAGATTTGCCAGATAAATTAAGACGAATAAAAGGCTTATTTTCAAAGGTGAAACTTGGCTCAGCATTGTAGAGGTTCAGTTCATGACTGAGTTCTGCAAAATAATCCGTCGCAGCTTCAGGACTCTTTTTCTGGTAGAGTTCAGCAAAGTAGGCGTTAACGACACTCGGCGGAGGGGTGATGAGAGCCAACTGCTCTTGCTCTGTTTTGCCAGCTAGAAGTTGATCTAGATAGACCTTATCCAGACTTGTATAACCCCCATACTTTAGAGCCAAGGTTTTAATATCAGTCATAAAATTCCTCTAACCTCCATTTATTTTTCTCGGAAATGTAGCCTGTAATCACTTCTCCATCATCTTGGTAGTCACGATCTTCAAGAATCGCTACACTTTCCAAATCATGAATCTTGTAGGACTTAGAAAAGGGCACGCGCAGGGTAAAGACTTCAAAAATCTCCTTGATTTTCTCTAAAAACAATGCTTGCAACTGCTCACGACTATCCTCAGACTTGGCAGAAATGAGGGCATACGGCGTTTGGGTAGGCGTGAAATCCTCCACCAAATCCGCTTTATTATAAAGGGTCAGACGAGGAATATCCTCCATATCCAAGTCTTTCATGATAGACAGAACCGTTTTTTCATGCTCCTCGTGATAAGGATTGCTGGCATCAATGACATGAACCAGAAGGTCAACATGCTTGCTTTCTTCCAAAGTCGACTTGAAACTGGACACCAATTCAGTCGGTAAATCTTGGATAAAGCCGACGGTATCAGTCAAGGTTACCTGTAGATTGCCCCCCAGATGGATACTTTTAGTTGTCGCATCCAGAGTCGCAAAGAGCTCGTCAGCCTCATATTGGGTCTTACTGGTCAAGGTGTTCATGATGGTTGACTTCCCAGCATTGGTGTAGCCAATCAAGCCAATCTTAAAGGTGCTCGACTCCAGACGTTTTTCTCTGACCGTTGCTCGATTTTTCTCAACCACCTTGAGCTGACGCTCGATGTCTGTGATTTGGTTGCGAACACTACGACGATTCAGCTCCAGCTGGCTTTCACCAGGTCCACGGGAACCAATTCCCCCTGCCTGACGGCTGAGCATAATCCCCTGACCAACCAAGCGAGGCAAGAGATACTTGAGTTGAGCTAGGTGAACTTGGAGTTTCCCTTCGTGGCTTCGAGCTCGCATGGCAAAGATATCCAAAATCAACTGCATACGGTCAATAACTTTAACACCCAGAACTTCCTCTAGATTGACATTTTGCCGTGGTGTCAGACGGTTGTTGACAATGACAGTGGTAATTTCTTCTGCATCCACCATCCGCGCAATCTCTTCCAACTTACCAGAACCGACGAAAGTCTTGGAGTCATACTTTTCCCGTTTTTGCCTGTAGCTATCTACAACGACTGCCCCAGCTGTCTTAGCCAGACTAGCCAATTCTTCCATAGAAAGGTCAAAATTGTCCATGCCCTGTAATTCCACACCAATGAGTAGGACTCGTTCCTCTTTTTTCTCCGTTTCAATCATCTAAAAACTCCTCTATCTGGCTTAAAATGCGGTCTTGAACTCCAGGCTCTCCTATCTGATAAAAGATGACCTGCATGCGATTACGGAACCAGGTCAACTGACGCTTGGCAAAACGACGCGTCGCCCGCTTGAGACTCTCGCTCGCTTCCTCAAAAGTTTGCTCCCCACGGAAATAAGGAAAGAGTTCCTTGTAGCCAATACCTTTGGCAGCCTGCACATCCGGGTAATGATCAAAGAGCCACTTGGCCTCATCCAAAAGACCAGCCTCAAACATCAGATCTACTCGGCGATTGATACGCTCATAAAGCTGACTGCGTTCATCATCCAAGCAGATAATCAGTGGTTCATAAGGACTTTCCTGATTTTCCAAATCCTGACCAAAATGGGCAATTTCCAAGGCACGCATGGCACGACGACGGTTAAACTGGGGAATTTCAAGGCCTGCTTGCTTCACGAGATGGGCTAATTCCTCATCTGAATAAGGGCCCAAGCTAGCCCGATAAGCTAAAATCTCCTCATGAGGTGTTTCTCCACCTAGATGGTATCCTTCCAACAAGCTCTGGATATAAAGCCCTGTACCACCCGCGATAATCGCTAGCTTACCACGGTTATGAATATCCTCAATAGCCTTCTTAGCTTCTGAAACAAAATCAAAAGCCGAGTAAGACTCGGTCACCTCTCTGACATCAATCAAATGATGAGGAACAACAGCTTGCTCCTCTGGGCTGGCCTTGGCCGTCCCAATATCCAACCCTCTGTAAACTTGCTGACTGTCACCGCTGACTACCTCTCCACCAAAGCGCTTGGCTACTTCAATAGCAAGGGCTGTCTTCCCAACAGCAGTCGGTCCAACAATCACAATTATTTTTGTTTTCATCTTTTTTCCTTGAAAAATTTCCATTTTTTCGTTACTATTATTATAACATAAAATGGTCAGTCAGAAAAATGCTACCTATTGAGGTACCTGCCTGATTGGGAAGATAAAGGAGGAAAACTCATGGCTAAAGGATTCGCTAAAGGTCTTGTAACAGGTGTCGCAGGAACTGTCGCTGCCGTTGCAGGAGCAGTATACGCATTTAAAAAGAAAGTGATTGAGCCAGAAGAGCAAAAAGCAGCTTTCATCGAAGAAAACCGTAAAAAAGCAGCTCGCCGTCGCGTATCACATTAAGCAACAAAAGAAGTTGAGAAACCTCAACTTCTTTTTATTTTCTTAAATAGCCAAATCAAACTTCAGTTGCGGCTTGACTGGATCGTAGTCGACCAACTCAAAGTCTTCGGCTTTGATATCAAAGAAATTAGTCTTGTCTGGTACATTCAAGACCAAACGTGGTTGGCAGTTTGACGGCTCACGACGGAGCAATTCCTCTGCTTGTTCAAACTGATTATCATAGATATGAAGGTTGTTGATAAAATAGAAAAACTTCCCAACCTTCCATCCAAAATGCTTGGCAATCATCATCTGAAGAGCCACATACTGCATAGCATTAATGTGGTGGGCCACCAGCATGTCATTAGAACGCTGGGTCAAGGTCGCATCCAGATAGATTTCCCCATCTACTCGACGGACATCAAACATAGTCTGAAAGGCGCATGGAAGAAGGCCGTCTGTCTCCTCAAAAGCCTGGTAATCCCAGAGAGAAATGATATTGCGACGGTTCCAAGGGTTGGCTTCCAACTGTTTGAGAATCTTGTTAATAATGTCGTGCTTCTTAACGACCGCACCGTAGCGCTCACCGATGGTTCCCGTATCTCCCACTTCCCAGTCATTCCAGTAGTGAACATTGTACTTATCATTGAGAACTTCTAAGCTATTAGACTGGTCTTGGTAAATCCAAAGCACTTCCTTAATAGCGGATTTGATAGCGATTGGTCGTAGGGTTGTGATGGGAAATTCACCCTTAGCCAAGTCATACTCCGCAAAGGCACCCGTTATGTACTTGGAGTTGGCAACAGTTCCATCCTTGTACTTAGGACGTGCTTGTTCAGAAAAGACACCGTCTTTGAGGATTCGTTCAATATTCTCTTTAAAAATCTTATCTGCTTTTGTCATTTACTCTCACCTCATTTATTGTCTTAACTAGTATAGCATAAAAAATCTTTTCTACATACTCAGATAATTAATGGCCTTTTTATATTTTTCTAATCGTTTCAAATCCTTGTCAGTAATAGTCTCAAGTCTCGATAAATCTGAATTATGTTTTAAATCTGCTAATTTGACAACGCGTGCTAGGGGATTAGATTTTACAGTATCCAGATATATTTGATAATCTTGCTCCTTTTTCTTTGTCAAAACCTGAACGGCAGTAACTACTGTTTCTGGTAAACCAGCTAGTAATAGTTCTTTAGCTGTAAAAGGACTGTCCTCAATGACATCATGTTGCAGAGCCACTGCTTTCTCTTCTTCAGAATCAACTTGGCTTGCTACATAGATTGGATGTTCTATATAATCTATCCCTGCCTTATCAAATTGCCCTCTATGAGCTTCCATAGCGATAGATAATGCTAATTCAAGCATGGGTTGTTTTGATGTGTTCATCTAGCGACTCCTTCCCAAAATTTAAACCTATTTCGTTTTATTCGATTTTTAAAAAAGAGCTTGATAAACACCAAGCTCTATAATCATTTTATTTTATTGCAATACAAGTGATGCTGCTCCGATAACTCCAGCGTCATTTCCTAGAGTTGCAAGAGCCAATTTAGTGGATGTACGTACTTGTGGGAAGGTATTTTCGTCATAGACTTTTTGAACGCCTTGCAGAAGGAATTCTCCCGCAGCTGATACCCCACCTCCGATAACAATCGTTGAAGGGTTGAGGATTGAGCCAATATTGGCACATGCGATCCCCAAGTAACGTGAAAAGTTACGGTAAACGATCAAGGCAAGGTCGTCCCCTTCTTTTGCAAGGTCAAAGACAGTTTTAGCTGTTACTTCTTCACCGTCATCGATCAAACGTTTCAAGGCTGCATCACCTTCATACTCATCCGCATAACGACGAGTCAAGTTGACAATCCCTGTTGCTGAAGCAACTGTCTCCAAACAGCCTTTTTTACCACAAGTACATGCGATTGGTTGGTCAAAGTCAACAGTGATATGACCAAGCTCTCCTGCCGCACCAGCAACACCGTGAAGCAATTTGCCTTCTGCCACGATACCGCCACCAACACCAGTACCAAGTGTCATAAAGACAACGTCAGGTTGGTTGTCACCTGCACCCATCCAACGCTCACCGAGAGCAGCTACGTTGGCATCATTATCAATGAAGAATGGAATGCCCAAGGCTTTTTCAATCTTTTCTTTAATCGGTTGAAGGGTTTTCCAGTTTAGGTTGTAGGCACCGATAACAGTCCCTTTTTCACGGTCAACCACACCAGGTGATCCCATTCCAATACCTCGGAAATCCGTAGCTGATAATCCAAGCAAGTCCAAACGATGCTGAATAGACTCAATCATATCATCTACAATATGGCTTCCTTCATCCAAAATATTGGTCTTGATAGACCATTTTTCTTGGATTTCTCCTTCTTGAGTTAAAATTGCGAACTTAACAGATGTCCCACCAAGGTCAATCCCAATAATCTTTTGACTCATCGTCTTCTCCTTTTTAATTGAAAATGCTTACAGATATAGTATAACAGAATCGTCTGTTTTGTGCAAAGGTTTGCATTAACTTCCTAGAAATTATTCTGATTTATGGTTTCCAAAGGCCAGAACCATCTACGTAGTATCTGCCACCATCAACTCGCTCATTCTTTGCCATTTTACCATCTGATTTGAGGTAATAGTTCCCTTGCCAAGTGTTTCTAGCATAAACACCATTGGATTTTAGGTAGTACCATGCTTGATAACTGGTGTCATAAACCCATTCACTTGCTGCCATCTTACCATTCGACTTGAGATAATAGCTTCCTTGCCAAGCGTTACGGGCGTAAGCTCCGTCCTCTTTTAGATAATACCACGATTGATAATAGGAATCATATAGCCATTCACCTGCTGCCATCTTACCATTTGATTTAAGGTAGTAGCTTCCCTGCCAAGTATTTCTCGCATAAGAACCGTCGGATTTTAGATAGTACCAAGATTGATAGCTAGCATCATAAATCCACTCGCTGGCTGCCATCTTGCCATCTGACTTAAGGTAATAGCTACCTTGCCAAGTATTCCTAACTGCATGCCCATTTTCAGCAAAATAATACCAATAACCGTCCTGTTTGACCCATTCGCTAGCTGTGACATTGGATTGCGAACCCGACTGGCGTGGTTTAAAGACTCCCCGAGGTGCATTGGCACGTTCACAAGCTATCCCATCACCATCACGATCTAGTTTAGAAGAGTAACCTGGTTCTCCTCTATGAATATCAGAGTAACCATTTTCCCATGCTTCTCTACAACTAGAAAAATGAATATTTTCCTCTGCAGTAACTGGTTCGGTAAATAGTCCCCAAACTAGAAGGGCAGCAAAAGCCACTTTTAGCAAAACTTTTTTTTCATTATTCTCTCCTTTTTTGATACCGTTTTCGCTTTTATTTTACCAGACTTATTCCAGCAATTCAAGAAAACTTCTAGTCTTTTCTGCAAACTCCTTCGGTTTGTCAGTGTTCAGTGTGTGAGGACCGTCAGGAATAATCTGCAACTTAGAATCTGACATCAATTGATGAAGGCCTCTCATAGAACTGAGATTAGGCTTGTCTTGGCTACCACAAATTAGCAAGGTTGGATAGTAACAATTCTGTGCTACTTGGGTTAAATCAAGTGTTTTCAATTCCTCAGAAACACCAACCATGAGCGCTTTGTCTGCTCCCTGCTTTTCAAAAAAACTTTTTGGAAGTAGTTTAAAAATCATCAACTGGATTCTAAACAAGATATTACCTGCTAGTTTCACTGGACAGCCTGACAAGACTAAACCTTGAAGATTTGGCAAATCGTAACTTGAAAGCTCTAGTGCAAGAGTAGCACCTAGGGATAAACCGATTAAAACAAAATGTTTCTTCTCCTCTGATAGGTATTTAGCTATCCGTTTTTTGGCTTCCTGATAAGAACCAACTCCCACAGGAAACAATTCAAGGGCCTCAGAAGGATGATCGGCAAGTAGATCCTGAACTTCCTTCCAGCTTGCGGCTGTCTGACCTAAGCCATGTAAAAATATCAATTTCATTTATTTTTCCCTCAATTCCAACTCATACAAACCTCTGACCGCATTACAGCCGAATACAGCTTCTGCTTGGTTCAAGTCTGCCAAAGTCAGAATTTTCTCTTCTACCTGTCCTTTTCCTAGCAAATGCCGACGATAGATTCCTGGCAAAATTCCTAGACTGGTAGGTGGTGTGTAAAGTTTTCCAGCGATTTTCAGAGCTAGATTCCCGATAGACGTTTCCAATAGCTCTCCCGCTGCATTATGGTAAATAATTTCCTGTTCCCCTAGGTTCAAATGTGGTCGGTGAGTGGTTTTGAAGTAGGTAAAGGATTGATTCAAATCCGCTTCCTGCAGGCAAAGTTTGGCTTGGCAGAAGCTTGGACTAAGGGGTGTTAAGATTTGGCGACTGAATTCTATCTCTCCAGATTTGCTGAGAGAAATTCGCAAACGATAGTCTTGATTAGCATCACAAGCTTGACACTCTTCCTCTATCTTATGCCTCAGTTCTTCTGGATCAAAAGGATAGGCAAAATAGCGACTCGCCTTTGTCAGTCTTTCCAGATGTTGATCTTCAAACAGCAAGCTCTTCTGGCTAATTTTTCCGGTTGAAATCAGTTTGAAACGAGCTTGTTTACGATAGAGAACAGCCGCCTTTTGATGAACCTCTCGGTATTCAGATTCCCAAGTACTATCCCAAGTAATGCCACCACCCACTCCATAGATTGCTTGGCCCTTATAGAATTGAATGGTCCGAATGGCGACATTAAAAATCCGTCGCCCATTTGGAAGCAAGAGACCAATCGTTCCGCAGTAGACTCCTCTGGGTTGTGGCTCCAAGTTCTTGATGATTTCCATGGTCGCAATTTTGGGTGCACCCGTTATGGAACCACAAGGAAAGAGAGAGCGAAAAATGGCAACCAAGTCCACATCCTCTCGCAACTGACTCTTGATGGTCGAAGTCATTTGCCAAACAGTTGAATACTGCTCCACTTGGCACAGACACTCCACATATTCACTGCCCACTTCAGAAATACGGTTCATATCATTTCGCAAGAGGTCCACAATCATCATATTTTCAGATCGATTTTTGGGATCCTGCTCCAACCAACTAGCCTGTTCTAAATCTTCTTGGTCGGTCAACCCGCGCTGAGTCGTTCCCTTCATTGGTCGCGTAGTCAACTCACGGTCATTTTGCTCAAAAAAGAGCTCTGGACTCATGGAAATCACTGCCATCTCGTCATGTTCCACATAGGCATTGTAGCCCGCTTCCTGCTCTACCACCATGCGATTGTAGATGGCAAAGGGATTGGCACTTAAATCTTGCTTGAGTTGGACAGTGTAGTTGACCTGGTAGGTATCCCCCTGACGCAAATGATGGTGAATCTGGGCAATCGCCTTTTCATAGTCTGTCGCAGATGTTACTTCTTGCCACTTTGAAGGCAGATCTACTTCCTCATAAGTCAGAGGAATAGACGATGTTTCCACCCTATCATGAACTGTAAAGTAAAGCAAGTACTCGCCCAGTAGGGGAGCCTTATGAACTGCTAGTTTCTCCTCAAAAGCAGGTGCAGCCTCGTAACTGACGTAGCCCACCACATAATAGCCTTGCTCTTGGTAGCTTTCCACTTGCGCCAGCAAGTCTGCTACTTCTGCTAAATCTCTCGTTTTTAACTCTTTGATCGGCTGGGTAAAGATGTATCTCTCGCCCAAAGCTTTAAAATCAATCACTGTTTTTCTATGCATATCTTAAGTATAGCACAAAAAAGCCGACCTAGAACAGCTAAATCCAGCTTTGTTTACTGATTTCTATAACGGAAAATCTTCTCTAAGTTGCTTTTTTCTACTTTTGGCAATTCTCCATCAGATAGCACCCCTTCTTCTTGTAAAAACTGGTCTTATTTGGAGCACTTTACACAAAAATTCAACAAAAAAGAACAGAGGAAGTAATGGTTTCTATACCCTTACTCTCTCTGTCTTTTACTGTTCAGAAATTAAAAATTGATTTGAAGTTTTAATGATGCCTACCGTTTCTTTGACATCTAAATCATCCGTATACAGAAAATGACGTTTCTTACTATTCTTAGCTAAGAAGTCATTTCTCGCTTGGATTGATAAATCGCCTGTTCTCTCAATTTCTTTCCGAGAAGAATCCCTATCTTTCAAGGTTTCTTCTTCTGCTATTAGGACACAATATTTTAGCTTAATTTGTTTTTCTTTTAAGAAGGCTGCAATTTTCTTCAGTTGATCTTCAAATATGACATACTCTATCACGACAGTAATGCCACTGTTCAAGAAATTATTGGTCAGACTGATGATATTATCCCAGAACAAATCCATATAAAATCCATCATCTTCCCAAGGAGCTACGAGACCACTTTTTATCATTAAGTAAATCATATCCCCCTCTATAACTGCACTTTTGTCAAAAGAATAGGCCAACTCTTTGCTGACAGTACTCTTTCCAACACCTGGGGGACCCGAAATAATATAAACACAATTTTCCATATTTAACCTCTATATACTTGAACTATCTCTCTAACTTATGATCATTCTCCGCCCACTTATGACTTTCTTATGAAGTCTTCTGGATACTGCGCACGCGCACCACCGATGAGTTTTGGACGACTTGCAAGAGCCGTTACATGGGCATGCCCAATCTCACGTAGTACAGGACGAATCGGAACCTGCACATGCTTGACATGCATGCCAATTGCAGTGTCTCCGATATCCAATCCAGCATGAGCCTTGATAAATTCAACCTCAACTGGATCCTTCATAAACTTGAAGGCTGCCAACTGACCTGAACCTCCTGCATGAAGGGTAGGAAGGACACTGACGATTTCTAGCCCAAACTGCTCCGCCACCTGACGTTCAACGACGAGGGCACGATTGACGTGTTCACAACCTTGAACGGCTAGATGAATTCTCTTTTCTTTTAGGATAGCCAGAAGCGTCTTCACAATGATTTCCCCAATTTCTTGGCTAGATTCCTTGCCAATCTGACCACCTATCACCTCACTAGAAGAAAGGCCCAAAACAAAGATAGATCCTTGCTTCAAATTGGCCTTTTCTAATACATCTTCTACAATCTGGCTTGTTCCTCTTTGAATGTCTTTTTCCTTCATACTTGATACCTCTTTTGTCACTATCTATCATATCTTTTTTTACGGATTTTATCAAGGCCAACTAATCATTCTAATTTTTCAAAGTAAAACTCCCAGAATTGACTGGGAGTTAGCTAGTTTCTATTCCATTTATGTATATTTCAACTGTCGTCCCTTTTGAGGGAATAGAATCAATCTTCATTTGGTAATCTTCTCCAAAATGAAGTTTGAGCCGTTGGTCAACATTTTGAAGACCAACTCCCCCACGTTTGAGCTGACTTTGACTACTATCGCTAGTAGCTTGGAAACCAACACCATCATCCTCAATGCGGATGACAAGCCCTGAATCCTTTTTCTGGACGGAAACTTTAATATGTCCCTGTCCATCTTTCTCCTTGATGCCGTGATAAAGGGCATTTTCTACAAGGGGTTGTAGCACCAGTTTAGGCAATACTAAATTATCAAAGACAGAATTTTCATCAATTTCATATTCCAGCTTATTCCCATAGCGTTGTTTCTGGATAAAGAGGTACTGGCGGACATGATTGATTTCATCAGAAAGAGAAATCAAATCCTTTCCTTGATTGAGCGCCAAGCGGAAATAGGTTGCCAAGGACTTGGTCACCTGAACCACTCGCTGACTATCCTGAAATTCAGCCATCCAGATGATAGTGTCCAAGGTGTTATAGAGAAAATGGGGGTTAATCTGGCTCGACAGTGCTTGAAGTTCATACTGCCGGGTCGCTTCTTCCTGTCTGCGAATAGCTGCCATCAACTGATCAATCTGATCCAGCATGGCATTGAACTGACGAGTCACTTCTCTCAGTTCATAGGCACCAGCTTCTTTAGCACGCAGATTTTGTGTACCAGAAGCAATTTCCAGCATGGTTTCTCTCAGATCCTTCAAAGGGGCAATCCAGCGTTTGAGACTGAACCACACCAAGCAGAGACAGGCAAGAAGAGATAAGGCACTAGCAGCAAGCAAGGTCCACAAGAGCTGACTCCGAACCTGGTCTAACTTCTCCAGCGAAGACACGCCTATAACCGTCCAATCAGTACCTGTAATCTGTTCCTGACTGACGTAGGATTGGTGATCCAGCGTATAGCCCTGCCCCGTCTCGATGTAGGGTTTCATGGCCTCCATTTCGCTAGATGAGCTATAAACTGTGTGTTGCGGATGATAAACAAATTCATGCTTTTCATTGATAATAAAGGCAAAACCTTGCTGGCCCAACTGGAGTTGGTTGAGATAGGCTTCCAGAGTTTCATAAGAAATATCCAAACGAAGCACGCCCAAATTAGCTCCCTTTGCATCAACAAGTTCCTGAGTGACAGAAATAACCCACTGACTATCCGATTTACGAGCTGGGGTTAAAACTGGCTTAGCCCCCTGGTGAATAGCCTTTTGGTACCAATCCTCAGCCATCATATCTGAGGAGGTTTTCATCTGCACAGTATCATCTGTAGAAATGATCTGACCGGATTTAGTCACCAGCACAACAGTTTTCAAGTCCTGGTCTGCCTTTAAGATGGTCAAAAACAAATCTCGGATTCCCTCGACCTTGTCTGGACTGGGATTCTCAGCATAGGCTAGGACATCCGTCTGCTGGGTCAAACTGGTAGAGGTGGTTTCTAATTTTTTGATATAAGACTGAATAAAGTGGCTAGTCTGGCTAATGGTCGTTTGACTATTGCCTTCAATGGTAGTCTCAATGGCTGATGAACTCGATTGATAGTAGAAAGTCCCAACCATAGCCAGGAGAATGAGAAAGACCAGAAAGATAGAAATAACCATTCTGACTAGGAGAGAAGAACGTTTCATTGACCTTCCCCCTTCTTAAACTGACGAGGGGTCACACCTGCAATCTGTTTAAAGCGTTGGGTAAAGTAGTTCATATCTTCAAAACCAACCTTTTCTGCGATCTCGTAAATCTTTAAATCCGTGGTCAGAAGTAAGAGCTTGGCTTGTTTGACACGCTCTCTCACCAGGTAATCCTGAAAAGGTAAGCCCAACTCTTTCTTAATCAAGGAGCTCAGATAAGTCGAACTAAAACCCAAGTCACTGGCCAAGCTCTTTAAACTGAATTGGCTGTCAGCTAGATGGGACTGGATCTTCTGGGCTATGTTTCCTTCAAACTTATCGGTCAGTAAATCTTGTAACTGCTCTTCCTTTTCTTCCTTGTCTAGTTTTTGCTTGATTTTCCCCAACATTTCCTCGATATCCTGACGAGAAAAGGGCTTGAGCAGATAGTCATCGACACCGAGTTTGACAGCAGACAAGGCATAATCAAAATCATCGTAACCTGTCAAAAAGACCAAATGCACTTGTGGATAGGTTTCTCGTACCAGACTGGCCAACTGGATGCCATTTAGCTGAGGCATGTTGATATCGGTTAAAATGATATCCGGCACTTGTTGTTGAATCAATTCCCAAGCCTGTCTTCCATTTTCAGCCTGACCGATGATTTCCATACCGTAGGCTGCTACATTGACCAGCTTGGTCAAGCCTTGTCTTACCAGATACTCATCTTCTACGATTAAGATTGTGTAGGTCATGCCCTGCTCCTTTATCACTTACTAGTATCAGTATAGCAAAATTCTCCTCTAACTGCTTAGGAAAGACTTCTTAATCAACATAATCTAGTAAATAAGCATAGCCTTTTTCTGCCATTTGGTCTTTGGGAATAAAGCGGATAGAAAGACTATTGATACAGTAGCGCAAGCCTCCCTTGTCCTTTGGTCCATCCGTAAAGACATGACCAAGGTGAGAATCTCCAACTCGGCTCCGCACTTCCATACGCGTCATATTGTAAGACTTATCTTCCTTGTAAGTAGCAACATCTGGGCTGATTGGTTGGGTAAAACTAGGCCATCCGCAACCAGACTCAAACTTATCCTTTGATGAAAAGAGGGGTTCACCAGTTGCCACATCCACATAGATACCGGATTCAAATTTATCCCAGTAGCGATTGGAAAAAGCTCGTTCCGTTTGATTTTTCTGGGTGACGGCATACTCCTCAGTTGACAAAGTCTTTTTCAATTCCTCATCACTTGGTTTAGGATATTTGCTGGCATCGATGACGGGATATGCAGCCTGATTGACATTGATATGACAGTAGCCATTTGGATTTTTCTTGAGGTAGTCTTGATGATAATCCTCAGCCACCACAAAATTTTTCAAGGGTTCCTTTTCAACTGCCAGAGGTTGGTCATATTTTTTAGCAACTTCATCAAAGACTTGATTGATTACTTCCAAATCCTTGTCATCTGTGTAATAAACGCCGGTACGATACTGAGTCCCCACATCATTTCCTTGTTTATTTTTGCTGGTTGGATTGATAATGCGGAAGTAATGAAGCAGGATTTCTTTGAGGGAAATTTGGTTGGCGTCATAGGTGACATGGACAGTCTCTGCATGTCCTGTTTGGTTAATCAATTCGTACTTGGTTGTTTCCCCTCTACCATTTGCATAGCCTGAAACGGCATCTGTCACTCCAGGCACGCGTGAGAAGTATTCCTCCACTCCCCAGAAACAACCTCCAGCTAGGTAAATCTCGTGCAAGTCTGCGTTTTTACTAACCTCTGTTTTTTTCACTGTTTTTCCTCCTTGGCTAACTGACGCTTTCTCAATTTGCGATGTATCTGTCTGCCCTGCATTTCGCATCAATAGAAAATAGAAACCGGTTAGGACTAGGAGAATGACCCCTGCCAAGACAAACAATTTTACTTTATCATTCATAGCCTTTCTCTACCCCATTTCTTTCAATTCTTTTAAAATCATATCCTTATCCATAAAACCTGGTTGCATTTTGACCAGCTTGCCTTCCTTGTCTATAAAGGCTTGGGTTGGGTAAGAACGGACACCATAACTTTCCAAGAGTTTACCTGATGGATCAATTAGAACTGGAAAATTTTTATAATCTAAGCCCTTGTACCAGTTTTTAAAGTCAGCTTCCGCTTGCTCACCCTTGTGGCCAGGAGACACCACTGTCAAGACCACATAGTCGTCTCCAGCATCCTTAGCGATTTCGTCCGTATCTGGAAGACTAGCTAGACAGATAGAACACCAAGAAGCCCAGAATTTGAGATAGACTTTCTTGCCCTTGTAATCAGACAAGCGGTATGTCTTGCCCTCTACTCCTGTCAATTCAAAATCAGCAACTGCCTGACCCTTGGTGGCAGTTTGCGAGCTGACTTGTTCTGTTTTGGATTGCTCCTTCATAGTAGATTCGTCTGACATGTCTTTAGCCGAACAGGCTGCCAAGCAACAGATGGAGCCTACTCCAAGAAGACATGTTTGCCATTTTTTCATTTCTTTTTCCTCTCTATTCAAATAATGTAGTCAAAATGGAAGCATTCCCCAAAAGCACCAAGATTCCCATCACGATAATGAGGAAACCACCCACTTTTTTGAGGGTCCCGAGGTAAGGATGGAGTTTTCGGAAATGTTTCAAAACATAGCTGGAGGCGAGAGCTAGAACCAAAAATGGTAGCGCCAAACCCAGCGTGTAGACCAACATGAGACCAGCTCCCTGCCAAGCTTCTGAACCACCTGAAGCCGCCAAGGCTAAAACAGAGCCCAGAACTGGCCCTACACACGGTGTCCAAGCAAAACTAAAGGTTAACCCCAGTAAAAATGCCTGACTATAGCCGTTACCCTTTTGCCCCTGTCTCTTTAATTGTAGCCTTCTTTCCTTGTAAAGCCCCTGCAAATGTAAGACTTCCATCTGGTGTAAGCCCAAGAGAATGATAACTGCACCTGTCACATACTGAAACCAAGAAGCATACAGCAAATTGCCTAAAAAACCAGCTCCATAGCCCAGTAAGATAAAGATAAAAGAAATCCCCGCTATAAAGGCCAGAGTTCGCAATAAACTTACAAGTGAGATTGAAAATTTTCCGCTAGAAGCCTGAGCACCATCTTTGTCATCCAACAAGACCCCTGCATAGACAGGTAACAAGGGTAAAATACAAGGAGAAAAGAAGGAAAGAATTCCAGCAAGAAAAACACTGATAAAAAAGATTACATTGTCCATTGCCTTCCTCCATTCTTTAATTTGATAGGACTATTATAGCTCCAAAACTCCAGAAAAAACAGGGACAATGATAGGGAAAAATAGGAATTTAATCAGTTTATTCAGAAATCTGGCACAAAAAAAGCCAGACAAGGTCTGACTTTGATAGATACAGAAAAGAAAATCACCTGTCTTCCCTACTTATCTGGTAATAAATAAGGTCCGCGACGTAGTCTTTTCTCTCCACACCATTGGTAATGGTTTTTAGATAAGACATTCCCGCTTTTTCCATCACACGGCCTGAAGCTGGGTTGAGACTGGCATATCGTGCTCTGACTTTTTGAAAACCTGCTTGAGTAAAACAAAAGTCTAACACAGCTTTCAAGGCCTCTGTCATCATACCACGGCCCCAGTATTCCTTGCCTAGCACATAGCCAATTTCACAGCTAGAGTCAATCTCATCCATTTCAACGATGCTGATATCTCCTATCACTTGCTCAGGGTTTTCTTTGAGACAAATAGCCCATTTGTAATAGTTGGGATTTTCATAGGAGGAAACCCAATTTCGAATCGAGTTCCGAGTCACCTCAACATCAGGATGAGGATTCCAGGTGACATAGGTCAGATTCTCAGCAGATGAAGCCCAATTTTGAAACATGGCTTCCGCATCACTCTCCACAAATCTTCTCAAAATCAAACGTTCTGTCTGTAATATTTGCGTACCGATTGCTTTCATAATGTTACCTCGCTTTCTAAGCTTAAGGCTCAAGCTAAAAAGGTCCCCCGGACCTTCCTCGCTTTCTCATTTCTAGGCTCAGGGTAAAAAGGTCCACAGGACCTTTTTACTCCCAAAAGTGATCAAAGACGGTGATTGGTAGGTGGCGTTTGTGTTGGCCTTTGTGCCACCAGTTTTCGATAGTCGCTTGGGCTTCTGGGCTGATTGTTTTTCCTTCTAGGTAGTCATCAATCTCTTCATAAGTGACTCCCAAGGCTACTTCGTCTGCAATACCTGGTTTTTCTTCTTCCAAATCTGCTGTTGGGATTTTTTCATAAAGGGCTGGGTCTGCACCAAGCTCCTTCAAGAGTTGTTTTCCTTGGCGTTTATTGAGGCGGTAAAGAGGGAGAATGTCTGCACCACCGTCACCAAACTTGGTAAAAAAGCCTGTGATATTTTCTGCAGCATGGTCTGTTCCAATGACCGCTCCACTATGGGCACCCGCAAGGGCATATTGGGCAATCATACGACTACGAGCCTTGATATTTCCCTTGTTGAAGTCTGAAACAGTGCTTCCTGTCGCTTCGACTGCAGCTGTCATGGCATCAGCTGATTCCTTGATATTCACAACCAAGCTGATATCTGGCTGGATGAAAGCAAGAGCTTTTTGAGCATCTGCTTCATCTGCTTGCACTCCGTATGGCAGGCGGACAGCGATAAATTGGTAGCTGTCATCTCCTGTCTCTGCCCGTATTTCTTCCATCGCTAATTGCGCCAAGCGCCCTGCTAAGGTTGAGTCCTGACCTCCAGAAATTCCAAGTACAAAGGTTTTAAGGAAGGGGTGTTTTTCCAAGTATCTCTTTAAGAAATCAATCGAACGACGAATTTCTTCCTGGGCATCAATCACTGGCTTGACACCCAGTTGCTGGATAATGGTCTCTTGCAAACTCATTCTTCTTCTCCTTCACCAAGGGCTTCTTTGCGCATCTTATCAATTAAATCCATCTTATCTTGCCAAATATCACGCGCCAAGTCCACTGGATAGTGTTGCGGATTGAGTACCCGTTTATACTCATCCCAAAGCTTGTCAAATTCTTTGCGAGCATAGGACTGAATCTCAGTCAAACTAGGCAAATCGTAAACCAATTTCCCTTCTTTAAAGATATCCACCAAGAGAGGAACGGCATCAAAATTACGAACGGTCTTTTTGATGTAGGTATAAGTTGGATGGAACATCTTGATTTCTGTCATGCCACTCACATCCACACCATCATAGGTGATGTAGTCACCTTCTGACTTGCCTTTTTCACGACTGGTAATGCGCCATACCTGCTTCTTACCTGGCGTCGACACTTTTTCAGCATTGCTTGAAAGCTTGATGGTGTTGCGCATCTTACCATTTTCATCTTCAATAGCAACAATCTTATAAACTGCGCCAAGAGCAGGCTGGTCATAAGCCGTAATCAGCTTGGTCCCAACACCCCAGACATCAATTTTAGCGTGTTGCATCTTGAGGTTGAGAATAGTATTTTCATCAAGATCATTAGAAGCGTAAATCTTAGCATCTGGATATCCAGCCTCATCCAACTGTTGACGAACTTTCTTGGAAATATAGGCAATATCCCCAGAGTCAATCCGCACACCCATAAAGTTAATCTGATCACCCAGTTCACGCGCCACCTGAATAGCAGCTGGCACACCGATACGAAGAGTGTCATAGGTATCCACAAGAAAGACACAATCACGATGGGTCGCTGCATAGGCCTTAAAGGCCTCATAGTCGTTTCCATAAACCTGTACCAAGGCATGGGCGTGGGTTCCTAGGACTGGAATACCAAAGAGCTTCCCTGCTCGCACGTTGCTGGTTCCATTGGCGCCACCAATCACGGCTGCGCGTGTTCCCCAGATAGCTGCATCCATTTCTTGCGCACGACGTGTCCCGAACTCCATCAAGGGTTCATCCTCAATGACCGAACGAATACGTGCTGCCTTGGTTGCTATCAAGGTTTGAAAGTTAACGATGTTTAAGAGAGCCGTTTCGACCAATTGACATTGGGCTAGAGGTCCTTCAACCTGCACAATCGGCTCATTAGCAAAAACCAAGTCCCCTTCCTGAGCAGAACGAACCGTTAGTTCTAACTTGAGATTTCGTAGGTAATCCAAGAATTCTCCATGATACCCAAGCGTCTCCAAGTAGGCAATATCGCTATCTGAAAAGCGTAAGTCTTCAAGATAATGTACAATTCTTTCCAAACCAGCAAAAACCGCATAGCCGTTATTAAACGGTTGCTGGCGGAAGTAAACCTCAAAAACCGCCTTCTTATTGTGAATTCCTTGGTCAAAGTAAACTTGCATCATGTTAATCTGGTACAAGTCCGTGTGCAATGTCAAACTATCATCTGGATACATCTGTTTTCCTTCTTCCTACTTTACAAAGGTATGAACGTATTCTACCACTTTCACACCGTCCGATAAATTAGTACTATTATAACACATTTTACCGAGATTGATAAAAAGCTAACAAGCTATTCTCCATTCTCAAGTTCATCCATATCTTGCTCAAACTTTTTTTGAGCCCATTCGCCATAACTTTTAAGCCCAAGATTGCCGATAAAAACCCAAGGAAGGTAAATCAGATAAGTAATGACCCAAGCAGACAAGTATTTAACGTTCAGAGGATTGTGCTGATAAATTTCGACATTGAATTGATAATTTTGCAACATCAAGAGAGTCGTAATAGCGAGAGTTACCAGCAAACACCCTACAATCGTAAAATGAAAACGACTATAGTAGGTCACTCCAAGTTGTCGTGCACGATTGAAAAAGAAGAAAATTCCCAAAAGAAGGGTAACTAGAAGAATATTAGGATTAAAAAGAGCAGGTGCTAATACTGCCACCAAATAACTTAGCAGAATGAGCCCGATAAACACATGAAAAGACTCTGTCCCAGCTTTGTTAATCAGTTGCTCTTCCCTTTCGTCTAACAATTGATAATAAAAAACTCTATTTTTCATCTTCTTCCTCCCAAACTTGCTGATTTCTGCGATTCAAGTATAGGATAACTCTATCCATAGAATAACTCCCAACTAGATAGATGATAACTGCTAGAACCACTTTTAGGGAGTACTTCCAAGTCAATAGACTGACCAGTTCCTCGCGATTGCCTACGATATCAATCAATAAAATCACTATAGAAAATCCCAAAGCAGATAAAATTCTTTCTTTTCCAGTATTCTCAACAATATCTCGAATATCAATTCCTACATACATGCGGCGAATAATGGCATACAAACCTACTCCAATCAATAAAAGTAATTCTGGTAAATAGGATAGAAGCGTTAAATTAAAAATATAAACTTTGGCAAAAATTTCCAGTGCCAAAAATAGGCACATTCCCAAAAGAATTTCTCCTGAAATCTTTCCATCCAATTTTTCCGTACGTTCATCTTTGATCACAAGTTTTTTTCTATTCTTCATCTTCTTCCTCCCAAAATAGTTGGTCTAATGTTTTTCCTAAGCATCTGCAAATGGACTGGCAGAGGGAGAGACTCGGATTGTATTTCCCAGCTTCAATCAAGCCTATAGTCTGCCTAGTAACGCCCACAGCTTCTGCCAAATCCCCTTGTGTTAAATCACGCTCCACCCGAGCTAATTTTAACTTTAAATTTTTAGCCACTAGCGTCCTCCTTCACATTCTTAAAAAGTTGCGCTTCTTTTAAAAACATTATACCATATATCTAACTTAATGCAATATATAAATGTCATTTTGTAAGATTTTATTAACAAAAAAACTCTCTACCACAAAAAATAGAGAGTGTTGCCTTTAAATATAGGATTTCAAAATATCAACGACATCACTTCTTTTCTTGACCTGATGGGCCTTGATGCCCAATTTCTGAGCTGCGTTTGTATTGTCCTCAATATCGTCTAGAAAGACACAATTTGTAGGATCTAGCTGGTATTTATCGAGAATCTCCTTAAACATTACCAAATCAGTCTTTATAGCTTTTATATCACAGGATAAGACAAAGCCATCTAAAAGTTCTTTTAAGGGAGATAGTTGCTCTTCCAGCAAGTCATAAAATACCTTTGAGGTATTGGACAAGACAAAGATGCGATGCCCCTTTTTCTTTAGTTCTGACAAGACAGGAAAGACTTCCCTATAAATGTCAATGTAGCTAGGCCAGTTCCAGATAACCTCTTCAACCTTCTTTTGATAGGTCCTGCCAATCATTGACACAACTTTAAGCACCAACTCTTCTCTCGTCATGGTTCCAAGATCTAATCTTTCCCAAAGCCCCGACTGAAAAATGGCCTTATCTAAAATCAAATATTCTTCCTTCGTATCCGAAACACCTTGCAAAATCTTATCTTTGTTCCATTCTAATAAAACGTTACCCATATCTAGTATGATATCCATTAGCCCACCTCCATAGTGATGTGAAGATTTCCTCTTTGCTTTATACTTTCATATTAAGCTTACAAATCCTTTTGGTAATAGTATCTTTGTCCTGTATAGGGATAGTCTTGCAAGGTAAAGACTTCCTTGTAGCCATGCCTTTTATAAAAATCTGGCGCCTGAAACTGGTAAGTATTGACGAAAGCAAAACGACAGTTTCGATTCTTAGCTTCACTTTCTGCCTGTTGCAATAGTTTTGAACCGATTCCCTGTTCTCGCAATTCCTCTTTCACAAACAAATACTCGATTTCCAACCAATTTCCGAAAGTCTCTGCTACTAAGCCTGCCAAGAGATTACCCTTTTCGTCTTCAACATAAAGATTCAGTGGCTCGCTTTCAGCCTCTTCTCTTTTGGAACGATTATAAGAACGAATCAGATTTCCTATTTCTTGCGCTTTATGCGATTCCTTATTTTCCAATCTAAAGTGCATCCAAACCTCCTTCGAACTGTTACAGCTTGATTATAATCTTATTTCAATAGACTGTCAAACTAGAAAAAACTCACCAAGCAGAGTTGATGAGTTCATGAGTTATTTTCTAAATTTCCACTGGCTATAAATTCCGAAACCGATAATCCAGATAGCTGAACCAATTGCTCCCATAAAGGTAGATTCTTGTAAAAAGAGGGTTACAAAGACAAAGATAAAGAAGAGCATGGTTAAAGGATTTAGAAAACGATAATGGGGCATGAGGTAGCCATCCGCCATGAAGTCTTGTGACTTGCGGTATTTGAGATGAGCCACCATGATCAAGATATAAATCGCGATGTAAACACCTGATGAAGACGCCGTAATCAAAGCAAAGGCATCGGAAACACCTGGCAAAACATTGATAAAGGCAGCCAGAGCAATCAAGATTGCTGAAGCAATAATAGCATTTTGTGGAACATTATGGCGAGAGAGAGTATCTGCCTTGATCGCTTTTAGGAAGCGATTGGGTGAATCATGAGCAATCTGGTAGAGGTGTCGCCCTGTTGAATAGAGGGTTGAGTTAAGCGCAGACGCTGCTGAGGTCAAGACAACAAAGTTGATTAGAGCCGCTGCCCACTTGATCCCTGCCAGTTCAAAGACCGTTACAAATGGAGAATCTGAAGAAGCAAGTTCTCTCCAGGGAATAATAGACATAATGGCTAATAGAGCTCCACCATAGAAGAAGACAATTCGGAGAGGAATTTCTTTAACTGCTTTTGGCAAAACCTGACGAGGATTCTTCGTTTCAGAGGTTGTCACTCCGATAAATTCAATCATCAGATAGGCAAAAAATACCATTTGAAAGGCCATGACAAAGTTCATGACTCCATTTGGGAAAAGAGAGAATTGATTGCTGATATTTGCCAGACTTGCAGCACCATATGGTGTTTCAAATCCTGTCAAGACCATAAAGACTCCTGTTGCAATCATAGCTAAAATAGCCACAATCTTAACCATAGCAAACCAAAACTCGACTTCTCCAAAGAGCTTAACCGCAATCAGATTGACCAAGGCCAAAATCGTTAAAAAGACAATCTGAATCAACCAACTAGGCCAGCTAGGAAACCAAAACTGAACATAATGCGAAATCGCAGTGATTTCTGCCATACCGATAAAGACGACAGACAACCAATAAGACCAAGCCGAGAAATAGCCCCAACCTTTACCCAAATGACGGGTGATAAAGTTGATAAAGGTATGTTGTTCTGGATCCTGATACAGCATCTCCCCAACAGCCCTCATCATCAAAAACATAAAGGCTCCTGTAATCATATAAATCAGGATGATAGAAGGGCCTGTCAGGCTGATAGAGCGACCAGCACCTAGGAAAAGACCTGTTCCGATTGTTCCCGCAATAGCCATTACCTGAACATGGCGATTGGTTAATCCACGCTCCATCTTATTTTTTTTCTTATTTTCACTCATATAGTCTCCTATTTTATTCAAAAAACCAAAAAGGAGTTGAGCAAGTCAAAGCCTCTACTACTCCTTTTTCATTCTATTTAGGCTGTTTTTTCAACCTTTAAGATTTTGACATCATAGCTACCAACTGGTGTTTCGATGGTCACTGTATCACCTGTCTTTTTGCCGATCAAGGCTTGTCCAATTGGGCTCTCATTTGAAACCTTACCAGCAAAAGCATCTGCACCTGCAGAACCGACGATGATATAGACTTCTTCGTCATCTTCCCCGATTTCTTGGATCGTTACAGTCTTACCGATAGCCACTTCATCTTGGGCAACTGCATCGCTATTAACGATTTCAGCATAGCGGATTTTTGTTTCTAGACTTGAAATTTGTCCTTCAACAAAAGCTTGCTCATCCTTAGCTGCTTCGTACTCGCTGTTCTCTGAAAGGTCTCCGTATGAACGAGCAATTTTGATACGTTCTACCACTTCAGGACGACGAACGAGTTTCAACTCCTCTAATTCTTTTTCTAGTTTTTCCTTTTCTTCAAGGGTCATTGGGTAAGTTTTTTCTGCCATTTTTCTCAACTTTCTTTTCTTAATTTGTTTTTAAAACAAAATTATGTGGAAAACCACATAATTTAGTTTGAACTACTTGATTGTGTTAATTTGCTATTGATGTGTTCTGCAACGTTTTGATCATGTTCTTCTTTGGTCGTTGCAAAGTATACTTTACCATCTTCGACATTGGCTACAAAGTACAAGTACTCACTCTTTGTTTGATTTACACTTGCTTCAATCGCATCCAAACTTGGACTGTCTACTGGTCCAGGCATGAGGCCAAGGTGTGTGTAAACATTGTATGGTGAATCAATCGTTGTATCAATTCCAGCGTCATCTGCTAGACTAATCTTTTGACCAAGCTTGCCTTGGGCATACAGGATAGCGATATTACTTTGAAGTGGCATACCGAGATTTAGGCGGTTATAGAAGACACCGGCAATCTTCTTGCGGTCTTCCGTCTTGGCCCCTTCTTTTTCAACAAGAGAAGCGATACTGAGCAATTCATTGACAGTCAGATTCTTTTCTTTGATCGTAGCGTAATATGGTGACAAGGCCTTATCCATAGCAGCTAACATCTCATCAATCAAACTTTCAACTGTAGTGCTTTCTTTGATGGTATAAGTTGCTGGGAAAAGGTAACCCTCTAGGCGATAACGAACGCCACTGTCTTTTGTGGGGAGACTTCCAAGCAAGTTTGGATACTTGGCTACTACTTGAGAGATAAAGGTCTCATCTTGAGCTTTTGCCAAGAAAGCATCCGCAGTAAGAGGTTCTTTAAATTCACCTTGAAGTTGTCCTACTGTTTGAGCGATTTGCTCTAATGTATATCCTTCTGGAATTGTCAGGCTTGCAAGAGCTGGTTCTTGAGGTTCAGGAGTTCCACCTTTTTGCAATTCTTGGATCAATTCATCCGTACTCATGCTCTTCTTCAAGTTGTAATAACCTGATTTTAAGTCAGAATAGTTCTTATACTTGGCATACAAACTAAAGATGAGTCCATGTTTTACCAAACCAGATTTTTCCAAAGTGCTCCCAATTTCTTGAATATTTGAACCTTCTGGGATTTGAACCGTTACATAATCCTTAGAGCTCGCATCAACAGGTTTCAAGGATTCTTGAACGTACCCATAACCAAAGAAGCCACCAATACCTACGAGCACTAGGAGAACTAGGAAAGTTAGCAAACAGCCTTTAGCCTTTGATTTTTTCTTTTTCTTAGCTGGCTTTGTTCCTTCACGACGACTGCGTCGTGGAGCATCCGCTAGGTTATCAACTTGCTCAACTGGAGCAGGCACTACATTCTCCACAACAGGAGGGACTGGTTCTTCTTTTTTGTCATCTGTTTTATAGGAAACAGCCACTTTAGTTGGAGTAGTGTTAAACTCTTTGTCTTCCTTTTTAGGCTCTACAGCATCAATCTTGGCTGGTGCAGGCTCTTCTAGTTTTGACTCTTCTGGTTCTAGTGCTGTCACTTCGCTTGATTCAAAACTTGGGCGTGGTGGCACACTTGGGGCATTTTTAAGAATTTCATCCACAGTTGACAGAGAGTCTACCATTAAACCTTCTGTGGCAAGATTTGGTTCTTGTTCAGAAGGAGCGGGTGGAGTTACTTGAGAAGATGGAGTTGGGGTGATCGGACTTTCATCTTCTTTCTCTCTTCTTTCTCTCTCTCTGACTCTCTCTAAATCGCGTAAAATCTGTTCTTTAAAGCTTAATGTTTCTTCTTCTCTTGATTTCTCGCTCAAAAGCTTTACCTCCTTGTTGGCAATCCATAACATTATATCTTAAAAGTCGCAGAAAAGCAACAAAATATACCTTTCTACAACTATATTTCTTGTTTTCAAGGCTTCCAAACCATGTTATACCAGGTCTCACCTGCATAGGTAGAGTGGGATAGTCCTTCATTGACAAAACCATGTTTCTCGTAATATGAGATAAGATAATCATGACAAGTCAGGTTAATGCCTTCTCGTTCATGTTCTAAAGCGACTTCTTTCAGAGCCCTTAACAGTCTTTTCCCCACGCCCAAAGCTTGTGCCTCCTTAGCTATGGAGAGACAAGTCACAGAGATATAGCCTCCAGGTCGATAGCTATAGTCTTTTATTTCTTCTGTAAAGGACTGATCTTGTAGATGACGATGTGGGACGACCGGACCTTCGATATAACCAAGAATACGCCCCTCTTTTTCAGCTACCAGAAAACTGGTCTGAATTTCCCGCAAGTGCGCCTCAAAGACGGAACGAGGAATAGCTTCTTCAAGGGAGAAATTCTCTAGCTCTATCTCTATAATCCGATCTAAATCTGAAAATCTCGCTTGTCTGATTTTCATATTTCCTCCTGATAAAAGGGATTGCCCCAAGTCAGATACCATTCAGAACCACTGTCATATTGACTCCCTGTCACTTCTTCTTCAACAAAGCCATTCATTTCAAAATAAGATAGTAGTTCATCAGGACTCTGCAAAAGAATACCTTGATAATCTAGTTCGACTGTCACCTGTTTCAAGGCTGCAAGAAGAAGAGTTCCCAGACCCTGTCCCCAATGGTCAGGATGAATGGTCAATGATTTTATTTCTATCCATTTGGGATGAAGATACTGAGATTCTCCTAAAATATAGCCTAGGAGCTGATTTTCATCCCCAGCTACAAGAAAGGTACCCGCAGTCTTGCGGATACTCTCTTCTAAGGATTGGCGACTAAATGCCTCTTCTGATGTAGGATTGGCTTCTTCAATCGCCAACATTTCTTCTAAATCTGATAAGGTAGCTTGCCTTATAGTGATTGGAATTTCCATCTGGCTTTCCTTATTGGACATTGCTTGTCAGGTTAGACAAAAGACGTTCAAATGAATACTCATAGGTTTGGATGTCTCCCGCACCCATAAAGACGTAAACAGCATTGTCATGGTCTAGGAGTGGAGAAACATTTTCAACAGTGATAACCTGGTGTTTCTTGCTGATTTTATTGGCTAAGTCTTCTACTTTGACATCACCATGGTCCACTTCACGGGCCGATCCATAGATTTGCGCTAGGTAGACGGCGTCTGCTTGATTCAATGCATGGGCAAATTCGTCCAACAAGGCAATGGTTCTTGTAAAGGTATGCGGTTGGAAGACTGCCACGATTTCCTTGCTTGGGTATTTTTGACGAGCTGCATCCAAGGTCGCAATGATTTCTGTTGGATGGTGGGCAAAGTCATCAATGATCACTGTATCATTAACGATTTTCTCAGTGAAACGACGCTTAACACCTGCAAAAGTTTTCAAGTGTTCACGGACCAAGTTCAAATCAAATCCAGCTGTGTAAAGAAGACCAATAACAGCTGTCGCATTCATAATATTGTGACGACCAAAAGTTGGAATGTGGAATTGACCCAATTCTTGTCCACGGAAATGAACGGTGAAGGTTGATCCAGTCGTAGAACGAAGGAGATCACTAGCTACAAAGTCATTGCTTTCAGCTTCAAAACCATAGTAATAGATTGGCGCATTGGCTGTAATCTTACGCAACTCAGCATCCTCACCGTAAACAAACAAACCTTTACTAATTTGTTTGGCATAGTCGTTAAAGGCATTGAAAACATCCTCTAGACTTGTAAAGTAGTCTGGATGGTCAAAGTCAATGTTGGTGATAATAGAGTATTCTGGGTGGTAAGGCATGAAATGGCGCTCATATTCGTCTGATTCAAAAACAAAATACTTCGCATTTTCAGAACCTCGACCCGTTCCATCCCCAATCAAGAAGCTAGTGTCTGTGATGTGAGACAAAACGTGAGACAGCATCCCAGTCGTTGATGTCTTACCATGCGCTCCTGCAACCCCCATGCTGACAAAGTCGCGCATAAAGCTACCGAGGAATTCGTGATAACGTTTATAGCTGATGCCATTTTGGTCCGCATAGGCGATTTCAACGTTGTTATCTGGACGGAAGGCGTTTCCCGCGATAATCTCCACATCACCTTGTAGGTTCTTTTCATCAAAAGGAAGAATGGCAATCCCTGCCTGCTCTAGTCCACGTTGAGTAAAGTAGTATTTTTCAACGTCCGAACCTTGAACCTTGTGTCCCATTTGGTGCAACATCAAGGCCAAGGCACTCATCCCTGATCCCTTGATTCCAATAAAATGATATGTTTTTGACATGCTTTTCTCCCCTACTCAGTAATTCTTGTCAGATTCAACTCTTGGGCAACCTGACGTTCCTGTTCTGTTTGCTTATTCTTTTTATTATAGATTTGACTCTTCTTTAGAAAATCGTAGTTGTTCTTTTTAGCTTTTTCCGTTTGGGTTTTCGGAGTTGGATTCGCCACTTGACCAACCTCCTCAGCTAAGATATAGTGAGACTGGCTCAAGTTTTTGCTGAATTTGGCAAATTCACCTGGATTTTCCTTTTGAAATGGCGCTGTTGGTTGGTTTCCTTGACGAACAAGTGTTGAACCATTGTGTCGTCTGGTATGACTAACATCCTGAGTCAAATACTTGGCTGAACGTTTCTTCTTCAAGTCCGCACGCGCCTCTTCTCGAGCCAATTCAGCATACGTTTTTTCAACTTTTTTAGGTTCTGGAGCTGGTTCTAGCTTTTTGCTAACCACTGGAGAAACTACGGTTTCTTCTTCATTGATAGGAGACCATTCTAAATGATTTTTATCGCGGTAATCGCCTTTGATATTGCTGATAAAGTCAGACTCATCATACAAGTCCATGACTGGCATTTCGGTCAGCATGATCTCGTCATCTGACACCAATGGAAATCGATCTTGTTTCATTTTGTATTTCCTTTCAACACTTCATTATAGCGTATTGTCTTGATTTTTCAAGTGCTGGCTTCAGAAATTCCCAAAATTTCACGAATTTCTGCCAGACTGAGGCTCGCACGCGACTCTGTACCATCTAAAACTTGGGAAACCAAATGTTTTTTCTGTTCTTGAAGTTCCTGAATTTTTTCTTCAATAGTCCCCTTGGTAATCAAACGATAAACTTCTACCTTCTGCTCCTGTCCCATACGATGGGCTCGTCCGATAGCTTGTGCCTCAACCGCAGGATTCCACCAGAGGTCAACTAGGATGACGGTATCAGCACCCGTTAGATTAAGACCGACACCACCTGCCTTTAGAGAGATGAGAAAGGCATCTCTTTCTCCTTGGTTAAAGGCCTTGGTCATCTCCTGTCTGTCATGAGCAGGAGTTGAACCTGTGATTTTGAAGGAGGTCAAGCCCAAGTCTGGGAGTTCTTGCTCGATTTTTTCCAACATTCCTTTGAACTGAGAGAAAATCAAGACCCGATGCCCACCATCAGCCACTTGTAGCAATAAATCTCGGAGACTATCGAGTTTACCACTAGCTCCCTGGTAATCGTCCATGAAGAGAGCTGGCGTATCGCAGATTTGACGCAAACGCATGAGTCCAGATAAGATTTCTACCCGACTTCTCTGGAATTCTTGATCGGTCACTTGCGCTAGGCGGTCTCGCATCTGTTGCAACTGGGCTAGATAGATAGCCTTCTGTTGGTCTTCCAGTTCATTTTTATAGACGACTTCGATCAGGTCAGGTAGTTCTGTAAGGACTTCTTCTTTCTTACGCCTCATGACGAAAGGCTTGATAAACTGCGCGACTCGGTCAGCCGGTAATTTCATAAACTCCTTTTTACTTGGTAAGAGCCCCGGTAGCACAATTTGGAAGATAGACCACAACTCTCCTAAATGGTTTTCGATGGGCGTACCTGACAAAGCAAAAACTGCTGGCACCACAAACTGGCGCAAACTCTGAGCAATCTTGGTTTGGGCATTTTTCATGACCTGGGCTTCATCTAAGAAGAGAAAATCAAAAGCCATCTCTTGATAAAGCTCGCTGTCTTGACGAAAGGTTGCATAGCTAGTCACATAGATTTGGTGATTTTCAGAAAGAATCGCTTCTCGATTCGCTTTCAAACCATGAACGACAGCCAAATCCAACCGTGGGGCAAATTTCCTGAATTCATCTGCCCAGTTGTAGATTAAACCTGACGGCGCTAAAATCAAGATCCGACTATCTTCGGTCACCTGACTGGTCAAAAAAGCGATAGTTTGCAATGTTTTTCCCAGTCCCATATCATCGGCTAGGATGCCACCAAAGCCATAGTGATGAAGCATCTGGAGCCAACGGACACCCTTTTCCTGATAGTCTCTCAAACTCGCCTGCACCCGTATATCTCCCAGAGGAAAATCCTCTGGATGGGTCAAATCATGAGCTAAATGCTGAAATTCTTCCGAGAAGGAAATCCTGTCTCGACCTTCAAACAACTGAGACAAACTGTAAGCTAGGGATTTCCGAGCCTGAAAAGAACCATCTTTTAGCTCAACCCCCAGTTCCTGCAAATTTTGACTAATCTGCTTGGTTTCCTCATCAAAAAAGTACACTTGGTCAGAAGAACTGATATAGAAATCCTGATTGCTGGTCAGGGCTTTAAGAGCTTGATCAATCTCTTCTTGGGCAATCCCTTGGAAATCAAACTGAATCTCCAACAGTCCTCCCTTGGACTCAATCTGAACCTGAGGAGCTTGGACGCTGTAGAGCTGATTCATTTCATCAGACAAGAAAACCTGACCCAACTTCTCAAAAGCTGGAATCGTACGATGAAAGAAAGAATAAACTGCCTCTGGCTTCAAAGCCTGTCTCCAAGACTGAAAATCAGCCTCAAAACCAGCTCCTAAACAGACTTGAAATAGCTGATTTTCCAAGACGGCATCGCTTGAAAATGGTAATTGTTCCAGCTGTTGACGACTAGTTACCTTAACATCTCCATAGTCAAACTGGATATCCAAACGGATGCGGCCGTCATCCTCCCTATCAAAGTAAAAGATTGGTGAGAAGGGTCTGATTTGCAAGCGCTCAGGAGCAGAAACTGTGCCAAGCTGTCCAAACAAAGGCAGACAGGCAGCCAGACGGTCACGATCACTGTTGTCAAACTGGAGGCATTTTCTCCCTCTTTCCTCCTGAGGAAGCTCCTTGATTTCCTTTAGTAGGCTGATTTGTTTAGGGTTTAAGAGATAAAGATTCCCCTTACGAAAGAGAACCGCTCCCCCATAGAATACGTTGACTCGCTCAGTCTCAGAAATTTCCATCTCAAAATAATCGGGATACTCCTGCACGGAAAAAGAGAAAAGGTTTGCTTCTGGATCTAAATCATGAAAGAGAAGATTTTCATAACTAGTAATCTGGTGCTCAAAATGAAAATCTTCCAAGTTCATCAGCAACTCCACTCCCTGCTCAAAAAAGGTCAGAGGGAAAAAGAGGTGACGACCTTGATTGGGGAAAAAGAGCTCTTGACTCAGTCCCTCCTCAATCAAGCCACATAAAAAAGTAAGAACTTCTTGACTAGCTGTATCAAAAGCATCCCAAGACAAGTCATTTTCATAGTGTTTCCCAATCATATATGGCTTTCGATGGACCAAGACCTTCAAAAAGAGAGGGATGTCACGAATGACATAATATTTTTGACTATCAACTAAACCGATTCGGAGTGTCCAAAGGAGGCGATTGGTCCCAGCTTCCACCTGGCCTAGAGCCGACAAAGTGTAGATTTTCTCTCTCTTCTGAGGTTGGATACGCTCCAAAAAACTACCACCAAAACTAACCTTGGTTTCGACCTCTTCTTGCTCTTCATGTCCTTTTTCTAAGGCTTGTAAAATCACCTGGCCTTCTTCATCATTCTTCAGATAATGCTCGAGCGCTGCGAGATGAACACAGTAACCTCTTTTTTGGAAAAAATCGCAAGCACAAAAAACCAGATCATCCTCTAAACTGTAGCGCAAGTCTTCTCCAGCTACACGAGTATAGAGGCGATTCCCTTTTTCCTTGATAATCTCAATCTTGCCCTTCTCATAGAGTACAACCCCCTCCATGCGCAACTTTCCTGGAATCAATTTAGCCATAGTTACCCCTTTATCTTATCTTTTCATTATACCACATTTTCCGCTACGAAAATAGCCTTCTAGGAAGACTTTTCTCCTAGAAGGCTCGATTTTTAAAGTGTAGCAAAAGTGGTCACGATGCGTTGACAAACCTCTTCTAGTACTGACTTCGGCATAGCTACATTGAGGCGAGCATGAAGGCTTCCTTCCTCCCCAAAGTCTAAACCTCGGTTCAAGATAACCTTGGCTTCATTCTTCAAAAGCTCTTGCAAGCGGTCATCCGTTAGGTCATAGGCTGAAAAATCAAGCCAAATCAAGTAAGTTCCTTGTGGTTTCATGACCTTAATCTTGGTTTCGTTGCCCAAAACATCCACTACATAGTTAATGTGGTCCTCGATGACTTCCTTTAACTCTCCTAACCAGTCCTTACCATAACGGTAGGCAGCTTCTGTCGCCAAATAACCCAAGCCTGAGATTTCATGTTGGTTATTGGCCAACTGGCGTTTTTGGAAAGCCACACGAAGCTTGGGATTTTCAATGACAGCATAGGAATTCTTGGTCCCAGCAATATTAAAAGTCTTGGTAGCACTGCTCAAAACAAGAGCAAAGTTTTTGAAGTCTGGATTTACGGTATTAAAAGACTGGTGTTTGTGACCAAAGAGGGCCAAATCTTGGTGAATCTCATCCGAAACCAACAAAACACCGTGTTTTTGGCAGAGATTTCCGATCTTTTCCAACACTTCCTTTTCCCACACACGTCCACCAGGATTGTGAGGATTGCAGAGGATATAAAGCTTCACATCCTCTCCCACCATATCCTTCTCCAACCGGTCAAAGTCAATCTCAAACAGACCATCCTTTTCCACCAAAGAATTAGTAATCAATCTACGATTATTCAACTTGACACTGCGAGCAAAAGGTGGATAGACCGGTGTATTAATCAGAACAGCCTCACCTTCTTTTGTAAAGGCTTGAATAGCTATTGAAATAGCTGGCACCACTCCTTCGATAAAGACGAGAGCATCCTTGTCAAAGTGATAACCGTGTTGGCTGGCTTCCCATTCTTGAACCGACTCAATCAAAGCATCGCTAGCATAGGTATAGCCATAGACCAACTGATCTGCGTAGGCTTGTACTGCTTGTTGAACCTCAGGCAAGACCGCAAAGTCCATATCTGCTATCCAGGCTGGTAGAAGTTCTCGATCAGTTTCCGCTTCTTTCCATTTATAGGTATGATGCCCAAAACGATTGGGCAGGCTTGTAAAATCATATTTTCCCATATCTATCTTATCCCTCCAAAGCTTGGCGCAAGTCCGCAATCAAATCTCTAGCATCCTCAATCCCAATAGACAAACGCAAAAGATCATCTGTCAATCCATAAGAATGGCGCACTTCTGCTGGAATATCCGCATGGGTCTGCGTCGTCGGATAGGTGATCAGACTCTCTACCCCACCCAAACTCTCAGCAAATGAGAAAACCTTTAAGCTATTTAAAATATGAGGAATACGCTTTTCATCCACTACTTTAAAGGAAATCATACCCCCACGTCCAGTATAGAGCACTTCCTTGACAGCAGATGAAGCCTTCAAAAAGGCAACCACTTCTTGGGCATTGGCTGTAGAACGCTCCATACGAAGAGGTAGAGTTTTAAGACCACGAATCAACTGATAACTATCAAATGGTGACAAGACCGCACCTGTCGTATTGAGATTATAGAAAAGTTGTTCATATAGTTCTAAACTATTAGTCACAACCACCCCAGCCAAGACATCATTGTGCCCTGCTAGATACTTGGTTGCTGAATGAAGAACAATATCCGCACCTTCTTCAATCGGACGTTGGTAAATCGGGCTGTAGAAGGTATTGTCTACCACTACCTTGGCACCCTTGGCATGAGCTAGTTTGGCTAGTTTTGCAATATCAAATTCCAACATCAACGGATTGGTTGGTGTTTCGATATAGAGAACATCCACATCCTTTTCTAACTCAGCAATCAACTCTGCTTCAGTATTGGCATAGTTAAAATGGAACCGGCCATCTTGCTCGACTTGGTTAAACCAACGGAAAGAACCCCCATACAGATCGCGCACAGCCAAGACTTTACTTCCTACTGGAAAAACACTAAAAGCCAGTACAATCGCCGCCATACCTGAGCTCGTTGCTAGAGCATAGTCTGCTGATTCGATTGCCGCCAAGACCTCCTCCGCCTTACTGCGAGTTGGGTTTTTAGTACGGGTATAGTCAAATCCCGTAGACTGACCGAACTCTGGATGCTGATAAGTGGTTGAAAAATGAAGCGGCGTCACCAAGGCACCTGTCGCCTTATCTGACTTGATCCCCGCCTGGGCTAAAATTGTGTTGATGTGTAGTTCTTTGCTCATACAATACCTCCAAATCTATAGTAACTATTGTATCATTTATTTTCACCAACTCATTTTCTTGTTTTCAAGAGCTAGTTATAGTTCCAAACTATATAAAAACGATAGTTTCTTAAGGAACTATCGTTTTTCCTGTTGAATAGACTGGTTATTTAACGTGTTTTGCCAGTTCTTCTTGGGCCTTTTTATTTGATTCTTCTTTTTCTTTCAGCCATTTTTCTTTAGCTTTTTCATACTCATCAGCCGTTACAGTCTTATCTTGTAACTTGAGATACTTGTATGATTCGACACCCTTATTTCCTGCTTGTGAGAATGGCGCTGAGAATGGAACTGTCTTTCTCAAGCCAGGTGTTCCACCAAGGGAGACGTTTGGAATTGCAAGGGCGCTATCAACGAGCCAAGCTTGAACTTCAGCATATTTTTCATAACGTTTCGCTGGATCTTGCTCCTTGTTCGCTTCTTCCAACATTTGAGTGTAAGTATCCAGACCAACTGCCTTAGCCTTGTCATTGACCTCACCTGGTTCTAGACCGAGGTTTTGCAACATACCACCGTTATTGACATTTAAGATATCGAGGTAGGTTGATGGGTCTAGATAGTCTGGACCCCAACCACCATTATAGATATCAAAGTCTTTTTGAGCTGCAGTTTGAGCGAGGTAGCTAGAATTATCGAAGTCATCTGTTGATAATTGTTGGATATCGATAACCACATTCTCAGCTCCCAGAACAGATTCGATGGATTGTTTCAAAGAGCTCGCTTCAAGTACACCTTTTTTAGATGATTGGTCTACAGATACATCCAAGTGGATTGGGAATTGCACATCCTTAGCTTCCAATTCTTTCTTAGCTTCTGCAAATTTAGCTTTAGCCTTGTCAGGATTGTAGTATGGATCTTGCGCATCTGCAAAGTTGATTCCTTGCCATTCTTGGCCATAGTTGACCATCTTTTCTGAAACAACATCACCAAAGTCTTTTCCGTTGATACTTACAAATGTTGGAGGTACAACCAAGTTACGAATAATCTTCGTTGCTCCGTCTTCCCCTTGAGATTGAGCTCCATAGGCTGTACGGTTGTAAGCATAGTTGAAGGCTTGGCGGAAGTTTTTATTCAGAACTGCTTCTTGGGTTGATTTCTTTTCGATATCTGAGGATTTAGACGTGAAGTTATAAGATTTTCTGTCCAAATTGAAGTTCAAGTAATAAGAAGTTGCGGTTTGCATACTATAGATGATATTATCCTTGTTCTTCTCTTTAATTCCTTCAAAGCTTGAGCTATTTGGATAGAGACGAGCGTAGCTGTAGACTCCTTCTACAAAGTTACGAGCTAGGGCATCTTGGTCACTACCATCATAGTAAGTCAATTTCACATCGTCCACAAAGACATTTTTAGCATCCCAGTAATTTGGATTTTTCTTGTATTCAATAACAGATTTTGAAACAAAAGATTTCATCAAGAAAGGTCCATTGTACAAAATGCTAGAAGGATCTACCTTACCAAAATCATCCCCTTTTGATTTCAAGAAGTCGGCATTGACAGGGAAGAGAATGGTGGATGTTGTTTTTGAATTCCAGTAAGGCTCTGGTCGTGTCAAAGTGTACTGAACTGTTTGGTCATCAATCGCCTTCACACCGACAGTTGAAAAGTCTGTTGTTTTACCGTTGATATAGTCATCCAAACCTGCTACAGATTCTTGAACCAAGTACAAGGCTTCAGATTTTTTATCTGCCGCATATTTCAAACCTGTCACAAAGTCTTGAGCAGTTACAGGTGCGTATTCTTCACCTTCGTATGTATACCACTTGGCATCTTTACGAAGTTTGTAGGTATAAGTCAAACCGTCCTTGGAAACGGTCCAATCCTCTGCCAAAGATGGAACATAGTTCCCATATTGGTCATTTTCCATCAAACCATCTACCAGATTGGTAACGATATCATTGGTTGTTGCACGGTTCTCTGCTAGATAGTTCAAACTAGATGGATCACTCGAATAAACATAGTTATATGTTTTAGAAGAACTACTTGAGTTTCCACATGCGCTCAGTAAGATACCTGCGCTTAACACGACACTTGCAAGTGTCAGATACTTGGCCTTAGACTTTTTCATTTCCAGAACCTCCTGTTTTAAAGATTTGTCTTATTATACAGCTTTGGTTTTATTTAGTCAAGCGATTTCTATCACAAAAGGTCGAAATTATATTATTTTCTCTACAAATTTTAGATTTTTATCCCTCTTTTTAATAAAAAAGAGAACAAACTAAGCTTTTTATGGTAGAAAAGCCCAATTTATTCCTTTTATTTATAAATCTATTTTGTTAAGATCGTTTAAATTTTGCTCGTAGGCGGTCTGCTTGAGGTTTCCCAATAATCTTATCCAATAGGTGAGTGCCAAGACTCATTAAACCATAGAGCCCTCCACCGAGACCTCCGATGAGGGCTACATAAAGGAAACTCGAGAAGCGTCCACTTGGTTGGAAGAAAAATCCTAAAATCCACTGTAGAAAACCAACCAGAATAAACATGACCATTGTCAAAATCATAATCAAAATTGTCCGTTTTAAGATAATCTTACGACGTGCACCCGTCACCTGACAAATATCTCGGTACATCAAAAAATTTGGAATGATGAGACCGATGGTCGTTGAAATCAAGGGACCATAACTATGGAAAATGGCAATAGCTGGTAACTGCAAGACTAGCTTAGCAATTGATCCATAGACAAAGTAAAGAACTGCCTTGCGATTGCGAAACATAGCCTGAAGCATAGGAGACAAGACCATATACAAGCCTAAAATAGTAGACTGTAAAACCGCAAAGACAAACAAGCCCATAGCCAAACTATCTGGCTTACCGTAAAAAACTGTATAGAGAGGCTCCCCTACCATGACGACCCCAACTGTTGCTGGTAAAAGAAACATAAAGAGCATGGTTAGACTATCTTGGACAAGACGAGCCGCCGCCTGCAAGTCGCCTTTCACATAGTTCTCCGTTAACAGCGGCAAGCCGACACTTCCAATCGAGACACCAACAGAGATTAAAATCATGGTGATTTTATTGGGATTGGCAGAGAAATAAGAAAACATAACAACCAAGTCTTCATTGCTGTAGTTGGTAAACCAGGTCATGCTATTGATGAAGGTCATCTGGTCTAAAATCTGGAAGAGCTGGATGGCTGATCCTGTCAGGATAAAGGGAATGGCTTCCTTGATGGTATCAACCAAGAGTCGCTTGCTATTAATCTTATCTCGTGTTTCAAATACCTTTTGGAGCAGTCCCTCCTTAGAAAGAAAATAAATCAAAACTGCAAAACTTGCCACCATCCCCACAAAGGCTGCAAAGGTAGACTGAGTAACCGCTGATAAGTAATCCCCTGATCCGATTTTCATGATGATGAAAGTAGCCAACAACATCCAGATAACACGGATCACCTGCTCAGCGATTTGACTCATAGCATAGGGTTTCAGGTTGTTCATCCCTTGGAAGAAGCCCCGGATGACACTCATAGATGGGAAAATCAAGACCGCCCATGCCAAGCTCTGCATGATAGGAATTAGGTCTTTCCCCACACCTGATAAGTCTGCTAACCAGGGAGAAAAGAGATACAAGACCAAGGCAAAGACTAGTCCCAAGCCCGTCATAAAGCCTAGAAAACTCCGAATCAAGGCAAAGCTGTGCTCTTCTTCTCGCATGGTATTGTACTTAGCCACTTGTTTGGCGACCGCAACTGGGATACCCGCTGTCGAAATCAGCAAGAACCAGGCGTAAATATTGTAGCCCATGGTAAAGAGACCATTTGCCTTAGCGGCATAAGTTCCCATCCAGATGTACCAGGGGATAATGTAAATCGCCCCAAGAAGGCGACTGATAAAGTTACTAGCTGTTAGCCAGGCAGTCCCTCGCAACATTTGGGCTTGCTGGTGATTGTTTTCGTTAGACATAGTTTCCTCATTCAATTTTGATAACTAGGAAAAGTTCCTTATCTTCCATTATAAACTTTTCCTTGTTACTTGTAAAATTCGGGCTTGAAGTTTATAATAGAAAGTATGATTAAGATTGAAACCGTATTAGATATTTTAAAGAAAGATGGCCTTTTTCGTGAGATTATTGACCAAGGTCATTACCACTACAACTGCAGTGAAGTTGTTTTTGATAGCATCGGTTACGACAGCAGAAAAGTAAAAGAAGGCACTCTTTTTTTTGCCAAAGGCGCTGCCTTTAAAAAAGAATATCTCATTTCTGCTATAAGTCAAGGTTTGGCTTGGTATGTCGCAGAAAAGGACTACGAAGTCGGTATCCCCGTCATCGTTGTGAACGATATCAAAAAAGCCATGAGTTTGATTGCTATGGAATTTTATGGCAATCCACAAGAAAAGCTCAAAATTATCGCTTTCACTGGGACTAAGGGTAAGACAACAGCGGCCTATTTTGCCTATAACATCTTGGCTCAACACCGTCGCCCAGCTATGCTGTCTACCATGAATACAACCTTAGATGGTAAGACCTTCTTTAAATCTGCCCTCACAACTCCTGAGAGCATTGATCTCTTTGATATGATGGCTCAGGCTGTTAAGAATGGTAGAACCCATCTCATCATGGAAGTCTCTAGTCAAGCCTATCTGGTCAAACGCGTCTATGGTCTGACTTTTGATGTAGGAGTGTTCCTCAATATCAGCCCTGATCATATCGGTCCGATTGAGCATCCTAGTTTTGAAGATTACTTCTACCACAAACGTCTCTTGATGGAGAATAGCCGAGCAGTTGTCATTAATAGCGACATGGACCATTTTTCAGTCTTAAAAGAACAAGTGGCAAATCAAGGCCATGACTTCTATGGTAGCCAGTCAAGTAACCAAATCGAGAACTCCAAAGCCTTTAGCTTTTCAGCTACAGGTAAATTCGCTGGTGATTATGATATCCAACTCATTGGCCACTTTAACCAAGAAAATGCAGTTGCTGCAGGACTTGCCTGTCTTCGTCTAGGTGCCAGTCTTGAAGACGTCAAAAAAGGGATCGCTGCAACCCGCGTTCCTGGACGTATGGAAGTCCTCACGCAGAAAAATGGAGCCAAGGTCTTCATCGACTATGCTCACAATGGAGACAGTCTGAAAAAACTCATCAATGTGGTTGAAACCCATCAAACTGGAAAAATCGCTCTGGTTCTCGGTTCGACTGGAAACAAGGGTGAAAGTCGTCGCAAAGACTTTGGACTCCTTCTCAATCAACATCCTGAGATTCAAGTCTTTCTCACCGCTGATGACCCCAACTATGAAGATCCAATGGTGATTGCAGATGAAATCAGCAGCTACATCAGTCATCCTGTTGAAAAGATTGCCGATCGTGAAGAAGCCATCAAGGCGGCGATGGCCATCACAAATCAAGAACTTGATGCCGTGATTATTGCAGGTAAGGGAGCTGATTGCTACCAAATCGTCCAAGGAAAGAAAGAAGACTATCCTGGAGACGCAGCTATCGCAGAACGTTACCTATAAAATCAAAAAATCAAGGGAAGCTTTCCCTTGGTTTTTTTAGTCTTCTTTCTTAATTGAATTTTTAAGACCTTCAACGGCACCTTCTACAGCACCTTTAGCATCTTCTACAACTTCTTTTGCTTTCGCAACTGTTTTTTCTACAGTACCTTCTGCTTCTGTCTTGCTATCGCCAGTAACTTTACCAAATCCTTCTTTGATAGCACCAGTTGCTTGATCCAATTTATTTTCAAGTGACATAGCTCTGTCTCCTTTGCTTTTAATACGATAAACGTTATCGCTTACATTCAGTTTATGCTTATTCTTTAGCAAAGTCAAACAATCTGCTCAAAAGCAAACAATTAAGACAAATAGAAAGTCAACCGTTCCTTGTCGAAATCAACAGACAACTCATACTTCCCTTCTTCGTTTTGCACTACATAGCCCAAGACGACTAGACTCTCAACGAAGATATCATGCCGTTTCTGCATGAGCTGGTCCTTTTTGAGAAACTTCAGTAAAAAGGTCGTCATATACTTGAGGGCGTACTCAGGATTGACATCTCCCAAAATGGTATAGAGTTCCAGCTGTTTTTCTGTCAAAGGATATTGGTGCTTGACCTTGTAGAAATAGTTGGATAGGGTCATCTTTTCTCTTGCAAAGTCCGTATGTTCGATTAAAATGGCTGCATTGGTTTGATTGCGCAATTCCGTCTCAAAAGTCTTCTCCACCAAGTCTTGATAGACTGGACTGTCCTCTTTTATAAAAATTTCTTGGTCAAGTGTTAGGTCATCAATTGATTCTAGAAAAGGGAGATTGAGAAAATAGCGTTTGTTTTCCCTTAGGATCAAACCTGCCTTTATATACTCTTCCATGAGTTTATCAACTGCCACATCTGGAAACTGAGCCTTTATCTCCCGGAGGATAACATCATCATGCTGGTCCAAATAGTCAACCAAATCTATAAAAAATGGTTGTCGAGTCAAACGAGAAGGATTAAAAATCTGAATCATGAAGATTCCTTTCTTTACATTCTAAAAGAGGAGATGCTGCCAACTGACTGGGATTGGTCCCTGGCTGGTTCAGGGGCACTGGAAGTTCGAGTTTCCTGTAATATTCTCTCCAAAAATCACTAATTTCCTGCTCCCCATCCCCGAATTTCATGGGAATAGTTTCAAAAATCGGTAAGATTTCAGCAATATACTGGGAGCAGTAAAAGCCAGACCCATCTGGATAAAAAGAGGCATTATAGGGTGCACCTAAATGTTTTCTAGCTCTCTCCTTTACCAAGTCAACTTCCATCTCTGGGTAGACATAAAGATCGTAGAGATGAGTCGGTTCAAAAAAATTAGCCGGTTCTTGACAAATAACACCTGCTTGCCCACTAGCATGGTAGATGAAACCGTCCAAAAAGATGGCTACATGACTATAGTACCCCGTAGAAGCCTGGATGGCCTGCCCCATATCTGAAAGATCCTTCACAAAAATCAAATCGCCATTTTCTAACATCTTTCTCTCCTAGAAAAAAAGGAGCCGAAACCCCTTTAGCTATATGGAAAACAAGTGTTTCCACGTTTCAATCATCACTCAGGAACTTGCCCATTAAAGCTTTCAGTCAACTGAGGCACCACTTGTTTCTTACGTGAAACAGCACCTGGAAGGAAAGCGTGGTTGTTTTCAAGTTTGAAGTTAAATGCTGCTTCGACCTTGTCCATGTTTGACCCAAGAGCAAGGATTTCTGAGTTTGAGTTTACGATGTCTGTAATCATCAAAACAAAGTCAGAGTAGCCGTTTGCCGCATTAGCCGCTTGCATTGCTGCTTCGATTTCAGCTTGACGTTCCAAAACTTCAGCAATATCAACCGTATTCACTTGGGCAACACGAACCTTATTTCCGTTGAGTTCAAAAGTCTTAGCATCAATGTCAATCAATTCTTCAGCAGATTTACTAGCCAAGTTTGTACCAGCTTTCAGCATAGCAAGACCGTACTCTTCCAAGTTGACTCCAGCTAATTCAGCCAATTCAGACGCAATCACTTTATCAGATGGGTGAGTTGTTGGTGATTTCAAAAGAAGGGTATCAGAAATCAAACCTGAAAGCATCAAACCTGCAATTTCTTTAGGAACTGCTACGCCGTGTTCTTTGAACATTCGGTAAACGATTGAAGACGCAGATCCAACTGGTTCCAAACGCATGTAGAGTGGGCTTGCAGTTTCAAAGTTAGCTACACGGTGGTGGTCTACAACACCATAAACTTCTACTTCAGCGATATCTGAAACAGATTGTTGGAATTCATTGTGGTCAGTCAAGATAACTTGCTCTGCCCCTTCTGCTTTAGCTGATGTGATGACACGTGGTGCTTCAACACCAAAATAGTTCAAAACAAAGGCTGTTTCTTCATTAGGAGTACCGAGAGCTACTGCTTCTGTGTCCAATCCATACGCCTCTTTTGCAAGATAAGCAAAGGCTACAGATGACCCGATGGCATCTGAGTCTGGATTTTGGTGACCAAATACTAGAATCTTAGACATGATAATACCTCTTTTAATTTATTCATCTTATTTTAGCATTTTTTTCCTCTTTTGACAAAAGTAAGAGGAGTCAAAGGACTCCTCGTTAGATTTCAATATGGTTGACTAGATTTTTCTTTTGATTTTCGGATAGAAATCGTTCTTTCTGTGGACGTTTCTTTCGTTTGAGGAGAGCCTCTGCAGACATGGCTTCTTCCTTACTAGCAAAGCCCTCTACATAGATGAGTTTGACTGGCAAGCGAGCTCGGGTATACTTGGCTCCCTTACCACTATTATGAACGGCAAGGCGTTTCTTAACATCCGTTGTATAGCCCGTATAGTAAGAACCGTCACGGCACTCCACCACGTACATATATGCCTTATGATCCATAGTAAATCTCTTGAATTTCTAGCGTGTAGGAGCCATCATCATTGTGAACAATGAGTGGTGGCAGGACCTTGAAGCCACTAATAGATCCATCTTTGATAGCTTCGATTAAGAGCATATTGGCCTCCTTCTGTCGTTTAGGATAGACAAATTGCAGGCGCTTGGGTGCCAAATTGTGGCGTTGAAGCATGTCTAGAATATCCAAAAGTCGATCTGGACGATGAACCATGACAAAACGACCATTAGACTTGAGAATACTCTGAGCACTTCGACAGATTTCCTTAAGATTAGTCGCAATTTCGTGTCTTGCTAGGAGATAGTGTTCACTCTCATTGAGATTGGAATGCGGATCCACCTTGAAATAAGGCGGATTACACAAAATCATATCCACCTTACTTCCCTGAATGCGTGCAGGCATATTTTTCAAATCATCGCAAATAACCTGCATCTGCTCTTCCAATCCATTCAACCGAACCGAACGCTCTGCCATATCTGCCAAGCGCTCCTGAATCTCTACCGAGAGAATTTTTGCCTTGGTACGACTACTTGCGAAAAGTCCAACCGCACCATTTCCAGCACAAAAGTCCACAATTAAGCCATTTTTGGGAAAGCGAGGAAAGCGTGACAAGAGAACACTATCCACCGAATAGCTAAACACTTCTCTATTTTGAATGATCTTGATATCTGTCGAAAAGAGCTGATTGATTCGCTCTCCTGGTTTTAATAATTGTTCTTGCATATACGATTTTAATAAAAGATACGAAATCTAATAGACTAGTTTTTCTCTTTCAGATTGTTGAGGGCTTCCTTTGTCCAGATCGGCATCATTCGCCCAAGTGGTGCAAAACCGTGCTTGATACGATCATTTGAAAAACGTCTCCGTCTTGGCAATTGATGCTTTTCTTCCTCCAGAGTGCGAATAGATAGACTAGCTTTACCTGAAAATTCGTCTAAATCAACAACCTGAACTTGCACTTCTTCACCAATTTTCAAAACTTCATAGATATTTTCGATAAATCCTGTCCGAATCTCTGAAATATGAATCAGCCCAATCACCCCTGTCTCTAATTCGACAAAGGCACCATAGGGCTGAATTCCTGTAATACGCCCCTTTAGCTTATCACCAATTTTCATATTAGTCCTCAATTTCAATCGTTTCAATAACTACATCTTCAACTGGCTTGTCCATAGCACCAGTTTCAACGGCTGCAATGGCATCCAAGACTGCAAAAGATTCTGCATCGACCAATTGCCCAAAAACAGTGTGACGACGGTCAAGGTGAGGAGTTCCACCTTTCTCTGCATAGATTTCAGCGATTGGTTCAGGCCAACCACCACGCGCAATCTCTTTCTTAGAGTATGGCAAGTGTTGGTTTTGCACAATAAAGAACTGACTGCCATTGGTATTTGGCCCAGCATTGGCCATAGAAAGAGCCCCACGAACATTATAAAGTTCTTCTGAAAATTCATCTTCAAAAGAGTCGCCGTAGATTGACTCACCACCCATACCAGTACCAGTTGGGTCTCCACCTTGGATCATAAAGTCCTTGATAATACGATGGAAAATGACACCATCATAGTAACCGTCTTTTGAAAGAGCAACAAAGTTGGCCACTGTTTTGGGAGCCTGTTCAGGGAAGAGCTTGATACGCAAGTCTCCGTGATTTGTCTTAATAGTCGCAAGGGGACCTTCTACTGTTTCAATTTCTACTTGTGGGAAATGCAATTCTTTTTCTACCATACCAAATCCTTCTAAGGCATCAAAAATGCCATCTTCTTCTATTGTTTTTGTAATATAATCTGCTTTTTCTTTAATTTTATCATGGGAAACACCCATAGCAATACTGATTCCAGCATAATCAAAGAGTTCCAAGTCATTGAGACCATCCCCAAAGACCATAACATTCTCTGGTTTCAAGCCTAGATGTTCTACCACCTTTGCCACACCAGTTGCTTTGGATCCTGAAATCGGCACGATATCAGATGAATGTTCATGCCAACGCACCATGCGAAGTTTATCTGATAAGGACTCTGGTAAGTGCAAGCTATCTCCTTTATCTTCAAAGGTCCACATCTGATAAATATCTACTTTTTCATGGAAATCCGGATCCACATCTAAGTTTGGATAAATCGGATCAATAGCCTGACTGATCAACTCTGTTCGCGTGGAGAGTTTGGCGTCATGGCTACCAACCAAGCCGTATTCAATCCCCTCTTTTTTGGTCCAAGAAATGTACTCTTCTACATCTGACTTCTCAATCTGATGCTGATAAACGACATTTCCTTTTTTATCTTCTATGTAGGCACCATTCAGAGTTACAAAAAAGTCAGGCTTGAGATCTTGAATCTCTGGAACAACACCAAAAATGCCACGCCCAGAGGCGATTCCTGTTAAAATCCCTTTTTCTCGCAACTGCTTAAAAACCGTGGGAATCGTAGCTGGAATAAAACCTGTCTTTGACGTACGCAGGGTGTCATCAATATCAAAGAAGACAATCTTAATCTTCTTTGCCTTGTATTTTAATTTCGCATCCATCTCTCTACCTCTTTCAATCTAACTCTTTCCATTATACCATAAAGTAGAGAAATCCCATATCTTCAAAAAATTCGCTACCTCTTATTCAAATTCTTTGGATAAATACAGAACTAAATCATCATTATTTTGAATAGTGACATTCATTTCCAACGGTTGGTTTCGATACCAAACTCCTGTTCCATCTGGAATATAGCCTCGTTTGATGTACAATCTCTGGGCAGGTCCATACCCTGAATGGAGACCAACACCAAGGGTCACCTTATCCGATATGAGCCTAACTCGTTTTTCTGCTTCTTCCAGCAAGAGATTTCCAATACCTTAATTTTGAAAGGGCTCAAAGACATTGAAATCTGAGAGTTCTGGATAGATTTCTGCAAAAGGCCCCTGCTTAGCGCAGGGCAAAATTGTGATATAACCTGCTAAAGCACCCCCAACCTCTGCAACTAAGACTTCTCTCTCCCTACATTCTTGTTCAAGAAAATATCTAGCCAAAATTTCTTCTCTACTCGGCCAACCTTGATTGATAAAACCTTGGGATAGATCTTTAATGTCAGATTCTTGCATTTCTCTAATTGAACATATTGTCTTCATAAGCTGATCCTTTAAAGTTTTCTCCTACCATTATAGCATGAGAATGAAGATAAAAAGAAAAAGAACTAGCTGGCTAAAATTAAAATTCTACTAGGTCAAAAAGTAGCTGTTTCTAACAGATACCCATAAAAATCTGAAAAAGAGGTCCTCAGGACCTGAACTCGCTCCCTCATTTCAAAGCTCGTAAAAAAGAGGTCCACTGGACCTGAAAAAAAGACCCATAAGGGTCTTTTTTTTAATCTTCGTTTACGAAAGGCATCAAAGCCATTACGCGAGCGCGTTTGATAGCTGTTGTTACTTTACGTTGGTTTTTAGCTGAAGTTCCTGTTACACGACGAGGAAGGATTTTCCCACGTTCTGAAACGAAACGGCTAAGAAGCTCAGTATCTTTGTAATCAACATATTCAATTTTGTTTGCTGCGATGTAATCAACTTTTTTACGGCGTTTGAATCCGCCACGACGTTGTTGAGCCATGTTTTTTCTCCTTTATAGTATTAATTGTCCATTAGAATGGTAAATCATCATCTGAAATGTCCAATGGATTGGTTGCTCCAAATGGATTTTCAGAACGTGAAAAGTCTGGTACTGGGTTTGCAGGTGCTGATTGGCCAGCAGTTGGTGCAGAATAAGCTCCACCTGAATGTCCTTCACGCACTCCGCGGCTTTCCAACATTTGGAAATTCTCAGCCACGACTTCTGTTACGTAGACACGTTGTCCTTGCTGGTTATCGTAACTACGAGTCTGGATACGACCTGTGATCCCGATAAGAGAGCCTTTTTTAGCCCAGTTAGCAAGATTTTCAGCCTGTTGGCGCCACATAACGACATTGATGAAATCAGCCTCACGTTCGCCATTTTGACTCTTGAATGTACGGTTTACTGCAAGAGTAAAAGTCGCAACTGCTACATTTGATGGGGTATAGCGTAACTCAGCGTCACGAGTCATACGCCCTACAAGTACAACATTGTTAATCATAATCTACCTTCTTACGCGTCAAGTTTGACGATCATGTGACGAAGAATGTCAGCGTTGATTTTTGAAAGACGGTCAAACTCTTTAAGAGCTGCGTCGTCGTTTGCTTCAACGTTAACGATGTGGTAAAGTCCTTCACGGAAATCTTGGATTTCGTATGCAAGACGACGTTTTTCCCATGATTTTGATTCAACAACAGTTGCACCGTTGTCAGTCAAGATAGAGTCAAAACGTGCTACCAAAGCGTTTTTCGCTTCTTCTTCAATGTTTGGACGAATGATATAAAGAATTTCGTATTTAGCCATTGATATGTTCCTCCTTTTGGTCTAATGACCCCTAGTCTTTGCAAGGGGTAAGTGAGGTTTGCTCACAATAAACTATTATACTAGAAAAGCTAGTAGATGGCAAGAGAAAAAAGATAAAAGTGAAAAAATAACTCTATTGCTTAGAAATTTGAAAGTTCTATAATGAAGTTAGCCACCCAGCCTTCCTAAAAATGTAATGATTTAACTAACTTATAGTTAGCTCCTGATTTCATTTGATAATAGGTTTGAAGATGTTGTCAAATGAAAGATCATTTAGGAATAAGAAAACATCTCTGTGTTATACTTGTTGTTCACCACAAACACAAGAAAGGCACAGAGATGCAAAACAATTATACTACAAAAGGCAAACACTTGACAATCCATAGCCGTCGTTTAATCGAACGATGGAAAAATGAAGGAAAATCAAATAGAGAAATCGCCTCTCTGCTTGGAAAAGCTCCTCTATCCTAGAAAAGGAAAAACTGTCAAGAAACAAGCTGGCACCCACTTTAAACCTGCTGGGAAGTCTATCGAACAGCGCCCTAAGGCTATCAATCTTCGATTGGAGAATGGTCACTATGAGATTGATACGGTTTTACTTACAAGAGCGAAAAACCACTGCTTGCTTGTCTTGACGGATCGAAGGAGCAGACACCAAATTATTCGATTAATTCCAAATAAAAGCGCTGAGTCCGTCAATCAGGCTCTAAAACTCATCTTAAAACAGCATCAAATTCTTTCCATCACGGCAGATAATGGAACGGAATTCAACCGCTTATCTGATGTATTTTCTAAGGAGCATATCTACTATGCACACCCCTATGCCTCTTGGGAAAGGGGAGTCAATAAGAATCACAATAGGCTCATTCGTAGATGGTTACCTACAGGAACTAAGAAAACGACTCCTAAAGAAGTCGCCTTCATCGAAAATTGGATCAACAACTATTCTAAAAAATGCTTGGACTACAAGTCTCCTAGAGAAGACTTCTTGCTGGCTAACTTGAATTTGAAATTTAGCGAAGGAGCCATTCAACTCCAATTTGTTCTTAAAATGTTTGGCGTTTGGCTTTCCGCTCTGCACGGCCACGTGCGCGATTTTCAGCACGCTTGGTTTTGCGGCGTTTTTCATCAACCGCCCATTTGATTTTCTTCTTATAACCCGGTTTAACTTTTTTCTTTTTCTTTTTGACCAAACCAATCATTTCGATATCAAGCTTATCCTGCTTCTTTTCACGGTTGGCACGACGATCACGATCATAGGTATCTTGAAACTCTCCATCTTTGACCATCTTAGGAGTAAACTTGATTCCTAATTTCTCCAACTCACGGATATCCGAGTCATCACTTGGCTGGTAAAGAGTAATAGCTGTACCAGGTAGACCGTTGCGCCCAGTCCGTCCAACTCGGTGTACAAAGAAGGACAAGTCTTGCGGAATGGCATCATTGATAACATGACTGACACCTTCAATATCAATCCCACGCGCCGCCAAGTCTGTTGCGACAATGTACTCGAAATCCAGATTTTTCACCTGATTCATAATCCGCTTGCGCTCGCGAGGAGCAATATCCCCATGAATCTTAGCTACCTTCAAGCCTTGAGCAGTCAAGTAGGCATGTAACTCATCAGCACGTGTTTTTGTGTTAACAAAAATCATTGCCAAATAAGGCTGCATCAACTGAGTCAGCTGGTAAATTTGAGCATTCTTGTCGCGGCCCTTGGTCGAAATCAACCAATTGTCAATCGTATCTGAGATGACTGTCTTAGTCTTGATTTTTTCCATGACAGGATTTGACAAGTATTTTTTCAAGAACGGTTGCAAGTTTTTTGGAATAGTTGCTGAAAAAACCATGAATTGCAAGTTTTTTGGAAGACTTCCTGCAATCTTATCAACGGTCTCCAAAAATCCCATATCCAAGGTCATATCGGCTTCATCAATTACAAAAGTCTTAGCCTTGTGAATAGCCAAATCACCAGATTTGACCAAGTCATAGATACGCCCTGGCGTTCCGATAACGATATGTGGTTGGTTGCTGGCAAGTTTTTCAATCTGACGCGCCTTATCCGTACCACCCACACAATTAACCACACGGACTTCAACATCTGAGTGGACTGCAATCTGACGAGCTGCTTGGTAAATCTGAGTAGCTAACTCACGACTTGGAGCCGTAATCACTGCTTGCACACTATCGCTCTTTTCATCCAATTGCTGGAAAATGGGAAGTAGGAAAGTGTGGGTCTTTCCTGAACCTGTTTTTGACTCACCGACCAAGTCACGACCTGCCAAGACAATAGGAATTAACTTATCTTGAACCTCTGTCGGAGTTGTAAATTTCAACTCCTCCAAAGCCTTTTCTATATAGTTTTTAAACTGAAATTTCGTAAATGACATACTATCCTCGATTCTATTCTTCCAACCATTATACCATATTTTGAACATTTTCAGTAGTTAAGTCCGAATAGCAAAAAATGAAAGGGAGTAATCCCTTTCATTTTCTATTTCCAATTTAAAATAGCATTCAAACCATAGTGGTCACTGACTTGTGGACCATTTTGACCATCAAAAACTACATGCAAGCTTTCTACTTCTAACTCTTTCGTTGTAAAGACATAGTCAATTCGAAGCGGTTCGGTATTGCCTTTCCAACCATCAATTTCTGGTGGAACGGTATAGCTACCGCTTCTCTCCTTAGCAACTTCAAAAGCATCTTGCAAATCCAGTGGACTAGCTAAAATCGCTTGGTAGCCTTCCTGACCAGCTGGGTTATTGAAATCACCAGCTAAAATCAGAGGTTTGTTCAAACCTTTCAGCACAGCTTCAAATCGTGCCCATTCTTCCTGGAAACCTTTATCCCACCAAGAGAGATGGACACTTGCAAGAGCAAGCTCCTTGCCTTCAACTTCTGTCTCTGCCAAGGCGACACGGCGAGTATGGTAGTCCGTTGGATCATCCACATCTGAAACTAAAATCTCACGTGCTTGAATAGGCGTTTTAGATAAGATTGCCACACCTTCATGGTAGCGGTCATAGCCGATATGATTGTAAGCCCAAGTCCAGTAGTAGGTCTTCTCCTTCTCAGCCAACTTTTCAACCAAAAGTCTCACATAGTGGTCTTGATGAATGGGTTCTGCCGCTGGTAAAGCTTGATAAAGATGATCAACCTCCACTTCTGGAGAAGTAATTTCTTGATTGATTTCTTGGAAACAAATCAAATCATAGTCTTTTTCAAGAATATCCTGGAGCAAGAGCTGGAATTTTTCCTCTGCTTCCTTTTCCATCCAACTATGAGTATTGAGTGTTAAAAATTTCATGCTTTTCTCCTAAAACAAGAGGTTGGAAAACAGCTTCCAACCTCGAGTATATTACAATTCTACTTTAGCAACTGCTGTTTTAGCTGCAAGAGAACCAGTTTGTTCTAATTTAACAGATTTGAGAACATCTCCATTTGTGAAGACAACCACTGTTGAAGTTTCACGACCTGCTGCACGGATAGCATCCAAGTCAGCTGTAACAAGAAGATCACCAGCAGCAACCTTTTGTCCTTCAGAAACGTGAACTGTGAATGGTTTACCTTCAAGGCTTACAGTATCCAAACCGATGTGAACAAGTACTTCAAGACCTGCTTCAGTGACAAGACCAAGAGCATGTTTTGTTGGGAAGATACTTGATACAGTACCTGTAACTGGAGATACGATATTTCCATTTGCTGGTTCTACCGCAAATCCGTCACCCATCATTTTTTGAGCAAAAACCGGATCTTTCACTTGTTCCAAGGCAATGACTTGACCATCAGCTACTGAGTAAACATCCTCAGTTACACCCTTAAAATGTACAGTATTTTGTTGGGCTTCTGTCATCTGGCTTGGAAGAGTTTCAGGAATTACTTCACCTGAGTCAAGAATATCTTGGATATCAGATTTCAACACGTCAGCTTTTGGTCCGTAGATAGCTTGGACACCTTGCCCTTTCATGACAAGACCCATAGCTCCTTCTGCTTTCCATTGTTCCTCAGTACCAACGCGATCTGCGTCTTTAACAGTTACACGAAGACGAGTCATACATGCATCCACATCTACGATATTTGCACGACCACCAAGAAGGTTAATGATATTTACGGCTTGAGAAGCTGCTGCAACTTTTGGAGTTCCAGGAGCTGCTTCTTCTGATGCTCCTTCAGCAGTTTCGTAGTTTCCGTTACGTCCTGGAGTTGCGTAGTTGAATTTCTTGATCATGAAGTTGGCAATGAAGTACATGATAACCGCAAAGAGAACAGTTACCCAGATAAAGTTAACGATATCCATACCAAGGCCAGCATTAATTGCCAGTGGTGTACGAGTCAAGAATTCGATTGAACCGAATGAGTGCATACGAAGGTGAACGATGTCCGCCATAGCAAAGGCAGCACCTTGAACAAGAGAATAAACAAGATACATTGGTGTTGCGATGAACATGAACATGTACTCGATTGGTTCAGTAACCCCTGTCAAGAATGTCGCAAGAGCTGTCGCAATCATCATACCTTTGTATTGATGTTTCTTGTCTGCATCAACATTACGGTAGATGGCAACGATCACACCCATCAAAATACCGAATGAACCAATCATTTGACCAACTTTGAAACGAGCTGGTGTAATCGTTGAAAGGATGTGTTGGTATTGGTCAGCATTTGAACCTTTAAGGTTAACAAGGTCTGTTACCCAAGCAAGCCAAAGCGGGTCTTGACCAAATACTTGTGTACCTTTTGCTGCTCCAGTAAGGATTTCGTATGTTCCACCAAGAGCTGTATAGTTCATTGGGATAGTGAGCATGTGGTGAAGACCAAACGGCAAGAGCAAACGTTCCAAGGTACCATACAAGAATGGTGCGAGAACTGGCGCAGTTTCTTGTGAGTTGGCAATCCAGATACCAAAGCTATTGATACCTGTTTGAACAAGTGGCCAGAATGCAGCAAGCGCAATCGCTGCAATTGTTGAACGTAAGATAACAACAAATGGTACAAAACGTTTTCCATTAAAGAATGAAAGTGCGTCTGGAAGTTTACGGTAGTTGTAGTATTTGTTATAGGCAGTTGCCCCTACAAAACCTGAGATAATCCCTACGAAGACACCCATGTTAAGGGCTGGTGCTTCAAGAACACTGATAAAGTAATCTGCCACCTTGATAGAAGAACCAAAGAGAGTAGATACAACAGCGTTAGGGTCTTTCAACATATCACCTGATACACCAAAAATAGTACCTGTGATGCGGTTAATCAAGATGAAGGCAAGACCAGCAGCAAAGGCACCGCCTGCACGATCTTTAGCCCAGCTTCCCCCAATAGCTAGAGCAAATAAAATGTGAAGGTTACCAATAACTCCCCAACCGATTTGCTCAAGGATTCCACCTGTAATCACAAGCGGAGCAAAGTTAGGGTTAATCATCACGAGTGATTTACCGATTGAAATCATCAAACCAGCCGCTGGCATAACAGCGATAACCACCATTAAAGCCTTACCGAATTTTTGCCAAAATTCGAAAGACAAGACATTTTTGAATGTAGCTTTCATCATTCAAATCTCCTTTATTTTATTTAGGCAAACGTTTTACGAAAACGTTTGCACTTGTTTATACTTTAATTATACCACTTTTATTTTTTTTGTAAAGGCTTTTATAAAAAAAAATTCCCGTTTTTCTTAAATTTTTATACAATAAAAATTCTATAATGAAGTTAGCCACCCAACTTTCCTAAAAATGTAATGGTTTAACTAGCTTATAGCTAGCTCCTGATTTCATTTGATAAGAGGCTTGAAGATATTAGGCTCGCTAGCCAAGGCTAAGTCTAGCCTTGGTTTAGCTGACCGAACATCTTCAAGGGAACCTGTTGTCAAATGAAATCTAGTTATAGGAATAAGAAAACATCTCTGTGTTATACTTGTTGTTCACCACAAACACAAGAAAGGCACAGAGATGCAAATCGATTATACTACAAAAGGCAAACAATTGACAATCCATAGCCGTCGCTTAATCGAACGATGGAAATTAGAAGGGAAATCAAATAGAGAAATCGCCTCTCTACTTGGAAAAGCTCCTCAGACCATCCACAATGAAATCAAGCGTGGGACAGTCCTACAATGTATTGGAAAGGGACGTTTCAAAAAGATTTATTCTGCCGACTATGCTCAAATGGTTTATGAAACCAATCGGAAGCGCTCTGTGAAGAAATCAATCTTGACCAAAGAACTAAAACAAAAGATTCCCACTATCATAACCAAAAGTTGTCTCCTGAAATGATGGTCAAGGCTAAGGGTCTTACAGTGGGAATGTCAACCATCTACTACTGGATTCATCATGGAAAATTGGGATTAACCAAGCAGAACCTCCTTTATCCTAGAAAAGGAAAAAATGTCAAGAAACAAGCTAGCCCTAACTTTAAACCTGCTGGGAAGTCTATCGAACAGCGCCCTAAGGCTATCAATCTTCGATTGGAGAATGGGCACTATGAGATTGATACGGTTTTACTTGCAAGAGTGAAAAACCACTGCTTGCTTGTCTTGACGGATCGAAGGAGCATATCTACTATGCACACCCCTATGCCTCTTGGGAAAGGGGAACCAATGAGAATCACAATAGGCTCATTCGTAGATGGTTACCTAAAGGAACTAAGAAAATGACTCCTAAAGAAGTCGCCTTCATCGAAAATTGGATCAACAACTATCCTAAAAGATGCTTGGACTACAAGTCGCCCAGAGAAGACTTCTTGCTGGCTAACTTGAAATTGAAATTTAGCCTTTTTACTAGTTTACGGTTTAATTCGGTGCAACATACGTGGGAATGGAATGGCTTCACGGATGTGTTTTGTACCTGCTGCGAAAGTTACCATACGCTCGATACCGATACCAAATCCTCCGTGTGGTACTGTACCATATTTACGAAGGTCAAGGTAGAATTCATATTCCGTACGGTCCATACCAAGTTCTTCCATCTTAGCAACAAGGGCATCATAGTCTTCCTCACGCATAGAACCACCGATGATTTCTCCATAGCCTTCTGGTGCAAGCAAGTCTGCACAAAGCACGCGTTCTGGATTTCTAGGGACTGGTTTCATGTAGAAGGCTTTGATAGCTGCTGGATAGTTGATAACGAAAGTTGGCACACCAAAGTGGTTTGAAATCCAAGTTTCATGCGGTGAACCGAAGTCATCTCCATGTTCCAAATGCTCGTAGTCTGCATCTTCATCGTTTTCATGCTCTTGCAAGAGGTCAATGGCTTGATCGTAAGTGATGCGTTTGAAAGGCTCTGCAATGTAGCGTTTCAAAAGTTCAGTATCACGTTCCAAAGTTTCCAAGGCTTGAGGAGCACGATCCAAAACACCTTGAAGAAGAGCTTTTACATAAGCTTCTTGCAAGTCAAGTGACTCATCGTGTGTCAAGTAGGAGTACTCAGCATCCATCATCCAGAACTCAGTCAAGTGACGGCGCGTTTTTGATTTTTCAGCACGGAATACTGGACCAAAGTCAAAGACACGGCCAAGGGCCATAGCACCTGCCTCTAAGTAAAGCTGACCTGATTGACTCAAGTAGGCTGGCGTTCCAAAGTAGTCAGTTTCAAAGAGCTCTGTTGAATCTTCTGCTGCATTTCCTGAAAGAATTGGGCTATCAAACTTCATGAAGCCGTTCTTATCAAAGAACTCATAAGTCGCATAGATAATCGCGTTACGGATTTGCATGACCGCTACTTGCTTACGAGAACGGAGCCACAAGTGACGGTTGTCCATCAAGAAGTCTGTTCCGTGTTCTTTTGGAGTGATTGGGTAATCTTGTGATTCACCGATGACTTCGATGTCTGTGATATCGAGTTCATAGCCAAACTTAGAACGCTCATCTTCTTTTACAACCCCTGTCACATAAACAGAAGTCTCTTGGCTCAAGTGTTTGATCGTTTCAAATTTTTCAAGACCAACTTCTTCGCCGAATTTTTCAATAAAGTTTGGTTTGAAGGCAACTCCTTGGAAAAAGGCTGTTCCATCACGCAATTGCAAGAAGGCAATTTTCCCTTTTCCAGATTTGTTGGCAACCCAAGCTCCGATAGTCACTTCTTGACCAACGTAGTCTCTTACATCGATAATTGTTACACGTTTTGTCATTGTTTTTCCTTTTCTATTCTTCTTTATGGCACACTGCCTCTACGTTATTTCCATCTGGGTCTATCACAAAGGCCGCATAGTATCCCACATGGTAATTTTTACGTTCGCCAGGTGCACCATTATCCTTTCCTCCAGCAGCCAAAGCTGCATGATAGAAAGCATCTACTTCTTGACAAGTTTGAGCACTAAAGGCAAAATGCATCGGCTCTTGTTGACCAACATTTAGCCAAAAATCACCACCTGGATCCACATCTCGCGGTTCTGTGAAACTAACGACCTGCCCCGTATCAAATTGAAGGTGATAATTTAAAGCAGCTAAAGTAGCTTGATAGAAAGCTTTAGAAACTTCTAAATTCTTTACCTTAAGGGTAAAATGATCTATCATTATAATTCCTCCATAAACTGATGCAAACGGCGAATAGCTTCTTTCAAGGTATCCAAGTCTGTGGCATAGCTGAGACGAACATTTTCTGGTGCTCCAAATCCAGCTCCTGTAATCAAGGCAAGGCCGACTTCTTCGAGGATAGCCGTTGTAAACTCTGTCACATCAGTATAGCCCTTCATCTCCATCGCTTTTTTAACATTTGGGAAAAGATAGAAGGCTCCTTGGGGCTTGACAACTTCAAATCCTGGCACTTGGCACAAGAGTGGATAAATGGTATTCAAACGTTCTTCAAAGGCTTGGCGCATGGTTTCAACAGAGTCTTGCGGTCCAGTTAGGGCTTCAATGGTTGCATATTGCGAAACGGCAGTCAGGTTAGAGGTTGTTTGTCCTGTTAGTTTGCTCATGGCAGCAATAATCTCAGGATTTCCCACAGCATAACCTACCCGCCACCCAGTCATGGCATAGGCCTTAGATACACCGTTAATCACGATGGTTTGCTTGCGAATGGCTTCTGACAGACTAGAGATTGGAACAAATTCGTTCCCGTTATAAACCAAACGACCATAAATATCATCTGCTAGGATAAGGACATCATGTTCAACAGCCCAATTTCCGATAGCCAAGAGTTCCTCACGAGTGTAAATCATACCTGTCGGATTCGATGGTGAATTGAGAACCAAGACCTTGGTCTTATCTGTTCGGGCTGCTTCTAGCTGCTCTACTGTTACTTTAAAGTGATTGTCTTCCTTGGCCTGGACAAAGACTGGCACTCCTTCTGCCATTTTGACTTGATCTCCATAACTGACCCAGTATGGTGTAGGAATGATGACCTCATCGTCTGGATTGACCACAGCCATAAAGAAGGTGTAGAGAGAGAACTTAGCACCTGTGGCAAAGGTAACCTCGTTAGCTGCTACGGAATACCCATAGTAGCGTTCAAAATAGGTATTAACCGCTGCTTTTAACTCTGGTAGGCCTGAAGCAACTGTATAAAAGGAAGCTCGTCCATCTCGAATCGCTTCCACCGCTGCATCCTGAATGTTTTCAGGAGTATGAAAATCAGGCTGTCCCAAGGTTAAGAAAAGAACATCCTTTCCTTGAGCTTTTAATGCTTTGGCTCTTGCATCACTGGCTAGAGTGACGCTTTCTTCCATTTCTAGTACACGTTTGGATAGTTTCATATGCCCTCCTTATTGGATCACTGCTCCTGTTTCAAAGTCAACCAGATAGTACTGGTTTCCTGACTTGACTTCCCAAATCGGCTTGTCCTGATAACGACCAAAGGTGACTTTGTCAATGTCGCTAGCACCTTTTTCCCTCGAAATCGTCGCCGCCTTGTCTTGAGAAATCCCCTTATCTAGCTGATAAACATAAATCTTATGTTCATTCTTTTCAATCAGTACAGCAATGGCCTCTTGCTTTTTATTATGCCCCAGAACGCTGTAATAGCCTTCTAGTCCATTGTAAAAATCAACCTGATCCGCCTTTTCCAATTCTGCATACTGCTTGGCTAGTTTTTCTCCCTCAACCCTAGCATCCTGATAGGGCTTCATACTGAGAGAGATCAGATAAAGGAAGGAAGTGGTCATGACTAGTAATACTAAAGTAATGCCGATCCCATACTGTAAAAGTAGCTTGTTTTTTGCGTTTTTCTGTCTTAGTTTCACCCGTCTATTTTACCATCTCTCCTCCTTTATTACAAGTGAAGATAGGAACATTCCGAGATTATTTTCCCTTTGAAATTAAATACAATATTTGCCTGTCTATCAAATACTGTTTTCTCAGAACTAAGTTTTCCACCCCTAACAAGTAAACTTAGCTGAGCAAAATTATTGCTAATTAGTATTATTTGTTGTAACATAGATGGTAACAAAAGAGTTCGCTCTTTGAATTTTAAACTAAAGGAGACACATCATGTCTAAAAAAGTATTATTTATCGTCGGTTCACTACGCCAAGGTTCTTTCAACCACCAAATGGCCCTCGAAGCTGAGAAAGCACTTGCTGGAAAAGCGGAAGTCAGCTATCTTGATTACTCAGCTGTTCCTCTCTTCAGCCAAGATCTTGAAGTTCCGACTCATCCAGCTGTAGCTTCTGCTCGCGAGGCTGTCCTTGCTGCCGATGCCATCTGGATCTTCTCTCCAGTCTACAACTTCTCTATCCCTGGAACAGTGAAGAACTTGCTTGACTGGCTCTCTCGTGCCCTTGACTTGTCTGACACACGTGGCGCTTCTGCCCTCCAAGACAAGTTTGTCACAGTATCATCTGTAGCCAATGCCGGTCACGATCAACTCTTTGCTATTTACAAAGACCTATTGCCATTTATCCGTACACAAATCGTTGGTGACTTTACTGCCGCACGTGTCAATGACTCTGCTTGGGTAGACGGAAAATTGGTGTTAGAAGAAGCAACTGCTTCATCACTTGAAAAACAAGCGGACGACCTTCTTGCAGCCATCAACTAATCCAGCAAAAACCAGCTCGAATGAGCTGGTTTTATGCTTGTTTCACAAAGACGAGTTCTAAGTCACTTGATAAATCAGGTCGGTAGACAAAGCCCGCAAAGCTAAGCTTACGAGCTTGCTCAACTGTTTGGACTTGCCCTTCTATCAAGGCGGTCAAAAAGGCGCCACGGGCTTTTTTTGAAATGGTTGAGTGGATTTTCAACTGGCCTGCCTTATCCTCCATAAATTTGAAGGTCACCATCTTTTCTCTAATTTCCTTCGAAAATACGGTTTCAAACTCTGATGATAGGAGTGAGAATATCAAGTTCTCATCCTGTAGGGCCTCATCGTAGGCTGACTTCCAATGACTCTTTAAAGTCTTACCAGCAACTTTTAACTTCATCAAGAAGTCCAAACGGTGAGGAGCCATGGGCGACAAGGCGGGGACAACACCGTATAAAGCCGAGGTAATCAGGACATGATTTTCAAGATAGGTTTGTTCAGCCTCGGTTAACCCATCTCGTTTGATGTGGCGATACATGAGACCGTCAAAGAGTTTCAAGGCTGGATAATGTTTAGCCCTTCGATCTTTTAGAGCTTGAATATGGCTGTACTCTTCTTCTGCTTTCTCGGCAGATACCTTATAAAAAGTCTCTAATTCACTAGCTGAGTAATGCGCCAGTGAGTCAAGGACTGCCTGACTTTCTTCCCTCAAAGGGAGCGCTTCAATACAAGGATGGTCTGTGTTCATTTCTTTTGCTGTTGGGATTAAAATTTTCATATTGTTAGTGTAGCATATTTTTCAATCGTGACCAAGAATTTCATCTGAAAACCTCGGTATTAGCCGAGGTTCCTTTGTTTATTTCACTTTAAATGTTTTGAGGTAATTGTCTTTTCCAACTTGACCTTCGAAAGATTGGCCATTTTCTAGGTAAGGAAGGTCGTCTGACACTGAAGCCTTGACCTTATAGATTTTGCCATCAACTTTGAAGAAGTAGACAGTATCACCCTTGATAACAGCTGATTTAAGGTCTGAAATCACTCCCTTGATGTTTTCTACCGTTTCATTATCCAACTCTAGGTCGTTTTTATTGGCATATTTGCTGAGGAGTTCATCTACTGTAGCTGCTACGATGACGTTTTGGTACTCTACTGCATCAACCAAAGCATACTCCTTGACCAAACCTGCATTGTCCTTCAATCCCATGATGTAGAGCGGTTTGTCATTGAGATTGACAAGGATAGGGAAGGTCGCCTTATAGGCTTTTTCCTGCACTGCTCCTTCTGCGGAAGCACGGGCTGATTCTTCGGTTGCTGATGCTAGATTGTACTTGGTGATTTCACCAGTGCGCATATTTTCAAGGATAAATCCTAGATTACTTTCATCAGCATTGGCTGAAGTCACCCCTGTGTAGAGATAAATGTCATTTCCGATAGAAAGATAGTTATAGCCCTCAGTCGTTTGAGTAACATTTTTCTTAGAAATCAAGGCATTCCAGAAGCCGTCTTTATACTTGCCGTTGTAGTTGATTTGCTCGATTGTTTCTTCTGCTGGATAGACACGATCCACCCATTCTGGTACTTCATCCAAGCTGTATTCCTTGGTTTCTCCATTGGTGGCATCTAAGATAATAACAGATGAAGGACGCGGGACTCCTAGACCAAACTGCTTTTGATAAACGGTTGCTACATAGAAGGGATTGCCTTCATCATCCACCTCAAAGGAGGGCGTTTTAAAAATCTTGGTTGGGTACTTGATCCGAAGATGACGTTTGACGTCACGGTTAAAATACTCAGAGTCTGAATACTTCATGGGTGTTTTCAAGTCTACCAATTCCGCATTTCCTGTCACCATATCAACCTTGATATACTCGCCAATTCCCTTGGACTGATTATTAAACCATTTAATCGGGTCGGCATATTCCAAAGGTGTCACCCGATAGGGCTTGCCATCAACTGTCAGCTGGGTATAAGTATCTGCTGCTACGTACTGGGAGACCTTATCCGTCAGAGACCCCAGGTAACGGTCACCAATCTTTTCTGCAGTGCTCCGATCTAGAATTGGAACCTTACTGGTATCACTCTTAGGAAAATCTTTAAAATCTTTTTCTGTGATAGACACCACATTAGCATAATTTTTTGCTTGGAAAAAGCTAGAGGTTACTAGGCTTACCAGACCAGCAAGGGCAAAGATAAGTCCTGCGGCCAGAAACAATCCTCTACTAAGTTTGGTAAAAAGGAATCCTTCTAGATTGAGATCTTTGGCAGGCTTGCCATGACGTACATGAACAGTTTTGAGGAGATTGGTATCCTTGCGGAAACTAAACAAAATACCCATCACCACCAAATGCCCACAGAGAAAGAAGATGAATTCCCAGCTAGTCAGATTGAAGGGTGGTAAAAAGATATACCATGTCGTTGCGATAAAAACAAGTTCAAAAAGTATGCGTTTCATCTGAGTTCCTCCTAAATAATCCGTCCTTCCAAATGATCCAGTTCATGCTGGCAGATCTGAGCTGGAAAACCCGTCAGCGTAATGGTCTGTTCCTGCCACTTGCTATCACGATAGGACACCGTAATCGTTTCATAACGAGTTGTTGGTCGCACCCCAGTCAAAGACAAACAACCTTCCTCTGTCTCGTAAGGTCCTTTATAGGAAAGGAGAACGGGATTAAACATGACTATGGGAACCAAGCCAAGATTAAAGATAATGACACGCTTCTGCACCCCAATCATATTTGCTGCCAAACCGACACAGGTCTCGCGATTAGCCAGCAGGGTATCCTGCAAATCCTTAGCCAGATAAAGGTCTTCCTGACTTGCAGCTTTCGATACCTGCGACAAGAATAAGACATCTTGGACAATTCTCTTTTCCATTCTCTTTCACTCCTTGCTACTTTACTTTATTATAGCACAAAAGGGGGCAACTTCTAGTCCTTTCCCTCAAATGCAAAAAAAGCCATCCGAAGATGACTTTCTTTTTAAATTGCGTTCTTGTCAAGACCAAGTTTACGTTGAACAAACTTGACGATTTCGACGATAAGTATCATTGAGAAGCTTCCAGCTAGAACAATGGCCCATTGTGACAAGTCTAGTTTGGTTACGTGGAAGATACCTTCAAGCGGTTCTACAACGATTGTTGCCATCAAGAGGATGAAGGATACCAAGATAGACCAGTTGAAGGTCTTAGACTTGAATGGTCCGACTGTCAAGATGGATTGGTAAACAGACTTGACGTTGTAGGCATGGAAGAGCTGAATCAAACCAAGTGTTGCAAAGGCCATCGTGAGGGCATCCGCATGAATGGCTTGATTGTCTCCTACATGGACTGGATAGGCAAGAGCAAGACCATAAACAGTCAAGACGAGTGCCCCTTGGAGTACACCTTGATAGATAATAGAACTCATGACCCCACCTGAGAAGAAGCTTGATTTGCGTCCACGTGGTTTGTGGGTCATAACACCTGGCTCAGCTGGTTCAACACCAAGAGCGATAGCTGGGAAGGTATCGGTTACCAAGTTGATCCACAAGAGATGAACTGGCTGCAAGACATCCCAACCAAACAAGGTTGATAGGAAGATGGTTAATACTTCAGCCGTATTGGCAGAAAGCAAGTACTGAATAGTCTTTTGAATATTTGAGAAGACCTTACGTCCTTCTTCAACTGCAACGATGATAGTCGCAAAGTTATCATCTGCAAGGATCATGTCAGAGGCACCTTTAGAAACCTCTGTACCAGTGATTCCCATACCGATACCGATATCGGCTGTTTTCAGAGCTGGGGCGTCATTAACACCGTCACCTGTCATGGCAACGACCTTACCTTGGTTTTGCCAAGCCTTGACAATACGAACCTTGTGTTCCGGAGATACACGCGCATAAACAGAGTATTGACCAACGACTTTTTCAAATTCTTCATCAGAAAGTTCGTTAAGCTCAGCACCAGTCAAGACATGGTCTTCTGAGTCATTTTCATCAATGATTCCCAATCGTTTGGCAATGGCTTCCGCTGTGTCTTGGTGGTCACCAGTGATCATGATTGGACGGATTCCCGCTTCTTTAGCGACACGAACGGCTTCTGCCGCTTCGGCACGCTCAGGGTCAATCATCCCAATCAAACCAGTAAAGATCAAGTTGTTTTCAAGCTCTTGAGAAGTAAGATTTTCTGGAATACTATCGATAATCTTATAAGCACCTGCAAGGACACGCAAGGCTTGGTGAGCCATTTCCGAGTTGTTTGTATGGATTAATTCAGTGACTTTCTCATCAATCGGAGCAACATCTCCAGCTTTATCACGAGCAACACAGCGTTTCAAAAGTTGATCTGGAGCCCCCTTGACTGCCACGAGGAATTTACCATCTGGCAATGGATGAACCGTTGACATGAGTTTACGATCTGAGTCAAACGGCAATTCAGCTACACGAGGATATTTCTCTAAGAACCCTTTAACATCGTAGCCCTTGTCCAAGGCATACTGGATGAAGGCTGTTTCCGTTGGATCCCCAATCAGGTTTCCTTCAGCATCAATCTTGGTATCATTGGCCAAGACAACTGAACGAAGTAGGGGCATTTCAAGACCTAGTTCAATATCATCAGATGAGTCATGTAGGACTGCGTCATAGAAGACTTTCTCGACTGTCATCTTGTTCATGGTAAGCGTACCAGTCTTATCAGAAGCGATGATTTCTGTTGAACCAAGTGTTTCGACTGCTGGCAACTTACGAACGATAGAGTTTCGTTTGGCCAAAACTTGAGTACCAAGGGCAAGAACGATGGTCACGATAGCTGGGAGTCCTTCTGGAATGGCTGCAACAGCAAGCGCAACAGAGGTCATCAACTCACCAAGTGGATTTTTACCTTGAATGAAGACTCCGACTACAAAAGTAACAAGGGCAATGACCAAAATTGCATAGGTCAAGACCTTAGAAAGGTTGTTCAGGTTTTGTTTGAGTGGTGTATCCGTCTCATCCGCATCTTGGAGCATGCCAGCGATATGACCAACTTCCGTGTACATACCTGTATTGACAACAACACCAAGACCACGACCGTAGGTCACGTTTGAGTTTTGGAAGGCCATATTGACACGGTCACCAATACCGGCATCTGCAGCGAGTTCTACAGTCAAATCTTTTTCAACTGGAACAGACTCACCTGTTAGGGCTGCTTCTTCGATTTTAAGAGAATTAGCTTCTAGCAAACGTAGGTCTGCTGGCACTACATCACCTGCTTCAAGAGCAACGATATCACCTGGTACCAATTCTTTTGAGTCAATCTCAGTCATATGCCCATCACGAATAACGCGAGCAGCTGGACTAGACATAGATTTGAGGGCTTCGATGGCTTCTTCTGCTTTTCCTTCTTGGTAAACACCAAAGGCTGCGTTGATGATAACAACGGCTAGAATAATAATGGCATCTGCAATATCTTCCCCACCAGAAGTTATGACGGACAAAATGGCTGCAGCCACCAAAATAATAATCATCAAATCCTTAAACTGTTCGATGAATTTAACCAAGAGAGATTTTTTCTCACCCTCTTCGAGTTCATTGCGCCCATATTCCGCTAGGCGTTTCTGCGCTTCGCTTGACGAAAGACCTTGCTCAGTTGCTTCAACTGACTTCAAGACCTCTTCAGGACTTTGAGTATAAAACGCTTGGCGTTTTTGTTCTTTTGACATGTGTCTCCTCCTTGACATTGTGTGCAAAACAAGTTCTCTTTTAGTTTTATGACAAACAAAAAGAGACCTGTTAATCATAACAAGTCTCGCTGTTTAAGATAGTGCCGGAAAACATACTTTTCAGTATACAATTCGGAATGACGACACTATCACAGGTTTCTGCCAGCTACTCCCTTGAGTAGTACTATTATATCAAAATTTGAAAAGTTTTCAAGGGTTTAAATCCGATGAAACAAGACTAAATTTGAATTTTCCCTTGAAAACCAGTATAATGTAAGAATACTATATGACTAGAAAGGAAGCCCGATGAACCAATCCATGTCAAATCTCAAATTGGCAGAACGTGGAGCCATTATCAGCATTTCAACCTACCTGCTCTTGTCTGCAGCAAAATTGGCAACTGGCCACCTCCTACATTCTTCCAGTTTGGTAGCGGATGGTTTCAACAACGTATCCGATATTATCGGAAATGTTGCTCTTCTGATCGGTATTCGGATGGCGCGCCAGCCTGCAGACCGTGACCATCGTTTCGGTCACTGGAAAATTGAAGATTTGGCTAGTTTGATTACTTCCATCATCATGTTCTACGTTGGCTTTGATGTTCTTCGGGACACCATTCAAAAAATTCTCAGTCGGGAACAAACAGTTATCGACCCTCTGGGCGCAAGTCTAGGGGTCTTATCTGCGGCAGTCATGTTCGCAGTTTATCTCTATAATACTCGTCTCAGTAAGAAATCCAAGTCCAAGGCCCTCAAGGCTGCCGCCAAGGACAATCTTTCAGATGCTGTCACCTCGCTTGGGACTTCCATTGCCATCCTAGCCAGCAGTTTCAATTATCCGATCGTAGATAAATTGGTCGCTATCATCATCACTTTCTTTATCTTAAAGACAGCCTATGATATCTTTATCGAATCTTCCTTCAGTCTTTCAGATGGTTTTGATGACCGTCTGCTAGAGGACTACCAAAAGGCCATCATGGAGATTCCAAAGATTAGTAAGGTCAAATCCCAAAGAGGGCGTACCTACGGTAGCAATATCTACCTTGATATCACCCTGGAGATGAATCCTGACCTATCAGTCTATGAAAGTCACGAAATCGCAGACCAGGTCGAGTCTATGCTGGAAGAGCGTTTTGGAGTCTTTGATACCGATGTCCATATCGAGCCAGCTCCCATACCTGAGGACGAGATTTTAGACAATGTCTACAAAAAACTGCTCATGCGTGAGCAATTGATTGACCAAGGAAATCAGCTAGAAGAACTCCTTGCTGAGGACTTTCTCTATATCCGTCAAGATGGCGAGCAGATGGACAAAGAGGCTTATAAGTCTGAAAAAGAACTTAGTGCTGCTATTAAGGATATTCAAATCACTTCCATTAGTCAGAAAACCAAGCTCATTTGCTATGAGTTAGATGGCATCGTCCACACTAGTATCTGGCGTCGCCATGAGACTTGGCAAAATGTCTTTCATCAGGAAACAAAAAAAGAAGACAAACAGTGACCCTATCCAATGGATAGGGTCTTTTTGATTATTCTACTTTAAGCAAAGACAGACTATGACGGTTTGGAAGATTTGCTTTTCAAAGCTTGTTTTGCCTCTTTTCTTGCTTGGCGATTTTGCTTGATGCGCCATTCTCGCTCAAAGTAGGACATGGTTTCAAAGACTCTTCTAGGAAAGTCAACATCCAGTAAATGAATCGGAATTATCAAGTCGACAGCAGGTTTAACACTTGAAAATTTACTTCGCAGTCGATTCCATAGAGATTTCGTTTTTACAAGGTCTTTGTCAAAAAAACAAACTTCAATCTGGTAAAAATCCCTCGAACTTCTACCACCCTTGATTCTCATAAGAGAAAATGTTTCTACTTGCCTCCAGGAATAAAACTGCCAGTCTTTCTTTGGATGTGGCTTATAGAAAAAACCTTGAGTCGTAAATTTTAAATACTCTTTGCCTGATAGAAGAATCTGCATCCGTTCATACAAGAGCCAACCAACAATAATGAGTAGGAATCCAACAAAAGCAATTAATACTATGATTCCCATTGAATCTTCTTCGGGATAAATCAGCAAAAAAGATAGTATATAAGTAAAAAACACTAACTCGACCAAACAGAGAAGAATAGTCCAGATGACTTTCTTGCTGCTCCATTTTATGATTACTTCTTCCATTATACCAACTCACTTAAATATTCATAGCGTTCGTATTTTTCAAGAAGTTCTTCGTTTTTCTCGTCTAGCTCTTTTTGAAGAGTCGCTAGTTTACCAAAGTCAGAGCCATTTGCCTGCATTTCTTCTTCAATGGCTGCGATACGATTTTCCAAGGCTTCAATATCGCCTTCAATGCTTGCCCACTCCTGCTTTTCTTGATAGGTCATTCGCTTCTTGTCTTCACGGACTTTGACCACTTTCTCTTTTTCGGCCTTTTGAACTTGACTTGCTGTTTCTGCTTCAAAGGCTTTTTCATCAAGGTAGTCGGTATAATGGCCAAAGAAAGTACGGATGCTTCCATTCTCAAAGGCGAGAATCTTGGTCGCTACCTTATCAAGGAAATAGCGATCGTGGCTGACTGTTAAAACAGGACCCGCAAAACCTTGCAAGAAATTCTCCAAGACTGTCAAGGTTGCAATGTCCAAGTCATTTGTCGGCTCATCCAAAAGGAGAGCATTTGGTTTTTCCAAGAGCAGTTTGAGGAGATAAAGGCGTTTTTTCTCTCCACCAGACAATTTCTCAATCAAGGTTCCATGCGTCGAACGTGGGAAAAGGAACTGCTCCAGCAACTCAGCGATGGAAGTCGTAGAACCACCGCTGGTCTTAACCTCTTCTGCTACTTCCTGCAGGTAATTGATAACGCGCTTGCTTTCATCTAAACCTTCAATTTGTTGAGAGAAATAGGCAATGCGAACCGTCTCACCGATGATAACTTGACCTTTAGTCGGCTCAAGACTTCCTGCGATGAGATTAAGCAGAGTTGACTTCCCGACACCATTATCCCCAACAATTCCGATACGGTCTTTGGCTTGCACCAATAGATTAAAATCTTGCAAAATGGGCTTGTTTTCATAGGCGAAGGAAACATTCTGAAACTCGATGACTTTTTTCCCAATCCGACTGGTTTCAAAGTTCATGGTCAAGTCTGTTTCAGCAACGCCACCTGAAACTTCTTTTTTCAAATCGTGGAAACGATTGATACGGGCCTGTTGCTTGGTCGCACGTGCCTGTGGTTGTCTGCGCATCCAGGCCAGTTCTTGCTTATAAAGTTGTTCTTTTTTGTGGAGAAGGGCAGCGTCACGCTCATCTTGTTCAGCCTTGAGGCGAACATAGTCCTGGTAATTTCCCTGATACTCGGTCAAGCCTGCTCGGTCCAACTCGAAAATCCGCGTTGATAGTGCATCTAGGAAATAACGATCGTGGGTGATAAAGAGAACGGTCTTCTTGGAATTTTTCAAAAAAAGAGTCAGCCACTCAATGGTCGCAATATCCAAATGGTTAGTCGGCTCGTCCAGAAGCAAGAGGTCGTGGTTTCCTAGGAGAACTTGCGCCAACTGAACCCTTCTTCTTAGACCACCTGACAATTCACCAACTGGAGTCGACAAGTCCTGAATACCTAGCTTACTGAGGACCGTCTTGACCTGGCTTTCAATTTCCCAGGCTTGGAGAGAATCCATCTCTGCCATGACCCGATCCAAAGGAGCCTGCTTGTCCTCACTGTAGTTGAGCATGATTAACTCATACTCACGAATCAACTGGATTTCCTTGAGGTCGCTGGAGAGAACCGTATCCAAGACCGTCTTGTTATCATCAAAATCAGGATCCTGTGTCAGGTAGCCAATCTTATAGTCATTCTTAGCAGAAAAAGGGCTAACGTCACCATCAAATCCTGAAACTCCAGAAAGAACATCTAAAAGGGTGGTCTTACCCGTTCCATTAACACCAATTAGACCGATTCTGTCCAAGTCATGGATGATAAAGGAAATATCCTTAAAAACGGTCTTGTCACCGACGGATTTGCTTAGTTTTTCAACGATAAAATCACTCATTTTCTCTCCCTCAGGTAAGTATGGATTGCTTGACGATCATTTTCCAATACTCCATCGACAATGGCAAACTCAATCTCTGTTAAAATATCTCCCAAATCTGGACCTGGCTGGTAACCATATTCCTTGATTAAAATACCACCGTTAATCTGAATTTCTTTCTTGTCATGAATGGTCAAACTTTGGTAAGTTTCTGTGATAGCTTGTGGATTGACTTCTTTTCCTTGTGCCTGACGAAGATTTTCAGCCTGTAAAAGTAAATCCAAGTCAAAGCGGTAACAATCACGCTTGCTCAGCTCTCCTTCTTCTCGCAAAGCCAAAATAGTCAGCAAATCCTGAACCTGCTTGGCAAACTGGCGTGAGGTTTTCCATACCTTCAAAAATGGCTGTGCATCTTTAATCTCCAAAACCCACAATAGAGCTGCCCAAGCTTGTTCAGAAGACTCAAAGGTGAAATCCGCCTCTAAATCAAACAATCTTTGGAGCTTTTCTCGACTGTCTGCCATATCTGGAAGATAGTCATAAGCTCGACTCTCAATCATGGAAGCCAGACCAACTCGCCAAAAAGGTGCCAGCAAGAGTTTATCAAACTCAACGAAGGTACGCTCCACAGAAATTTTCTCCAAGAGTGGTGTCAAAGTCTTCATCGCTTCAAATGTTTCTTGCTCAAGTTTAAAACCAAGACTGGCCTGAAAACGAAAACCACGCATAATCCGCAGAGCATCTTCGTTGAAACGTTCACTAGCCACTCCAACTGCTCGCAAGACTTGGTTTTCTAAATCGTCTAAACCATGGAACAAGTCAATAATTTCGCCTGTCTCATCCAAGGCAAACGCATTAACTGTGAAATCACGGCGCTTGAGGTCTTCTTCTAGCGAACGCACAAAGGAAACCGCGCTGGGTCTGCGATAGTCCACATAGACATCCTCTGTTCGAAAAGTTGTTACCTCATACTCCTCGTCCCCTTCTAAAACTAAGACAGTTCCGTGCTCGATTCCAATATCGGCTGTTCGCGGAAAAATCTGCTTGGTCTCCTCTGGATAGGAAGAAGTCGCAATATCCACATCGTGGATAGGACGATTGAGGAGGGCATCTCTGACGGAGCCCCCAACAAAATAGGCTTCAAATCCTGCTTCTTTAATTTTTTCTAATACTGGTAAAGCCTTCTGAAATTCAGAAGGCATTTGCGTTAATCTCATAATAAGTGTTCTAATCCATAGACAAGCTCATGACGCTTGACAACTTCTTTGATTCCCAAATTGACCCCTGTCATGAAGGAGCTGCGATCATAGGAGTCATGACGAAGGGTCAATCCTTCTCCCTGATTGCCAAAGATAACTTCTTGATGAGCTACTAAGCCTGGCAAACGAACTGAGTGGATCCGCATGCCATCAAAATCAGCACCACGGGCACCAGCAATCAATTCTTCCTCATCAGGCGCACCTTGTTGGATAGACTCTCGAACTTCTGCCATCAACTCAGCCGTTTTAATGGCTGTTCCACTCGGAGCATCTTTTTTCTTGTCATGATGGAGCTCGATAATCTCCACATTTGGGAAATATTTGGCAGCCTGCGCCGCAAATTGCATAAGCAAGACAGCTCCCAAGGCAAAGTTGGGAGCAATCAAGCCACCCAAATCTTGTTCACGAGAAAATGCTTTTAGTTCTGCAATTTCTTCACTAGTAAAGCCTGTTGTTCCTACGACAGGAGCAAAGCCATTTTCAAGAGCAAAGCGTGTATTTTCGTAGGCAACGGCTGGTGTAGTAAAATCTACCCAGATATCCGCTTCAAAACCAGCCAAGTCAGCCTTATCATTGAAAACAGGAATTCCCTGCCATTCTGACTCAGACTCAAACGGATCCAAAACTGCAACTAAGTCCAAGCCCGGATCAGCCAAGACCATCTGGCAAGCAGCTTGACCCATTTTTCCTTTAAAACCGGCAATAATTACTCGAATACTCATCTCTACTCCTGTCTAAGATACAAAGCCTGCAAGAACACAAAGTGAAAATAGGAGTTTTGATCAAGGATTGTCTACTCCTTGGAAGAACTATCTTTTTCACACAGGGTTCCAGGCGTGTTCAATTATCAAGATACAAAGGACGTTAGCTGCCCATGAAAAATAAGGAATGGCGCTGACTTTCTACGAAAGGCAAGACAGGCATCTTTTTTCAAGAGGCAGGTAGGCCGTGTTCAATTGCTAAGATACAAAGCTTGTAAGAACAATTTAGACGATTGGTGTATAGCTCAAGGCGATACTACCTTCTCCAAGGTGGGTCCCAATGACACTCCCAAAGGTATTAATTGGAATCTCAGAAGTCACACCACTCTCCATCAAAAGCTGGCGCAAATCCACTGCCTTTTGAGGAGCATTGCCATGGATGACTGTTATACGGTAGTTCCCATCTTTTGTCAACTCCTTGATGATTTCCACCAAACGTTTGATTGCCTTCTTTTCTGTACGAACTTTTTCGTAAACTTCAATCACCCCTTGGTCATTGAAGTAAAGAATAGGCTTGATACTAAGGAGATTCCCTAAAATAGCAGCCCCATTTGACAAACGTCCTCCTTTAACCAAGTGATCGAGGTCATCTACTATGATAAAGGCTGAATTATCAGCAATTTGAATCCCCAACTTCTCCTGAATCTGGGCAAAATCATCACCTTGTTCTGCCCATGCAAAGGCACTCTCCACCATAAATCCTAGAGGGGAACTTGTGATATGGGTATCTGGAAAGGCAATGGTCAAGCCATCATACTCATCCAACATGTATTGGATGTTCTGATAAAAGCCTGAAATTCCTGACGAAAGAAAGAGTCCCAAGACATGGGTATAGCCTTCATCTTTCAAGGAACTTAGAATCTCATCCAATTTGGCAATACTTGGTTGACTGGTTTTAGGCAATTCTGCAGACTGAGCCATTTTTTGATAAAATTCCTCAGCTGTCAGATTGACACCTTCAACATACTCCTCTCCATCGATATTGACAGGAATATCCAAGATAAAAAGATTCTCTCTTTGCAGCGTCTTCTCCTCTAAATAGGCTGAAGAATCTGTAATGACAGCTAATTTCATGACTAAAACTCCAAATTGATCCCTGGAAGATCCAAGGCGATTTCTGTTACTTCATACGTCAAACGATTGAGCATGTTCAAACATGGACGAGCCAAGGTTTCGACTTCTTCTTGGTTAAATTCGCTTGGTTCGTTGACAATGCGACCTTCCACATGGTTGACTTGGGAAATCGTTCCGCTGATGACAAATTTGTCAAAGACAATCATGAAGCTCAAGATAACAACAAGCGAAGTTACTTGGTTTTCTTGGTCATGTTGGAGCAACTGAAAGTTCACATCTACCTTGGTTTCAGGAGCTCCATTTTCATTTTCCCATTCAAAGTTACGAGCATCAAAGTGATACTGGCTAACAAATTCTTGTTCTCGTTTAAGATTCATTTTTCTCTCCCATTGCTACAATTTACTATGCAATTGTACCACATTTTTATCATTTCATCTAGTTTTCTAGGCTTTAGTCAATTCCGATTTCATCTTTAACAACAGCAGCAATCGTATCTACGTAGTAGTTAACTTCTTCTGTCGTAGGAGCTTCTGCCATGACGCGCAAGAGAGGCTCGGTACCACTTGGGCGGACAAGGATACGACCGTTCCCTGCCATTTCTTCTTCCATCTTTTCGATGATCGTTTTAATGGCTGGCACTTCCATAGCTTTCTCTTTCATAGCATTTTCCACTCGGATATTGACCAGTTTTTGTGGGTAAATCGTCACTTCTGATGCCAATTGAGACAAACTCTTACCTGTTTCTTTCATGATTTTAGTCAATTGGACAGCTGATAATTGACCATCACCAGTAGTGTTGTAATCCATTAAGATAACGTGGCCAGACTGTTCACCACCAAGGTTGTAGCCTGATTTTCTCATTTCTTCAACGACATAGCGGTCACCAACTGCAGTGACTTCCTTATTAATGCCAGCACTCTCCAAGGCCTTATGGAAACCAAGGTTAGACATAACCGTTGTCACGATGGTGTTTTGGGCCAACTGGCCTTTTTCAGAAAGGTATTTTCCGATGATGTACATGATCTTATCACCATCGACGATATCGCCATTTTCATCAACAGCAATCAAACGGTCACTATCTCCGTCAAAGGCCAAACCAATAGCTGACTGGCTTTCTTTGACCACTTCTTGAAGAGCTTCTGGATGTGTAGAACCCACATTCAAGTTGATGTTAAGACCATCTGGTGTCTCACCAATAACAGTTATTTGAGCCCCAAGGTCTGCAAAGATTTGACGAGCACTCGTAGACGCTGCACCGTTTGCTGTGTCCAAGGCCACTTTCATTCCTTCAAGAGGAGTTCCAGTTGAAACAAGGTAGCCTTCATACTTACGTAAACCTTCTGGATAGTCCACTAAGGTTCCCAAGCCTTCGGCACTTGGTCGAGGCAGGGTGTCTTCTGTAGCATCTAGCAAGGCTTCGATTTCTGCTTCTTTTTCATCATCAAGTTTGAAGCCATCCCCACCAAAGAATTTAATTCCATTATCAAGGGCTGGGTTGTGACTAGCGGAAATCATGACACCTGCACTGGCTCCCTCAGTTTTGACCAAGTAAGCTACTGCTGGTGTTGCAAGAACACCGAGTTTGTATACGTGAATCCCTACAGAGAGGAGACCTGCCACTAAAGCTGATTCTAACATTTCTCCTGAGATACGTGTATCACGTCCTACAAAAACTTTAGGGGCTTCTGTTTCGTGTTGGCTAAGAACATAACCACCAAAACGTCCCAGTTTAAAGGCCAATTCTGGCGTCAGTTCTACGTTTGCTTCTCCACGGACTCCATCGGTCCCAAAATATTTACCCATTTTTTTATCATCCTTTTCTACTGTTTTATTTAGTCCTGTTTAGACGAGTCTGGTTTCGTTTCTGAACTCGTTGAAGACGAACTGCTGGTTGAAGAGCCCGTTGACGAGGTCGTTGACGAGGAACTCGAGCTAGACGATACTGTTTTGGTTGTAATTTTCATTGTAGTGTCAAATGGCATAATGACGCTTGGTAAGACATTTCCATTTTTATCAACCGCTTGTAGTGAAACAGAGGCTGAGTAGTTACCTGTTATCCGTTCACTCGTTGGCAAGATAGCAATGACACGATCTACTCTAGAGAGAGTTTCCTCGTCACTAATAACCGTTACTTTTTCATCTGACACAGTCACTGTATCAATTTTCACACGAGAATCAATCTGGCTAGGGTCAATCTCCGGCACAACGATTACATTATCTCGTTTTGCTTTTTTACCAACCTTCACTGTTATCTTTTGCGGAGTTGCAACAGCCGTCAAACCACTCGGTAAATTTTCAATGGTTAGAGGAACTTCGATGGTTCCTACACTGGCATTGGTTAAGTCAGCTTTGACCTTGAATTTCCGAGTGCTTTCCTGCATTTCGCTCGCCAAAGCAACTCTGTTTGACCCTGTCAGAAAGACCGTCACTTCAGATGTAAAACCACTGATAAAATACTGATCGCTGTCGTACTGAATATCGATTGGGACATTAAGGACTGTATTGGTATAGGTTTCTGTCCTCACCTGTCTGGCACTGTTGCTATTCTGATAGTTTGTTGAAGTCGCATAGATAAAGAGGATGCAGGCGAAAAAGAAGGAAGAAATAATATAAAGACTATTTTTTCTCATGTTTCAATCCTCCTAGCAAACGCTCTTTCAGACCTTGTTTTTTCTCGGATTTTGGAAGCAAGATTCTTCTTAACTCCGATTCAAACTCTTCCAGGGTCAAATCATGCTTAAAGACTCCATTATAGGTGATTGAGATACCGCCTGTTTCCTCTGAAACCACAAAGGTAAGAGCATCTGATACTTCCGACAAACCAATCGCTGCCCTGTGACGTGTCCCAAACTCCTTGGAAATTCCTGTATTTTCAGTCAGGGGTAGGTAGGCTGAAGTTACGGCAATCCGATCTTCTCTGACAATGACCGCACCATCGTGCAAGGGAGTATTGGGGATAAAGATATTAATCAATAACTCAGAGGAAATCTTAGCATCCAGAGGAATCCCAGTCGAGATATATTCCTGCAAGGTTCTCACGCGTTGCACTGCTACCAGAGCACCAATCTTACGGGGGCTCATGTACTCGACTGATTTGACAAAGGCACGAACCATTTGCTCTTCCGCACTAATAGGGGCATTGTAGAAGAAATCCGTAGCCCGGCCCAATCGTTCCAAACCAGTTCGAATCTCTGGTGAAAAAATAACTACTGCTGCGATAACCCCATAAGTGATGATCTGATTGATCAACCAGGAAATGGTCGTCAAACCAATCATATTGGACAGAATCTGACCTAAAATAAAGATCAAGACTCCACGAACCAATATCATGATTTTGGTCCCTGCAATCGCTTTGGTAAAATGATATAAAATATAAGTCACAATGAGAATATCAATCAGATTGGTGACTATTGTCCAAGGACTTGAAAACAAACTCGTCCAGTATTGCAAATTGGATAATTGTTGAAAATTCATCCCTGGCCTCCTCCCTGTCAAAACACTTTCTGTACCATTATACCATTTTTTGCCCATTTTTTCCCTATCCTACCTCATTTTAAATTAAGCAAAAATATGATAAAATAAACTGATTAGAATAAACGAAGGAGAAATCATGTCTAAACTCTATGATATTACCATTGTCGGTGGCGGTCCTGTCGGGCTCTTTGCTGCCTTTTACGCCCACCTACGCCAAGCTAAAGTCCAAATCATCGACTCCCTTCCCCAGCTAGGTGGCCAGCCAGCCATCCTCTACCCTGAGAAGCAAATCCTTGATGTGCCAGGTTTTCCAAACTTAACCGGGGAAGAATTGACCAATCGCTTGATTGAACAGCTAAACGGCTTTGAAACACCTGTTCACCTCAACGAAACTGTTCTTGAAATCAAGAAACAAGATCAAGGATTTACCATCACTACTAATAAGGGAAGCCACCTGACCAAAACAGTCATCATTGCTATGGGGGGCGGTGCCTTTAAACCGCGTCCACTCGAATTGGAGAACGTTGAGGACTATGAAAATATCCACTACCACGTTTCCAACATTCAGCAATACGCTGGCAAGAAAGTGACCATCCTTGGTGGTGGGGACTCAGCAGTAGACTGGGCTCTGGCTTTTGAAAAGATTTCCCCAACCACTCTCGTTCACCGCAGAGATAATTTCCGCGCCTTGGAACATAGTGTGCAAGCTCTGCAAGAATCATCTGTGACCATCAAGACACCGTTCGTCCCTAGCCAACTCCTTGGAGATGGTAAAACACTCGACAAACTAGAAATCACCAAAGTCAAATCAGATGAAACCGAAACGATTGAGGTAGACCATCTCTTTGTCAACTATGGTTTCAAATCATCTGTTGGCAATCTTAAAAATTGGGGTCTGGATCTCAACCGCCACAAGATTATCGTCAATAGCAAACAAGAGTCTAGCCAAGCAGGCATCTATGCTATCGGCGACTGTTGCTACTATGACGGTAAGATTGATTTGATTGCGACAGGACTGGGGGAAGCTCCAACAGCTGTTAACAATGCCATCAACTACATTGACCCAGAACAAAAAGTGCAACCCAAACACTCGACCAGTTTATAAGAAAAGAACCACGAATCAACTGATTCGTGGTTTTATAGTTCTTCCGCTAATTTATTTATCTTTCTGAGTCTGTGATTGACGCCACTTTTGGTTAGGGGATTGCTCAGGCTATCCGCCAACTGCTGGATAGAGTAGTCTGGGTGCTGGATCCGTAAGCGAGCCACCTCCTGCAAATCCACTGGTAAATTTTCCAAACCCATTCTATCTTTGATTTTACTGATATTATTGATAGTCTTCATGCTGGCAGAAACTGTCCGAGCGATATTGGCTGTTTCAGCGTTATTGGCGCGATTGAGGTCGTTACGGGTTTCACGCAAAATCTTGACGCGCTCAAAATTATCACGCGCCTGCATGGCCCCAATCACGATCAAGAAATCCATGATGTCCTCTGCCCGCTGAAGATAGGTAACCGCACCTTTCCTGCGCTCAATGACCTTGGCGTCCAGCAAAAACTGCTGAAGAAGAGAGGCCAACCCTTGGGCATGGTCCAGATAAACGGAACTGATCTCCAACTGGTACTTGCCAGACTCCGGATCTCGGATGCTACCATTTGCCAGAAAGGCCCCACATAAGTAAGCACGACCAGCTTCTTCATCTGCTAAAATATCGGGATCGATACCTGTCTCCAAACCAAAGAAGGAATCTGCAAGCCGCAAATCAGCTAAAAGCTCCTGCACCCTCTCATCTGTATAGACCGTATAGACACGATTCTTACGAAGATTGCTTCTCTGATGGTGACGAATCTCTGACTTGATATCATAAAAATGGAGAAAGGACTCATAAAGGTGCCGAGCTAACTTGGCATTTTCAGTTACAACTGACAAGGTCAAGCCTGAAGTCGAGAGACCGATACTGCCAGACATCTTGATAATGGCAGACAATTCATGACGGCTGAGATGATGTTGACCAAGAATTTCTTCTTTTACTGCAACTGTAAAACTCATTTTCTCACCTGTATAATGCGCATCAATTCATCTACAATCAAATCGCCATCATGGAAGGCTCCTCCATTTTCCAAACGAAGGAAGTTGGATGAAATCACACGAGGGACCTGCTTGCAAAGACCAGCAAAATCATGCTCTACCTGAACCAAATATTCATCAAAACGGTTGGTATCCATGTATTCTCTAGGAACCTTTTCGATATTAACCAAGACCGTATCAATAAATGGCCGACCTAAGTGTCGATGGAGGACTTCCACGTGGTCACTGTCTGAAAAGTGCTCTGTTTCCCCACGCTGGGTCATGATATTGCAGACATAGGCGATCTCCGCCTTGGTCTCCAAGAGTGCCTGTCCAATCTCCTCGATGACAATATTGGGCAAAATCGATGTAAAGAGGGAACCAGGCCCCAAGACAATCATGTCACTCTCGAGAATGGTATTGACTACTCGACGGCTGGCTTGCGGTGTTTCATCATCCAAGGTATTGGTCACATAGACATGGTCGATCATGCCTGGATGATCAGCAATGTGGCTCTCACCTGCCACCTCAGAACCGTCTTTAAAGACTGCATGCAGTGTCAAAGGATGATCGCTTGAGGGGTAGATCTTTCCTGTTGTGTGAAAGAATTTACTGAGTAATTGCATAGCATTGTAGGTAGATCCTTGCATTTCAGAAAGCCCTGCTATGATGATATTTCCTAGCGGATGACCCGCAAAAGCTCCAGCCTCTTCTGAAAAGCGGTACTGAAAAACCTTCTCATAAAATTTAGGCATATCCGACATGGCTACCAGAACATTGCGAAGATCGCCTGGTGGTGTCAGTTGTTGGATATTCTTTCTTAGTTCACCAGAAGAGCCACCATCATCAGCTACCGTTACGATGGCTGCGATATCAACATCCTTTTCTCGCAAGCTTTTCAAAATGACGGGGATACCTGTTCCTCCACCAATTACCGTTATCTTTGGTTTTCTCATGAACGGTTTACCGTTTCCTTTCTTCTGTCTTTGTCACGATGGCTTTCATTGACAGGCCAGTTTTTAGCAAGGTCCTCAGCGATTCGTTTGGCAAAGGCAACACTACGGTGTTGTCCACCTGTACAACCTACTGCGATGGTTAAAACAGACTTGCCTTCTTTTTTGTAACTTGGCAAAATGGGTTCAATCAAGGCGAGTAAGTGCTGATAGAAACTTTCAGACTCTTCATGATTCATCACATAGTCATAAACTGCTTGATCCTCACCTGTCTGATTACGGAGTTCAGGGAGGTAGTATGGGTTTGGTAAGAAACGGACATCAAAGACCAAGTCTGCATCGATAGGAATACCATACTTGAATCCAAAAGACATGACTTCGATACGGAAAGACTGGGCTTGTTCTTGGTCCGAAAATTGCTCAGCAATGGTTTTACGAAGTTCACGCGGAGTAAGTTCTGTCGTATCCACCACATTTTGGCTCATGTTTTTCAAAGGTGCCAAGAGCTCGCGCTCCAGCTTGATGCCGTCCAAAATCCGACCATCCGCTGCTAGAGGGTGACTCCGTCTGGTTTCCTTGTAACGGGCCACCAATTCCTTATCTTTTGCATCCAAAAAGAGAATTTTGAAATCCAAATCATCTTGGTTTTCCAATTCATCCAAAACTGCCTGAATCTCTGAAAAGAAGGAACGGCTCCGCATGTCCACAACCAAGGCCAGTTTGTGGTCATCATCCTTGGTCTCTACCAACTGCAAAAACTTTGGCAAGAGGGCTGGTGGCATATTGTCAATAGTGAAATATCCCAAATCCTCGAAGGACTGAATGGCTACTGTTTTCCCTGCGCCACTCATCCCTGTCACAATCACCAGGTGAAGTTGTTTCTTTGTCATCTATCTCTCCTTATATCAAAAAAAGTTTGGCAGAGCCAAACTTCAACTAGCTTATCCAATCTCTGCGATCACTTCAATTTCGACTTTTACATCACGAGGAAGACGTGCAACCTCTACAGCTGAACGAGCTGGAAATTCCTCTTTAAAGGCAGTCTGGTAAACCTCGTTAAAAGGAACAAAGTCATTCATATCGCTCAAGAAGCAAGTTGTTTTAACAACATGGTCAAAGTCTGTTCCTGCTTCTGCCAAAATAGCGCCGATATTTTTCAAGACTTGTTCTGTCTGTTCTTGGATCGTTTCTCCTACAATTTCTCCAGTTTCAGGAGATAGGGGAACTTGACCGCTAGCAAACAAAAGATTGCCAACGATTTTCCCTTGAACATATGGTCCGATTGCTTTTGGAGCTTTGTCTGTATGAATTGTTTTTGCCATTTCTTTCCCTCACAATTTTTCTAATATTGCATCCCAAGCCTGATCCATCCCTGCCTTGCTGACAGATGAAAAGAGGATGAAGTCGTCACTTGGGTCAAAGTTTAATTTCTTTTTGATTGCTGATTCGTGCTTGTTCCACTTACCGCGAGGAATCTTGTCCGCCTTGGTCGCAACGATGATAACCGGAATCTCATAATACTTGAGAAATTCGTACATCTGCACATCATCTGCTGACGGGTCGTGGCGGAGATCCACCAAACTGACAACCGCACGGAGATTTTCCCGAGTCGTTAGGTACTCCTCAATCATGCGCCCCCATTTTTCACGTTCCTTTTTAGAAACGCGGGCATAGCCATAACCTGGTACATCCACAAAACGCATCTTGTCATCAATGTTGAAGAAGTTGAGTAACTGGGTCTTCCCAGGTTTTCCTGATGTACGAGCAAGATTTTTGCGGTTCAACATGGTGTTGATAAAGCTAGACTTGCCGACATTTGAACGCCCTGCAAGGGCAATCTCTGGCAGTTCATCCTGCGGATAGTGGGACTTGTTTGCCGCACTGAGCAGGATTTCAGCATTGTGTGTATTGATTTCCATAGTCACCTCTAGGCTGTTTCTAGAATGGGTTTTTCCGTTCCATCAACAGCTTCTTTTGTGATGCGGACCAATTTCACATTTTCTTGACTTGGCACTTCAAACATAACGTCTAGCATGGTTTCTTCGATGATTGAGCGAAGACCACGCGCACCAGTTTTGCGTTCAATAGCCTTATTGGCGATTTCCTGAAGAGCTTCGTCGTCAAATTCCAACTCAACATCATCATAAGAAAGCAAGGTCTGGTATTGTTTGACCAAGGCATTTCTTGGCTCTTTCAAAATGCGAACCAAGTCATCCACTGTCAACTGCTCCAAGGCTGCAAAGACAGGCAAGCGTCCAATTAATTCAGGAATAATACCGAATTTCTGAATATCTTCTGCAATGATTTCTTGCATGTATGAGCTCTTTTCGTCAATTGCCTTGTTGTTTTGTCCGAAACCGATAACTTTTTCACCAAGACGCTGTTTGACAATTTCTTCGATGCCATCAAAAGCACCACCCACGATGAAGAGGATGTTTTTAGTATCCACCTGAATCATCTCTTGTTGTGGATGTTTGCGTCCACCTTGTGGAGGAACACTTGCTACTGTACCTTCGATAATCTTGAGGAGGGCTTGTTGCACACCTTCACCAGAAACATCACGTGTAATAGAAACATTCTCGCTCTTCTTAGCAATCTTATCAATCTCATCGACGTAGATAATCCCACGTTCTGCACGTTCAATGTTAAAGTCAGCTGCCTGCAAGAGTTTGAGGAGGATATTTTCAACGTCCTCACCAACATAACCAGCTTCCGTCAATGCCGTTGCATCAGCAATAGCAAATGGTACATTCAAACTTCTAGCAAGAGTTTGAGCAAGGAAAGTCTTCCCTGATCCAGTTGGGCCAATCATTAGAATGTTTGACTTTTGCAAATCAACATCTTCAGTCTCTTCACGAGTGTCATGGAAATTGATGCGTTTGTAGTGGTTATATACAGCCACTGCCAAAGCACGTTTGGCACGATCTTGACCGATCACATAGTGGTTCAAAATATTTAGGAGTTCGATTGGTTTTGGTACCTCAGACAAGTCCGCCAAAACTTCCTCAGCCAACTCCTCACGAATAATTTCCTGGGCCAACTCCACACATTCATTACAGATAAAGGCATTGTTCCCAGCGATTATTTTTTTAACTTCTTCTTGGCTTTTGCCACAAAATGAGCAATAAACCATCATATCATTTTTCCTATTTGTAGGCATGATTCCCTTCCGTTCTAACTATTCTTTATATCTAAAATAAGGTCATATAAAAAGCATGAATGCTATTCACCAAGTTTGTAAAGGCATTAAGCCAAAGCAGAGTAGCAAGTCCAAAGCGCTTTTTACGAAAAGCGTGTGTTCCAGCTACAAGACAGACAGCACACAAAAGAGCTGTAAAAAATCCAAAAATACTACGCTCCATTAGACTTCCTTTCTCTTTCTATATTCAATGGTAAAATCATAGGCATTTTTTTCATCTTTGCTATAAGATTTACTTGTAACGGTCTCAAAAGCAGTCAAGTCAAAATCTGCTGGGAAATAGGTATCCCCTTCAACTTGAGCATGAATTTGTGTCACAATGATCTCATCCAGATAGGATTCAAAAAGCTGAAAAATCTGCTTGCCACCAAGGATGTATAGATTTTTATCCTGATGATGATACCAGTCTAAAACATCCTCAACATTTTGGAAAACCAAAGCACCATCAATTGACTCTTCGGGATTACGCGTCAAAATCAGGGTTTCACGTCCTGGAAGTAAACGTCGTCCCATTCCATCAAAGGTGACACGCCCCATTAAAATGGCATGATTCAAGGTTGTTTCTTTAAAATGTTTCAACTCTGCTGGCAAATGCCAAGGAAGACGCTCATCTTTTCCGATTACACCCTTTTCATCTTGAGCCCAAATGGCTACGATTTTCTTTGTCATGCTTTCATCCTTTTCATTGATAGTTCTATTTTATCAAAATTCTCCCAAAAAGGCTGTTTTGAAACGCGCGCAAAAGAGAGAAAAGGAGCAGGCTTCATTAAGCATGCTCCTCTCGTCCCTAGGACATATATTTTTTTGCTTCTGATTCGATTTTTTCGACCACTTCTTGGATACTCAGTCCAGTTGTGTCAAGGTAAACCGCATCCTCAGCCTGCTTGAGAGGTGAGGTTTCACGATGACTATCCTTGTAGTCACGCGCAGCAATCTCTTCTTTCAGCGTTTCAAGGTCTGTTTCAATCCCTTTAGCAATATTTTCCTTGTAACGACGCTCTGCTCTTTCTTCAACAGAAGCCACTAGGAAAATCTTGAGTTCAGCTTGTGGTAAAACAACTGTCCCGATATCACGCCCATCCATGACGATACCACCTTGCTGAGCAATCTCTTGCTGGAGCGAAACCAGTTTCTCACGCACTTCAGGAATGGCAGAAATGCTTGAAACCTTGTTGGTTACTTCATTTTCACGAATCGGATGAGTAATCTCAACATCCCCTACAAAAACAAGTTGCTCACCTGTTTCTGAACGACCAAAACTAATGGGGTGTTGGTTAAGAAGCTCAAGAAGTTGGTCTACATTTCCTGCATCCAACTGATGCTTGAGCGCTATATAAGTCGCAGCACGGTACATAGCACCTGTATCCAGATAAGTGTAACCAAAATCCTTAGCGACAATCTTTGCGACCGTACTCTTACCACTCGAAGCTGGGCCATCGATAGCAATTTGAATAGTCTTCATGATTGACTCCTATCTTGTCTTAATCACATCACCTGGGTTGGCAAACCAAGATCCAGATGACATGTGAGAAGGATTTAGGGCTTCTAGCTGGGCAATGGAAATCCCTGCACGTTGAGCAAGAGCTGCTTCTCCCTCTCCAGGCTGTACTGTAAGTGTTCCTTCACCCTCTGTAGTATGTTCTTCCGAACTGCTCTGTGAAGGTGTTGATTCAGAAGAAGCTGTTTCCTCTACCTTGCTACTTGAAGATGATGATTCTTCCACTTTAGAACTTGAACTTGTAGAAGGAGACGATGCATCATAGAAGTCCTTCAAAGATGAAGTACGATTGCTTCCACCGGTTGATAGGTAAATCAATACAACTACCATCGCTACAACAATTACAAAGAAGAGGCTAGCTAGAACTGTCAAGACACGATTGGCAACAACGCCTTTCCCTTTTTGTTTCCGGTGTCGACGCTCTGATCTTGTTTCTTCCTCATTGTTTTCGTAAATATCTTCTTGCCACGGTTCTTTTGCCATACCTTACTCCTTGTTTTTTTTTACTTTTCTTATTACAATATAAATATGAAAATCACACTTATACCTGAACGTTGCATCGCCTGTGGGCTTTGCCAAACTTATTCTGAATTATTTGATTACCACGATAATGGAATCGTGCGTTTTTACGATGACCCTGACCAACTAGAAAAAGAAATCTCTCCTAGTCAGGACGTCGTAGAAGCTGTTAGAAACTGTCCGACACGTGCCTTGATTAAAGATTAACTCTAATATCAACAAGAACGTCCTACTCCTTCTAGTTTAGCATATTTCCATGCAAAATTATAGTCTTTTCTCTTTATTTTTTTCTGTAAAATCAGGAAGGTCACTTTTTTCTTTGACGAGATAAAGTGGTCTTTTTTTAGTCTCTAGATAAATCTTACTAATATACTTGCCAAGAATCCCAATGGTCAAGAGTTGAATCCCACCAAGGAAGAGAATAACAGCCATCAGAGAGGTCCAACCTGATGTCGGATTGCCCAAAATGAGGGTCCGAACCACAACAAAAAAGGTCATTAGTAGAGAAATAAAACAAGATAGGAGACCTGCCACAAAGGCGATAATCAAGGGAAAATCTGAAAAGTTAACAATCCCTTCAATAGAGTAGAAAAAGAGTTGCTTAAAACTCCAACTGGTCTTGCCAGCCTGCCTTTCGACATTTGGATAGTCCAGATAGTGGATTTTAAAACCGACCCAGGCAAAAAGTCCTTTAGAAAAACGATTGGACTCGGTCAAAGCTAAAATGGCATCCACTACAGATCTTCTCATCATGCGAAAATCACGGACACCTGACGGCAAGGCTACTGGACTAATTTTTTTCATGAAGCCATAAAAGAGATCAGCACAGAAACTGCGAAAGAAGGGTTCTCCCTCCCTACTAGTTCTCCGGGTCCCAACACAGTCCAAATCCGCATTCTTGTCTAGTAAGACTTTCATCTCAAGCAACATACCAGGAGGATCCTGGAGGTCTGCATCCATCACCACCACTAGATCCCCTGTCGCATATTGCAAGCCTGCATAGAGAGCAGCTTCTTTGCCAAAATTTCGCGAGAAAGAAATATAATGAACTGCCGGATTTTGCTCCCGATAGGTCTTTAAAAGTTCCAAAGTCCCATCACTTGATCCATCGTCGACAAAGACATACTCGATTTCTGTTTCCAAATCTGGAAGTAAAGCTTCCAAAGCCTGATAAAAAAGAGGAAGTACTTCCTCTTCGTTTAAACAGGGGACAATGATTGACATCACCATCTTAGTCTTCAAATCCATTTGGATGCTTGCTTTGCCAACGCCATGCGTCTTCACACATTTGGGTGATGTCGAGTTCTGCTTCCCAGCCCAGTTCTGCTTTGGCTTTTGCAGGATCTGAATAGCAGGCTGCGATATCCCCCGGGCGACGGTCTACGATGCGGTAAGGAATTGGACGTCCCACTGCTTTTTCCATATTTTGGATAATTTCAAGAACAGAATATCCTTTACCTGTTCCAAGGTTATAAACATTTAGGCCTGAACCTTTTTGGATTTTTTTCAGAGCTGCGACGTGACCTTTAGCCAAATCGACAACGTGGATATAGTCACGAACACCAGTTCCGTCTTCTGTATCGTAATCGTCTCCAAACACTTGCACTTGCTCTAATTTTCCAACGGCTACTTGAGTCACATATGGCAAGAGATTGTTTGGAATACCGTTTGGATTTTCTCCTAGGTCTCCACTTTCATGAGCTCCGATTGGGTTAAAGTAACGAAGCAAGACCACATTCCATTCCGAGTCTGCTTTGTAAATATCCGTCAAAATTTCCTCAAGCATAAGCTTAGTGCGGCCATATGGATTGGTCACTGAAAGTGGGAAATCTTCCAAGATTGGCACTGTATGAGGATCTCCGTAAACTGTCGCAGAAGAACTGAAAATAATGTTTTTACAGTTGTTTTCTTCCATGACCTTCAAAAGACTAACAGTTCCAGCGATATTGTTGTCATAGTAGGCAAGAGGAATACGGGTAGATTCACCGACAGCCTTCAAGCCAGCAAAGTGAATGACTCCTGTTGGTTCTTCTTGTTTGAAAATGTCACGAAGAGTATCTGTATCACGGATATCTGCCTCATAGAAAGGCACTTCAACTCCTGTAATTCTTTCAACAACTTCTAAACTTTTTCGATTGCTGTTGACAAGGTTATCCACCACAACAACCTGATGACCTGCTTGGATTAACTCAATAACTGTGTGGGTTCCGATAAAACCTGCTCCACCCGTCACCAAAATCTTTTCTTGCATCTTCTTTCCTCGATTCTCGGATTATTTTTTCTTATTTTACCATTTTTGATAGGGAATGTCATTTGCCATCCTAGAGGGGAGGCTAAAATTTCAGTAAAATTCTATTCTCTTTTTACTCGTTTGACATAGTTTTCAATTGGGTAGTTTAGAGGGTCCAAGGTCAACTCCTTGTCTTGAATCAGTTGAGCTAAATGGTAACCGATGATAGGACCCGTTGTGAGGCCTGATGAACCTAGTCCACTAGCCGCATAGACACCTGCTAAGCCTGGCACCTGTCCAAAGAAAGGTGAGAAATCACTGGTGTAGGCACGGATTCCCACACGCTCACCCGATGATTTCGCTCCTGCCAAGGCTGGATAGTGAGGCAAGGCCGCATCCTCCATTTGTTGGAGCAAGCTTTCATCCACTGTCAAGTCAAATCCCATGTCATTTTCATGAGTAGCTCCTAGGGACAATTTCCCGCCTGCAAAAGGAATTAAATCCCACTCCCCTTCTGGCATGACAACAGGGTAAGCTTCCATGTCTTGGGTAAGTTGATAATCTCGGAGTTGTCCTTTTTGGGGACGAATATCTACTTCATAACCTAAAGGCTCTAACAGATGTCCCAACCAAGCTCCCGTCGCCAAAATAACCTGATCAAATACCTCTTCGTCAATCTGGTAACCTGATGCTAAAGGTGTCAGAGTTACTTTTTCTTTGACCAGTTTGACCTGACTAGCTTCTAGCAAACGAGTCACTAAGAGTTGACCATCTACTCTCGCTCCACCAGAAGCATAGAGCAGGCGGTCAAATGCTTGCAGACCAGGAAAAAACTCATTTGCAGACGCTTGGTCTAAAATGGCTAACTGGCCTATCAAGGGAGACTCTTCTCTTCGCTCTATGGCTAGTTGATAGAGTTCTTCTAGCTTGGATTCATCCTTTTTCAAGAGAAAAACTCCCGAACATTGGTAAAAGTCAATTTCCTGGCCAGACTTTTCTAAATCAGCCAACAAATCCACATAAAAGTCAGCCCCCAAGCGTGCCATCTTGTACCAGGCTTTATTACGACGTTTGGAAAACCAAGGACTGATAATTCCCGCCGCGGCCTTGGTAGCTTGACCTTGTCCATGGTCAAAAACAATCACCTCTAGGTCACTTTCTTGTGAGAGGTAGTAGGCTGCTGTTGCTCCCACAATTCCTGCTCCGATAATAGCAACTTTTTTCATTGTTTTCACTTTCTAACTAGATATGGTGGAAAGGATTGGTCGATGCTTGACTAGGTAAAATATCAATGTCCCAGCCTTTCTCTTCCTTCCATTGAGTAAGAAGTGCTGCGACTCTTTCCACAAAAAGCACTTCTATATAGTGACCTGGGTCCAAGGCCAACAAGCCATCAGACAACATATCCTGGGCAGTGTGGTAGTAGATGTCACCAGTAATGTAGACATCTGCCCCCTTAGCTAAAGCATCCTTATAGAAAGATTGACCACTACCGCCACAGATGGCCACTCTTGAAATAGGCTTCTGCAAATCACTTTCTTGATAATGCACCATTCGAAGGCTATCTAGACCAAAGACTTGCTTGACATGCTGGGCCAATACCCCAAAAGGCTGAGGCTGAATATTCCCAATACGACCAATTCCACGTTCAGGGCCCGTTTCCTGCAGATAAGTCGTTTCCTCGATACCTAGCATTTGGCAGAACCAATCATTGAGGCCGTTCTCAACAATATCAATATTGGTATGGCTAACATAAACTGCAATGTCATGCTTAATCAAATCAATGTAAATCTGGTTTTGCGGACGGCTGGCTACCAAGTCCTTGATAGGACGAAAGATAGGCGCGTGCTTGACGATAATCAAGTCCACACCCTTTTCAATAGATTCAGCCACCGTCTCTTCACGAATATCGAGAGCAACCATGACCCTTTGGATATCCTTGTCTAGAGTTCCGATTTGCAGGCCACGACTGTCTCCCTCCATGGAAAATTCCTGAGGGCAAAAGGCTTCATATGCGTTAATCACTTCACTTGCTAGCATGGAGCACCTCCTTGATGGCTTGAATTTTATGAGCTAGAACTTGACGTTCTTCTCGATTTTTCTCTGGGATTTGGTCAAGAGCAACCTCTAGCTTAGTAGCTTCTTTTTGCCATTTTTGGACAAATACTGGACTGACCTCTTTGGACAAGAAAGGTCCAAAGCGAAGGTCACTGGTTGATAGCTTCATTTGTCCCACTTCCACAACTAGAATCTCGTAGAATTTGCCAGCTTCTTCTAGGATGCTTTCTGCTACGATTTGAAAACCGTGGTCTTGTAGCCAGATGCGCAAGTCGTCTTCACGATTATTTGGCTGGAGAATCAAACGCTCTACATTAGCTAACTTGTCCAAGCCCTCTTCTAAAATCCTAGCAATCAAACGACCACCCATGCCAGCAATGGTGATAACCGACACTTGGTCTTCCTCTTCAAAGGCTGCCAAGCCATTGGCTAAACGAACTTGGATTTTCTCCTTTAGGCCGTGAGCCTCAACATTTTTAACCGCAGACTGGTAGGGGCCTTCCACAACCTCACCTGCAATGGCACTTTTAATTTGGCCTCTTTCGACCAACTCGATAGGCAGATAAGCATGGTCACTCCCCACATCTAGTAAAACGGCCCCCTGTGACACAAAGGACGCCACCAATTCTAATCTCTTTGAAATCATCTTCTCTCACTTTCCAAAACTCTGTTCCATCCTATTATACCACATTTCAGTTAGCAATCTTGCACCTAAAAAGACCGCAATCCACAGACTGCAGCCTTTCTTTATTTTCTGGCTTGGTAACGACTGGTTAGAATGAAAATCACAGTAAAGACAGCCATCATGACAAGGTAAACAGGGAATGTTTGTCCAGTTAAGGTTGATATTTCAAGCAGTTTTTGAATCCTTGGGAAAAGAGCTGTGGCTAGGAAACCACCTACTGACCACACAATCAAGAGGACACGCCAGAGAGTAAATGGCATGCAGGCTCTAAATACGGATAAGAAACCGATAGACCCAAGGAGATAATAAAGTAGGGTTGAGATTTCTAACTCTGACCAACCTTGGCTAGCCCCAAAGATTTTGACAAAAAGAACGCTGAAGACGACCATAAGGGCACTTGGTAAGGCACGTAGCATGGATCTTCTGAGGAAATTTGGCTCAACAGGCTTGATATTTCGCTCAAAAGTCAGAACGAATGGCGGGAAACCTTCCACGAACTGGTCGATCATGGTAATCTGAATCGGAATGAAGGGGAAAATCAAGATCCATTCAGACCGTCCCAGAAGAGCACTGGCGATACAGATGACTGCGAGCAAGAAAGAATAGATGGTCTTTATCAAGAAAATCGGTGCAATATGGGCAATGTTATTGACCACACGACGACCTTCAAAGAGAATCTCAGGAACATCATTAAAGTCTGAGTTCAAGAGAACCAGATTGGCAATCTGACGTGTTGCCGGATCTCCTTCTGCCATTACAATCGAACAGTCTGCTTCACGAAGGGCCAGAATATCATTGACACCGTCCCCTGTCATAGCTGTTGTATGACCCGCTTTTTTCAGGGTTTGGATCAGTAGTTTCTTTTGATGAGGAGAAACACGTCCGAAAATCGCAGTCTCCTCCGCCATGGCCATCAATTCCTCATCGGAGATTTTTGAGCAATCAACATAGCTTTGATAGTCTGCAAATCCAGCTTTCTGGGCAATGCTGGATACAGTGACCGGATTATCACCAGAGATAATCTTGAGGCCCACTTCTTGAGAACGGAGATAGTCTAGCGTCTCAGCCGCTCCTTCTCGAATAGGATCCAAGATCTCCAGCAGTGCCAAGGCTTGAATATCAGATGGTCTTTGCGGCTTGTGGTGGTCTAGTTTTTCCTGACTAAGGGCCAAGACCAAGACACGAGAACCTCGCTCCAAGGCCTCTCTAGCTTCAGGGACTTCATTTTCTAGCAACATCTCAGGTGCTCCTAAGAAAACAGTTCCCAAACCTTCCAACTCCATAGCCCCCCACTTGCGGTCGCTAGAGAAGGGAAGATTGGAAATCATAGGATAAGCAACTTCTCCCACAAAACGCTGGCGAATAGCCTGGGCTGTTGGATTTTTATCCTCACTATGGGCTATGTAGCTGGTCAAAATGCTGGCAATCGCATGCTCACCATACTCTTCGGTCAAAGGAAGAAGGGCTTCCACCTGCATCTTTCCTTGGGTGATGGTACCCGTCTTGTCCAGACAGAGCATGTCTACGCGCGCCAAGGTCTCAACAGAGTACATCTCCTGCACCAAGACCTTTTTCAAGCCCAGCTTAATCACCGCAGTCAAGAGCGAAGTGATGGTCAAAAGGGCGATTCCCTTGGGCAACATACCCAAAAGTGCTGTCGAAGTATTCACTACAGAAGACTTGAGAGGCAAGCCTTTTAAAATCAAGGCTTCTAGCAAGAGGGCCAGACCAAAGGGAATGATAATTTTCCCAGTAAAACCAGCTAGCTTGTCCAGCGATTTCATGATACGAGAGTTGATGGGTTTTACGGTCTTAGCTTCCAGCATGAGCTTAGCAGCATAGTTTTCTGCACCGACATGGTGAACTTGAGCCAAAACTGATCCACTGGCTAAGAAACTCCCAGACAAAAGCAGAGCATCCACTTCTTTTTGCACCAAATCACTCTCACCCGTCAACATGGCTTCATTGACTTCCGCAAATCCTTCTAAAACCCGCGCATCACTAGGAATCTGCTCCCCAGCCGACAGACGAATCACATCTCCTAGAACCAATTCTTCTGGATTAAGAGCGACTTCTTGGCCATCACGGATGGTTTTGACCTTTTCCTTGGTCATGAGATTGAGCTTGTCCACCATGTGTTTGGCACGGAGCTCGGTCACAATTCCAGAAAAAGCGTTAAAGCAAATAACAGCAAAGAAGACCAAATTGCTCCAAGCCTGCACAAAAGCTAGCGCCAAAGCGATGGCAAAGTTCAACGCGTTAAAAAGTGTAAAAACATTTCGTTTGATGATTTGCCAAGTACTGGTACTGGCTGATGCGGTAAAGTCATTGACCAAACCTTGAGCCAGTCTTTCCTTGACTTCTCTTTGGGTTAATCCCATTATCTTATTTTTATCCATAAATTCTATCATATCATTTTTTCTAGCAGAATTCTAATCTCATCCAAAAACTGTCCACTGATAACTGAAAAAGTTTGCCAGTAGTCTTTCGATAAGGTATAATAATAAAAGCAATACAATCGAAGGAGATCTCATGTTTTATACTTATTTGCGTGGACTAGTCATGCTGATCTTGTGGTCCATCAATGGCAATGCCCACTACCACAATACTAATAAAATCCCTAGTCAAGATGAAAACTATATCCTGGTCGCACCTCATCGTACCTGGTGGGATCCAGTTTACATGGCTTTTGCGACCAAACCAAAACAGTTCATCTTTATGGCCAAAAAAGAGCTGTTTAACAACCGCATATTTGGCTGGTGGATCCGTATGTGTGGGGCCTTTCCTATCGACCGGGAAAATCCTAGCGCTTCTGCCATCAAGTACCCTATCAATGTCCTCAAAAAAAGCGACCGCTCTCTCATCATGTTTCCTAGTGGTAGTCGCCACTCGACAGATGTCAAAGGCGGAGTTGCTCTGATTGCCAAGATGGCTAAGGTCCGTATCATGCCAGTTACCTATACTGGTCCCATGACCTTGAAAGGCTTGGTTAGCCGTGAACGTGTGGATATGAACTTTGGAAATCCTATCGATATCTCAGACATCAAGAAAATGAATGATGAAGGAATCGAAATGGTTGCAGACCGTATCCAAGCAGAATTCCAACGTTTGGACGAAGAAACCAAGCAGTGGCACAATGATAAAAAACCAAATCCACTCTGGTGGTTTGTCCGCATCCCTGCCCTCTTCCTTGCTGTGATTGTTGGTATCCTAACGATTATCTTTACCTTCATCGCAAGCTTTATCTGGAATCCAGATAAGAAGAGAGAGAAACTTGGTTAAAAAATACAATTATCCCTTGGCTTTTACCAAGGGATATTTCTTTTATGCAATTTTCCATTTTTGGGCCAACCAGCTGGAAAAGACTAGAAATCGCTCAGCCACTTGCTCATGATGCCCATAGGGATCAAAGACAAACTGACTAGTCGGATAGTGTTTCTGAAGACTGGTATGAATCTGCTCAGCATAGACTGGCGCTTGAGCCAAGCGATTGGTATGATGGGCTCCTTCTGTTTGACCATTCTGTAAATACAGCAAACAGTCCAAATTTTTCACCTTTTCTTCCCTGCAATAAGTCACAAAATCAGGATACCAAAAGGAACCACAGATAGAGAAGATACAGGAGACCTTGTCAAAATGGAAAAGACTGTATACAGCAGCCAATCCACCTAGTGAGTAACCTCCATAGGCAAGGCGATTTTTGTCCAGGCGATAAAGCGACTGCAACTTGTCTAAAAGACCTCCAAATAAATGACCATGATAGGCAGTTGCCTGACCGCCAAAATCTTGAGCTCCATCTCTCAGAGCAGATGCCTTCCAGGGAGTGTAGTCATCTAGGCGATTTTTAGAGGACAAGCCCACTAAAATCACAGATTCAGAAAGGGAAGATAGAAAATCCAAGTTTCCATCATTCAAGAGAATCGCTGGATAGGTTTGATTGGGATCATAGGTCGAAGGAAGGCTGACCTTGACTTGGATTCCTTCCCAATCAAACGCGTTATTTATTGATAAAGTCATTGATTTTCTCAAGGGAATCAATCACTGCTGGACCATAGTCCATTAACTCATCGTAAGAGATGGTCATGATTTTTTGATTCTTAATAGCAGGAACATTTTCCAAAACAGCATTTTTCTTCATCAACTCTACAGCGTTAGCATCCAATTTTTTATTGCGGTCGCTGGTCACATAGATAATCAACTCAGGATCCATTGACACGAGATTTTCCAAGGTCAATCCTGATGTTCCCGTTGCAACGTTTGTATAACCAAGTTGATTCAACAAGCTTTCTTGCAAAGCAGACTTGTAAGCACCAAAGGTTTCGTCATTATAAGCAACCATAATCAAAGCCTTTTTCTTTTCACCTTGGCTTGTTGGATTTGCTTTCTTAACAGCGTCAATTTTAGCTTGTAATTGGGCTGCGTATTCATTGGCCTTGTCCTGAACATTGAAAATCATTCCAAGATTTTTGACATCTTCTACGATATTTCCCAAATTTTGCTGAATCGTTGAGAGAGAAGCTTTTTGCGTATAGACTGGGATTTTGTTTTCATTCCAAGTGCTAACTGTCCCCAAGGATTTTTCAGAAAACATCATATTTCGACCCATCACAGCATCTGGCTCATAAGAAAGGACTGTCTCTTGTGAGACTGTTTTTTTGTCCCCAATTTGAGGAATCGTCGCAATCGCGTCCTTGTATTTGTCCGTCACAGCATTATCAGGGTTAAGCATGCCAGCAATTTTATCCTTCAAGCCTAACTCCAATAAGATTTCAGTGGTTGAAAGATTGTTGGTGATAACTTTTTCAGGTGCCTTGTCAAAGACTTGTTCGACTTCATTTCCCTTAACATCATAGGTCTTGACCGTTAACGGATAAGTCGTCTCTGTGCTGGCTTTTTGACTTGTTTCTGTACTAGACTGTGTGGTAGCTTTTTCTGTAGTAGTATTACCACAAGCTGCCATGGTTAGGGTAGCTACTGTTACGAGTAAAATGCTTAGTGTTTTTTTCATCTTGTTTTCCTTTTCATTCTTATAAATAGTGAATCATAGCTTGCTGATCCTCGGTCCAAGTAACCTGACTTTGAACTCCATATACAGTTTGCAATGACTCTGGGGTGATGGTCTCCTTTGGAGTCCCTTGGTAAAGGATTTCTCCCTCTTTCATCAGATAGAGATAATCCGAATAGCGACAAGCAAGTTGAATGTCATGTAGGACAGCTAAAACATTGACCTTGAGATTCTTCACAATGGCCAACAAGTCTAGCTGATACTTGATATCCAGGTGATTGGTTGGTTCGTCCAGGAGCAAGAGAGTCGGTTCTTGCGCCAAGGCGCGGGCTAATAAGACTCGCTGTTTCTCTCCCCCTGACAGGGACGAATAGAGACGAGTTTTCTTCTCAAGCATATCCACCTTGACGAGAGCATCTTGAACAAGGGCATAATCTCTTTCCTTTTCCTTCTGTAAAAAAGAGAGGTGGGGAGTTCTTCCCAGCAAGACGATTTCCTCAACTGTACAATCAAACTGCAATTGATTAAACTGGGTAACAACTGCCATTTGCTTGGCTGTTTCTTTGAGCCTCCATTGTTCCAGAGGCTTTCCATCTAGGCTTATCAAACCTTTGTCTGCCTTTTCCTGACGATAGAGGAGTTTAAGCAGGCTGGTTTTTCCACTTCCATTTGGTCCTAGTATCGTGTGAAATTGATTCCCTTCAACCTTAAGAGAGACTCCTTTGAGGATTTTTTTCTCTCCTAGTCCAAAATGGATATCTTGACAAATCAAGTCCATATCAGACCCTCACCTCCCTTCGCCTACCTCCAACAATGTAGATAAAGAAGGGAGCACCTACTAAGGCTGTGAAAATACCAATAGGAAGCTCTGCGTTTGGAATGATGATACGAGAGAGTACGTCTGCCCAGATGACAAAGAGGGCACCCAGCAAGGTTGCAACGGGAAAAAGCCTCTTGTAATTCGTTCCTACTAACCCTCGAGCTAAATGTGGAGTAATCAGACCGACAAATCCAATAATTCCACATGTTGCCACTAAGACTGCTGTCAGCACAGCCACCATGGTCACATAAAGATACCAATAAAAGCGTAAGGGAATTCCCAAAGTTAAAGCAGCCTCATCTCCCATCATCATCGCATTGAAAACACGATACTGAGTAGAGAAAAATAGAAAGGCCATTCCTACTACCATAGTTGGCAGGACCAAGTCTGCCCAGGAAGTCCCAGCAAGCGAGCCCATTGTCCAAAACTTAATGGTCATCACACTATCCGCATTAGCTCCGACTGAGATAATAAAGTTGGAAAAAGCCAGAAAGAGAGCGTTGACTACCGTTCCTGATAAGATCAGACTAGAAGTCGTCATTCTTCCCTGCATAGAGGCAATGATGAGGACAGCAATTGTTGCCAAAATAGCTCCAAGAAAAGCTCCAAGGCTAATCATCACTTTTAAACCAAGAATGATGCTCAAGGTTGCACCTAGAGTTGCACCTGCAGATATTCCTAAGACATAAGGCTCTGCGATGGGATTGTTCACTGTAGACTGCATCACGCTACCACACATAGAAAGGCCTGCTCCTACTATCAGACCTAACAATACTCGGGGGAATCTCATGTTCCATACAATGGCAAGAGTAGACTTGGAAACCTCTCCTATCTCAAGAGGAAATCCCAACCTGCTCAAAATAATCCGATAGGTATCTCCTAGATCAATCGCAACAGATCCCATTGAAACTGCTAGAAAGAGAGAAATCCCTAAAATACCTAGCAAAATAACTAAAAGTAACAGAAATTGCTGGTCTTGTCGGCTTCCAGAAAATTTGGAAAGCATGCAAACCTCCTTTGATAGAATATTAAAAATTTAGAAAATTCTCATGAAAAGTATACCATATTTTCAACTGTGTAACAAGCTATGGAAAAAATACAATTAAAATCAGAAAAATTATGGTTGGTTTTTCCATACAGTGTTAGGAAGCATAAGCAAAGATAATACTTGAGTATATCGAGGTAAGGTGACAACGTAAAAAGCCCTCTGAAAATCAGAGAGCTGATTTGAGCTCGGACTAAAATCCTAGTGAAACAAAAAAATCTACACGGTCAGAAAAGTCTCTATCGTGCCATTTTCATACATGATGTATAGTCCAAGTAGAATGAATACTAAGGGCACAATGATTCGCTCGTATTTTTCAATTGTCTCGAATATTAACGGAATAGAGGATAACATCCGACTAATCTCGCAAAAGATAATTATGCCGATTACAAACACAAGCAACGCCACGAGGGTCTGTGACCAATCTAACGAAGCAAAATAAGGTATATAGATACCTAAATTATCTCCGCCAGACGCAATTGTCAGCAATGTAACTGTCCAAAACAGTTGATTTGCCTTGCTTTGTTCTAATCTTTCAATAATTTCTTCCTCTTCTTCCTCACCTTCTCCAACAATTGCAAAGCGAATCCCTAAATAGATAGGGATTAAACCAAGCAATCCAACCATCCATTCTTCAGGAACGAAATTAACGACATAAGCAGCAACTAAACTCGCCCCTACAAGTAAGCCTATTCCTAGATATTGCCCCGCATAAATATGCCATTTCTGTTTATTCTGTGATAGCTGTGCAAATAAAATAATTAAAATAATTAAATAATCGATACTGGTGGAAATATAAACACCAATAGCAGATATGATTGTCTGTCCCATAAAAACCTCCTGTATTAGTTAGTAATAAATCAGCAGATTTTAGGAGAGCACAGACACATTAATTTAGCTATCGCTAGTGGGTAATGTCGAACGTAGGAAAGCATTTTACTCCTCCTCAAAACGTAGTTACAAAGTAATTTCTAACTGGAATTCGGTGACTACTTCCATGTAAAGTATAACATACTATACTTTACTTCGTAAAGTGTGGGCTCTCCGAGGGGGCTTGCAGACAGTTACTCGGCTTGAAAAGCCGAGTAACTGCGCACCTTCATGGTGTCATTAGCTGATACTATTTGAGGTTTTTGTAGTCTCCAAAATTATGACCGATAAAACCTCAATAAAAAAGCTCTCTGAAGTCAGAGAGCTGATTTGAGCTCGGGCTAAAATCCTAGTGAAAAAGATGAAACTCCTTGTGTTCATCGAACACTGTTTCCTTTCCCTATTTTCATACGGATTTTTAACGCCCTTAGCATCATGATTCTTGCCGGATAAACCGTTTATAGACTAGGCGATGAGCCGAAGATTGTACAAAAATGTTAGTGAAACAAAAAATCTCCCCGAAGGGAGATGATCTGGTTTATTTTACCTTACAGTGCTAGGAACCGTAACCGAAGATTATACTTGAGTATATCGAGGCAAGGTGACAACATAAAAAGCCCTCTGAATATCAGAGAGCTCCAATCTTGCTGGATAAAACGTTTATAGACTAGGCGACGAGGCGAAGATTGTACTAATGGTACATCGAGTCGAAGCCAACGAAGTATAGAAACGTTTTAGACGCAAGATTAACGACGAAGTCCAAGAGAGTTGATTAACTCACGGTAACGGTTAACGTCGTTTTTACGCAAGTATGCAAGCAAGTTACGACGGCGACCGATTTTTTTCATCAATCCACGGTAAGTAGCGTGGTCTTTTTTGTGTTGTTTGATGTGTTCGTTAAGGTGGTTGATTTCCCAAGTAAGGACAGCAACTTGAACCTCTACTGAACCTGTATCACCTTCGTGACGTGCATATTGTGCGATGATTTCATTTTTTTTCTCTTTTGAGATTGCCATGATGTTTCTCCTTTTTATTTGGCTTCATCCGAGTGACAGGTTGGCATGCCTATAACCAAGAAGAAGTTATTTGTCTTTACGACAGTTCTTATTCTACCAAGAAGCAGGGACTTTGTCAACTGATTTACTATTTAAACCCGTGAATTACTCTACTGATTTCAGGGCTTCGAGCATATCTACTTTTCTCAAGTGGTGATTGACAAATAGACCTAGTAAGGCTAAAATCACAGTCACTACGACGATGGGAAGAGCATAGACTTCCCAGCTGACCTGAGGATAAAAGAGTATGGTGGCTGGTGAAATCATTTGAATCAAAAATTGATGTAAATAGTGGCCAGCTACCAAACCGAGAGCAATTCCCACAAGGGACAGCACCATAGTCTCGCGGTAGATATAGAGGGTCACTTCTTTATTATGGAAACCAAGAACCTTAATAGTGGAAAGTTCACGGATACGTTCTGCCACATTGATGTTAGTGAGATTGTAAAGAATGACAATGGCTAGTAAGACGGAAACAAGGACAAGGATTGCCATGGTTTTATTGAGCGAACTAGCCACGGATTCAAAGAGATGGATGGCTGTCGCATTTTGGACGACCCCAGAAACAGCAGCTTTTCCCATGAAGGTAGCAGCTTCTTTCTCCGTATTGGATGGTGTTGGCTCTTTTAATTTCACTAGGTAGGTATTGTCTTTCGGACTGGTGCCGTAGACTTGTTCGTATGTCGCTCGGTTGAGATAAACAAAGTGTCCAACATAGTTTTCAGAAATCGCAGAGACCTTGATTTCTTTCCCATCAAGCTCTAGCTTGTCCCCAACATTAACATTTGCTAGTTGAGCTAGTTTTTGACTCACGACCGCTCCATCGGTAACCTGCACCTCTTGCCCCTTTTCCTCTAATGCGATAAAAGGCTTGAAGTCTTCTCTGCTTGTGACCATTATGGTGATAGTCTGAAGTCCTGCTTTTCCTTTGAAATCTTTTTCAATGGATTTAGAGTAAATCTTTTGATAAGCATGGATAGGCCCAGCTTGCAAGGCACTTTCTAGATCTGCTTTTTCTTGCTCACTGGCACTGCTCTTTTCCGCTACAATCATCTGGTATTGCTGGATTTGTTCAAATTGACGCTCGACAACTCCTCCCACAGAAGACTGAATACCAAGACCTGCAAATAGGAGAGCAACCGAACCCGCAACTCCAAAAATGGTCATCAACATCCGTTGCTTATAACGGAAAATATTTCTTGCCGTAACCTTATGAGTAAAGCTCAAACGACTCCATATAAAGCTCAGGCGTTCCAGCAAAATCTTTGATCCTTTAACGGGAGGTTTTGGAAGTAAGAGTTGGGCTGCTTCATCGTGTAATTCCCTTCGCGCCACCAGATAAGCCGGCAAAACACTGGATACCCAACTTAAAGCTAGGGCAATAAGACTATAAGACCAATAGAAATACTCCTGACTTTTCCCAACGACCATCCCAGTTGTTATAACATCCGAAATCACTCCTGCAAGGAGATAATGTCCTAGAAGCGTTCCTAAAGTGGTTCCCACAGTTCCTGCAAGAAAACCATAGAGGACAAACTTGGCAACTATATCTCGGTTACGGTAACCTAGGGCCTTGAAAATACCAGCATTGGTGCGTTCTTCGTCTACAAAGCGAGTCATAGTTGTAAAGGTCACCATTGCAGCGACCATATAAAGCACAACGGGGAAGATATTCCCGACTGAACGAATGCTTGACGATGCATTGCTGTACATGAGGTAGCCTTGACCACCTGGCATGGTTTGGCGATTGTATACGTGGTATTTCGGCTCTGCCAGTTCATCCAGCTCTTTCTGACGCTGTTCAAGCTTCTCTTTTTCCTTGGCTAGATTACTCTCTGTCTGAGCCAGTTTTTCTTTTTCTGTAGCCAATTCTTCCTTAGCTTTTGTCAGCTGTCCCTCGATTTGACTCTTTTGCGGTTCTGGTAAAGCGGTCACTGGTTCTTCTTGAGTTTTTAATCGACTTTCAGCCTGCTCTAACTGACTCTTGCCTTTTTGAAGGTTACTTTCAGCTGTTTGTAGCTGGTCTTTTCCAGCTTCTAAGCTCTTTTGCCCATTTGTTTTGATGCTTACCAATCGTTTTTGACCATTATCAGCAAGCATGTCTTGCAAGTCTTCCTGATATTGAGCTCGTTTGGTCCTATAGTCTGATGAAAAAGCATCCAGGTTTTTTAAATCATCATAGCGCACACGCGCAATACTATAAACATCTGAATCAAACTGACTGGGTAAAATCACTCCATAGCCAGCCAAGCTTCCATTTCCACTACTAGCACTCCCTAAATCTTTTTTAGAAAGGATCTCACCCGACTGAACAAATCCAGTAATTGTGAAAGTTTGGGATTTTATAACGGACTTCCCTTCTTCTTTCTTGCTAAAGGTGATAGCCTGTCCAATCTGATAACGGTCTTTCCAGAAGTCAGCTAGGGCAATTTCCCCATCAGCTTCTGGCAGTCGACCTTCCGTCACTTGAAAGGTTGAAATGCTCTCTGGTTTGGAATAAAGTCGAACCGCTTCTTCACTATTTTCAACTGTTAGGTCTGCCATATAGCCAAACTCAACACTTGCTCCTTTAAGGGTCTTTAGTTCGTCCTGGTCTTCTTTGTCCAAGCCATAATCAGCTATTACGGCCAGATCCAGGGTATTGGCTTTACGGAGATAATCCCCTGCCGTACGTTCCATATTTGGACTAGCTACTTTAAGACCTACTAGGGCCAGGGAACCCAGCATCATCAAGGTCAGGATAGAAACAAAGCGTCCCTTTGAAGCAGTCACTGACTGGAGCAAGTCTTTTCGGTATGTTTTTTTCATGCTAATACTCCAATGTTTCGATATCCTGCGGATGCTCATTGATTGTCATGCTCTTAACCGTGGCATCGCGCATGTGAATCACCCGATCTGCAATAGGGGCTAGCGCGCCATTGTGGGTCACGATAATCACTGTCGCCCCCTTTTGACGAGACATGTCTTGGAGAATTTTCAAGACTTGCTTCCCCGTCTGGTAATCCAAAGCACCTGTCGGTTCATCACAAAGGAGGATTTTAGGATTTTTGGCTACTGCCCGTGCAATAGATACCCGCTGTTGCTCCCCTCCAGAAAGCTGGGCTGGAAAGTTATTCAGGCGATGAGCCAGACCTACGTCTTTGAGCACTTGCTCTGGATCTAGGGCATCCGCTACGATTTCTGAGGCCAATTCCACATTTTCCTTGGCTGTCAGATTAGAGACCAGATTGTAAAATTGAAAAACAAAGCCTACATCTTCACGACGATAGTTTGTTCGTTGGTGCGAACTATAGTTGGCAATATTGGCACCATCGATCCAAATCTCCCCCTCATCATTGGTATCCATACCTCCTAGGAGATTGAGAACGGTTGATTTTCCAGCACCTGAAGCGCCAAGTATGATAACCAGCTCCCCCTTTTCAATTTCAAAATTCACATCACGATTAGCCACAATCTCCGTATCCCCAACCTGGTAACGCTTGTAGCTGTGTTTCATTTCAATATAAGCCATCGTCCTTCTCTCTTTCTTACAATTTAGTCACTCTTTACTATCATTATAACGCTTTTTCAACTAGTTGGAAACTAGAAGCAAAAACAAAAAAGCCTAGAATCCTAGGCTTTCTGTTTATAGATTATTTTCCAAGGTAGTATTCAGAAACTACGTTCAATTTTTCATCGAATTCGAATACCAATGGTGGGAAGTTAGGGATTTCCACGTCCATGATTTCGTCGTCTGACAAGCGTTTGATGTGTTTTACAAGGGCACGGATTGAGTTACCGTGAGCTCCTACGAATACGTTTTTACCATCTTTAAGTGCTGGAGCGATTTTGTCTTCCCAGAATGGAAGGGCACGTTCCAAAGTCACTTTCAAGTTTTCAGCATCTGGAATAACTGAGTCGTCAAGTGAAGCGTAACGACGGTCAGTGTGAGCTGAATGCTCATCATCACGGTCCATGTTTGGAGGCAATACATCGTATGAACGACGCCAGATGTGAACTTGCTCATCACCAAATTGTTCAGCAGCTTCAGCCTTGTTTTTACCAGTCAAACCACCGTAGTGACGTTCGTTCAAGCGCCATGATTTTTCAACTGGAACCCACAATTGGTCAGCAGCTTCAAGAGCCAAGTTTGTTGTTTTGATCGCACGTTTCAATACTGAAGTGTAAGCTTGGTCAAATTCGATACCAGCTTCTTTGATCAATTTACCAGCGTCAATCGCTTGTTGTGTTCCTTTATCAGACAAATCAACATCAGCCCAACCAGTGAAAAGGTTAGCTTTGTTCCATTCAGACTCACCGTGGCGAGCAAAAACCAATTTTACCATTAGATGGATTCTCCTTTAATTTTTCGAGGTTGCCCTCGTTTATCTATTCCATTTTACACAATTTTTCACAAAAAAGCTAGTGAAAAACAAAAAGGAAAGGACTGTTTGGCAATCACATTGTTTTTGGTAGTTTCTATTCCATATTCATTATTTAATCTCAAAAAAACACCCCTATTTCTAACATTTGGGGTGTAATTTTACCATTTGTTCTCCGTTACTACAAAAAATAATTTCTATCTTATTGTAGTTGAGCTGTCAAAGTTTTCAACTGTTTTTGCAAATTATCTCTAAAATCTTTCAATTGTTGAGACAATTTTGATTTATCATCTTCCTTGATCTCAGTCGACCCTAGCAAATCATACAATTTTTTCTGCGCATCGAATAATTTTTGAGTTGACTCTTTTAGTTTAGTAAACGACTCATTATTTTCCATAGCTGTGCCTTTGAAACTTTCCTCAGCTTTAGTAAAATAATCATCAAAAATATTTTTATAAAGATCTATATAATCTGCATAAGTGCGCATTGATTCAATCGCATCGTCTGTTACAACTGGCATATCGGAAGTGATTGTTTCTTTTGAGGTATTAGATGTTGCTACTGTCTTCTCATCATTACTTGTTGAAGCAGTCTTTGAACTTTGCACTCCACATGCAGCCAGAAGAGAAATAGATAATAGAACCACTCCTAGACCGATAAACTTTTTTGATCCTTTCATGCTAAAATGCCTTTTATTCTTCTGATTTGAATTTCTTCAATGTTGCAAGGAATAAAGATCCTCCGATAATAGCAAGGATACCCCCAACCCATCCTAAGAATGGAATGAGACTAACCCCACCAGAAACAATCATTAGTACAGACGGAGCTGCACCTACACGATTATCTCCTTTATAGTAAACAATAGCAATAATACCAAGAACAAGATTTGCAATCTTCAAGGCATTCAAGAGCAAGCCAACACCTGAAACAGCTCCTGCAGTAGCTCCTCCATTAAGAGTTGTAGCAGCTGTATTTACCGCTGTTCCCAACAAGACAAAAGGACCAATAAGAAGTAAAATTCCTCCCACAAGACCGACGATACCACTAATTAAAGCAAGTGTTTTTGATTTCATAATAAAATCTCCTTTTTTATTTTTTTCAAATAAAATTGTATCATATTTGCTTTTTTTAAAAAAAAAAAAGTATTTTCTGATATTATAAAGTAAAAATTTGTATAATATGAAATAAAATTGAGTAAATATCAGCAAATATTTGAAGAAAAATTTCCATTTCACTCTTGCTAGTCTCCTTACTTTTTGTTAAAATAATGTGAAAAAATAAAGAAGGACAATATTATACCGCAACATCTCTTTAAAGAATTGGCTCAACTGGAGCAAGTGGAAGCACTGGCTCTCGGAGGCTCACGGGCTGGCCAACATTTTGACCAAGACTCAGACTATGATGTCTATGTCTACCTGAGCGCTCCTCTCGCGCCAGCCATCCGCCAAGAAATCCTCAGCAAGTACTGCTCCTATATGGAAATCGGCAATCAATTTTGGGAACTGGAAGACGACTGCGTCCTCAATAATGGTGTCGAGATTGAGCTGATTTACCGCTCGCTGGACGACTTTGACCAAGACTTGCAGACCGTCGTTTTAGAGCACCAAGCTCAGAATTCTTACACTACTTGTATGTGGTACAATCTGATCCACAGCAAGATTCTCTATGATCGAGACGGCCGCTATGCTGCCCTCCAGAAAAAGTACAATCTTCCTTATCCAGCTGAGTTGAAAAAGAATATCATCAGCAAGCAGTCCCTGCTTCTCGACCAAGCTATGCCAGCTTTTTCAAGACAAATCAAAAAAGCCCTCAAACGCAAAGACTTACTCAGTATCAATCACCGCGGTAGCGAGTTTTTCGCCTCTTATTTCGATTTGCTCTTCGCCTTCAATGAACAGCTCCATCCAGGAGAAAAACGCATGCTCCAGTTCGCAAAAAACACTTGCTCTCATCTACCTCAAAATTTTGAAGACGATATTCAAGATTACTTTCAAAATCTCTACCAGTTAGATCACCATCAGAAAACAGTCCTAACTTTGGAACAGCTCCTATCAAATCTTAAACACTTGATTAATGAATCCATTTAGAACTCCAACAGATATAAGCTCATGAAATCTGCTTTTCAGATGATTCATGAGCTTTTTGAATTTTCACAATATATAGCAGATTGAATCTAGAATAGTACAATGAGATTTCTAAAACATTTTTAGAAATTGGTTTGAATTTCCCAACCAATTTGTTTAGTTTTTATTTCATTTCGATATATAATAGAGTTAATTGAAACAAGAGGAAAGTTCTAACATTATAAAAACGCATCATATCAGGTGTTCAAAAACTTGATACAATGCGTTTTATAGACTATAAGATTAGTTGTCTTTTCTTCTCAAATTAAGTTTTCCCTAGACTTTTCAACCTTATTTCGCTTCAAATCCTTCTGCGACTGCATCCGCAAAGTTTTCTTCTACGATGCTCGCACAGTGGTCACAGATGACTGCATGATAGTTTCGTTCTGCTGTTGTTGGGTCGATACGACGGCAACGGTCACATACTTCACCTGCAGCGCGTTCAACAGTGAAGGCTACATCTTCGAAGCTAACGGCAGCTTCTGGAGCTGGTCCTTCTGCGATGGTCAATTCAGACACAATCAAAAGTTGAGCTACATTGCTGTTTACTGCTTCGAGTAAAGTTTTCACAACTTCGTTTGGATAAACTGTCAAGTGAGCTTCAAGTGATTTACCGATTACTTTGGCATTACGCGCTTCTTCCAAGGCTTTTTGAGCTTGTCCACGGAAGTCCATGAAGGCAGCCCAGGTATCCAAGATTTCTTCTTGGTTAGCAAAAGTTTCCGCTTCTGGCAATTCTGACAATTGGACGAAGTCTTCAGCTTCAGACTCAAGATATGACCAGATTTCTTCCGCAGTGTGAGGAAGGATTGGTGTCAAGAGTTTGGTGATTTTGACAAGAATGTCATAGAAGACAGTCTGCATTTGACGACGTTCAAGTGATTTGGCACCTTCAATGTAGACAACATCTTTGGCAAAGTCAAGGTAGAAGGCTGACAAGTCAACGTTGATAAAGTTTACCAAGGCCTTATAGATTGTCAAGAATTCAAAGTTGGCATAAGCATCACGAATCGTTTTCACAAGTTGGTTAAAGCGGATGGTCATGTACTTATCAACGGAACGTAGTTCATCGTAAGCGACTGCGTCCTGAGCTGGATTAAAGTCAGAAGTGTTAGCAATCAAGAAACGAAGAGTGTTACGGATTTTACGGTAAGTTTCAGAGACTTGGCTCAAGATATCCATAGAGATCCGTACGTCGTTGCTTGAGTCTACACTGGTTACCCAGAGACGCAAGATTTCCGCACCAAATTGTTTTTCCACATCACTTGGAGCAATGGTATTTCCAAGGGATTTGGACATCTTTTCACCTTTACCATCAAGGGCAAATCCTTGTGACAAGATTTGTTTGTATGGCGCTACGCCATGGTTGGCAACAGATGTGATAAGTGATGAGTTGAACCAACCACGGTATTGGTCAGAACCTTCAAGGTAAAGGTCTGCTGGGTATTTGAGTTCTGGACGGTTGACCACTACTCCATTCCATGACGAACCTGAGTCAAACCATACGTCCATGATGTCTGTTTCTTTTTTGAACTCGCCATTTGGTGAACCTGGATGGGTAAATCCTTCTGGCAAGAGGTCTTTGGCATCACGTTCCCACCAGATAATAGACCCGTGTTCCTCAAAGAGTTGAGCCACGTGCTCAATGGTTTCAGCTGTCATGATTGGTGTGCCATCTTCAGCATAGAAGATAGGAAGTGGGACTCCCCAAGCACGTTGACGAGAGATAACCCAGTCGCCACGGTCACGGATCATGTTGTAAAGACGCACTTTACCCCATTCTGAGTGGAATTTCACTTTTTCAATTTCGTCCAAGATTTCTTGGCGGAATTTTGATACAGATGCAAACCATTGTGGCACTGCACGCCAGATGATTGGTTTCTTGGTACGCCAGTCAAATGGGTATGAGTGGGAGATTTCTTCTTGAGCAAGGAGCAAATCACCCAGTTTTTCGATAACAGTCGGAACAACCTTGTCATAGAATTGACCTGCAAATTCAGGACCAGCATTTTCCATCATAATCCCGCGTTCATTGACAGTAACAAACACTTCCAAGCCATTGGCAACACCGACATTGTAGTCGTCCTCACCAAAACCAGGGGCTGTATGGACAATACCAGTACCAGAGTCAGTCGTAACGTGGTCACCAAGGATTACCAACTCATCTACAGCTGCATCCCATGGGTGAGCAGTCACGATTTTATTCAATTCTTGACCACGGTAGGTTGCCAAGACCTGAACATCAGCCCAGCCAAATTTTTCAGACAAACTGTTCAACAATTCTGAAGCAACCACAAACTTACGATCTTCACCAGATGGTTGAACAACCACATAATCAATATCTGCTCCAACTGTCAAACCACGAGAAGCAGTGATGGTAAATGGAGTTGTTGTCCAAACAACGATGTAAGTATCAGTATCTAGGACACCTTTTCCGTCTTTGACACGGTTAGCATAGTAAAGGGAAGTTGAAATCAAGTCATGGTATTCAATTTCCGCTTCTGCAAGGGCTGACTCAGAAGACCATGACCAGTAAACTGGCTTGGCACCACGATAGATATAGCCTTTTTTAGCCATTTCACCGAAGACACGGATTTGGGCTGCTTCATAGTCAGGAGTCAAGGTTACATAAGGATTTTCCCAGTCCCCAGAAACACCCAAACGTTTGAAGTCATCCCGTTGTTTATCTACTTGAGAAAGAGCGTATTCACGGCAGAGTTTCAAGTACTCAACCAAGTCCATTTCTTTACGTTTAACACCTTGTTTTGCCAAGACTTGCTCGATTGGCAAACCATGAGTGTCCCAACCTGGGATATAAGGTGCATAAAAACCTGACATAGACTTAGAACGAACAATGATATCTTTGGAAATCTTGTTCATAGCGTGTCCAACGTGGATATTTCCGTTTGCATACGGAGGACCATCATGTAAGGTGAAATGCGGTTTTCCTTGGTTCAATTCTTGACGACGTTGGTAAAGTTTCGCTTCGTCCCACTCTTTTTGCCATAGCGGTTCTTTAGTAGGAAGTCCAGCACGCATTGGAAATTCAGTTTTTCCAAGATTTAGGGTATCTTTGAGTTTCATTATATCTCCTTTATTATATAGACAAATTAAAAACCACGAATCGCTAAAAAGGACGAAAATCGTGGTACCACCTTTGTTCGGAAAAAGACTTTGTCTTTTCCCCTCTTTTCCCGTAACGTGGGCAACGTCCAGCCTTACTGCTTTCAGACTGGATTGCTTGAGAGGATAATCTGACCGCTAGGGATTGCAGGACTCACACCATCTCCTACTCGCTGAAAATATAGTTGGTTAGATTTTGTTCTCACATTTACTTTTATAGGATAAGAACAGATTCTTTATTTGCAACTTCATCAGTTGCTACAGTAGTTTCTACGTCAACTGACTCTTTATGTTGTTCACTTTCATCTGTATGTTGATTTTGTTGAGCTTCAAACTCAGCCAATTCTTTATTTCCAGCCTCGATACGAGCTTGCAACTCAGCAACCTCTTCTGGTGTGAATTGACGAGTCATATCAATTGGCTCTTCCTCAGGTTGTGAAGGAATAGTTTCACCAAGAACTTCACCCACCACTTCTTTAAAGGCTTCATCGCTTGTTTGAAGATACGTTGCTGTTGGGCGAAGAATGTCCTCCCAATCTGATGACTCAACAATAGCCAATTGACTCTCAATCGTAGATTTGAGACGTTGATGAAATACACGACTCTTGTTCTTCAACTCTTCTGTCTCAACAGCCACTTTCTTAGCGTTATCTGTTGCCTGACGGAGAATTTCATTTGCCTTGTATTTTGCTTCTTCTAGCAAACGCTGAGCGTCTTGTTCAGCTTGTTGAATAATATTGTTCGAACGTTCTTGAGCAGCCTGTTTGACACGCTCCGCAGTATCTTGAGCAATCAAAACTGACTGACTCAAGGAATCTTTCATCTCATCAAAGTAAGACAAACGTTCTTCCAAACTCTTGATGTGTCTCTCTTTGTCGTGATTACTACGAACCAAATCTTCATAGTCACGAACAACGATATCAAGAAATTCATCTACTTCTTCTGGATCAAAACCTCTAAATCTTGTACCAAAGGTTTTATCTTTAATTTCTAACGATGTAATTGGCATACTTTTCCTCACTTACTTAATAATAATTGAATGCTTAATTTTATCTTGTCTTTTTTTGTCTGTCCATTGTCTTTGACAACTTTTAGACGACCAAACTTTCTCACACTGATCAAATCTCCAACGGCAACCTGGTAATCAGATTTTTCAACCAGATGATAGTTTACTTGGACAGATTTTTTCTCAATCAGTTGACTGGTTTGATTTCTAGATAATTTCAAGGCACTTGATAAGAGGGCATCCAATCGAAAACTGGAAATCAAAATCTCTTGTTCTTGATAATTGATTTCAGATATGATTTTATCGGTGAAAGGACATTCCTCCAGCGACACAGGTAGTCTGGCAATCTTTTGTATCCCGTCCTGAAACAGAGGGATAAAATCACGATTGACAAAAATCTGTGCTCTCTTTTCATCTACCAAGATATCACCAAAGAGCTTACGGTCAATTCCTAGTTGATTGATGATTGTCCCCAAAATCTTTGCATGTGTTAGCTGTTCAAACCTACTTGGATAACGGATCTCTAGCAATGCCATTTCAAAATCTGACAGTGTCGGACGGAAATAGTCTGGATACAGAAGGACACGGACAAATTCTGTATGGACATATTCTCCGCTACTCACACAGCCCAGTTCATAGGTCCCAGCCAAAACCCTCAATATCTGTTCCTGATGCGGGTTGACAAAAGCAGTGAGGACCGGAGTATAAGTATCTTCCACCCGCTTGATCCACTCTAATCCCTTATCAATAAAGGGAGCATCATCAAGAGAAAAGTGCTGGTAAATCGCTTTATTTGTCATCATAGTATCAACAAGAAACGAATCAAGCTGTCACCCAAAAAACGGACGATTAGGATTGCTAGCCAAATGGATAAATCCAAACCTCCAAATTGTAAAGGTAAACGACGAAGTGGATCAACAATCGGTCTAATCAGCTTTTCCAGTAAACGTTCTAGTGAACTACCATAAGAATTTGGAAACCAAGAGAGGAGTGCATAGATTAACAAAAGCAGGGAATAGATATTCACTGCATTTTGGATTAGACGAATCAGAAAAATCATTATTTCGCTCTACTTCGTTTAATATCAAAACCAAATTCTGCACTTTGAGAGTCATCAGGCAACTTGATATCTTCAATATTCACAACCACATTGACTGGTGTCAACAAATACATTGTACTCGCAACTTTTTTCAGATTACCTGCCAAAACATGACGGGCACCGTCCAGATAGTCTAGACAACGACGAGCCTGAACCTCTGTCATGTACTGGAAGTCAATCAAGATACTTTCATTTCCAGCCAATAAATCCACAATCTCTGTTGCATCCTCATATTTTCTAGGATAACGAACATCAATCGTTACTTTTTCATCTGTACGATGACTTTGCATAGCCAATTCTTGTTGGCGAGCATGTAAGCGAGTGATGTTGGCATCTTTTGAAGTGGTTGATTGAAACTGCGCTGGCAGTTCTTTAGAAGCTGAACTCGATGAAGCAATCATCTGTTCATCCTGAGGTTGATAAGTCGCAGTTGTTTCTTCCCCATCTTCTGTAAAATAATCTATAAATTTATCAAATCTATCTTTTAAAGACATAGATCTCTCCTATTTAAAAAATGCTGTGCCAATTCGAACAAAGGTTGAACCAAATTGAATCGCTTCCTTATAGTCACGACTCATCCCCATGCTCAACTCTGTCATCGGCATATTAGGAATTTGTTTTTCTCTAATTTCTGCTTGCAGTTCCTGAGTTTTCTTGAAAATTTGTTTCAATTCATCAGAATCTGCCTCAAAAGGAGCCATGGTCATCAAACCAACATACTCAATCTGATCTAGCTGGACCAAGTCTGGCAAAAGTTCTAGTAATTCTTCTTTTGAAAAACCGTGCTTGCTTTCTTCTCCTGAAATATTGACCTGTAGGAAACACTTGATGACATGATCTGTTCTCTTTTGAATCTCCTGCGCTAACTTTAAGGAATCTAAAGCATGAAAGTAATCCACATATGGGATTACTTCTTTTACTTTCCGTCTCTGTAGTGTTCCTATTAAATGCCAAGTGGCTGGGTAATCTTTCAAGGCCTGATATTTTTCTAAAAATTTATCAACTCGATTTTCACCGATATGATGGATGCCAAGTGGAAGCAAGGCTTCCGCTGTTTGTACATCTACATATTTTGTCACTGCAATAATTGAAACAGAAGCTGGATCACGATTGGCTTCTAGGCTAGCTTCAGCGACCTGCTGAAAAACGAACTCTGTATTTTTTTTCAAATCCATTGATTAACGATTCTTGAAGAATGGAGGTGTGTCCAACTCATCTTCGTCCTGATAAGTCGGTGCTTCGAAACGTTCTACAGGTGATACGACTGAATCAGTTTGACGAACGATTGATTCACGACGCAAGTCCCAATCACCAAAAGCAGAAGATTGACTTGTTTCAAAGCGTCGTTGGCTTTGTTTTGGTAATTCTGCTGTATCTTCTAGGTCAAAATGACGATCAAAATTTTGAGGGTGCGGTTGTCTTGAAGCTTCACGACGAGCCGCTTGTTTTACTGAAGAACCAACAACTTTTTCTACACGTTCTTGACGAACACCAGTCGCTACAACTGTTACACGAATTTCATCTTTCATGCTTTCGTCAATAGAGGTTCCAAGCCAGATATTCACTCCTTGACCTGCTGCTTGATTGACGATTTCAGAAGCTTCTTCTGCTTCAATCAAGGTCAAATCAAGACCACCAGTAACGTTGACAATGACATCTTCAGCACCGTCAATGGTTGTTTCAAGAAGTGGTGAGTAAATCGCTTTACGAGCCGCTTCAACGACACGCTCTTCTCCACTACCAATACCGATACCCATGAGGGCATTCCCTTTGTTTGCCATAACCGTTTTCACGTCAGCAAAGTCAAGGTTGATCAAACCAGGATTGGTAATCAAGTCTGTAATCCCTTGAACACCTTGGCGAAGGACGTTATCTGCTTCACTAAGAGCTTCAAGAAGCGGTGTCTTCTTATCAACAATTTCAAGCAAGTTGTTGTTTGAAATGATCAATAGGGTATCTACATGTTCACGAAGTTCGTTGATTCCTTCTACAGCGTACTGACCACGTTTGCTTCCTTCAAATCCAAAAGGACGTGTCACAACACCTACTGTAAGGGCACCTAAATCTTTAGCAATACGTGCAATAACAGGGGCAGCTCCTGTACCAGATCCACCACCCATACCAGCAGTGATAAAGACCATGTCTGCACCGCTAATCGCTGCTGTCAATGCTTCTTCGCTTTCTTCAGCAGCCTTACGACCAACCTCAGGTCGACCTCCAGCACCCAAACCACGAGTCAACTTTGGTCCGAGTTGGATAACTGTTTCAGCTTTTGTACTACTTAAGGCTTGTACGTCTGTGTTCGCTGCAATGAATTCTACGCCTGAAACACCTTCGTCGATCATGCGGTTAATAGCATTACCACCGCCTCCACCGACACCAATTACTTTAATAACTGCACCTTGAGCAGCTGCTGTATCAAATGAAAATGTCATAATTTCTTTTCCTCTTTTATTCATCAAACATGCTTCCGATCAAGCTGCGGAAACGGTCTGTTAATTTCGGTTTATCTTGAGAACTTGCTTGGAATTCGTCTCTTGGAGCAAGGCCACTGTCAGGTGTGATTTCAGTTGCTGCAGTAGCTGGTTGCACTGGAGTTGATTGTATAATCGGTGTCACACTTTGATTTGAAACACCAAAATTAATTGGTTTTTGGCGAAGGAATTCATCTCCTCTGACTGCCTTTTGAGCCAGAAGATTCACTTCTGTCAATTTACCTGCAAACTCAGACAAGCTGATTACATGTGCAAAAGCAGGGTTGCGAATTCCCACTTGATTTGGCACATAGAGTTTCACTCGAACACCAAACACTTCTTGCGCCAATTCGACAACTCCTGGTAAAATCGCATTTCCGCCAATCAGAACGATACCACCTGGTAGATCCAACAAGTGTCTTCTGTCTAACTCCTGTTTAATTTGATCAAAAATATGTTTAATACGTGCTGAAATAATTTCTGCCAAGTAGCTTTCTGTCACTTCAACAGGCTCTACTTCACCAATGACTTCTACTTGGAAAGTCTCGTTACTTGCTAGTGGAACATAAGCTTCACCATAGTTTAGTTTTAAACTTTCCGCGATTTTTTGGGATGTTTTTAAGACCTTGGAAATATCTTTAGTGACATATTCCCCACCCTCTTGGTAAATGTTTGTAAATTGCAATTCTTGATTGCGAATGGTTGCAACTGTAGTCTGCCCACCACCCATATCAATCACTGTCGCGCCAAACTCACGTTCTCCCTCATTGAGAACTGAATTTACAATCGCTAATGGTGAGATGATGACGTTGTCAACATGGATCCCCACGCGCTCCACGGTTTTACGAAGGTTATGAAGGATGGTACGAGGTCCTGTGTAAAGTAAGCCACGCATTTCCAAACGCACCCCCATCATGCCACGAGGGTCACGAATACCTTGGAAACCATCCACGATAAACTCTTCAGGAATGAACGTAATCACTTCACGGTCAGGAGTCATGCTCTTTGTCAAAGCTGATTTGACAACATTTTCAACATCCTGATCTGTAATTTCTTTTGTATCTGATGTTACAGGAATCATTCCTTGTGTTGGTTCAACCTGCAAGAGGTTTGCTGGTAAACCAACATTGACAGACTTGATTGAAATTCCTGCCTTCTCTTCTGCCTGAGAAATTGCGGATTTAATTGCTGAAGCAGCAGCCTCAATATCAACGATAATCCCGTCTTTGACACCTTTACTCTTGGCATTGCTAACGCCAATTACATTTACTTCACCATCTCTATGTTCGGCAACCAGCACTTTGATGGAGCTAGTTCCGATATCTAAGCCTGTAAAAAAACCATCTCTAGTCATTACATTGCGTCCTCTCTGTCTTCCAAGTTTCTCACTTCTATTTTCAATAACTGTGACGAGACACAGCTATTCACAAAATATTATAACACAAAAAATCCAATCGTGCTTAGTTTTTCATAAATTTCCTTACCATTTTTTCACTTTCTCTTCCTATACTTTTCTTTTTTCCAGGCAAGTTATAAAAAATCGAATTCATGAAAAAAGAAAGCTTAAAATCAAGCTTCAGAACGTAGACAAATCCTATCCAGTAATTAATAAATTTCTCTTTTGAAGATTGATTACCATATAGCAGAAACTCTTAGGAATACTGATCTAATGCTGTTTTTAAAAGTTTTTTTACTTTCTCTAGTAAAAGAAAAAGATTGAAGAAAATTGTCCAAAATGGACTTTTTCTTCAATCTGAGCTTAAAATTAAACTTTCTTTACGAGAAATTTTTCTTCCTCTTGCTCCAAAAAAGCTTCTAAAATTTTCCTTGTCAAACTGATAGCAACTGACAAAGTAAAAGATACAATCAAGTAGTTGGCTACTAACCCATGATCTCCGACTAATGGTGGTTTTGTTAGGAAACCATAATCTCCGCCTGTCACCAAATTGACCACAAAAATCAAGGCATTTAGCGCAAAGGTCATGATAAAAATCCGCTTCACATCTAGCAATCGTCCATCATACTGTCTTAATAGATAAATCAGGGAGTTTCCCAAGAGAGCTAAATGCCCAAAGATAAAGGACAAGATAGCAATATGTGGGAAAGGATAGGCATCTGGCACAGGATAAACAAAAGCTGCTAATGTACCAAATGTCCCCAACAATGCAAAGTACTGCTTATATTTGGACTGACCTGGAAGTAAAAGCACCACAAACATAGCCATACGGCAATGATAAAATGGTAAGCTTTCTGACAGTGGCATATGATTAACCCAATACCAACCATAAAGAAGGATTAACTGGGCAGCTTGCAAAATTTGGAAAAATCGTTGACAAGTCTTCTTTTCACGGTAACGATAAGCTGTAAAAAAGGTTACAGCTAAGAGCGTAAATAGGCTGACATACCAAAAAAGGTCAAATTTAGGTGGCTCTGTTGCTTGGGGCGTAAAGAAAATATCCCATAAATTCATCTAGTTTTCCTCATTGTTCAAAATTTTCTTGCATATTATTATACCATGCTACTTGACAAAAATGAATTTAGAAATACGATAATCATCTCCTTAGTCAAGATATTGCTCTCTTTGTCCTTTATAAATTTGCCAAAGAATCTCCATTTGGTCCTTAGTGATGCGTTTTTCAGATAAGGCTGGCAATTGGTCAATGGCAAAAAATTGAAGCTCAGCAATTTCTTGATTCTCTTGAAATTGTCCATCAAGAAGCTTACATTCAAAGACAAACTTTGCATATTGTTTGCTCTGTAGTTGGAAACGATTGGTGTCAAAAACTGCAAGTAACCTTTCAGCTTTTGCTGTAAAACCGGTTTCTTCTTCAATTTCCTTGAGAATATTTTCGGTTGGAGAATAGCCGACCTCACCAAAGCCACCTGGCAAAGCCCAACTATCCTCCCCTTTTCCTCTAACTAAACATACTTTTTCATCCTCAACAATCCAAGCACGGACGTCCATCAGAGGAGTTGCGTAAGCGAAAGTTGGTTTCATGACTTCTGCCACTTCTTCTGAATCTAGATCTAATCCCTGATTCAACATTTCAGATAACAGACTTCGCAAGTCCTCGTAACGCTCGCGGTCAAAAGGATCTTTTGTAAAGGTTAATCCAGTATCCGTAATGGCTAGCATTCTTTGCAGATACTTGGTAAAATCACTTGTATTCATTTTCTAAACTTTCTACCAACTTGGCTAGATTCATGGAGTTAGAGCCTTTGAGCAGAATTTGGTCGTTCGTACCAAGGCTTGCCTTAACCTGCTTGACAAGGCCTTCAAATTGGTCCTCGCCAGCTGTTTTTTTGAAGTAATAAACGTGGCCGATTGGAAACATTTGACTGGCCAGTTGAGCCAATTCAGCAATGTCTTCCCCGTAGAAAATAACGGTATCAAGCACATCTGGGGAAAGGCTCAAAATCATCTGGTTATGGAGTTGGACAGACTGGTCACCGAGTTCCTTCATATCTGCTAGAACAGCAATTTTCTTGCCTCCTTCGTTGGCTGGGATGGCAGAGAATGTCTCCAAAATCAGCTTCATAGCTGTTGGATTAGCATTGTATACGTCAGACAGAATATCTGCTCCATTGGCTGCTTTCTTCCACTCAGTACGGTTACGCGTCAATTCCAGATTTTGGAAGGCCTGACGAATTTGCTCTTCTGAAACTCCTTCTTGTAGAGCCACATAAGCAGCAATCATAGCATTGGTGGCATTGTACTTACCTGTCACTGGCAAATCGAGGGCTTGTCCCAAAAAATTAGCTTTAAAGGTTAGACTGTCCTTGCGTTCAACCAAGTCTGTGATTTCCAACTCTGCCCCTTGCCCAAAACGAACCAACTTTTTATCAGTAGGCAAGTAGTCCTCTACAATAGGGTCAGCTGGTGCTAAGAGCAAAGAACCTGAAGCCATGCCATCTGCAATTTGCATTTTTCCTTTGGCAATCTCAGAACGGTCTTTGAAAAAGGCCAAGTGGGCTTCTCCAACCAAGGTCACGATAGCTATTTTTGGATGGGCCAATTCAGACAAGAGATGAATATCTCCCAAGTGATCCTGTCCCATTTCCAAGACCAACTTTTCTGTCCCTTCAGGCATGTGGAGAACTGTGTAGGGAAGGCCAATCTCGTTATTGTAGTTGCCTTGTGTTTTGTAGGTCTTGTAGGTTGTTGACAGTAAATGCGCCAACATATCCTTGGTCGTTGTCTTGCCATTTGAACCTGTGACCGCAAAGACATCAACAGCCGTTTTTTCAAGATAGTAAGCTGCGAGAGTTTGAAAAGCAGATAACACGTCATCTACTAGAATGTAGGGATGACCTTCTACTTCCTTCTCAGACAAGGTTACTGCCGCACCATTTTCAAAAGCTGTTTCGATAAAGTCATGACCATCACGCACACCTTTGAGTGGCACAAACAAATCACCTGGCCCAATCAAACGACTGTCAAACTCAGCTTTTTCTAACTGAGCATCCGCAAAAAGACTAACATCATTTTTAGCTCCAACAGCTTGGGCAACTTCATGGATCGTTAATTTCATTTCTACTCCTTTAAAAAGGGTTGAAGTCCGAGAACTCTGGTCACCATGCAGTGATAGTTCTGGCTTCTACCCTCTCTTTCATTTTTATAGCAAATGCGCTTCGCGCTTGTCAAAACTTTGCTTAGCAAGGTCAACCAAATGCTCGATTAGTTCTGGGTAGCTAATTCCCATATTGTCCCAAAGCAGTGGGTACATAGACCATTGAGTAAAACCTGGCATGGTATTGAGCTCGTTTAGGAAAATTTCGCCCTTATCTGTATAGAAGAAATCACAACGAGACAGACCGAGGCCACCAATCGCACGGAAGGCAGTTTCTGCATTTTGACGCATGACAGCTACTACATCATCACTAATCTTAGCTGGGATGTCCATGGTAATCTTGTTATCGATATATTTGGCATCATAGTCATAAAAGGCAACATCCTTGACCACTTCACCAGGAAGCGTGCTCTTCACATCGTAGTTGCCCAAGAGACCAACCTCGATTTCACGCGCATTCACTCCTTGTTCTACCAAGACACGGCTGTCATATTGGAAGGCAAGTTCCAAAGCTTGACGGAGCTCCTCATGGTTTTCAGACTTAGAAATACCGACACTGGAACCCATGTTTGACGGCTTCGTGAAGACTGGATAAGTCAATTTTTCTTCAACTTCAGCGATTTTAGCAGTCACATCATCACCTTCAACGATAGCCACATAAGGTACTTGGGCAATCCCTACAGATTCTAAGACACGCTTGGTCGTGATTTTGTCCATAGCAAGGCTTGAAGACAAGATGTTGCAACCGACATAAGGCATTTTCAAGACTTCTAGGAAACCTTGAACGGAACCGTCTTCTCCCATAGGTCCATGAAGAACTGGAAAAACAACTGCGCCTTCTTCGTAGATGGCACTTGGAGCAATTTTCTTGTCCCAATCAATCGTTTCATTGGTCATGAGACGTTCATCTTGGCCAGGAGTTTGGGTAAATTCTTGGGTTTTGATAAAATCACCAGACTGGCTGATAAAGAAAGTTTTGACTGCAAAACGGTCATAGTTAACCGCACGCATGACACTCTCAGCTGACAATACAGACACTTCACGCTCTGCACTGCGTCCACCATATAATAGAATAATTGTTTGTTTCATATGATTGTCCTATTTCTACTAGAATACTCGCTTTTTAGTATATCACATTTGTTTATTTTTTTAAACTTGAATAGCACAAAAGAGACTGGATTAAAAATAAATCCAGTCTCTTGATTTCTTGAAAACTTATCTGCTAGTTAATTGCCTGTTCTATATCCTTACAGACTAAAGTTCTGTACGATTTTCAATAGCTCTTAGGAGCGTTACTTCGTCCGCATATTCGATATCAGCTCCTACTGCTAGACCTCGTGCTAGACGAGTAACCTTAATCCCCGCGGGTTTGAGTAGCCGAGAGATATACATGGAGGTCGCCTCACCATCTGCTGTTGCATTGGTGGCTACGATGACCTCAGAAACTTCACTATCCATGAGGCGAGTCATGAGACTTTTCAGGTTGATGTCATCTGGGCTAATCCCATTCATAGGGGAAATCAAACCGTGTAAAACATGGTAAAGTCCGTGATATTCCTGGATATTTTCCATGGCAGCGACATCTCGGCTATCCTCCAAAACCAGAATCGTAGACTGGTCACGGCTAGGATCGGTACAGATCGAGCAAGGATCATCATCTGTCAAACGCCCACAAATAGAGCAATAGGTCAATTCTCGCTTGGCTGCAAGGAGATTTTTTGCAAATTCATTGACATCGTCATCCGACATCCCAATGGTATAAAAGGCCAGGCGGGTAGCTGTCTTAATCCCGATACCTGGAAGTTTAGAATAACTGTCAATCAGCTTGGCTATAGGTGTTGGGTAAAGCATGGCTTCCTTTCTAGTTCATTGGATGGTGTTGGTTGTATAGATTGATAATGTCGCGAGCAATCGAAGGTCCGACACCATTAGTTAGATTCGTATTATGCGGGAAAACAACTGCGACTGCAATCTGCGGATTATCGGTTGGCGCATAGGCTACGGCGTTGGTATTGTTGGCTTTTTGTCCGCCATTGACGTAACTTTCGGCTGTACCGGTTTTTCCGCTGATGGAGACTGCTGCCCCATTTGAAAAGGCGCGACCTGTCGTGAGAGCACTTGTCCCGTGAGATACTTGGTAAAAACCTTGTTGCAAGATAGACATGTCAGACTCAGAAATATTAATCTTATTCATTTCTGTGCTGTCCGTTTGCTTAATGAGTTCTCCTAGACCACCTTGTTCGTTGTTGTCGTAGACTCCTTCCACGATATGAGGAGCTAAGCGGACACCATTATTGGCAATCGTTGCTACATACTGAGCTAACTGCATCGGTGTGTAGTTATCGAACTGTCCAAAAGCATTATTTAGATAGTTAGCCAAATCGTAGTCTTTAGGAATAAAGCCTGTTGACTCATCCGGTAGGTCGATTCCTGTAGAAACTCCTAAACCATACTCACCGAAGGTTGAACGAAGTTTTCCCATGGCAGATTCAAGATTGTTGGTTCCTACTGTCATATTAGGCTGATAAGTTTGCCCCATGATTCCAAGAGCAGTTTGGACCATGTAAGCATTGGATGAATACTCCAAGGCCTCAACGGCTGTAATCGGGAAAGAACCATAATAATAAGGGGTATACCAGGAATTGATAGGCGCAGAACCTTGGAAGACGATTGGTTGATCTGTCAAGGTTTGATTCCCTGACAAAACCCCATTTTCCCAACCTGAACTGATGGTAGCTGCCTTAACGACAGATCCCGGTACGAAGACATTGGTGACAGTTCCGAGTGAGTCTGTGGTCAGTTCTCCAGTCTCTACATTGTGCTTCATCCCTGACATGGCTAATACAGCACCTGTCTTAGGATTGAGGGCTACTGCATAAACACCTTCTGAATATCTGGCTCCACCGTTACCCAACTCTGAGTTGAAGTAGCTCTTGAGTAGGTCATCCACACTATTCTGGAAAGCTAGGTCAATCGTTAACTTGATATTGTTTCCTTTGCTTCCTTCTTCGACATTTTCCACACTTTCCATATTTCCGTGCTTGTCGAGGTGGATTTCCTTGACGGAGCGTTTGCCTTGAAGGACGTCTTCATATTGCTTTTCAAGATAGGAAGTCCCCACTCGGTCATTGAGAGAGTATCCTTTCTTGAGATAAGCGTCAACTTCCTCTGCTGGAAGACCTGACTTTTCACTGGAAACACTACCGACGATAGACGATAAAGAAGTGTCCAGTACTTTTCGGTCCCATGAGGTTGAAATGCTAATGCCCGGTAATTCCTTGGACGCTGATGCAACGAGAGCAACTTGGGTATCATCTAAGGCATCCGTAGAAATGGTTCCTGTCGCAAAATTTTCAACGGCATTGAGCTGACTAAAGAGATAGATTTCTTTTTTCTGGTCATCTGTATAATTGAGTTGACTCACGTCAATACTTTCAACCGCATTATTGTAAAGTGTCGCTTCCGATAAGCGGTTCCCATCTGAATCCAGACGTTTATCGCTTGGCAAGGATTCGACTGTTTTTTTGTAAATATCCTGGTCCGCCAGGTAATAGTCTGCAATCTGTCGATCAGTCAGATCAGGGGAGGTTACAGACACATAATTGAGAAGTTTTTTGGCTGTCTCCTTCAATTCAGCTGCTGTCATTTTATTGTTTCGTGTGAAAGAAACAACTTGCTTGAGTGTATTTTCTACCAAGGGTTTACCTGTTGCATCGTAGATTTGGCCACGAGCTGAGCTGGTTGTCACCCTGGTCTGGCTGGCTGATGCCAACTTTGCTTCATAGAAATCTTTATTCAGCACCTGCATGTATAACAATCGACCGATAATGGTCATAAACAGTAGGATAACAATGGCAAACAGTAAATTAAGCCGAATCGGAATCGAATGGCTATTAAATTTTCTCATACAACTAAGACTCTTTTCTAGAAAAATTTCCGATTTTCACCTTCATTTTCAGCTAAAATAATAGAGCAAACGGGTGAAGCTCAGTACTTTTCATTGTACCATATTTTACGGAGAAACTCTTGGAAAAGTCGAAGCATTTTTTGACTTTTAATCGAAAATGCCTTTTTATTTGGTTATCCTAACTTCTATGATATAATGATGTTAATAAGCTGGCAATCGTCAACTTTTAAGAGTTTGACTCATGAAAAGGAGCTCCATGAAAAAGCAGGATATCGCAACTATTATTGATCTTCATTTTGAAGAATTAACAGAGTTAGAGCAGGATATCGCTCGTTATTTCTTGCAGGTAGATACGATTGTGGATGATCTATCATCGCAACAGGTTACTCAAAAACTGCATGTTTCCCAAGCTGCCCTTACCCGTTTTGCAAAAAAATGTGGCTTTACTGGCTATCGAGAATTTGTTTTTCAATACCAACACCAGGCCAATAAACAGGACACCCATTCGCACCAACACAGTCCTTTGACCAAACGTGTTTTACGAAGCTACAGTACCATGCGAGAACAAACGCAGGATTTAATTGACGAAGAGCAACTGGAACGAGTTGCCCAATTAATCGACGATGCTGAACGAGTTTACTTTTTTGGGACGGGAAGTTCTGGTCTGATTGCCCGTGAGATGAAGCTCCGTTTTATGCGATTAGGTGTGGTCTGTGAAGCTTTGACCGATCAGGATGGCTTTGCATGGACGACCAGCATCATGGATGAAAACTGTTTGGTGCTTGGCTTTTCCCTATCTGGCACTACCCAATCCGTCCTCGATAGTTTGTTGGATGCCAAGGAAATGGGGGCTAAGACCATTCTCTTTACCAGCGCTCCAAACAAAAATAGTCAGGCTTATACCGAAACAGTCCTTGTCGCAAGCCATAGTCAATCTTCTTACATCCAGCGTATTTCCGCTCAACTCCCTATGCTCATTTTAATAGATTTGATTTATGCCTACTTTTTAGAAATCAATCGCGAGAGCAAGGAAAAAATCTTTAACAGCTATTGGGAAAATAAAAAGCTCAACGGCTATCGTAGACAAAAACGCGTTAGAAAATCCTAGTTTGGCTCAACCAAACTAGGATTATTTTGTTTTAATACTCTTCGAAAATCTCTTCAAACCACGTCAGCTTCACCTTGCCGTAAGTATATGATACTGACTCCGTCAGTTCTATCTACAACCTCAAAGCTGTCCTTTGAACTGCCTACGGTTAGTTTCCTACTTTGCTCTTTGATTTTCATTGAGTATAAAATGATAATAGGCTCATAGGTGGTCTTTCCAATCTTCCCCTTTGTTCTAATGCCTTGTTTATCTGTATTTTCAGTTCCTCCATAAATTCTCCTTTCCGTTTTTGAATGTTTGACAAGAAAAAGGAAGTATCGGCTATTTGCCTCTTACTTCCTCTTGGTAATATCCTATTTGTTTTTTTACTACGACAAACTGAGATTTAGATTTTAACCCTTCAGGAAAATAAAATGAGCTATTCTTCAGAAGTACGTTCTAAAATATCATAGTTTAATGCAGAGTGTAGCGATATAGTCATTTCCAAAACGTGATAATCGATGTCTTTTATCACACGATTCATAAAAATCAATCATAGCGAGACCATTTTTTAGTTGCCCTCTAATCTGCGTTTCTAAGGTATGGCTAAATTCATATCCATATTCTGGATTGATGGTGATTTTGCCTTCCGCTTCAAGCTCTCTTGAATTAAAAGGTAGTGAAAACTTTAAAAGTAATTCCTCATCGGGTTTATCCCATACAGTGTCAGCATCATACATGTATATCCAAGGGTTCATAAATCCGACCATTAACAGTCCACCCTTTTTCAATACGCGAGAGGCTTCTTTATACATGTTTTCTAAATCCTCTATGTATACATTTGAAACTGGATTAAAAATAATATCAAAAGTTTCATCTTCAAATGGAAATGGCTTTGTCATATCGCCTTGAACTGTCTTGATTTTTAAGCCTTCTCTTTTTGCAACCATCTCGTCTCTTTCTAATTGTGATTTAGAAAAATCCATTATGGTGACATCATAACCTTTTGTAGCAAAAACGGGACCCTGCTGGCCACCACCACAAGCTAAACCTAATATCTTTTTTCCCTTGGCTTTTTCAAACCATTCTGTGGGGACTTTTTTCCCAACGGTTAAGGCAACAGAAATTGGATGCTTTCTAACTTCTTCTAATTCTTCATGTGTCAATGGCTCAGTGTAGTCATTTTTTACATTATTCCATCTATCTTCATTTAATTTTATATAATTACTCATCTTACAATCTCCTCGTAATTTTATATGATTTCGATTTAAGGTGAATAGGTTGCCATTACAATTTTATCACCTCTAGAATTTCTAATTTATCAATTTTTCATCCATCTCATTATATCATTTTTTCTTCTTGGCTTAGGTTTAGTATTTAGAAACAAAGTAGAACGCTTGTACCGTCTTCTAAGGCTATCTCCTCTCATATATTTTTCGATGGTAGGAAATCTGCTCCTATCGTTCTTTTTTGTAATTCTTCTTTGTCTTTCTCATACAAATGAAGCAAGATCGCATAATGGTCTTGATAGGTCTTTCCGCTACTTTTCATATACCTTGACAGTTTTTCCATCATCAAAAAAAGAATTAAGCAAAACATTTTTCACTCAAGTAGTGATTAAAAGTTCTTCTTAATTCTCTAATTCCAAACTAGGACTGTTTTGTCTTGAAATGATAATAGGCTCCCAACATCCCTGCTGTATTTTGGTGATGGGCAAATTCCAATCGTGTTTTTTCAGCTAGACTTGGTACCAAGGCCGCCTTCAAGGCTGTACGGATCTTCGGTTTGAGGATAGCCTCTTGCCCCATGATACCGCCACCGAGAATGACCACTTCTGGATTGGCCACATAGCAAATATTTGCCAGACCTTTCCCAAGGTAATCTACCATGCGGTCAATACCAGCCATACAGATCTTGTTTCCTTCAGTAGCTTCCTTGAAAATGCGTCGCCCATTCCACTGATCAACTGGATCACCGTGAGCTGCTGCCACATATTCTACCAAGGCTGTCGTAGAAGCCAAGTCTTGGAAAGCTCCATCCTGCATATGCATATAACCGACTTCGCAAGCTGAATTGCTAAATCCATGGAAGACTTTCCCATCCATAATCAAGCAACCACCGATACCGGTTCCAATGGTCAAGCAAAGAGTGACACTCGCTCCCTTGCCTGAACCAGATACTGCCTCAGCAAGACCTGCACAGTTGACATCATTTTCAATTTCGCAGGGAATCGCAAAGCTAGTCTCGATTTCCCTCTTGAACTGGGTTCCTGCGTAGTTAGGAATTTGAGGGCCAGCATAGAAAATCTCACCCTTATCAGGATCCACCATTCCTGCAGAAGAAATAGCAACACCTGCTACTGGACCTTTTTCTAAATAGCTGGCTACGATATCTTTGGTCTTTTGTAAAATGTGTGGGCCACCCTTATGCGCCTCTGTTGGCATTTCATGCGATTCAACAAGTTGGCCTTCTTGGTCAATCAAACCATATTTGATGTTGGTTCCACCAATATCAATTGCAACGTAGTGTGTCATAAATACCTCCTTATGGATTAGAGGAAGCGCTCCTTGGTTTCACGAATCAATTGCGCTGCTGCTTCTACAACTGGACGATCTTCTTCGGTTACTGGCGTCAATGGTGAACGAACTGAACCAATGTTTAAATCTTCATTGATCTTCAAAACTTCTTTGATGACACAGTACATATTTCCATGTGCAGCAGTCAATTTACCAATGATTGCATTGATAGCGTATTGCAATTCACGAGCTGTTTCCAAGTCTTTCTCAGCAATCAACTCATTGAGTTTCAAGAAGAGTTCTGGCATAGCACCATATGTACCACCGATACCAGCTTTAGCACCCATGAGGCGACCACCTAGGAATTGTTCATCTGGACCATTGAATACGATGTGGTCTTCTCCCCCAAGGCTGACAAAGGTTTGGATATCTTGAACTGGCATAGAAGAGTTCTTAACACCGATAACACGAGGATTCTTCAACATTTCAGTGTAGAGACTTGGAGTCAAAGCAACACCTGCTAATTGAGGAATATTGTAGATAACATAGTCTGTATTTGGTGCTGCAGCACTAATGTCATTCCAGTATTTAGCAACTGAGTATTCTGGCAAGCGGAAGTAAATCGGTGGAATCGTTGCAATGGCATCTACTCCCAAGCTTTCTGCGTGGCGAGCAAGTTCCATACTATCTTTAGTATTGTTGCAAGCTACATGAGCAATGATTGTCAATTTGCCCTTAGCAACTGCCATGACTTCTTCCAAAATCAACTTGCGGTCCTCTACGCTTTGGTAGATACATTCACCAGAAGAACCATTGACATAGAGACCTTGAACACCCTTATCAATGAAGTATTGAACCAAGGCACGCGTACGCTCTGGACTTACTTCTCCTTGATCATCATAACATGCGTAGAAGGCTGGAATGACACCTTCGTATTTTTTCAAATCTGACATAGATTTTCTCCTAAGATTTCTTTTTTCTGCTGAGAGCAGTTCTATTTTTTACAAGTTTAGTATACACCTTGTGAAAACCGCTTTCAATATCTTATATACACTTAGATTTTAGTTTCTACTTGTATTTTAGAAACTTTAACGATTGAAAGTAGTTTCAGAAACACCTCATCCTACTGGTATTTGGTGAAGATTTTCTCCATCAAACCTGCTTGGAGAAAGACTAGCAAACCAAAACCAAAGAGGATAAAAGCTGACCCACCCAAGAGGAGAGTGAATGCGGATAGATAAAGAACCATCACAATGAGAAAGAGAATGGCTAACATGAGGAAGAACCATGGAAAGTTAAAACTTGCCAAGATAAGCCCTTTTTGCAGCACTTCTTTCCAAGACAAATCATAGCGGGCAGCGATGGGATAACTAGCCAACATTACCAGAGTGAGGAAGATGAGAATCCCCAAACAAATAGCTTTCACAATCTGGAAAGGCAAGGCTGTCTGGCCCCAGAAAAGATAGAGGTCTAGAAAGCTTAATGACACAATACCCAACTCTAACAGACCCAACTGAAGCCCCAGTTTCAGATTTTGCTTGAAGGCCCTTATATAAGTTCTAAAGACTGGTACCCGTCTGCTTCTCTTAATCTCGAACATGGTCTCGTAAAGGCTGATTTTCGCCACTCCAATCGTCACGATGGGCAAACAAGAGACGACAAAAAGAAGATTGACTGTGACGATATCCAAGACCTTCTCACTGAAACGCATGAGAAAATTATCTGTATCAAATGCTGCCTTGATAAGGCTTACTCCTTTTTGTGCCATGTTTGCTCCTCCTGATTCTTTTAATCAATCAAAATTTTAAAGAGATATTTGCGAACCTTTTCTTCCATCCCTGCGTAGCCATTTGGCTGGTGCGGTTCTCCTGGGAAGAAAATCGCAAAATTGTGATAACCCAGCAATAGCGGGTATCGTTCATGACAATGGACAAAGCCAATGTCGCTCGCTTCGTCAAATGCTACCGCTTCGTCTTTGATGCGTGAACCGTAGCTCGAGTATTCATGTCCTTCTACCAGCAAATGCAAGTCTGCATAGTGTTTATGGTGCTCAAACTGATCATTTTCAGCTTGATTGAGGACATTTTCCTGAACAACTAGAAAGACCTTGTCCCCGTCAATCTCATACTTACCTAGTTCGAAAGAATCCTTACGGTGCTGGTAGAGATAGTCGATAGCCTTATCTAGATTGAGATGAATCCCTTTGTAAAAGGTGATATTTTTTAAATCGTCAAAAATCATACTATTTCCTTCGTTTCTGATAGTTCCTATTTTTCAGTTCCGAATCATCCTTTCTCTATTTCCCTATAAAAGTGCGGACGGAAGCAAATTCCTTCGGAATTTCATTCCTAATTTTTGAGCCCTTTGCTCTTTCATCGTCAGTCTCAAAAATTCCGTCTAAGATAAGCGTAAGATGCTTATCTTAGATACCACTAAAGCGGGAAATAGCCACCATAAAACGAACCTACTCTAACTAGTATCATGAAAAGAGTTCATTCTTAAGTTTATAAGTGTCTAACAAAACTTCACGAAGTAACTGCATACTCTCCATTTTGTAGACACTTATAACTCTGTATTCTCTTATACTCAACGAAAATCGAAGAAGAAACTAGGAAGCTAACCCCAGGCAATACTTAAGTATGGCAAAGTAACGCTAACGTCGTTTAAACTCGATTTTCGCAAGGCCTTAACCTTTGACCGCTCCCATAGTAATCCCTTGAGTGAAGGATTTTTGGAAGACAAGGAAGACGGTTACGATTGGCACGGCTGCAAGAGCTGCACCTGCCATGATCAAACCATAGTTGGTTGCCATTTCGGCCTGCATGGTCGCAACCCCGAGTGAGATAGTCAAGTTTTGACGTGAAGTCAACATAACCAACTGCATGAAGTAGTCGTTCCAAGTATTGATGAAGGTAAAGATCGCAAGGGCTGCAAATCCTGGTTTCACGATAGGAAAGGCTACGCTCCAGAAGGTACGAATCTCACCACAACCGTCGATTTTTGCTGATTCAAGCAATTCTGTAGGGATATTTTCACTGAATTGTTTCATCAGGAAGACACCGAATGGCCATCCGATCAAAGGCAAGATAACTGCCCAAAGTGTATCGTGAATTCCCATGAAGTTGACGATACGTACCAATGGTACAAGGACAACTTGTTTTGGAAGTGCCATGGCAGCGATAAAGACTGCAAAGAGGATGCGTTGACCATAGAAACGTTTTTTAGCCAAGACATAACCTGCTAGGGAAGAGGTTGCACAGACTAAGAACATGGTTACCAGTGAGATAAATACAGAGTTCCACATCCACTGCATAGCAGGGTTTTGCACCATGAGTTGTTGGAAGTTCTCCATGGTTGGCATTTTAGGGAACCACTGTGGCGGAATCATAATGGTATCAGGCTGTGATTTGAAGGCCCCTGTCAAGATCCAGTAGAATGGAAAGATGAACAGCACGGTCAACAAGAGCAAGATAATCGTTGAAATAACAGTGAAAGCTGTTAAGGGTTTCTTTTGTGTAGGTTGCATAACTGTCTCCTTTCTTTAGTATTCTACGTCGTTTCCGAGGATCTTGAATTGAGCAAAGCTGACAATGGCAATCATCACTGCCAAGAAGACACCGATGGTATTTGCATAGCCGTACTCTGTCAATTGGAAGGCTTTTTCGTAAAGATAGTACATCAGTGTACTTGTTGAATAGTTTGGACCACCAGAAGTCAAGAGCTGAATCAAGGCAAAACATTGGAATGAGTTGATGGTTGTGATGATCGCGATGTAAAGGGTTGTTGGAAGAAGGCTAGGCCATTTGATCTTCCAGAAGACTTGGAATTCAGTCGCACCGTCAACACGCGCTGCTTCAACAAGTGAGTTGTCAATATTTCCCATGGCAGCGATATAAAGGATAATCGGTTGACCAACAGATGTTGTCAAAAGGATAATCATAATCGCTAGCAAAGCCCAGTTTTTGTCACCCAGCCAAGAAATGTTTTGGCTGATGATATGGCTTGACTTAAGGACAAAGTTTAGAATCCCTGATAGGGGGTCATAGATCCATTTCCATACAACCGTTACGGCAACACTACCTGTAACTACAGGAAGGAAGAAGACGAAACGATAGAAAGAACGGGCAATGGCATTTTGATGATAGGTTTGAGATGCTACAAAGAGAGAGAAGAGAACCACAATCGGAACAGATCCAATAACCAGGATAACGGTATTGATCAAAGACTTCATAAAGACAGGGTCTTTAAACATGCGAATGTAGTTGTCCAAGCCCACAAACTCAAATTTAGTCATGGAGTAGTTAAAGAAACTTGTAATGAATCCCATAATCATAGGAGCCAAGACAAAGATGACAAAGAAGAATAACACTGGTGCTAGGAAAGCGTAGGAAATCACTGTTTCCCGCATACGAATTTTATTGACTTTCACAGTCGGCACCTCTCTTTCAAATAGAATAGTTTTTGATTTTCTTGAACTGTTTTAAAATCAAAATGAAATTTTTTAAGATTCGCTTATGTAAGAACTTCATTTTAATTTCGTGACAGTTCCTACCATTTCAAACAAAAGTCCCCCTTTTCTTACACCATAGTGCACAGGGAAAAGGGGGGAATCAATCTGACTTAGCGCTTATTGTTTTGTAGCTTTTTTGATTGTTTCGTTAGCTTTTTCAGTGAAGGCTTTCAAAGCATCCGCTGGTTTTTCGTCACCATTTGATACAGATTGCAACATTGGGAACCAAAGTGTTCTCATTTCAGCAAATCCGTTGATTGTGTTGTAGTATGGTGAGTAGTATTTAGTCCAGCTGCTGATTGTTTCCATACGTTTGTCATCATAAAGTTTGCCAAATGATGTACGAACTGGGAAGGCACCTGTACGAACAACGTCTTTAGGACCCCATTCTTTGTCATCTGCGATGAATTGAACGAATTTCTTAGCAGCAGCGACTTTCTTATCGTCTTTGTTGTTAAATACTGCAAATCCATTTACAAGGTATTCAAGAGCTGGTTTACCAGAGTCTGATGGGAATGGTACTTCTACCACGTCTACCTTACTTGCTTCCAAGAGTTTCGCTTGGATACCGTTTTGAGCTGGAGCCCAAAGGATTGTGTATGAAGTTTGACCGTTCGCAAAGTTTTGGATGTCTGCTCCACCGTCAAATTGTGAACCATTGTTCAACAAACCGTCTTTGATCCAGCTAGCAGCTTTTTCAAGACCTTTGACGAATTTAGGATCGTCAGTTGTATATTTTGTTACATCTTTATCTGTTACAGAACCGCCATAAAGGTTTGCGATGAAGGCACGTGTTCCTTGGTCTCCCCCTTGACCAGAACTGAACAATGAACCTGGTGTATATCCTTTATCTTTAAGCGCTTTCAAAACTTTTTCAAAGTCATCAGTTGTCCAACCTTCTTTTACAAGGTTTGCAACTCCAGCATCTTCCAACATTTTCTTGTTCATAGCCATGTAGAATGGAGCTGAACTGATTGGATACATGTAAGCTTTGTCACCAGCCTTACTTGCTTGTACGATGTTTTCGTTGTTGACATCTTTGACAAATTCATCTGTGAAGAGGTCGTTCAACTCAGCCAATTTACCATTTTTACCGTATTGGATGATACGTCCTGGTGCGTCAAAGAGTACGTCTGGCGCTGTTCCTGCTTCGATAGCTGTTGTAATCTTTTCTGGACCTGACTTAAAGTCGATGGTTTCCAATTTCACTTTTACATCTGGATTTGCTTTTTCAAAAGCTTCGATGATTGATTTTTCATAAGTTCCAACACCGTCACCAGTTTTTTCTTGTGTGAAGACTGGGAATGCCCACCAAGTGATTTCTGTTTTTCCGCTATCGCTACCAGAATTTGCAGCATCTTTACTTCCACCAGAGTTACCACAAGCAGCAAGGCCAAGAATCGCAGCACCTGCAAGTACTGTACAAGCTAGTTTTCTAAATTTCATTTGTATTCTCCTAATTGATAAGCGTATCCATATTGGATAATGAGCAAGTTTATATTTGTATACGTTTTCATTTTGTCCGACGCATCAACCACTCTCCTCTTTTTTGAGATTGTGTTATTTAAGACCGGCAACAAAGCGCTCCGTAATCTCTTTTGGTCTAGTAATCGCTCCACCAACAACGATGCCTCGCACCCCATATTCAAGGATTTGTTTGGCTTGTTCAGGTGTATGAATTTTCCCTTCAGCGATGACATCCACTCCTGCTTCACAAAGTTTTTTGATTAGTTCAAAGTCTGGACCATCTACTTTTGGACTATAAGAAGTGTAACCTGATAGGGTTGTTCCCACAAAATCAATCCCTGCTTCGACTGCTGCTAGCCCTTCTTCAAAAGTACTGGTATCAGCCATTAAAAGTTGATCTGGATACTTTTCTTTGACTTGTCGGATGAAGTCCTGAATTTCCAAACCGTCGTAACGTTCACGTTTGGTACAATCCAGAGCAATAACCTCAATGTCTAGTTCAGCCAACTCATCAACTTCTTTCATAGTCGCTGTAATGAATGGCTCCTGTGGCGGATAGTCACGTTTGATGATCCCGATAATCGGGAGTTTCGTAACCTCCTTGATCTCCTTGATATCACGAACACTGTTTGCTCGGATACCGACTGCTCCACCTTGCTCAGCCGCTTTGACTAGCAAGGGGATAACCCCTCCCGCTTCTGTATAAAGCGGTTCATGAGGAAGTGCCTGGCAAGAGACAATGATTCCATCTTTGATTTGTTCAATCAAGGCTTCTTTGCTAATCTGTGGCATCCTCTTTCCTCCCTTTCTTGTTCTTATGGGCTTATTATATATCATTTGTTAAGCGCTTTCAATAGCTTATGGTAGAATAGATTTCAGTTTCAAAACTATTTTATAGAACAGACTATCCTGAAAGTAGTTTCAGATATCTTAGAATTTCTTATTAGCACACCTTGAACCGAAAGAAAAAGATAGCAGGCTGAAAAACCTACTATCTCCTTCTAATTTTACAAAGCCAAATGATTAAAATTATTCTCTTACTTTTCTCTCTTTTTCCCCATTGCAAACAAGCCAAGGAAGAAAGTTGTTAATCCTAGTGAGGCAAGGAGGCTACTCTCCTTGTTCCCTGTATCAGGAAGTGTCTGCTGAGCAAGAGGAGCTTTGTAAGTATAATCTTCTGCAGCAAGAGTTACAAGCGAATCCATTCCCTTATATTCTGCAATTTCATGTACAGCTGCAGCGGCTGCATTCACGCCACCTGTGTACTCTGGAAGTTCATGGACAGCTGCCTCAACAGCATTAACCCCGCCTGTAAATTCTGGTTTTTCAACTGTCGGAGCAGCCCCTTCACCCACTGTGCCTAATGGGTCTGTATACTCAGGGAGTTCATGAACTGCGACCTCAACAGCATTAACTCCGCCTGTAAATTCTGGCTTCTCGACTGTTGGGGCTGACTCTTCGCCCGCTGTCCCTAGTGGGCCTGTGTACTCTGGAACTTCATGGACTGCGGCCTCAACAGCATTAACCCCGCCTGTAAATTCTGGTTTTTCAACTGTTGGTGCTGGTTCTTCGCCTACTGTTGATAATGGACCTGTATACTCTGGGACTTCATGAACTGTGGCCTCAACAGCATTAACCCCGCCTGTAAATTCTGGTTTTTCAACTGTTGGTGCTGGTTCCTCACCCGCTGTGCCTAATGGACCTGTGTACTCTGGGACTTCATGAACTGCGGCCTCTTCACCATTCACACCGCCTGTAAATTCTGGTTTTTCAACTGTTGGTGCTGGTTCCTCACCCGCTGTCCCTAGTGGGCCTGTATATTCTGGCTTCTCTACTGTTGGAGTTGGCTCTTCGCCCGCTGTCCCTAGTGGGCCTGTATATTCTGGCACTTCATGAACAGCAGCTTCACTTCCGTTCATTCCATTCGAAAGCTTAGCCCCTGCCACAGAGACTGGTAAATTATGCATACTTTCAATTGCACCTTCTGCCAGACCTGTAACTTTTTGACCCATATCCTCTGAATCCACCGTAAATAGGAGGGTTTTTGTGTCATACTGGGTCATGAAGCGTGCTGTTTTACCATTTGCCAATTGAAGGGTTGGTGCCTTGTTGACCAATACTTCCGAATCAAACTCCATAGCAAGAATGCCTGGCCATTTTTCAATCGCGTATTTCACTTTTGCTTCTTTAGGAGAAATCCAATCCTTGGTCAAGAAATCCCAGTTGAATTTCTTATAGGATAAAGTATAATCGTTTTGATTGCCATCCGCATGCTCATAAAGCAAACCATATTCGCCATTTCCAAGATCTTGGAGCGAGTTGTAAGCAAACTTACCACTTTGTATAGGATTGTGTTTCAGCCATGTCAACTCACCATTCTCCTCAACACGAGCCAGATGAACCAAACCATTGTTGCGTCCAGGACCACCAGCATTGCTGAGTAGAATGTATTCCTTTCCTTCATGCATGGTGTGAATAGCGGACATTTGAACATAAACGTCTTTTACTTGAGGATAACGTTTGATTTCCTTATCCCACGTTGCTCCCCCATCATGACTGGTCGCAACCTGAAGATCACCAGTCAACCCACGCATAAAGAGCTTGAGATCCCCATTATTCAACTGAACAACAGTCGACTCCGTATTTTGGGCACCTGGATTATTCATGGTTGAAGAGTGAATGGTTTGGTTGCCTACTGGACGGTTATCATTAACTGCTTCCCCTGCTTGCCATGTTTCACCATGATCATCTGAGTAAATTACACGAGATGATTGAGAACCACTTAGGTAGGAAACGTTGTTTGTTGTATAAACTGGAATCACCAGTCTTCCCTTATGAGGTCCTGTACGCAAGGCAATCCCCGTACCAGGTCCAGTTCCTAGGAAGTGCATCCAATCTTTCCGAATCCCATGAGTAATATCTTTTGGTGCAGACCAAGTCTTCCCATCGTCATCACTGTAGGACATCCATAGGTAGTTGGTATTGGAAACTCTAAAAATATTCTTCTCGCTATACTCAAAATAAATATTCCCGATTAGCTCATTCCCTTTATACAAATCTCCCTTATCGCTGTAGGCTGGTTTTTTAGGGTCAACGACGACGCGATAATCTGTCTTTCTGTTTTGAGGGTCGAAAACCTCTCCGTTTTCTCGAATCGTATAGCGACCTGATTCTCCTTGCTTATATAAAACTTGATAAACTTTATCTCCCACTTGTTCATAAGCTTTCGGAGCTTGCCCTGGCAATGAAAATACTGCCTTACTTTCAAGGAACATGTCGTAAATTGCAAAAATTCTCTTTGTTTCAGGGTCTTGCACCAAGGCCATATCAATATTGACTGGAGATGGCCAATCTGCATGTTTAGCGTGCTCATTGTCACGAGGATTTGAGATTACGATTCGGTCTCCCCATGTTTTTCCATTATCTGAGCTGCGACGAACAACCATCCCAATATCTCCCCAGTCAGAATGGTGCAAACGTCTTTCATCCGTTCCAGCAATCAGCGTTCCTTTATCTGTCTTGAGAAGAGCTGGGATACGATAGCTCTTGATACCTTCTTTATTTGGTTGATTGTTCCTACCACCTTCAAAGACGTCTTCTTTCTCAGTGACTTTTGCTCCCTCAGGAAGTTTCTGTTCCAATTCACCTCTTTCAAATAATTGACTTCGTGTTTGAACTTCATCTGGGCTTAAAGCACGATCGTAAACAGTTAGGTTTCGTACTTGTAGATTTGATGCCCAAACTGTTTTATTGCCCCGTTTGGTTGCTCCAAGTTGAGCTTGATTAACATCTGGCATATCTTTGATGAAGTTACCAGATTTGAGGCTAGTTCGAGATAAGACACCGTTCACATAGAGACGAACTCGACCATGAGGTAACTCTGCTGTCGGTTGTTCGACAGTAAAGGTCACGGAATTCCATTGTCCAGGGCGAACTTTCAAAGGAGCATCTGTATACTTATCATAGAACTGCTCCCCGTTAGCGCCACGCCCTTCAATAAGAGCTGTATTATCAAGGACAGACATAGTAAAGTACTCATTTTCCTTGGTGTCACTGGATACCGAGAAGAGATTGTAAAAGCGTGGAGCTGATGCATCTGGTTTGAACTCCATGTGAACTGTAGCATTTTTTAGTTGCTTTAGTTTATCTAGTTCACTTGATAAATCGACTCTCTGACCATTTGATGCATTGGTTTCAACATCTTCTTTTTCAAGGACAGGATTGGCATTTTTTAAATCTCTTGAGTAATAGTCACGAGGAATAGCACCCTGATCCTCTGATTCCTCTTCCTTATTTGCTTCTTCTGCAGGAGTTTCCGTAGAGGATGGGGTTTCTGATTCTGCACTCTCATTTTTTTTCAAATGATCTTGGTTCACCTCAACGCCGTTGTCTTGTGCTGCTGCCAATTTACCAGCCAAATCCTTATCCAAATGAGCAAGATCTCCCGAGGACGCTTCTTTTGGCAATTCTGATAAACCTTGACCAGGTTCGACAGTTTCTGTATTGGCTCCTGCTGCATTGGCTTGCTCTTGAGCTAAGACTGGATTTGCTCCAAATACTACTGTACCAATCACTACCGATGCTGCCCCAACTGCAAATTTTCGAATTCCGTATCGCTGTTTCCGATGTAAAGATTTGTAATTCATGTTTGTCCTTTCATTTTTCATAAAATAAAGCGCTTTCTTTTTCTTTAAAAATTTTTATTGTCTCTCAAGAGACAAGTTTTACAAGAAAGTATCCAACTTAATGAGAGCTCCCAATCCTCTCCCATTTTCTGCTGAGCTCGAGTTTTTAATCCTCCAGCAGCCTTTTTCCTCCTTTCACAAGTGACTTTTCCTTTATTATACAATAAAGTCTTATATTTATATCTGTGTTCCCACAGAATAGATTTTACTTTTAAGTATATTTTAATATTTTAAATTTTCTAAAAGTACTTTCAGGTTTTGGACATAAAAAGGAGAGCTCCTGGGCTCTCTCATTCATTATCTTACGTACTTAAAAGGAATCTCACTGCCACAGAGCCAGTTATAAACCTGGTCATTGACAAAAACATTCATGGCTTCATGAGCATACTCAGGCATGATTCGATAAGCCTTATCACAGGTCAGACGGTTGTAAATCGCAAACTGGGTAATAGGATAGCAGACGTCGTCATCCAAGCCCGTAATCATCTTGACCTCACCTTGAATGCGATGGGCAAGATTTTTCACATCGATATAGGCAAGGGTCGCCATGATTTCCTCCTCTGTTTCATGGAAGGGATCGTGAAACTTGAAGTAACGGAAAAGTTCGTCATAGGCTTCACTGGTATTGCCAATCTCAAGCACTCGTCTAAAGTCTGACAAGAAAGGATAGATGGCAACTGTTCGCTGAATTCGAGGATTGAGCGCTGCTGCGACCAGAGCTAAAGCCCCTCCTTGTGAAGCACCATAGCTAGAAAGTCGCTTCTCATCCACCTGAGGCAGACTAGCAAGAATTTCAATCAACTGGTATATATCCAGATAGACATCCTTATAAAAGAGATGATCCTTACCTTCAACAGCACCACGGATAATATGTCCCTTGACCGTATTTCCTAGTGGAGAGCGCGAGCAGTCTTGCGAATAGCCCGACTGGCCACGAACGTCCATGGAAACAACACCGTAACCAGCCACGGTAAAGGCCAGCATATCGGCCCAGTCCCATCCACGTCCCATATAGCCATGGAAGTGGAAGATTAGCGGAACTTTCTCCTCACTTTTTGGAAGGACGACTCGTGCATAGACTCTTCCTCCATTCGTCCCTTCAAACCTTAGTTCATAGCACTTAACCTGCGGAATGTGAAAATCGCGCTCTTCCAACTGGTAGGCAGGAAGAGATGAAACCTTTTTGACTTCTTCATCCCAGAAAGCATCAAAGTCTTCTGGAACCTCATCCCTTCCTAGATAGGTCTTGATTTCTTCTAACAAAGCTGGATGTTTCATAGCTTGCTCCTTTAGTTTTGTAATCGCTATCATAACTCTAGCATATCTAGGAAAGCAATGCAAGAAAGAATGCTAAATAGAAAGTGATTTTAGATTCTCTTTCCTCAAACCTATCGTCTGAAAGTAGTTTTAAAAATAAAAAGAGCGTTTCCGCTCTCTGTGTATCAATAGGTGCTAGCTCCTTTCTCTAGTTTGACGGTTTGGAATTTCTTTTGGTAGGTTACTTTAATAGTCATGTGTGAGTCCTCGTTTCTTTTTGATGACTCTAGTATAAGACCCAAACCTAAAAGCTAGCTTATAGATTTCTTAGAAAAGGCTTAATCCAGATGTTCTCTCTTTTCTAGATGAAGAGCAATCATGCGCCATTCTAGATCCTCTTTCCAACCTTCTATTGAACTAATGTAGCTGGCAACCTTTCTAGCTTCTTCTAAAATCGGAAAATCTTCGATAATATCCGCCACTTGGAACTCTGGTAGGCCTGACTGTCTGGTTCCAAAAATCTCACCCGATCCGCGCATTTTCAAATCTTCTTCAGCAAGGACAAATCCATTGGTGGTTTCTGTCATGATGCGCATGCGATCCTTCCCAGAGTCCGTCTTGGGATTAGCAACGAGAACGGCATAGGACTGCTTGTCCCCCCGACCAACACGACCTCTGAGCTGGTGAAGCTGACTGAGACCGAAGCGATCGGCATCCATGATAATCATGACAGTCGCATTGGGAACATTAACCCCAACCTCGATAACCGTCGTCGAAACCAGAATATCCGTTTTTTTCTCTTTGAACTCCTGCATAATCTGGTCTTTTTCATCACTCTTCATCTTACCATGTAGCAAAGCAACCTCTGCCTTGCCAGCAAAATGAGCTGTCAACTCCTCCGATAAGGCAATGGCATTTTTCAAGTCCAGAGCTTCAGATTCTTCGATCAGGGGAGAGATAACGTAGGCTTGGGAACCTTTTTGGATTTCCCCCTCTAACCAAGTCAAGACCTGAGGCAGCTGCTCATGCTTAATCCAGCGAGTCACAATGGGCTTCCGCCCTGCTGGCATCTGGTCGATAATGGAAACATCCATATCGCCAAAGGCTGTGATAGCCAGCGTCCGTGGAATGGGAGTCGCCGTCATCATGAGAACGTCTGGATTGTCGCCTTTTTCCCGCAAAATACGCCTTTGCCCCACACCAAAACGGTGCTGCTCATCGATGATAATCAAACCAAGACGAGCATAATCTACTCCATCTTGTATCAGAGCGTGTGTTCCGATAATAAAGTCGGCCTCACCCTTGGCAATGGTCTCCAAGACTTCTCTTTTTTCTGCAGCTTTCAAGGAACCTGTCAAGAGAGCGAGTTTTAAGTCCGGAAAAAGGTTCTGTAAACTCTCAAAGTGTTGCTCTGCTAGGATTTCTGTCGGTACCATGAGGGCAGCCTGGTAGCCAGCCGTAACAGTAGCATACATAGCTAGACCTGCAACAACTGTCTTTCCGCTCCCTACATCTCCTTGTAGGAGACGATTCATGTGATGGTCGGACTTCATGTCGGTCAATATTTCCTGCAGACTCTTTTCCTGAGCTCGGGTCAGGGCGAAAGGCAGACTTTCTTTAACAGCCGACACTTTTTCTTGAGACCAATTCAGAACCAGACCGCTTCCCTGAACTCTATTTTCAGACTTGAGTGACTGCAACTGCATTTGAAAATAAAAGAGTTCCTCAAATTTGATCCGACGAAGGGCCTGCTTGTATTCTGCCAAATCCTTAGGAAAATGCATAGCGCGGACAGCCTGGCAACGGGACATGAGTTTGTATTTATCCAGTAAAGACTGGGGCAGATTTTCCTCTATCAAGAGATCCAGGCCCTGATCAAAGGCTGTCTTGATAACCTTGACCAAACTGGCCTGACTGATTCCTTGAGCCAGACGATAGACCGGCTGGAGGTCATCTTCTACCTGAGCTAGGACCTTCATCCCTGTCAGACTAGCCTTAGCACGGTCCCACTTACCAAAAACGGCTAGAGTTGCGCCTAGTTCAATCTTGTCAGCTAGGTAGGGTTGGTTAAAGAAGTTCACCGCAAAAACAACTTCTCCCTGCTTGAGACTAAAACGCAGGCGATTGCGCTTAAAACCATAATACTGGACACTGGCAGGAGTCACGACTTGACCAGACAGGACAGCCTTTTCGCCGTCTTCCAGGTCTAGGACCTGCTTGGTCTTGAAATCTTCGTAACGGAAAGGAAAGTAGAGCAAGAGGTCTTGCAAGTTTTCAATTCCTAGTTTGGCGTATTTCTCTGCTGACTTTGGTCCCACACCAGGCAAGACATGCAAGGGTTGGTGTAGATTCATGCTCCACTCCTTTCTTTTTAATAGTATTCTCTCGGAATGCGATCGCTGAGGAGACAAACCACCTCATAGTTAATGGTTCCACGGTAGGTCGCTACCTGAGTTGCTGTGATTTCCTTGTCACCGTTTGTGCCGATCAGGGTTACTTTTGTTCCTAGCGGGTAAACCTTAGGCAGCCGAATAGTGATTTGGTCCATAGATACCCGTCCGACGATTGGGCAAGCTTGACCATCTACCAAGACAGAGAAATTCTGCATATCACGTGTCCAACCATCCGCATAGCCGATTGGCACCGTCGCAATGACTTGCTCGCTGTCCGCTTGATAAGTTGCTCCGTAGCCCATGCAAGCTCCAGCTGGAACTGTCTTGACATGGACCAGGGCAGACTCCAAGGTCAAGGCTGGAGTCAAGTCATAAGGCAAGGTCAGAACCTCTCCGCTTGGATTGAGACCATACATAGCGTCTCCCATACGGACGGCATTGAAAATAGTCTCTGCATGCCAGAGAGTCGTTGCCGAGTTGCTGGCATGAACCAGCTCTGGGACTTCCTTCATACTTGCCAAAATAGCTTTAAAGCGTTCTAACTGGGCATTAAAATAAGTATCTGATTCCTCATCTGCAGTAGCAAAGTGGGTAAAAATTCCCTCAACGCGAGCACCATGTTGCTTGAGCAAGGCTTGAGCCTGCTCAGCTTCACTGGTCTCTCTAAAACCAATCCGTCCCATTCCTGAGTCAATCTTGAGGTGAACTGTTAAGCCTGCTAGGTCTTCCTCTCTAGACAAGAGCACTTGAATCCACTCCAGCCCAGCCACTGTCAAGGTGATGTCGTATTCTTTAGCTAGAGCAACAGCTTCTAGCTCAGAAACTCCTAAAATGAGGATTTTCTTGCTAAGTCCAGCCTGACGAAGTTCGATGGCTTCATCAATATTGGAAACACAAAATCCATCAACATCGTCCTGAATCGCCATCGCAACGGCAACAGCCCCATGACCATAGGCATTAGCCTTGACCACTGCCCACTTGAGCGTTCCTTCAGGGATATGAGCCCCCATTTGCTGAATATTTTGTCGAATAGCTCCCAAATGAATCAGAGCCTTGGTTGGTCTATGTGGACTAGCTTTCATGATTTTCCTCCAAAATGACACTTGCTGTCACAAACTGATCTGTGTGGCTGATCGATAGCCAAATCTTTCCTAAAAATGGTGACTGACTAAAATAAGGTGCCCCGCGTTCATTGTTCAAAACTTCCAAATCCTGAAAGGTCAGTTTACCAATACCAGTTCCCATAGCCTTGGAAAAGGCCTCCTTAGCTGACCAGCGACCTGCCAAGTATTCGATCTGTCTGCGCCCTTTGAGACTGGCAAAACGCTCCATTTCTTTAGGGGTCAGCACGCGCTTGGCAAAGCCCTCACGTCGTGTAACTGCATTTTCTATCGAAGCCAATTCTTCGATGTCAATTCCGTGTCCAACTATCATACTCATAAAAGGAGCTGAGATTCCCCCAACTCCATCCTTTTCACTTATTTTGTTAAAGTAGTATAAATTTCTTCTACCAAGGCTACTGTATTTTCCCAACCTAGACAAGGGTCAGTAATAGAGCAACCAAAGACCTCTGGTTGGTTTTGGCGACCATCTGCTAGGTAAGATTCAATCATAAAGCCTCGAACCGTCTTTTTAATCTTTTCATTCCAGTCACGATTCAGCAAGGCTTGACGAACAATGCGGATTTGTTCCATATACTGCTTACCTGAATTGTCATGATTGGTGTCGATGATAATGAAGGGATTTTCAAGTCCCATAGTCTCATAGCGATTGATGGCATTTAAGAGGGTTTCATAGTAGAAGTTGGGTTCATTTTTACCATATTCGTTCATGGCACCACGAAGGATAACGTGGGCCAAGGGATTTCCTGAAGTTTCCACTTCTTGGCCATGGTAAAGGAAGGTTTGCTTGTTTTGGGCCGCATAGATGGCATTAAACATGACCCCAAGGTTCCCAGATGTTGGATTTTTCATCCCAACTGGAGCATCAATCCCAGACGCTACAAAGCGGTGTTCTTGGTCTTCCACTGAACGAGCCCCTACAGCATGGTAGCTGACCAGGTCATCAACCAAAACGAGATTTGACGGATAAAGCATCTCATCAGCCGTCGTCAAGCCCGTCTCCGTAATCACACGGTAGTGGAGCTGACGAACAGCCTGCAAACCATTGATGAGACTAGGAGCCTCACTAGCATTTGGCTGATGAATCAAGCCCTTATAACCATCTCCATTGGTGCGAGGTTTAGCCGTATAGACACGCATTACGATAAAGATTTTATCCGCAACTTTTTTCTGCAAGTCTGCTAAGCGACGAGCATATTCGAGCACTGCTTCTTCATTGTCTGAAGAACAAGGCCCCATCACCAAAAGGATTCGGTCATCCTCACCTGAGATGATGGCTGCCAACTCTCTATCGCGGACTTCTTTCTTTCGCAAGGCTTCAGGTGACAACTGGGTCGCAGCCTTGATTGCTTCAATATCAATTTCTTGACCTTTTTCGATAAATGCCATCTTACTCTCCTAGCGTTTGGTAAATTTCGCGAACAAGTGCTTCTGTGTTATCCCATCCTAGACACGGATCTGTAATGGACTTACCAAAAACTTCAGGTTCATTTTGACGTCCATCTTCTAGATAGGACTCAATCATAAAACCACGAACGTATTTCTTGATTTTCTCATTCCAGTCACGGTTAATCAAGGTCTGACGAACGATACGGATTTGATCCATGTACTGCTTGCCTGAATTGTCATGATTGGTATCAATGATGATAAAGGGATTTTCTAAGCCCATCTTTTCATACTGGGCAATGGTATCCATCAAATTGTCATAGTAGTAGTTAGGAATATTTTTCCCGTATTCATTCAAGGCACCGCGAAGAATTGCGTGGGACAATGGATTTCCCGTTGTTTCCACCTCTTTACCGAGGAAGAGGAAACTCTGTTTATTTTGAGCTGCATAAATCCCGTTAAACATAACATTGAGATTTCCAGATGTGGGATTTTTGAATCCTGTTGAGAAATCTGCTCCGCTCGCTACAAAACGGTGCTGTTGATCCTCTACAGAACGGGCTCCAACAGCCATATAAGAAATCAAATCATCCACCAGCGGAAGATTTTCAGGATAAAGCATCTCATCCGCTGTTGTCATGCCAGTCTCAGAAATAACGCGGTAATGTAGCTGACGAACAGCCTTGATTCCATTGATCAAGCTAGGTGCTTCTTTAGCATTTGGTTGATGAATCAAGCCCTTATAGCCGTCTCCATTGGTACGAGGTTTAGCCGTATAGACACGCATGACCATAAAAATACGATCTTTGACCTCTTCTTGCAAAGTAGATAGACGTTTGGCATACTCGAGAACCGCTTCTTCATTATCAGATGAACATGGTCCAATCACCAAGAGAATACGCTGGTCTTCCCCACGGATGATGGCTTCCAATTCCTGATCACGTTGGTTTTTTCTCGCAAGAGCCGCTCCCTCTAATTTAGACAAGGCGCGAACTTCTTCAATGTTAATTTTAGGACTTTTAGCTGTAAATACCATGATTCATCTCCTTATAAAGCAAACGGACACCAAGCAAAAAATGACTTTCACCAGGTATCCGCCTGTATCTTATCTCATATTATTGTCTCTTACCATGACAGTTCTTGAATTTCTTACCAGAGCCACATGGGCATTGATCATTTCGTCCAATTTGGCTCAAGTCCACATCTTTTGGAAGCTGAGTCTGCTGCGCTGCGATATTACGAGTCGCAGTTGTACTGATATTGTGTTCAGTTTGAGGACGTTCCTGTTCGTGGATTTGTGCTTTCATCATCAAGCGAGTTACATCGAATTCAATCGATCCAATCATGTCATTAAACATGCGGAAACCTTCTGCTTGATATTCTACAACAGGGTTGTTTTGGGCATATCCACGAAGGCCAACAGCATTTCGCAACTGGTCAAGAGCATCGATATGGTCTGTCCACTTGTTGTCTACAACACGTAGAATCAAGACTTTTTGGAATTCTTTCACTGCATCTTCATCACGAAGTTTGGCAACTTGGCTATCATAAACCTTCAATGCACGTTGATACAGTTCATCTTTGATGGCCTGATCTGACAGACCTACAAAATCTGAACGGCTGATTGAATCTTCTGGAAGCAAGTTATATTTAGCAAAGTTCAAGATTGCTTCCAGTTTTTCATCTTCTTTCGAACGAGCATGCGCATCTACGATTCGGCCAATGGTACGACGGATCATAGCATGGATTTCTGGTGCCAAGTCACGATCTGCAGTAATGACATCATAACGTTGTGCATAGATGATTTCACGTTGTTCACGCATAACATCATCGTATTGAAGGACTTGTTTACGAGTGTCGTAGTTGTTTCCTTCTACACGTTTTTGAGCTGCTTCAACCTGACGCGTCAACATGCGAGATTCGATAGCTTCGTCAGACATGTTGAGGCGTTCAAAGACACCCTTCAAGCGTTCTGAACCAAAACGTTTCATCAAATCATCTTCAAGAGACAAGTAGAATTGTGACTCACCTGGGTCTCCTTGACGCCCTGAACGTCCACGAAGCTGGTTATCAATACGGCGACTTTCGTGACGCTCTGTACCAATGACGCAAAGACCACCAAGTTCACGAACTCCTTCACCAAGCTTGATGTCGGTACCACGACCGGCCATGTTGGTCGCGATGGTAACGGCACCACGTTGACCAGCGTTCATGATGATTTGCGCTTCTCTGTAGTGGTTCTTTGCATTCAAGACTTCGTGAGGAACACCTGCTGCTACCAATTTCTTAGAAAGGAAATCACTGGTTTCAACGGCAACTGTACCTACCAAGACCGGCTGACCTTTTTGGTAACGAGCTTTTACATCTTCAACTACAGCCTTAAATTTCGCATCAAGACTTGCATAGAGAAGGTCTGAGTGGTCGATACGTTGAATTGGACGGTTGGTTGGGATTGGGATAACACGAATGTTGTAGATTTCGCGGAATTCTTCTTCCTCTGTTTTACCAGTACCTGTCATACCTGCCAATTTCTTATACATACGGAAGAGGTTTTGATAGGTAATAGAAGCTGAAGTTTTGGTCTCGTCTTGGATTGGCACACCTTCTTTGGCTTCAATCGCTTGGTGCAAGCCATCAGAGTAACGGCGACCTTCCATGGTACGACCTGTAAATTGGTCGACGATTAGGATTTCCTGCTCTTCGCTAACCACATAGTCGATATCAAGAATCATGATATAGTTGGCACGAAGGGCATTGTCAACAAAGTGAGTAAGAGCCACGTTTTCGATATCGTAGAGATTTTCAAGTTTGAAGTAGCTTTCCGCCTTGTCAATACCAGAGTCTGACAAACCAATCGTCTTAGACTGCACGTCAATGATATAGTCGTCCTTGTCCAAAGACTTCACAAAGTGGTCTGCCATATGGTAGAGTTGGCTTGTTTCAACTGCGTTGGCACCTGAAACGATCAAAGGAGTACGGGCTTCATCGATCAAGATCGAGTCCACCTCATCGACCAAGGCATAGTTGAGCGGACGTTGTACCATATTTTCTGCACGAACGACCATGTTGTCACGAAGGTAGTCGAAACCAATCTCTGAGTTGGTTGAGTAGGTAATATCGCAAAGATAAGCTTCTTTTTTCTCCATTGGAGATTTAGCTGCCAAGTTGATCCCTACTGAAAGACCGAGCCATGAGTAGAGCTCACCCATCTCAGTCGCGTCACGTTCTGTTAGGTATTCATTGACTGTAACTACGTGAACCCCTTTACCTGCAAGGGCATTGAGGTATACTGGCATGGTCGCTGTCAAGGTCTTCCCTTCACCCGTACGCATCTCTGGAACGTCACCATGGTGAAGAACAATCCCACCCATGACCTGAACCTTATAAGGGAAAAGCCCGAGGACACGTTTTGCTGCTTCACGTACTACCGCAAAGGCTTCATATAGCAATGAATCAAGTGATTCACCCTTGTTGTATCGTTCTTTAAATTCGTCAGTTTTTGCTTTTAGCTCATCGTCTGACATCGCAGCCATTTGGCTCTCATAATTAAGAACCTTATCGGCCATCTTTTCTAGACGGCGAAGTTCTCCTTTATCATTTTCAATAATCGTTTTTAAAATATTAGCCATGATTTTCCTTACTTTTAATTCTGAATATTTTAGAATGTTCTTTTCATTTTAGCATATTTACTATTATTTTTCAAGAAAGAATCCTTAATTTACAACGGAAAAGACCAGTCAAAATTCAGCTTTTTTTGCATCAATCTTCTGTTGCTATTTTTTTGTTTTTTGTTCGTGAGGCATGCTTGATAATCCAAGCACAACTTGGACTTAGCTCCTCCTTTTGCCAAGCTTGAAGTATCCTTTCAAACTTATCGGGTGCTTCCTTGTATAAATCATTTAGATTGTTGGCTACGCTTTTTTGAATGGACTTGTCTCTATCATCCTTTAGATTGGTCAGAATCGTGATGAAATCCTCAAAATAATCCAATACCACGGTTTGTCTCTTGGCCCAAGGTAGACGGATACGCATGCACTCGCTAGCAAGTCTACGAACGCGCAAGTTTTCATCTTGACTCCATTCTAACAGCAAGGCCATTGTAGCCTTAGGATAGCGAGCCAGTAAGGGCCTCATGGAAAATTCTCCCGTAAACCGCTTGGTGAGTTCCTTACTAAAGGCCGCGCTCAATTCAAATTCTTGGTCCCCGTATAGCTCTACATATTTGCCGATTGGCCAAAGCCAATAACCTTCTGAGAACATACCTAAACCACCCTCTAACTCAGGACCTAAGATTTTCTCAAAAACCTTGAGAGAATCCTCATAAGATAGGGGAAGGCAATCTTTGATACTTTTAGCCAAAAGTTCTTGACGCTGACTGAACTCCAACTCTTCCAAATCTTTTTCTAGCAACAAATTTTTGCCCATCAAAGGCAGCGGATGTTTCTTGCAACCGTCGACTCAAATCCTTAGCATAAGCCAGGTCATAATAATCCTTTACTTTTTTCGCCATTTTTAAATCCCTTAATCTTCTGTTTACGGGACTTATTATATCATACAGATAGCCCGTCAACCAAATCATTTTCACTTCTCAAACTATTTTGACAAGAAAATAAAAAGGGCTAGAAGCTAGTCTAGCCCATCAATTTTTAGTGTTTAATTTCCAAAAAATGCTGGTAATAAGCCAAAGTACAAAAAGAGATTGATCCAGAAGGCCATGCAAAATAGCACTCCAAAGATAAAGAGACTGATTTTTTTAATCAGTATGGAGTATAGGATGGATAAAACACCAAAGACTACGAAGAGTTTTTTCATAACGAAATAATAAATTGAAACTCCTCCTATTTGCCAATCCCAAGGAAGAAAGAACATGAGGAACCAGAGAAAGCAAATCGTAAGAATATAGATTTTGTAATAGCTATACATAAACTGCCTTACCTTTGACATCTTAAACCTCCTCTAAAAATTAGCTATTCTGTGATGAGCCTCTGTTATTGATCTGTCTCAGCTTGAACATTCTCTTCAGGCAGACATAGACTTTCCAGTCATTTACAAGAGACAAGAAGACTAAAAGAATCCATATCCCCCATCTTGTTAGATCCATGGGATTTTTCAAGATAAAATTGAAAATCAACAAAGAAAAAATTGTAAAAGCGATACTGAATAAAGCCCAAAAAGGGAGATAAATCCAATAAAAGTAATAGAAAAACACGAAATATTTACTATCTTTATCCGCCTTCTCAATCCAATGAAAAAAATAAAAGTATGGTGACAAGACCAAGAGTTGAAAAAGTCTTCCTAGCATAGCTTTCTCCAAGATTTCTTTTTATTTTATTATACCAAAAAAAACCTGGAAAAGGCTTTCCAGGTTTGAGTTTAAAATCACTAGTCATACTAGAGAAATCCCTTTATTCATAGTCGATTCACTTTATTGACTTGATGAAGATGTTCCGAAATCGACCTTAGGAACTGTCTTGGCTTCTTCTGTTTCTTTGAAGGTTTCAGCTTCTTTAAAGTTCATCATATTCGCAAAAAGCACGGTTGGAAAACTTCTCAACTTTTGATTGTACTCGGCTGCGACTTTATTATAATCCTTGCGTGCTACAAAGATTCGATTTTCACTTCCTGAAAGTTCCACCATTAGTTGCTCAACATTTTGATTGCTCTTGAGTTCTGGATAATTCTCCGTCAAGGAAATCAAGCGGGAAATAGCTGAGCTCAATTCTCCCTGAGCCTTTTGGTTTTCTTCCGAAGTCACTGAGCTACTACCGATTTTAGCTCTAGCATCAGCAATCTTGGTAAAGACTTCGGTTTCATGATTCATTTGTCCTTTAACGGACTCCACCAAGTTACCAATCAAGTCTGAACGACGTTGGAGGGCTGTAGAGACATCGGCCTGAGCCTGCTCCACTTTAGTCTGTTCACCAACCAGACCGTTATAGGTCGTCACTGCGGAACAACTTCCCAGAACTAGTAGTCCAAAGAAAATCGCCACTATAGAGAGAATTACTTTATTTTGTTTCATATCAAAACCTTAACACTTTCTTTTATCAACTTTTCTGAGATAGGACTCAGATTTTAAATCAATTTCCCAAACTTTGTTTTTATTTTTAATTAAGGAGTGAACTGTTGTAAAGGAGTCACCTTACTGCATGGAGAAATCGGTTTGAGCTATATACGATCACTCACCAGTCATCAGACGAACCGCCACCATCGAAGCCACCGCCGTCCCAGCCTCCAGATGAATCGGAGCCCGAGTCAGACCAAGAGGATCCTGAATCTGATGAGTCACCGCCCCACCAGCCACCGCCAGAATCATCGCCATGTGAACCGCCACCACGACCTCCAGATATAAATCCGATAATCATCACGATGAAGTAAATGAGAATTCCAAATCCGATAACTCCGTCACTCGAACTGCTTTTTCGATGCCGTCTCGAAGAACTGCTCTCACCAGCATACCTTTCAAGTTCCCTTAAGCGACTAGAGTTGGTAGTATAGTCGTAACTACTTTTAGAACTTGAAGCAGTTGTACTCGATCCACTATAGAACATGTAGTTGAGATTATTGACTATTGAGAGAACACCCTTGTTATAGTCACCATTTTGAAAGTAAGGGCGTGCTGTTGTCAAGAATCTGTGAGTCTGATAGTCTGTGATTTTACTGGCCACATTATTACTGGTTTCAATCCGTGATTTTCTATCTTGGACTGCTACCACAATCAAGACACCGTGATTGTCTCCCGAGTAGCCAATCTTCCAAGCTCTAGCTGTTTCATTGGCAACAGTCTCGATTGTTTCTCCATTTAGGCTTTTCACAACGTAAACACCCATCTGGATTTTTTCTGATTTTTTACTATTGACATTATTCAATTCCCGAATCTGACTAATTGTCGCGTCAGTCAGATAGTGATCTGGGTCATAGATCCCGTACTCAGGTTTTTCAGGTGCTGTGAATGCTGACAAGAAGAGAAAGACCATCAGCAGTCCAAGCAAGCGAACCAACAAACTATGTTTAAATAATCTGCTTCTTTTCATAATAACCTCCCTGATAAAGGAAAATTGATTTAAGGAATTATAGCATTTTGATTTTTACAAAAAAAGTGCAATTTCATTACAAATAGGTTACAAAAGCCGGGAAAATGATTGAATTTTGATGACAGATTTTTCATTCAATTTGACAGGATTTTTTCACCTATTTTATAGAAAAAAAGAAGACATACCAGTCTTCTTTTCAGTTATTCTTATTGAAAAATAAGCAAGGCTTACTTACGTTTTCTTGCGATCAAATGAATCGGGGTTCCTTCAAAGACAAAGGCCTTGCGGATTTGATTTTCCAAGAAACGCAGGTAAGAGAAGTGCATAAGTTCTTCTTCGTTAACAAAGATGACAAAGGTTGGTGGCTTGGTTGCCACTTGAGTTGCGTAGAAAATCTTGAGTCGTTTTCCTTTGTCTGTCGGTGTTGGATTGATGGCAATGGCATCCATAATGACATCGTTCAAGACAGCCGATGGGATACGCGTGTTTTGACTCTCACTGATTTGCTTGATCATCTCAGGCAGTTTGTGGAGACGTTGCTTGGTCAGAGCAGAGACAAAGACAATCGGAGCATAAGGCAGGTATTGGAACTGCTCACGGATATCTTCTTCCCATTTCTTCATGGTGTGATTGTCTTTCTCAAGGGTATCCCACTTATTGACCACGATGATCATCCCTTTACCGGCTTCGTGGGCAAATCCAGCGATACGCTTATCATACTCACGAATACCTTCCTCGGCATTGAGGACCATCAAGACTACATCGGAACGGTCAATAGCACGCATAGCGCGCATGACAGAGTATTTTTCTGTATTTTCATAGACTTTACCAGACTTACGCATACCAGCTGTATCAATCATGGTAAACTCTTGACCATCAGCATCTGTAAAATGGGTATCAATGGCATCGCGCGTTGTTCCAGCTACTGGACTAGCAATCACACGGTCTTCTCCCAAAATGGCGTTGATCAAACTTGATTTTCCAACGTTTGGACGGCCAATCAAGCTGAATTTAATGACATCTGGATTTTCTTCTTCAACTTCATGTGGTAGATTTTCCACGATGGCATCCAGTACATCACCCGTACCAATACCGTGGACAGACGAAATTGGCAGTGGTTCACCCAATCCAAGCGCATAGAAATCAAAGATATCATTTCGCATCTCAGGGTTGTCAACCTTGTTAACGGCAAGGATAACAGGCTTATGGGTTTTATAGAGTTTGCGAGCTACGTACTCGTCCGCATCTGTAATCCCTTCTTTACCTGAAACGACAAAGACGATGACATCTGCTTCTTCCATAGCAATTTCTGCTTGGTGCTTGATTTGTTCCATGAAGGGAGCATCGACATCGTCAATCCCTCCCGTATCAATCATACTAAAGGAACGATTGAGCCACTCACCCGTTGCATAGATACGGTCACGTGTCACACCCTCGACATCTTCTACGATTGAGATCCGCTCACCAGCGATCCGATTAAATAGGGTTGATTTCCCAACATTGGGACGTCCCACAATGGCAATAGTTGGTAAGGCCATGTTTTCTCACTTTCTAAAATAACTTTTTCTGTTCTAGATTCTTCCGAGTTGAACTAGGTTCGGCTTGGCCAAACTGCTCTGCCAAACGCTGACTCCAAGAGGTCGTCGCACGCGCACCAGCATAGTCTGCTTGTACTTGGTCATAGTCCAAAATCGCTTCAACTGGCTGTTCTTGGTATTCTTCTTCAAATACCACTTGGTTCAAAGGCAGTCTTGGTTTGACATCATGTTGTTGGTTTGGCACGCCAAGGGCAATCCCAAAAACTGGGTAGGTATAGTCAGGCAAGTTAAAAAGCTCTGCCACTTCTTCCGACTTGTAACGGACCAAACCGATAATCATACCACCATATCCCAGACTCTCTGCTGCAAGCAAGGTATTTTGCCCCGCAAGCGCAGCGTCTACAGACGTGATAAGGAGACCTTCTACCCCTTGAGGTTGGAAAGTGTCCGTATGAAGACTTGCTCCCTTTTCAGCTCGGTTCAAGTCACCGACAAAGAGCAAAAAGGCAGCTGACTGGCGAATGGCTTCCTGAGGAACCAGTTCATATAGGGCATCTTTCTTCTCTTGACTACGCACAAGAATCACAGAGTAGGATTGAAAATTTTTCCAAGATGACGCCATTTGTCCAGCAGTCAAAATCTCTTCCAAGTCTGCCTGAGGAATTTCTTGCTCCTGAAAGCGACGAACTGAAGTATGAGCTTTCATCAGTTGAATGGTTTCTGTCATCGGCGATTTTCTCCTTCTAGTCTTGTCTCCTCAGCCAAATAACGGATTCGCTCCATAACCCGTCTAGCTTCCCAAGTCTCATCATTTCCATTCTTTCCTTTGGCAAAATGTTTTTCCAAATCTTGAAAATTAAAGTTGGAAGTAAAGAAGGTCGGCAAATCTTCCTGCATACGATACTGGAGAATAACTTGGAGAATCTCATCACGCACCCAAGGGGTAGACTGTTCTGCACCAATATCATCCAAGACCAAGACTTCTGCTAACTTGATCTCATCCACCAAGGTCTTTACAGAGCCTTCACCGATAGCATTTTTTACATCAATGACAAAACTTGGATAGTGGAGAATGGTTGTTGAAGCCCCACGTTTTTCAGATAGGTCATGGGCCAGAGCCGCCATCATGAAACTCTTACCGACACCAAAATCTCCATAAAGATAGAGACCTTTTCGGATACTAGGGTAAAGGTCAACAAAGGCATAGAGTCTCTCAAAAATCGGCAAACGGCCTAGATCATCCAGGTCAATCTGAGCCAATTTCGCTTTCTTGAGACTTGCTGGTAGATTGATCAACTTGAGACGATTCTTGATTGCCGCCTCTTTCTCAGCCGCGATTAGTTCTGGTGTTTCTTCATAAGAAACGTCCGCATAACCGTGATTCATGACCAAGATAGGCTTGTAACCACGTGCTATATAGTCCGCATCCCCACGAAGAAACTTGTCCCGTTCTGTGATATATTGATTGAACTTGGAGATGCTACGATTCAACTCCTCTGGACTGAGGGATTCTTTCTGGATAAAAGCCGCTACATCTGGGTCCTTCATGATCTGCTGGACCAGGTCCTGATACTGAAAACGACTTGTCTGACGTTTGATAACGTCACCAACACTTTCCATCTAGTCTCCTCCTTCTTCTAATCGGGCTAACATTTCTTGTTTTTTACGTTCTAGTTCCAGACGAGTCTCCTCACTGGTTTGATTTTTATATTCTGGATTGCTCCACTTGGGAACATTGGTCTTAGTCGAGCTAGTTTTTGATTTTTGGTCTTCCTTGCCTTTTTGCTGACGCTCTCGAATCCGAAGCACGGCTTCCTCTGCTGTCCGAATCTTGCGATAGGCATAGTCGTTAGCAACTTTCATGGCATATTTTTCATTGACATTAGCCGAATCAACCTTGTTAAAGGTTAAAAGTAAGACGATATTGATGACTTCGTCCAACAAGCCTAAAGACGCCATCTGGTGAAGGAGTTCTCTTTCACTCTGGGTGATGTTCCCCTTACGCGTTTGCTTGATTTCTGCTAAAAATTGCAGGGGAGTTTTGTTTTTGGCTTCCCTAATAATGGTCATTTCTTTGGGGCTAAAGTCAGAAGATGCTGGTTTTTGTGCTATCTTTTCACGCATGCGTTTGACTGAAATAACCTGAGCCACTGTAGTCGCCTTGGCTAATTGATAGGTTTCAAACCAGGTCCATTTTTTTTCATCCGCAATGGCAAACAATTCCAAAACATCCGCCTGCTCGTCTTCAAAACGCAAGCCATCTCGAGCCATCAGGCGCTGAAAATGTGCCAAGTCAAAATCATTTTTCACCCTGTTTTTTGACTCAATTGGAGTCACTTCTTCAGTCAGGTTTGGAAAAACTTGGCTCAAGGAAACAGAGAGTTCTTCTCCCTCACTTGGAACCTGCTTCATAGTAGAAACAGCTGTATCCCCAATCTTTCTCTCCAATAATCTGCTATAGACAGAATGACTTAAAAATTCTTGACTGGAGAGAGGAGAATGAAGCTGTAATTTATAGGTTTCTCCTTTTTGATAAAGGGTTAACAAGTCCACAGCAGATAAGATTTTAAAAGACTGGAGGAGCGTATTCATCCCGAAGTTCAAATGATTAAGAATATTAGCAAAGAGGTGCTCCTTTTGCCCACCATCCCAAAAGGTAATAGCATATAGATAGAGACTCAGCGCCTCCTGACCGATAATCGGGAGGTAGCACTGCACCAGAGAAGAGGTATCTTGCGACACCCGATTATTCTTTATAAAAGAAAAACGGTCATTTGGTTTCATCTATTTTTCCTTTTTCTTCTTAGAGGACTGGGTGATCTGCTGGAGAAGGCTCTCCAACTCACTCACATCCTTAAAGCTACGGTAAACACTGGCAAAACGAACATAGGTAATCTCATCAAGCTCCGCCAATTCCTCCATTACTAAAGAACCAATATATTCACTTTGGATCTCATTCTCACTGCGACTACGGAGTTTTTGCTCGATACGATTGACCACCATGTTGATTTCATCACTTGAAACAGGGCGTTTCTGGGCTGAGCGGATAATCCCATTAAAGATTTTATCTCTCGAAAACTGCTCTCGTGTACCGTCTTTTTTGACGACAACCAGCGTTCTTTCTTCTACTCGTTCATAGGTTGTAAAACGATGCTGACACTCGTCGCACTCACGTCTTCGACGGATGGTATTTCCTTCTTCGGCTTGTCGACTATCAACAACACTAGACTTGGTAGCCCCACATTTTGGACAACGCATGCATTTCCCTCCTTGTCGTTTTCTTTTCATTATACCATTTTTTGAGCAATTCCCAAAACAATTCTTATTTTTACTTGACAAGTTTTTTGTTTTATTGTATTATTTAATTAGAACAATAAAGAAAAAGAAAGGAGACTATGATGTCCTGGTCATTTGATAATACAAAACCGATTTATTTACAGATTATGGAAAAAATCAAACTACAGATTGTTTCCCATGAACTGGAACCCAACCAACAGCTCCCAACCGTAAGGGAACTAGCGAGCGAGGCTGGGGTCAATCCCAACACAATTCAGCGTGCCTTGTCTGATCTTGAGCGCGAGGGCTTCGTTTATAGCAAGCGAACAACTGGTCGTTTTGTCACTGAGGACTTAGATCTCATCGTTCAGTCCCGCAAACAGCTTTCTGAGGAGCAACTGAAAAACTTTGTAACGGGCATGCTTCAATTCGGCTATCAAAAAGAAGAACTGCCAAGTGTGCTTAGCGAATACATCAAAGGAGTGTAAAATTATGACATTACTAGCATTTGAAAATGTATCCAAATCCTATGGGGCTACAGCAGCCCTTAACAATGTTTCCCTTGAGATTCCCGCTGGAAAAATCGTCGGGCTTCTCGGTCCGAACGGGTCTGGAAAGACAACCCTGATCAAGCTGATCAACGGACTTCTCCAACCAGACCAAGGTCGTGTCCTCATTAACAACATGGACCCAAGTCCTGCTACCAAGGCCATTGTCTCTTATCTACCAGACACGACTTATCTGAATGAACAGATGAAAATCAAAGAAGCACTGACCTACTTTAAAACTTTCTACCAAGATTTCAATCTTGAGCGGGCTCAGCACCTTTTAGCAGATCTTGGCATTGATGAAAACAGTCGCCTCAAGAAATTGTCAAAAGGAAACAAGGAAAAGGTTCAGCTCATCCTGGTTATGAGCCGTGAAGCTCGTCTCTACGTGCTCGACGAACCAATTGGTGGTGTGGATCCGGCTGCCCGTGACTATATCTTGAACACCATCATCAACAACTACTCACCAACTTCAACTGTTTTGATTTCTACCCACTTGATTTCAGATATTGAGCCGATCTTGGACGAAATCATCTTCCTAAATAACGGAAAAGTTGTTCGTCAAGGAAATGTAGATGATATTCGTTACGAGTCAGGTGAGTCGATTGACCAGCTCTTCCGCCAAGAGTTCAAGGCTTAGTTAAAGGAGATTATTATGTTTTGGAATTTAGTTCGTTATGAATTTAAAAATGTTAACAAATGGTATCTAGCTCTCTACGGTGCTGTGCTTGCAATTTCGGTTTTGATTGGTGCATCCATTTCTGGTATTAGTCAGACCTACACTAGCTATGGTAATGATCCCTACTATCTTTTAGGCTTTCTGATCTTAGTTTTTGGTGGGCTCAGCGTTACTCTCTGGATCGCGACGATCTTTCTAATCATCCGACGCTTCAAGGGAAGTGTCTACGATCGTCAGGGCTATCTGACATTGACTCTGCCCGTCTCTGAACACCAGATCATCACCGCCAAATTACTAGGTGCTCTCATTTGGTCAATCATAAGCTATATTGTATTTATCTTGAGTATCATTATTATCTTCTCACTCACCCCTGTAGTGAAAGATTTGCCACTCCTCTATCGATTTATCTCTCCTTATCTCGGTTACGGTTGGCTCTATGCCCTCTCTCTTCTGGTGGGTTCAATTACTTGGATTTTATCTATTTACCTTTGTATCTCAATTGGTCAACTATTTAACGAATACCGTACCGCTATGGGAATTTTAGCTTATATCGTGCTTAACATCGTGATTGGCTATATTTCTATCTTCTTCCGAATAGATTATGATTTTAACCTCCTAATTAGCGCTGATATCCTCAAAGATTTCATTCTAGCAATTATCTACTACCTCGGAACCTACTATATCTTGAAAAATAAGGTTAACTTGCAATAAAAAACGCCCAGCTTACAAGAGCTGGGTTTTGCTTTAACTCAATATCAAGCTGGCTACGATGGGGCTTACAAAGACATAGAGAATACCGGTGACACCGATAGCTAAGCCACCCATGGCTCCTGCTACCGAGCCGTATCGAAAGGCTGTTCCTGTTCCGACTGCATGACCTGTTCCTCCAAGGGAGAGTCCGACAGCCACTGGATCATCAATCTTCAACCACTTCAAAAGGGTTGGTCCAATAACACTAGTCAAAATCCCAGTTGCCACTACGACGACCAAGGTCACAGTCGTTAAACCTTGCAATTTCTCTGTAATCCCCACTGCCATAGCGGTTGTCACTGACTTGGGAAAGAGAGAAATGGCTAGGAAAAAGTCCATGCCAAATATTTTCGCCACTATGGCGGTGAAGCTAGTATTGACAACTACTGCTAGTAGACTACCAAAGAGAATACTCCGAGCATGGTGCTTCATCAAGTGAAAACTCTTATAAAGCGGAATCCCTAGAGCCACTGTCGATGGGACAATCAAATTATTCAGATAAACCCCACCTTGGTAATAATCTTGATAAGAAATCCCCGTCGCCTTAAGGAAAATAATGATAAAAATAGCCGACAACAGCAAGGGTGTTGTCAATGGATGTGGAAAACGTCTGTAAATCAACATCCCCGCTAGATAAGCTAGGATAGACAGGGCAATCCCAAACAGAGGATTGGATACAAATTCGCTCATTTGGCATCTCCTTTCTCATAATCTCCCTCAAAACGTCTCTTGATAAACTGAACCACTAGGGCGATGAGGACAATGTTGATAACAGCCGCAAAAAAGACAATCAAGACGATAGACAAGAGATAGGGGGCAATCACATCAAACTTTTCCATGATACCCACTGCTGGCGGCAAAAAGAGAATAGTCATATTGGCCAGCAAGAAATTCCCCACCATGTTGACATGTCTGGTTCTCAGCCACTTGAACTGTAAGGCTAGAAAGAGAATAATCAAACCGATAATACTGCCTGGGATAGGCAGATGAAAGAAACTAGAAATTCCCTCACCGATCAATGAAATCACAAAGAGAATCATTAATTGAACATATAATTTCATTCTAAACTCCACGAAAAAGACTTCTTGCATACCAGTTTACTCTTTTTTCAGAAAATTTCAAGGAAATATTGCAATTCTTCTCTCTTGCACGGATTAGTTAAAAGTAGTATAATCATTGCATGCGCAATCATCTTGTATTGCAGAAACAGTCACTAATGACTTTGTGATTTTTACTTTGAAAAGAAAGGAGAAAGCAATGACCTACTTAGAAAAATGGTTTGACTACAACCGCCATCAAAAAGAAATGGAAGCCTTGTTGGAAGAAACTATTGCCCAGCAGAGTGAACAAAGGCTGAACTTGAAAGAGTTTTACCTGCTCTACTATTTGGATCTAGCCGATGAAAAATCCTTACGACAGATTGATTTACCCGATAAACTCCATCTCAGTCCGAGCGCTGTTTCTCGAATGGTGGCACGATTAGAAGAGAAAAACTGCGGTTTGCTTAGTCGCAGATGTTGCGATCAGGATAGACGGGCTAGTTTTATCTGCCTGACTGACGAGGGACAAACCACCCTAGCTTACCTGCAAAAAGCCGTCGAAGAAAGACTGGAAACGAGTCTTGATTTCATTTCTTAATCAGATTTTTTAAAAAAGTTGCGTGCGCAATCATTTTTCTTGACATTCCTCTTTTCAAGGAGTACAATAAAGTCAAGATCGAACAAAGGAGTTTTATATGATCGAAATTACTTATCTAGACGCCAGTAAGCAAGAGAGAACCATGACTTTCGAGTCTTACCAAGACTTTGAACGTTCTCAACACGCCTGCCTCATCGGCGTTGCTGATTACTATACTGTCCAAAAATTAACCTACAATGGTCATGATTTGGACTACCATGGGACTTATGGAGATGTTTTCTTCTATCTCATGAAACAAGATTTAAGCCAATATAACTAAAAAAGGAGAAATACAATGGCAAAAGCAATTACAGATGCAACATTTGAACAAGAAACAAAAGACGGTTTGGTCTTGGTAGACTTCTGGGCAACTTGGTGTGGTCCATGTCGTATGCAAGGTCCAATCTTGGATAAATTGTCTGAAGAACTTTCAGAAGATGTCTTGAAAATCGTTAAAATGGATGTTGATGAAAATCCAAACACAGCTCGTGCTTTTGGAATCATGTCTATCCCAACCCTTCTCTTCAAAAAAGACGGCCAAGTGGTGAAACAAGTTGCAGGTGTTCATACTGCAGAACAAATCAAGGCCATCGTTGCTGAATTGAGCTAATCACACGAGAGACCAAGTGCTTCATTTGGTCTCTTTTTTCTTGCTCTTTGCCATTTTTCAAAAAATATGCTAGACTGTAGGTAGAATATTACGATGTTTGGGACATGCCATCGCTAAAAAAAACCTCTACTTGGTATTTTTTAGCTCCCCTCAAGGGAGCTTTTTGCGTGCTCTGAACATTTCCCATTTTGGAAGGAGTACTATGAAACGTCAATCAGCCTTGGTCGTCTTTAGTGGCGGTCAAGATTCCACAACCTGCCTCTTTTGGGCTAAAGAACACTATGAAACAGTCGAAGCCGTCACCTTTGCCTACGGCCAACGCCATCATCTCGAAATTCAAGTTGCTAGAGAAATCGCTAAGGAACAAGGCATTCGTCATCACATCTTAGATATGTCTCTGCTGGGACAAATCACTGAAAATGCCCTGACCTCTGATCTGGAGATCGAGCAAAAAGAGGGAGAGGTTCCCAATACCTTCGTTGACGGTCGCAACCTCCTCTTTCTGTCCTTTGCGGCAGTTCTTGCCAAGCAACGAGGCATTAAAGATATCGTGACAGGTGTCTGCGAGACAGACTTCTCAGGCTACCCTGACTGCCGAGATGTCTTTGTCAAATCTCTCAATGTTACTCTCAACCTTGCCATGGATTACGACTTTGTTATCCAAACACCTCTCATGTGGCTAGACAAGTCTGAAACTTGGGAATTAGCCGACCAACTCGACGCATTTGACTACGTTCGTGAAAGGACCTTGACCTGCTACAATGGGATTATCGGAAGTGGCTGTGGGGATTGCCCAGCCTGCCACCTACGTCAGCATGGTTTAGATGTTTATCTCTCACAGAAAGGAGAGGGCTAATGTTTTTTGCACCCAAAGAAATCAAACAGGAAACTGGGGAGTCTCTTGTCTACAATTCTCACAGAACCTTGGTATCAAAAGAATTTACCTTCGACGCTGCCCACCACCTCTTTCACTATGAAGGAAAATGCAAATCCCTGCACGGCCACACTTATCATCTGCAGATTGCTGTCAGTGGATTTTTAGATGAACGGGGCATGACCTACGACTTTGGAGATATCAAAGCTATCTACAAGGACTATTTAGAACCCCATTTGGATCATCGCTATCTCAATGAAACCCTGCCTTATATGAACACGACTGCTGAAAACATGGTTTACTGGATTTTCCAAACCATGAGCCAAGAGTTACCAGATGAGCGTGGTCTACGTATGGAGTACGTTCGCCTCTATGAAACTCCGACTGCCTTTGCAGAGTTTAGACGGGAGTGGTTAGATGACTAGGGAACGTGTCCTCAAACTACCAGTTCTGGAAATTTTTGGCCCAACCTTTCAAGGCGAAGGCCGTGCTATCGGGCAGAAAACCATGTTTGTCCGCACTGCTGGTTGCGACTACCACTGCGACTGGTGCGACTCTGCCTTTACTTGGGATGGTTCTGAAAAACCAACTCGCATGACGGCTGACGAAGTCATTGCTGCCTTAGATAAGCTAGGAAGCTACGACTATGTAACCCTATCTGGCGGAAATCCCGCTATCCTAGCAACCAACATGGCTGAACTCGTCACTAAGCTCAAAGAACGCGGTGTCACTCTGGCAGTTGAGACCCAAGGCTCCCGCTGGCAAAATTGGTTAAAAGACATCGACCAAGTCACTCTGAGCCCCAAACCTCCCTCATCCAAGATGGAAGTCAACTTCGAGACTTTGGACTTTATCGTTTCCCAACTGGATCCAGACAAGGTCACCTTTAAAATCCCTGTCTTTGACGATGCCGATTTGGCCTTTGCCAAAGGGATTCAAGAACGTTACCAACCAGATGTTCTTTTCTTATCAGCAGGAAATCCTGAGCCCAAGGCTACAGGAAATATTGTCCAAGACCAACTGGACCGCCTCAAAGAACTCTGGGAACGTGTCGCTACTGACGATAGCTGGGGCAATGTCCGCGTCCTTCCTCAACTCCATACCCTCCTCTACGACAACCAACGTGGTGTTTAAAATTAGAAAGAAAAAATCATGTCACAACAAGAAGAAATGAAAAACCTAAGCCTCCTCGGCAATAAAGAAACCAACTACATTTTTGACTATCAACCAGAAGTCCTCGAATCCTTTGACAATCGTCATGTGGAAAATGACTATTTTATTAAATTCAACTGTCCTGAATTTACCTCGCTTTGCCCAATCACTGCTCAACCAGACTTTGCGACCATTTATATTTCCTACATTCCTGACAAGCTCTGTGTCGAGTCAAAATCCCTCAAACTCTACCTCTTTAGCTACCGAAATCATGGGGATTTTCACGAAAACTGTATCAATACCATAGGGAAAGACTTGGTCAACTTGCTTGACCCTCGCTATTTAGAAGTCTGGGGAAAATTCACTCCGCGCGGGGGCATTTCAATCGACCCTTACTACAACTACGGTAGACCTGGAACCAAGTATGAAGGTCTGGCAGAACAACGCCTCTTCCAACACGATCTTTATCCAGAGAAAATTGACAACCGCTAAACTCATACTCAATGAAAATCAAAGAGCAAACTAGGAAGCTAGCCGCAGGTTGCTCAAAGCACTGCTTTGAGGTTATAGATAAGACTGACGAAGTCAGATCAAAACACTGTTTTGAGGTTGCAGATGGACGCTGACGTGGTTTGAAGAGATTTTCGAAGAGTATAATACGAAAAAGCCCTGTTCCTCAAGATGAGGAGCAAGGCTTTTTGAGTTTCAATTATTCTTCTGTTCCAAGGAAGTTTTTCGCAACAAGGGCTGCAAGAAGGCCACCAACGATTGGGGCAAGGATAAAAATCCATACTTGTTGAAGGGCTGCGCCACCTACCAAGACAGCAGGAGCCAAGCTACGAGCTGGGTTTACTGAAAGTCCAGTAATGTTCAATCCCACAAGGATCATGGCCATCAAGGACAAGCCGATTACCAAACCAGCGATTGCGCCATTGCCCTTGCTTGCTGATGTTACCGTCATGATAACTAGGACAAACAAGAAAGTTGCGATGACTTCAAACAAGAAACCGCCAAAGACAGTGACACCGTTTGCCAAGGCATTTTCACCAAGACTTGCAGTTGACATACCTGAGTTAGACAAAAGGTGTCCAAGACCTTCAACACCATTTCCAAAAACAACAGCTCCTGTTCCGATGAACACAAGCATAAATGTACCGACTAATTCAGCAACAAATTTTTTCATGATAAGTCTCCTTTTTTTCAAAACTATGTACCAGTCTATCAAAAGAAGGAAAGGGTTTCAAGAAAATTGACTGGAAAGTTTTTTGAAAATCATAAAATGACCAGCTAATCTCTAGTATTGAAAAGATTGAATAGCTTCTTTTAACTCATCTTGTAAAAAGTTTTTCTGATCAAGTTGGACATAGGCTTCCAACAGACAGGATCTGAAATTGGAAAATCTATGGAAATCATTTGCTTCTTTCAGGGGAAATTCGACTGTTTGCAACCAAGCAGTGAGGAGAGACGGTTCGATTTTCCCTCGTAAGATTGGTTCATAAAATGCTCTGGCTAACCGCCAATCTTCATCATTTGTAAAACGAATTTCAACACGTTTAAAGATTTCCCCAATGATTTCAAATGCTTCGGCTATATCTGACTTTGGAAAGCTAGGATGGCATATAACTTCCGTCAAAAGATCAGCCCCATGCGCAAAAGCGTGAACCCAACCATACTGATGAGAGTAGCCCGTCGTCTCTTTTTCCTTTGTAAGATAGTGTAAGCCTTGATTTAGCATGGCAGCCCTGATAGGAGAAGGCAACTGCTGGTAATAAAGTGATTCCTTAGCACCATCGCAGGACAGTAGATTGGCATAAATAAGTGCCCTAAAAGAACGTTTAAGAGCTGAAACTCCTCTACTATCAATCTCTTTGTATAGACCTTCATCAGAGGAGACCTCTTCTGAGATAAACTGAAACTGCTCAAGGGTAAACAACTCTTCTTGAATACCTCTAGCTAAACTCGTAAAAACAAGTTCGTCTCGAATTTCTGGAGAGGGGTCTCCCAAGTGCTCAAGCAACCACTGAATTTCTTCTCGGCTATAGCTTGGTTTTTCTTCTATCACTTTTCTTTGTAATTCTTTACGCATCTAAAGTACCTCTACATTTCTAGTAACTTATCAAAAAGCCATCCGCAGATGACTTTCTTTCTTATTCTGTTTTTGATGGAGTTTTTCCTGCTGCAATTGCATCTGCTTCTGTCATCTCAACAACGTTAGCTTTATTAGTTTTTGGAGGCATTCTATCCTTACTATACCAATAAACTTTTGATTTCCCATAGTTTGCAACATAGACAATTCTATCTTGCTGTTGGGTTTTGGTTTCAGCTTCACGCGCAGCTCTTTTTTCTTCCTCTTTTTGAGAAATTGATGATTCAACCGCACCTATCCTATCAAGCAACTCTGCCTTTTTATCATTATTTTCAATCTGATTAACTGTTTCTTTAGCAGACTTCACTTGACTCGCATCTTGACTTTCTTCCAATTGTTTGACTAGGGTTTCACCTTTTTCTTGCAACTCCTTTGCAGCTTTTTCTTTAGCAATTCTCTCTTCTTCTGCTTTTTCTTTAGCTTTTTTCTCTTCTTCGACTCGTTTTGCTTCCTCTATACTAGATGAAGCATCCGTGGTTGAAGCTGCCGAAGTAGTAGATGTCGTAGTCTGCTTAGTTTCTGATTGAGAAGATGAAATTTTCTTTGTGACTTTCGGAGTTTGGAGAGAAACTGCAACAAGACTGACAATGAAAAGCCCTATCATTAGATTTCTTTTTCGGATATCTGGTGCTTTCTTTACAAAATACCAAATACCAATTCCACTCAAAACAAGATAGAGAGTAGGCAAAGCGATCAACAAAATGATTCCCAACAAGACTAGGCCTATTTTGATAAAGAGCATTCTTTGGGGATTTTGTTCCAGCCATTTTTTGATTCTATTCATATTATTCTCCTAAAACTCTGTCCAATCTTTACTCTCCCAACTCAGCACTGTAGGCTATAATCTGATCAACTGTATCAGACAAGAACTGAATCGTATCACGGAGTGGTTTATCTGTTGAGATATCGGCTCCGATAATCATTGCTGACTCAAGTGGTGTTTTGCTACCACCTGACTTGAGGAGATTGAGCCAGTCTCTAGCTCCATTCTCAGAGTTTTTCAGATGGAGGTAGCCTGCTGTCGAGATGACTAGTCCTGCAGAGTAAGTATAACTATACAAGCCCATGTAGTAGTGGGCCTGGCGCATCCAAGTCAAGGCCGCATCGTCATCAATTTCAATAGCATCTCCCCAGAAGTCTGTCAAAACTTCCTTCATAATGCTATTGAGCTTGCTTGCTCCAAAGGTTTCCCCTTCTTCAATCAATGTATAAACCTTACGCTGGAAGGCTGCTTCCAAGAGGTGGGTAATAAAGTTATGGAAGTAGGTATCTGTCAAGCGATGAGCAAGGGCAAAACGTTTTTGACGTGGATCGTCAGATTGGTGTTCCAAATAATCACTGAGGAGCAACTCATTAAAGGTTGACGGTGCTTCGACATAGTAGGTCGACATATGAGCGTTAAAGTAACTTTGGTGATTATCTGAAAAGATGAATTGACCAGAATGCCCGATTTCATGAATCAAGGTATAGACATCGCTCAAACAGCCTGTCCAGCTCATGAGGACATAAGGGTGTACGCGATACGGATCCGCCGCATAACCGCCAGAATCTTTGCCACTATTGGCAGCGAAGTCCACCCAGCGTTCTTCTTGGTAACGGGCAATTTCTTGAGTGTATTCTTGACCCAATGGTGCGACTGACTTCATAACCAAGTCATAGGCATTATCAATGCTCACTTCAGGATTGAGGGCGCTATCCAAGTCCAATTTCCAGTCTGCAAATGTCATCTTTTCAAGACCATTCACCTTGGCAACATGCTTGAGGTATCTCTGAGCTACTGGCGCAAAGTCCTTCATGATGAGGTCGATCTGACGATCAAACATAGCACGGTCCACTTCTTGCTCAGACAGAAGATAGTCAAAGACAGAGTCGTAGCCCTTCATATCAGCCAAGAGTTTTTCCGACTTGACTTGAGCTAGATAGGCTGCAGCTGCCGTATTTTGGTGCTTACGAAGTCCTTCTGAGAAAGAACGAAAAGATTTCTCACGAACCTCAGCATCCTCGTGGTTTTGATAGAAGTTCTCATAGGTCACAAAGCTATTTTTGTAGGTCTTGCCATGGGCTTCAAAGTCAGCCATTTCAAAGTCCCCAGCTCGCATCTTAGTGTAAATGTCCTGTGGACTGTAGAAAACTTCACCCAGATTTGTCAAAGCCTTCTCCACATCCGCCCCTAGATAGTGGGCTTTTTTGATTTTGGCCTGACGAATGGCAGCTGTTAAATGCGGCAATTTACCCAAACGGTCCAAGACTTCCTCATCAGCTTCCACCAAGGCATCATCAAAGAAGGTAAGAGCTACACTGGCGTCTGTCTCAAATTCCATCCCAGCTTGGGCGATATTAGCAAAATCCTCATTGCTATAGTCCGTCGTCTGAGGCATAAAGGCATAATTGCCGATATGACTCATCTGGATATAGATTTGTTCCAATTCTGAAAAGGCCTTTTCAAAATCCTCAAAAGTATGAAGATTGCCCTTGTAATCACGGCTAAATTGGTTAATATCTTCGCGTGTTTTCTCGATTGCACACAAAAAATCCTCACGGTCTTGGTATAGGGCTGTTAAATCCCAAAGTTCCTTTTCTGGAAATTCTGAACGATGTTTTTGTTCCATTTTCTTCCTCTTATTTCTCTAATTCTACTAAAACACTAAGGGCTGATAAAGCGTAAAGTGGTGCTGTTTCCGCTCGCAAGATACGAGGTCCAAGACCTGCCAAAACAGCTCCTTTAGTTTCAAAACTTTCGATTTCTGCTGGTGACAGACCACCTTCTGGACCAAAGATAAAGAGCAGTTTAGCTCCTTTTTCAAGACCAGAGACCGCTTGTAAGAGCGCAGCGACTTCTCCTTCTTTTGCTGATTCTTCATAGGCTACTATGATAGAGTCAAACTGGTCAAGCTGGGCTAGAAAATCTGCTTTCTTCTCGAAAAGCTGAATACTTGGAACGATATTACGCTTGCTTTGTTCTGCCGCTCCAAGGGCAATTTTTTCCAGTTTTTCAACCTTTTTAGCCAATTTCTTACCATCCCATTTGGCGACCGACCAGTCAGCGGGAAAGGCCCAGATTTGACTGGCACCAAGTTCCGTCACTTTTTGAGTGATGAACTCTAGCTTGTCTCCCTTGGGAAATCCTGATGCGATGGTTACTTGGACTGGTAGTTCCACATTGTCAGCTAATTCTTCGACCAACTCAAACTGATGATTTTCCACATCTACCACGCGCGCCAAGCGCTTAATGCCATCATCAAAGACCAAGGTCACCTCATCATCTTCTTTCAAGCGCATAACCTGAAACATATGCTTGCTGGTTTCCTTGTCCTCAATGGTGACAGGAGAGATTGCACTGCCCTTGACAAAATACTGTTGCATGCTAGCCTCCAATCACACCAGAGATATCCTTGGTCTTCTTAAAGACACAGGCATTCCATTCCCCTTGAATCATATGGGTTTCAAGGAAGAAACCTGCCGACTCAGCTGACTCACGCACCATATCCCACTTGTCCTTGATAATGCCACTCATGATCAGGTAGCCTTCATCCTTGACCAAGCGATAAGCATCATCCGTCAGATGAATGAGAATATCCGCTAAGATATTAGCCACAATCACATCTGCCTCAATCTCCACACCCTTGAGCAAATCACCTGCCGCTACATGGATATTTTCCATGCCAGGGTTGAGCTCAATATTTTCCTGAGCCACACGAACTGCCACATCATCTAGGTCATAGGCGAAGATTTCCTTGGCACCAAGCAACGAGCTGGCAATGGAGAGGACACCTGAACCTGTCCCCACATCCAGCACCGTTTCGCCACCACGAAGAACCTGCTCCAAAGCAAAAAGGCTCATCTTGGTCGTCGGATGGGTTCCTGTCCCGAAGGCCATACCAGGATCCAGCTTGATAATCTTCTCTCCCGCAGTCGCCTCATAGTCTGTCCAAGACGGCACGATGGTCAAGTCATGAGTGATACGAGCTGGCTCATAGTATTTCTTCCAGTTATCTGCCCAGTCTTCCTCAGCCAAGGCAGTCGTCCCCATCTTGACCTCACCCAAATCCATAAAGTCTGTCAATTCTGCTAGACGAGCCTGCAAATCCGCCTCAACCACTACCACATCAACCGTATCAGGATAGTAGGCTGTCACTACGATTTCTTCTTGTTGCTCAACCTCTGGGAAGATTTCACCAAAACGGTCGACATTCCCCACATAGTCCATACTGTCTTCGATCGCAACACCTTGAGCACCTAGCTCAATCAAGAGATTAGAGACCAGCTCCTCCCCCTCACGCTTCACTGTAACTTTTAGCTCTTGCCATGTTTCCATAATTAAGATACCAAGCCCGTAAAACACAAAGCCAAAATAGGAAATTCTCTGAAGACGCTTGGGTCTAAGAGAAGTTTATCTTTTTGGCACAGTGTTTAGGGCGGGTTCAGTTTAGAAATGTAACCGAACCATCCTTTCTATTTGTCAATCAATTTTTTCATGTAGACCATATCCATACCTTCTTTTTCAGGCTCGATATGGGTTTGACGGTAGCCATTTTTCTCATAAAAGGCGACCATCCCCGCATCCTGTAATACCGTACACAAATCCCACTGTTTAATCGTTGAAAATTCCTTTTCCAGCAATCTCAATCCCTCAGAACCATAACCTTTTCCTTGATGCTGAGGCAAAATCGCTGCCGTTCCCAACCAAGCCTCCGTCAATTCTTCATTGGTCTGAATTCGTAAAAAACCGATAATTTCGTCCTTTTCTTTTACAAAGTAGTAATAACTATTAAGACGCTCGACTAGTTTCCATTTGATTCGTTCGCGGTCCTCCAGATAAGGATCATACTCATCTTGATATTTTTCATAGACAGCCTTAAAGCTAGCTCTTTGAATTGCAATTACGGTTTCTAAATCCTCTGCTCCTGCTCGGATAATCTGAATCATACTAATACCTCCAAATACACACTCTCTCAACTAGCACTTCTATGCTCTTCTACACGCTATTTTACTGATTCTCAAATTCCTCAATCACATCTGCATAGTGTGTACTCATGGTGCTATGTAGTTGGTGTTTGAAACGACTAAACATGAGATAATAGGCCAAAAAATACACTGGAACGATTATAAAAAGGAGTAACAAGATAGAAAATAAGACTGGTACAAGCTCTTGCCCTCTTTGAAGAGCCCCTACTAAAGTAAAAATCGGAAGTAGGATGACCGTAAACATCATGATAAGTCTAACAGTTCGAAAGCTTTTTTCTCGCTGTTCTTTGACTTTTAAGTATTCCATATAGATAGCTGTCGCTTCTTCTTTACTGTACTGGTTAGTCTCTAATTTTCGTTTGACTTCTTTATTTAGTGTAGTTGTAGCTATTGTGTAAATCATTTCTCTTTTTCCTCCAAATAGTCTTTTACGCGCTCCTGAAACTGTGGTACTACACCCTCAGTAGAGATAAACTCTTCAATAGGCATCAATTTATAGCCCTGTCCTTCATCTCCAAAGACAATGCTGTCAATCTGCTCCTGAGTGAGCTTGCCAACTAAAAAGATCGACTCCTTCCTCTCAAAAAGCATACTTGGATAAACTTGACTCCAAAGCAGACAATCTTCAGTCAGATGAATTCCTAGTTCTTCGTAAACTTCACGCGCTACGCACTCAAAAGGAGTTTCTTGACCTTCACGACCACCACCTGGCAATTCCCACATATTAGGATATGGTATGGTAGGGATATCATCTCGCAAGATAGTCAAAAGTTTAGTGCCAAAGAACAAGGCAATCTTGCAACCTGTGAAATCAGAAATTTCTAGTTCCATTTTAAATCCCTTCTGACAATTCCTTTTCTAGTTTGGCTAACCAGTTTTCATAGTAGCGTTTCTCATCCCGTAACAAATAACTAGCATTCATTTTCTCTCTGGCAATCTGAATCGCTTTGTGAGTTTTTGCTAAATCTTTTTTAACATTATATTGATACCATGCCTGCATCGTCTGAATATGAGTCATTTTCAGAGATAAAAAAGGTTTGAGTTTTAGGATAGAGGCATACTCTTCTGCTGTTTCAACCTTATCTTCAAGCAAGGCGATATGAAGAAGAGACATTTGGACGATTGCCTGAATAAGTGAATTGTCTGTCTGTTCTAGTATGGATTGAAACTGCTGTTTAGCTTCCTTTAGTTTTCCTTCCAACAAGAACACTTGCCCTTGTTGGACAAGCATATTTTCAGCAAAAAATCCTTGTGCATTCTCAGAGACAGGCATGACAAAATCTTTTAAGTCACACTCTTCGGGAGCCAGTATGGTCTGTGCTGAATGTCTGAGGCTCATATATGCATAATTCACATTTTCAGGAGATTGCCATAATTCCCAGATCTTTGCTCCATCGGTAATCCCAATTGGCAAAGCATTTGTTAAGAAAAGAGATAGATTAAGAGTGATCCAAATCGCTGCAAAATACCAGGTTTGAGTGAGAAAACCAATAAGTATTGCCAATAACATCAAACAGAGATGCACTAGCAAGCCACCTGATAACATCAGGATTATCCGCTGATCACTTTCGTCTTCTTTTATACCAATATATTGAGCACTTACATTTTTAAAAACAGCTGTTCGACTAAAATAAAACTTGCCAGATTTTTTTACCAATAAAAACCTGCCTATCCCCAAAGATACTAAACGATAGCCAGTCAAATAGCCGCAAAAAGCATGACCTAACTCATGAAGAATGAGTGTTAGCTTGATACTTAGATAAACAAAAGCACAACCAAAAACAAAGGCCCAAAATAGAGAATAGCCTAACTCTCCAAATGCAATAATCCCACATGCAAAAGACAATATCAAGAAAATGATAGCTATTGTATACACTAGGTTAATTACTTTTTTCCCCATCTGATCACCTTTTACATCCTAATACCTCGGATAAGGGTAAAATTCTCCTTCATCCAAGCCGACTTTTCCTTCTTCAAAGACTTCTTGGTTCCATTCCATGACGAACTCTTCTGCTTCTGGGTCTTCCAAAAAGTCCATGAGCGCATCTAGTCCAACCTCGGCAGTATCTTTAAGGAAAAGCGCAAAATAAGCTAAAAACTCGCGAGAAAATCCTTTTTTAGGCAGATAAGGAATGACCGTTAAATAGTCTTCTTCATTGACTGTTGACTTGGCAGGATTGTAGAAAAGAACCGCTTCCTCAAAGAGGATATCATCTGACGAAACCTCTCCGTCCTCATCCACCATCTCAACTCCTGTAGTGTTTTGCGCTTCCAATAGAAAACTCACTTCAACCGCATGGTTGCGCTTATCCCAGCTAATCTCATAGTCAAAGGGAAAGTTCTTGTCCAACTCTTCCTCTAAAACATCTAAAAATCCGTATGTTGCCATTTTGTCCTCTTTCTATGCGACTCTTTAATCGCCCCGATTGCTCGGAAATATGCTAAAATAGATACTACCATCTTACCACATATACATCAGAAAATCCATGTTAGAAAGGACTGCTATGCCAGACAATCTCGCGCTTCGCATGCGCCCAAAAACCATCGACCAGGTCATCGGTCAGAAGCATCTGGTCGGACCTGGAAAAATTATTCGTCGCATGGTGGAAGCCAATCGTCTGTCCTCCATGATTCTCTACGGACCTCCAGGAATCGGCAAGACCAGTATCGCCTCAGCCATCGCTGGTACAACCAAGTATGCCTTTCGGACCTTCAATGCCACTGTTGATAGCAAAAAACGGCTACAAGAAATCGCCGAAGAAGCTAAATTTTCAGGTGGTCTAGTTCTCCTTCTAGACGAGATTCATCGTCTTGACAAGACCAAGCAAGACTTCCTCCTGCCACTCTTGGAAAGTGGTCTGGTCATCATGATTGGTGCGACGACTGAAAATCCTTTCTTTTCTGTAACACCTGCCATTCGTAGCCGTGTTCAGATTTTTGAATTGGAACCCTTGTCCAATCAAGATGTCAAAGGAGCGATTCAAATCGCTCTAACTGACCCTGAACGAGGATTTGACTTCCCAGTTGAGCTAGATGAGGATGCGCTGGATTTCATCGCAACCTCTACCAATGGAGACCTGCGTTCTGCCTTTAATTCACTAGATTTGGCTGTTCTCTCTACCCCTGAAAATGACAAGGGTATCCGCCATATCACGCTTGATATTATGGAAAATAGCCTCCAGCGGAGCTATATTACTATGGACAAGGATGGGGATGGTCACTACGATGTTCTCTCAGCCCTGCAAAAATCCATCCGCGGCTCTGATGTCGATGCCAGCCTCCACTATGCTGCCCGCTTGATTGAAGCGGGTGACCTGCCTAGCCTCGCCCGTCGTTTGACTGTTATCGCCTATGAAGATATCGGCTTAGCCAATCCCGAAGCGCATATTCATACCGTAACTGCTCTAGATGCTGCACAAAGAATCGGCTTCCCAGAAGCCCGCATCCTCATTGCTAATGTCGTCATTGATTTGGCCCTTTCTCCAAAATCCAACTCAGCCTATGTGGCTATGGATAAGGCACTTGCCGACCTCAAAACATCAGGCCATTTGCCTATTCCGCGACACCTGCGTGATGGTCACTACAGTGGAAGTAAAGAACTGGGAAATGCCCAAGACTATCTCTATCCTCATAACTATCCTGGAAATTGGGTCAAGCAAGACTATTTGCCAGAAAAAATCCAAAATCACCACTATTTTACTCCAGAAGATACCGGCAAATACGAACGAGCCTTGGCACAACGTAAGGAAACCATTGATAAATTAAGAAACTTGTGAAATCCTTTTCAAAAAAAATAAATTTTCCTCTTGAATTTTTTAAAAAAAGTGGTATCATATAAACATAGAAACGCTGTGGTGTACGACTTCACACTTAAGTGTTGACCGACTATTTTTTGTATTATTAGGGAAACAAAAGTCTTCTAACAGCATGTAAGCCGTCTCACACGGAAACAGCTTCAGTTAGAGCGAGTTGCCCACCTGCTTAATTGCGCGGGTTCAATACAAACCGTGAAGATTCGGCACCAATACAGCTTTTTTCTTTGCCTCCTTAGCTCAGCTGGCAGAGCAGCGGACTCTTAATCCGTGGGTCACAGGTTCGATCCCTGTAGGGGGCACTAAATACAACAGGAAAAAGCCTTAATTTCAAGGCTTTTTTGCTTGTCTATAACTGATTTGCTCCATCATTTGCCCCACTTTTAAATCTATCTTTTCTTTTTGAATCAAATTACATCTTAACAAATAGTGTAAAGCCAGTTACTTTTGCTTTGATGCCATACAATATTTTCATGTAGAGAAGACAAATTTTATCTTCTCTTTTTATTTTCAAAATGATAAAAACTGAAACTTCCAAATTTTCCATTTTGTTTATTGACATTTCCTCTAAAAAGGTGTATAATATTTTTATTATCAAACTATACTATACTATACTATATAGGGGGTATTGAAATGAAATTTTCTAATCGTTTACTGCTATTCCTTGCAGGAGTTGTTTTTGTCCTTTTAGGACTTTTCCTATTTACAAACCCAGTAGCTAATCTTGTTGCTTACAGCTGGTGGATTGCATTTGGTTTACTGGTTTCTTCTATAGCAGCTATTTTAGGCTATTTCTCTGTACCAAAAGAGCTTCGCTCACCAGCTCATCTTTTCCAAGGGATTGTTAATCTTCTCTTAGCTCTTTACCTCGTTGCCTATGGCTTTGTGACGCTGCCAGTTGTCATTCCAACTATTTTAGGAATTTGGTTAATTGTAGAAGCCATTATAGCTTTCTTTAAAGGCAATCGTCTGGGATTGATTTTCCCTATTATTGGCAACCATATCATGTGGATAGCGTTGCTTGCATTTTTACTAGGTCTAGTGATTTTGTTCAATCCAGTAGCTACAAGTGTCTTTGTCGTTTATGTCGTTGCCTTTGCATTTTTAATTGTTGGTTTCACCTATATCCTTGATGCCTTTCGTAAATAATCTAGCTGCCATTTTGGGCATATTAAAATAGCTGGGAAGTTACATTCTCAGCTTTTTCTGTTGCCTCCTTAGCTCAGTTGGTAGAGCAGTAGACTCTTAAGCTATGGGGCGCAGGTTCGAGCCCTGCAGGGGGCACATCTAAATCAACAGAAATAAGCCTTGAAACCAAGGCTTTTTTTAACGTCTAATAGCTTTTTGTAGAAAAGTATTTAAAAATAAAAGAGAAGAGAATCTCTCACTCTCTTCTCAGTATATCTTATTAAATTTAGTTTTTCTTAATCTACCTGATTTTCCTTTGCAACGACAAATTCTTTAACCAGTCGATAGATAACAGCAAATACGGGGGTAAAGAATATCATTCCAAGTAGTCCGAAAAGATTCCCTCCAATACTAGCAGCCGCAAGCGTGAAAATAGCTGGCAAACCAATAGACTGACCTACAACTCTAGGATAAATAAGGTTTCCTTCAATCAGCTGTATAACTTGATATAGAAGAAGAGAAAGTAAGGCTTGAGTAGGACTCACTGTGAAGATAAAAATCGCTCCCACAACACAAGCAATCATAGGCCCTACATAAGGAATGAACGATAGCACTCCTGCAAAGATACCTGTCATTACTCCATAGGGTATCCCAAACACGCTGTAACCAACCGCTATCATAACTCCTATGATAACTGCTTCAATCAGCTGACTCATCAAAAATTGGTCATAAGTCTCTAGTGCTACTTGTCCAATGTAAGTCAACTTTATCACCACCTTCTCTGGAAGAAAAACTTTTAGAAGTCGACTCGTCATCGCTGCCAAATGTTCCTTACTGGATAAAAATAAAAAGGTGAAGACTATAATCAAAAAGGCATTCATCAAACTTGAAAAAATATTGCCGATATTACTAGTCAGACCTGATAAAAAACCTATCAAAGCTTGGCTAATAGAACTAGATTGTCCCTGTATGCCTGATACGATAGTTGACAACATGTCTTTGGTTACAAATTCCGAGCTGCCTAGCAATTTCCCAAGTTGAGTAAGGACTGTTGAAAGGACTGTTCCCAGCTGACTAATAGTCTGGGCTAGGGTTGGCAGCACCAAAACCAAAAGAGCAATCACGATTAAGATAAGAGCTAGGAAAACAAGTACCATGGCAATCGGACGACGCAACTCTGCCTTTACCTTCAATTTAACTAAGTACTGTTCAATTTTTTTCATAGGAACATTAAGCACAAAAGCAATAACAGCACCATAAATCAAGGTTGATATTACATCAAAGAGAGAGATTGCTCCTGATATAAAGCTCGATGCATTCAGAATTACAAGAGCAACCAGCCCTATAAAAAGTATTAACGGGGTGTATTTTTTTACTAAGTTCATAAATTCTCTTTAATAAACATGTTTAGATACGACTATACTATTTGGTTTTTCAAACTCTCGATTAAGGTAGGCTTGGTAAGTTCCTGGAGCGATAAATCCTTTGGGTGAGAGGATATCGGTGCCAGCCTGACCGACTATGGTATCAGCCAAGAGCACACAGTTTGTAGATAAGACAAAGTAGGATTTAAACTTAGATTTGATAAATTTATAAAGTTCCCCATCTGTCTCATGTCTGATTTTATAAGCGTAGGTGTAGTCTTCCTTACCATCACCTGTCATGATTTTATCTGCACTTGGCTCCCATGGAATCGTCAGTTGTTTCAATTCAGCCAACTTTTTCTGAACTGCTTTTTCCATTTCAGGCGTCAAATCTATCCCATAACCAAAAAGCGTTTTTTGACTCTCACGTTTACATAGGTCAATGTACTTGTCACGATCACAGAAATATAAGACACCATCTCCTACCATGCCAAATAAGGTCTCAGAAGACGGATCATAGTTGCCATAAGAAATAACACGGCCTTGATAGCAGATATCCACATGACCAATTGCCGAAAACAGAGAGGTCTCAGCTGTATGAACAAAAATTTCAAGCTCCGCTGTCTTACCAGACTTCACTATTCCAAGATGGATATCTTCTTCCTCATCAGCATTTTCCAGCATAAATTTGTTAATTTTTGCTAAAGTTCTTGCAGGGATGAGAGCGGCTAGGACAATAGGTAAGCTCATTCTTACACGACGTTTGAGATGGTTTTTCCCAATTTCCTCCTCAAACAAGAAACCATCACGGATATTGGACACACCATAAAGGAAAAAATAAGCCCCTAATACAAAGAGTTGAAAGACAGAATTTCCTGTAGAGGACAAAAGACTAGTCCCACCAAGAAAAACTAGTACGAGTCCATCTAGTAAGAGACGAAAACGAGGTCGAATTTTGTTTTTGCGGTAGAGAACATAGGTGACAAGGTTAATACTAGCATGAAAAATCTGATAAACTCCAATCACAAGAGCCAAAATATAAATCGGCACATCCGTCGCAAGATTGGAGCCAAGCAAATATCCCAGCACTAACAATTTAACCAGTGCAACTCCCAAGGTGTCCGTTGACTGACTTTTTTTGAAAATACGTAATACTAAATCTAAGACCGTTGCTATCCAAGCTAAAAACAGAACCAGTCGAATAACCTTTACTGGCAACCAAGTCCCCGTGACCATCAAGATGAGACCTAGCAGAACAAACAAGAACCCCTGAGCAAGTAATTTCTTACCTGTCAGACCTAAAGATAGAATTTTCGCCATATAAAAACCTTTCAACAATAAAAATTAAACACTCCGATTAAACTGACTAGTAAATAGCCAACACTACAAACAGCCTGTGCCAGCAACATATGGTGACTAGAAATGACTGTAGTAATGTCACCATCTTGTCTTATGCACTTCTAAAATTTGTTATATTGATTAGAAACCAGAGCTTATAAAAACTAGCTAAACTCGAGAGATAGACACAATTGCGACGAAAAAATGTATAACCAATTCAACTTGTTAAGGTAAGAAAGCATTATTTCCAATCTATTAATTATTCATCTATTACCTATTATGACACAATATTCCCTATAGTTCAACTTTTTACTTGTTTTTATATTACACGGACTAAAAAGTTTTCAACAGTTGATTGCATTTGTTTTAATAAGTTTTAACCTTTCTTGGTTAGATAAAAAAAGAACCATACAGTTTAGAATCTGTATGGTTTTTGCCCCACTTTTGTCCCATTTTTAAATCATGACATTGAAAATACCTAAAATCACTTATATTTCAATATTTTTAATTGCTCTCAATATGAAAGTCCTTTCCAAATCCCTGTAGGGGGCATCTAAATACAACAGGAAAAAGCCTTGATTTACAAGGCTTTTTTGTGTATCTGTTCTACTTTTGGTCAACTAATGGATATCAACGGTATAATTTTATGAACACCCTTCTGAACTGCACCCCAAAAGTTAGACAGAAAAAACCTAACTTTTGTGGCGCAGTTCATTCGCGCCACATGAAATTATTTAAGCATATCCTTCTCTTTCATTATCATTTTCTGTTATAATAAATTGTACTTCTAAAATAGAAAGGTCTTAAGATGACAACTCTTATTAAACATAAACGTGTAGAATTTTCAGAACTTTTTTATGACTTAGTTTTTGTTTTTGCAATTTCAAAAGTAACTACTTTAATTGAGCATCTTCATAACGGTATTTTGACTTGGAATTCTTTCCTTGATTTTTTCATGGCTGTTTTGGTTCTCACTGATTCATGGATGATTCAAACCGTTTATACCAATCGCTATGGAAAGAACTCTTTATTTAACATGGTAATCATGTTTATCAAAATGGGACTTTTACTCTTTATAGCCAATATGATGGGACCTGATTGGCAACAATATTTTCATTATCTTTGTTGGGCTGTTGGTACATTAACCTTTACCTTATTTTTACAATATTTGGTTGAATTTTTTAGAAAATCAACCGATAATGTTGAACGGGAAAGTATCAAAGGTTTTCTATGGATAACAGGTCTAGGAAGTTTAGGAGTCTATCTAGCAGCTCTTCTTCCTATTTACGTTGGAGTCTCTGTCTTATTTGCTAGTATTCTGCTAACATTTATTATGCCAATTATCTTGCTTAGTAAAGATAAGCATTACCAGGTAAATCTCCCCCATTTAATCGAGCGCATCTCCCTTCTTGTCATTATTACGTTTGGAGAGATGATTATGGAGCTAGCTAACTTCTTTACAATCGAGAATTTCTCGATTTATTCGGTTCTTTATTTCATTATTATGCTTTCTCTGTTCTTGTTTTATTTTGGTCAATTCGACCATGCTATTGATGAAAAATCTAATCAAAAGGGACTATTTCTAATTTACAGTCACTATCCTATTTTCATTGGACTTATTATGATGACTGTTTCGATGAGTTTTCTTCTGAATCCTGAAGCTAATCTTCTCTTTGCAACCAGCTTCTCTTATATCGGATTTGGCCTCTTCCAAGTTGCTGTCCTAGTAAATGGGCCCTGTAACAAACACTATCTTCGCTATTCGAAAAGTTACTACTGTGTCCAAGCGACACTCTATCTGGCTGCCTTGATTCTCTCTTTAATCTTTGCTTCTAATCCTATAATAGTAGTGAGTATAACAACCATTTTAGCTCTAGCTATAGCCATTCATTTTATTTATTTTTATGTGACACAGAATAAAAAATATTCCAAATCTAACTGGGGGTTCTTTTAATGAGTTTATAACATAAAAAAGCTTTGGGAACCAAGGCTTTATTTTCATTAATTTGTTTTTCCATTTTATCCTCCAATTTGATCTCGCACTGACATTTATTTATAACAAAACTATATATCTAGAATAGCATAATCATTAGGTATTATAGGTTTTCAAACAAAATACGAGTCATTCGTTTTTGCCCCACTTTTGCCCCATTTTTAAATCCTGACATTGAAAACACCTAAAAGTATTTCCCTAAAATCAGCTATATTTCAACATTTTTGTTTATTTTCAATATGAAAAGTTCTTACAAATCCATGCAGGGGGCATCTAAATACAACAGGAAAAGCCTTGAAATCAAGGCTTTTTTGTATCCTCCCTACTTTTATTCCATCAACGGATGCTCAAGATATATTTTATGTGTAAAAAAATTCTTTTGCCCCTCAGTGATACAATCATTTTACTCAATTACAAACAGATCAAAAGCAAAAGACTTAGCTCTATTTCATACAGAACTAAGTCTTTTATTTAAACAATCTAATGTTTCCTCTTCATCTCAATCAACTCCAGACATTTATCTAGATCTACATCTCGTTTAAAATGTGCAGGAGTCCAAGGGACTTCTATATCAGGAAGAACACCTTTGTCCGTCATCCCTTTGCCTTTATCTATAGCAAACCAGCGAGAAGTTGGGAACATCAAAAAGTAATCATCATAATCCACCTTGCAACAATTTGAGTAGTCTAAAATACCAAGCGTTGGACGGCCGATAACTGTTACTTTCTTAAAATTCTTCATCATCTTGACAAAATTATCTCCTGATGATGCACAATAAATATCTGACAAAACAAAAATCTGCTCTGGATAGTGACCACCCTTAACACCTGGGAAAAGCACGTCTTGATCATCCTGATACCGAACATAGCCTTTCCCTCGATTTTGGAGTAAATTATTACGAAAATCTTCAAGCAGTTTCACCGTATCAGGACTGATATTTTCTTGTTGAAGCCATGTTTCAAAGTCTTTTAAGCGTCGGTCGACATTTCCTTCTGTATAGAGAATTTCCATTCCATCATCCTGTAAATCAAGAGTGTCATAGCCTTTCCCTTCCTCCAAGCCAAGATGTAAGAGCGGAAAATACAAAGAATCCGTGCCCCCATTGTTGTAACGGACATCTATAATAAGAGTTTCTGTCTCAGCAATCTTCTGCAAACACTCTTGGTATAAACGGTTAATCGCTTCTTCATCCATAAAATTATCTAAGCGTATATAGAGGATATCTGACTCCAACTCTTTCCAAAAGATCTGAGCTTTTTGAGCTTGCTGGCTAGCACGAACTGCAATAGACATCTCCTGCCCATCTCGCAAGACGGTCACTTGCTCTGCCATCAGTAGCAAATCTGCCCATTCTCGGTATCGTCTTTCTGGAGTCAGACTAATAAAGTAATTTTGGTGTTGCAAAGCTACTTGCTCCAAACTCATCCCGTCCAGACTGAGGATTCGATCCCCCACTCGGAGACCTGTATCTTGGTTTGCTTCCTCAACAAACATTTCCTGCTCACTTATCCTCAAAAGAAAACCTTTCGGACCTGATTTTTTATCATGGAAAGAAATATGCCCAATAATCCCAAAACTAGCAAGATAAGTCCTGACTTGATAAAGAAATTCTTGCTCAGTCATATCATCTGTAATCTTTTCTAGAAAAGGCTGAGGGTTGCACCCTTTGCGATCTTTTACTGTAGATGAATCATGTGTCATAATCCAAACAATGTCTTTAAAAATATCTGTTTTTTTCATACGAGCCATTCCTTCTACCTTTAAAAGAGTATAGCCTTCTTCACAACGAAAAAGGAGTTTTTACTACAAAGTCAATCAGCTATCTCCCCTTCTTCATAATGTATTTCCGTATAGGTGTTTCAACCATTTGAACGATTTCAAATCCTTCTTTTTGGTAAAGATTGTAAGCTGTTTGATTTGCCTCGTAGACATTTAGAGAGACAGTATCTATGTCTTCATTTTCAAAGGCCAAACTAACAAATTTCCTTAAAGCCTGGCTACCTAAGCCCTGCCCCTGTTTCTGGGGATTGATAAAAAATCTCCCGATATGAAGATTCCTGTCTTCTAGCCTAATTTTCTGGATAAGCCCCTCAAACTCTTGTCCATCAAAGATTGAAAAGATTCCTTCCAAATCTTGTAAGACTTGAATTGTCAAGGGAAAAGGAATCATTGTTCCCATCCATTGTTCTTGAAAGGATTTGCCAAGGGAGTTGGACCATTGGCATACGAGTTGAGCGTTTTCTGTGCTCACATTTTCTTCAAAACGAATTGTCATATTTTCCTCACCATCTTATCTATGTTTCTTTATTATACTACTTCTTCTATTTTTTACGAATAGATAAGTATGATTGATATTTATTTTTTTCTTGTCGGGAGCATTCTCGCTTCTTTCTTGGGTTTGGTCATTGACCGTTTTCCAGAGCAGTCTATTATCTTTCCTTCTAGTCACTGCGATTTCTGTCAGACTCGCTTGCGTCCCTTAGATTTGATTCCGATTATCTCTCAAGTAATTGGTCGCTTTCGCTGTCGCTACTGCAAGGCCCGTTTTCCTATCTGGTATGCCCTCTTTGAATTGGGCTTGGGGTTACTTTTTCTGGCTTGGTCATGGGGCTGGATTTCCTTGGGTCAAGTCATCCTAATCACTGCTGGCTTAACCTTGGGCATCTATGACTTTCGCCATCAGGAATATCCCTTACTGGTCTGGCTGACGTTCCACCTAATCCTCATGGTTTTCTGTGGTTGGAATCTGGTTATGTTCTTCTTCCTTACCCTCGGAATCATATCCCATTTTATCGATATCCGCATGGGAGCAGGAGATTTTCTCTTTCTAGCTTCTTGTGCCCTCGTCTTTAGCACGACAGAACTACTCATCTTAATCCAGTTTGCTTCTGCGACGGGGATTTTAGCCTTTCTTTCGCAAAAGAAAAAGGAAAGACTTCCTTTTGTGCCTTTCCTCTTACTTGCTACTTGTTTGATTATTTTTGGTAAGCTAGTAATTCTCTGATAATCCTGCTCTCTTTTATGGAGGGCTTTTCAATTAAGTGAAATTTTCCAGTTAAATTACTTTCTCAATAAAATTTCGAATAGTGGATAAACCATCTGGTGTTCCAATACTTTCTGGATGGTACTGGAAACCGTAGATAGGCAGGTTCCTGTGCTGAATTCCCATAATGACTTGATCATCCGTCGACCGAGCTGTAACTTCAAAATCTTCAGGTAATTTCTCCACCATAAGACTATGGTAACGCATGACTGAACATTTGTTCTCTATTCCATCATAGAGAATGGATGGAGCTTCAAATTGTAGCTGACTTTGTTTACCGTGCATGACCTTGGGAGCTAAGCCGAGTTTTCCACCGAATGCCTCAGCAATAGCCTGATGTCCAAGACAAATCCCCAAAATTGGTTTTCGGCCTGCAAAATCTCGAATCATTTCCTCCATCTTTCCAGCATCAGACGGCCAACCAGGTCCAGGGGAAAAGACAAGGGCTTGAGCCTTTTCCGCGACTTGATAGAGACGAAGGTCATCGTTTCTTAAGACCTCAACAGGAGCAAAATTTCCGATATACTGAGCTAGATTATAGGTAAAAGAATCGTAATTATCAATCAATAAAATCACAGTTTTCTCCCTTTAGTCTTGGAATGATTAGTTGTTTTTAGCTTCTAGGTAGTCTGCAATCGCAGCTACGTCCTTGTCTCCACGACCAGAGACATTGATGATGATAATGTCATCCTTACTAAGTTTCGGCGCACGTTTAACTGCTTCTGCAATAGCGTGCGAACTCTCAATCGCTGGGATAATTCCTTCAGTCTTGCTGAGAAGGAGCAGGGCTTGAACAGCTTCTTCATCCGTCGCAGCCACATATTCTACGCGACCTGAGTCTTTAAAGTAGGCGTGTTCTGGACCAACTCCTGGATAGTCCAAACCAGCTGAGATAGAGTAAACTGGCGCCAGCTCTCCATCTTCTTTAAAGACTGCATAGGTCTTCATTCCGTCGACAATTCCGACACTACCTTTTGTCATAGTGGCTGCGTGCTTGTCTGTATCAAGTCCATGCCCAGCAGCTTCGACCCCAACCAATTTGACTTCTTCATCAGCTACATACTGAGAAAAAGCACCGATGGCATTAGAACCACCACCTACACAAGCAATAACGTAATCTGGCAAGCGTCCTTCTTTTTCCAAGATTTGACGGCGAGATTCTTCACTGATGACCTTTTGGAACTCATGAACAATGGTAGGATAAGGGTGAGGTCCAACAGCAGATCCCAAAACATAGAAGGCTTCAAGGTCATTCATCCATGCTCCAAAGGCAGCATCGACCGCATCTTTGAGGGTACGAGTGCCTGTTTCAACTGCGTGCACAGTTGCTCCCATCATCTCCATACGGAAAACATTGAGACGTTGACGTTCCACATCTTCTGCTCCCATGTAGACATCACAGGCCATACCAAACTTAGCTGCAGCAGCTGCAGTCGCAACACCGTGCTGACCAGCCCCTGTTTCTGCGATCACTCGTTTTTTGCCCATACGTTTTGCCAGAAGAATTTGTCCTAAAACGTTGTTGAGCTTGTGAGAACCAAGGTGGTTAAGGTCTTCACGTTTAAGATAAATCTTAGCGCCACCTAGGTGGTCTGTCAAACTTTCCGCAAAATAGAGCGGTGTTTCGCGACCGGAATAATCCTTCAAGTAATGGCGAAATTCAGCTAAAAACTCTGGATCATCCTTGTACTTATCAAATGTCACTTCCAACTCATCCAACAAAGCCTGAATCGGCTCCGGTACAAAACTGCCACCAAATTGTCCAAAATAACCTTTAGTTGTCATAAATTTTTCCTCTTTTTGTATTGATTTCAAGATATGAAAAAAGCCCACACACGGAATTCACTTCCGTGTGAGGGCGTTGGTAACGCGGTGCCACCTCAATTATAAAGGGACTATTCCCCTTTACATCTCTGCCTTGTCTAACAACAAGTTGCACTGTAAGGTGTGCGCACCGAATTTTCATTGTTTCAAATTCAATTTTTAAATCAGCCCACTTTCACTACTTTCAACCACCTGTTCACAATCACCACAGGCTCCCTGAAGATCAAAAATAACTACTTTTCTGATTTATTGAGAATATTATATGTTATTGTTCTATCTTTGTCAAGATTTTTTTATGAATTTTTTCCAGAACCAAGGATTTCTTCGGAAATTCTCACCAAAGTCTTAACGATATAATCAACCTCATCATCGCTTAATTTTGTATGAAGAGGAAGCGTAATTTCATTTTCAAAGAAGGCATAGGCTCTTGGATAATCCGCCACATCAAAGCCAAGATTCTTATAGGCTGTCAAGAGAGGAAGCGGTTTGTAGTGAACATTACTTGCAATTCCTGCTTTAGCCAATTCTTGGATGATGAGATTGCGTTCTTCTAGACTTGCTCCTTCAACATGTGTGATGTAGAGATGGCGACTTGACTCGACAGTATCAGTCTTGTGTGCCAATGGATGGATGCGAGAACCAGCAAAACCACGATCATAACGATCCACGATTTCCTTACGACGTTGTAGCAAACCAGGGTAACGATCCAATTGTACCAAACCTATCGAAGCCATGATATCCGTCATGTTGCACTTATAGGCTGGTGTTACGATATCGTACTCCCATGAACCCAATTGCATCTTAGCAAGAGCATCCTTAGTCTGACCATGAAGGGAAAGGATTTGGAATTCCTTGTACATTTCTTCGTCGTCAATCGCTGGATTGGCCTTCCAAGTCGCACTTCCACCTTCAGCAGTTGTAAAGTTCTTAACTGCATGGAATGAGAAGGAAGTAAAGTCAGCGATGGAACCAGCAGGTTGTCCTTTATAAGTAGATCCCAAAGCATGGGCACTATCAGAGACAATCACAATACGGTTAAAGACCTTTTGCCACTTGCTAGACGCTACAAACAAGTCACGTTTTTTCTCCACGACTTGGAACAAACGGTCGTAGTCGCAAACAATCCCTGCAAGTTCTACTGGGATGATCACCTTAGTCTTTTCAGTAATGGCTTTCTCAAGCAAGTCATAGTCCATCTCAAACGTATCCGCTTGGATATCCACCATGACAGGTGTTGCTCCTACGTGAGTGATAACACTACATGAAGCTGTATAGGTCATGGCTGGAACGATAACCTCATCACCAGGCCCCACTTCAAGCACACGCAAAATCAACTCAAGAGCGGCAGTTGCAGAGTTGAGGCAGACAGTCTTAGGTGTCTGTGTGTATTGAGACAAACGACGCTCCAGTTCTTTTGTCTTAGGACCTGTCGTGATCCAACCAGAACGAAGGGTATCCGCTACTTCAGCAATTTCTGCTTCGGTAATATCGGGTGGTGAAAATGGAATATTGTAATTTGGCATTGATTTGCTCCTTTTATCTGTACTCATTTTCTCATGACTACTTTATTTTAGTACTTCAAACACGGTTTGAAACATGATTTTGATGTCTCCAAGGAAACTAAACTCTCGGAGATAGGCGAGGTTATAGCGCATCTTTTCAGGCAGGACGTGTTCGACATAGGCCTGGTCAACTGACAGACCTTTCTCCGTCATTTGACTGATGATAGTGTCCTCATCCTTGTAGTTGATGCTGGCTGGAGAGGTAATCCCTGCTGGTAAAAGCAAGGTCGCCATCATTTCATGGCTATACTGCTCTGTGTAGCGTGGCACTTCAGGTCGTGTACCGACAAAGGACATCTCACCTTTAAGGACATTGACCAGCTGAGGCAGTTCATCCAAACGGACACGGCGGATGAAATTGCCAACCTTGGTAATGCGACTATCGTTAGCAGAAGTCACCAGACTCCCTTTTTTATCCGCATCCGTCACCATGGTACGGAACTTCCAAATCTTGAAAGGTCGATTATACTGGGTCACGCGCTCTTGCTTGTAAATCACTGGCCCCTTGCTATCCAACTTGATCCATATGCTCAAGATGAGAAAGATGGGAGAGGTCAGAACCAGCAAGACTAAGGCTAGACCCCAGTCCAAGCAACGCTTGAAAATCAGCGAACCCTTCCTTTTAGAGACAAGCTGGTAGTAAGACTCAACCTCGCTTGATTTCATTTCCACGGGCAAGTCTTCCCATTTCAGCATGCTGTTTCTCCTTTGTTTTTATTATACTATTTGTCAACATTTTTCATTATACCACAAAATGGAAAAGGCGGTGCAAGAAATCTGTAATTTAAAGGATTTCCTTCTGGTGCTCAATGAAAATCAAAGTACAGCTTTGAGGTTGCAGATAAAGCTGACATGATTTGAAGAGATTTTCAAAGAGTATTAGGACATGGCCCCCGCCTGCAAGCTATACATCTTATGATAGGTTCCTCCCAAGGCCAAGAGTTCCTCATGGGTTCCACTCTCAATGATGCGCCCCTTGTCCAAAACGTAGATACAGTTGGCATCTTGAATAGTTGAAAGACGATGAGCGATGGCAATGGTTGTCCGTCCTTTTCTCATTTTAGCCAGAGAATCCTGAACCAGACTTTCTGTCTCCGAGTCAATATTGGCTGTCGCTTCATCCAAAATCAGGATTTTAGGCTGACTGGCGACTGTTCTGGCAAAGGCTAGAAGCTGACGCTGGCCAGTAGAAAAGCTCGAACCACGCTCAGAAACGGGGGCATCATAGCCCTGCGAAAGGTCCTGAATAAAGGAATCTGCATCAACAAAGGCAGCCGCAGCCTGGACCTCTTCATCACTGAGATCTTGGTACATGGCGATATTGGACTTGATGGTTCCATGATAGAGGAAGGGATCCTGTAAGACCAGACCGATATTTTTTCTCAGTTCTTCCTGGCTGTAGTCCCTGATATCCACATCATCCAAGAGAACTCGCCCTGACTGAAATTCATAAAAGCGCATGAGGACATTGATAATAGATGATTTTCCCGAACCTGTATGACCCACAAAGGCAATGGTTTCACCCTTGTTAACCGAAAAGGAAATATCATCCAGAATCTGGTGTTTGCCATCATATGAGAAGCACACATGTTCAAAACGAATATTGCCTTCTTTGACTTTAGCCTGCCCATCTTTTTGAAGAGGCTCATAGGTCCTCTCATCGATCAAGGCAAAAACACGTCCTGCAGAAACCAGAGAAGTTTGAAGGGTTGAAAAGTTTTGCGTCACCTCAATCAAGGGGTCAAAGAGACGATTGATGTACTGGATAAAGGCATACATGGTTCCTGCTGTTATTCCCAGATAAAGCCCACGGTAGCCAAAATAGGCCATCAAGACTGTATAGCCTAGGAGTTTCAGCAAACTCATGGCAGGTCTCAAAAAGAGGGCATCCAAGGCTACAGATCGGTTAGCATAGATCAAGTGTTCTTGGTTGATTTCATCAAATTCTGCCTGCAGGCGCTTCTCTTGATTAAAGGCTTGAATAATCCTGATTCCTTCGATACTTTCTGCTAGCTTGCTATTGATATCTGATAAGAGACTTCTGGTTTTCTCAATGATCTTGACTGATTTTTTGCGATAGAGATTGACCAAAAGAAAAATCAAGGGGAGAAAGAGCAAGACAAAAGCAGTCAAACGAAAATCCAGAACCAACATGGTATAAAGGGTTGTCAGAAAGATAAAAACTGCTGAGATAAAACTGGATAAAATCCCTGAAAACATATCACTGATGGTCTCAGTATCATTTGTCAAACGAGAGACGATCGAACCAGCTGGAGTCTTGTCAAAATAAGACATGCCCAGTTTTTCCATATTGGCAAAGGCATCCCGACGAATGTCTCTGACAATACTGTAAGACACGCGCGCAAAGAGAAGATTGCCGACATACTGAACCAGAGTTTGTAGGATGTAAAGGCCATAGTAGACCAGCAAAACGGTCACAGCAAGTTGGTTGAGATTGCTGAGGTACTGGTCGATAAAGTGGGAGGCAACCAGAGGAATCACGCTTTTAATGACCGTAGTCGCTAGGAGAAAGGTCAGGGCCAAAAAGGTCAGGAATCCATAGGGCTTGAGATAGGACATCAAGCGCTTCAATACAGTCCACTGTTCTTGTTTATTCTGCATCTTCTTCTCCTTTCATTTCCAACTGCTGAGACTGGTAGGTTTGGGCATACCAGCCATCCATGGCTAGCAAGTCTTCGTGCCTGCCCCGTTCGATAATTTGGCCATTTTGCAGAACCAAGATCAGATCTGCATGGACAACTGCGCTGAGGCGATGGGCCGTGATGATGGTTGTCTTGTCCTTACGCATTTCCTTTAGATTGTCAATAATAGCATACTCTGTCTTGGCATCCACGGCGGACAAGGAATCATCTAAAATCAAGATATCAGGGTCTAGAATCATCGCCCGACTCATAGCCAGACGCTGCTTTTGACCACCAGAGAGACTGACTCCCTTTTCACCAATGAGGGTATCAAATCCTTGGGGCATGTCAACAATGTCTTGGTAAACCTGCGCAAGCTTCGTAGCTTCCTCGACTGCTGAAAGCGACAAATTAGGATTACCAAAACGGATATTGTCTAAGATAGAGGTTGCAAAGAGGAACTGGTCCTGAGGGACATAGCCCATGAGACTGCGAAGGTCTGTCAGACGGTAGTCGCGAATATCGTGACCGTTTAGGTAAATAGCTCCCTTATCCACATCGTACTCACGTAGGAGAAGCTTGATCAAAGACGTTTTCCCAGAACCTGTCTGTCCGACCAAGCCCAGGGTTTGCCCTTTTTCCAAACTGAAGTGAATATCAGTCAATGTCTCCTCATCTTCAAAGGCAAAGCTGTCAACGGCATACTCCAAGCGCCCATTTTCAATACTGTCCAGAGGAATCTCAGGGTCTTGTACAGGTGATTCCTGAGACAAAAGAGCCTCAATCCGCTGATAGGACACCTTCCCTCGCTGAGTGATATTAAAGAGGAAACCGATGGCCATAAGAGGCCAAACCAGCATATCCAAGTAGCTGATAAAGGTAACCAGATTTCCAACTGTGATTTGCCCCTCCTGAACCATCAAAGAGCCGACCAAGAGGGTTAACACATAGGAGGAACCAACAAACAAGAGAACCATGGGATCAAAGAGGCTATCGTATTTCATGGTTTGGAGGTTCTTTTGGAAGGTCAATTCATTAACTTCCTGAAAGGACTCCAGCTCGTTCACCTGATAACCGAAAGACTTGGTCACTTTGATACCTGATACGGACTCCTGCACCTTGTTATTGAGTTCAGAAAATGCAGCTTGCGATTCGCCAAAAGCCTTGTGAGTCTTTCTCCCTAGACGACTGGTCGCATAAGCCATGAAAGGCAGGGGCAAAATAGCAACTAGCGTCATCTGCCAGGAAATGCTAAAGAGCATGGTCAGCAAAGTCACTAGCGCCGTGATAGAGGCATCCACCGCAGACATGACGCCGCCACCTGCCAGACGCGTTAGGGCATTGATATCATTGGTTGCGTGCGCCATCAGGTCCCCCGTCCGGTATGTCTGATAAAAGGCTGGCGACATCTTGGTAAAGTGCTCAAACAAGCGAGACCGCATAATCTGCCCCAGACGGTAGGAAGTCCCAAGGATATACATGCGCCAAACATAGCGCAGATAGTACATCCCCACAGCTGCAAGAAGCAGATAAAGGAGGTTCAAAAGCAGGTCCTGCTGGCTTAATTGTCCCGAAGTGATGGCATCAATGACTCGCCCCATAACCATGGGAGGGATGAGATTGAGGACGGAAACCAAGACTAGGGCCACAATTCCGACTAGATAACGGCGTTTTTCGAGTTTGAAAAACCACCAGAGTTTTCGAATAATGGACATAAAATCCCTTTCTGATTGCAAATGGAAACCTGAGGCAGAGACCTCAGGTTTTTCTTATTCATAGGTGACGACTGTGACGGCACCCTTGTCATACTCAGCGATAAAGATATTGGCTACATTGTCATGTCCTTGTTTGCTGAGGTTGTCGAGAAGCCATTCCTCACTACGGCCTATTGATTCCAAAACTTCTACTTGGACGACGCCATCTGTGACAACAGGATACTTGGGATTTTCATCTCCCATTTGGACTACGATGAGTTGGCCATTTTGCTCCTGCATAGCGCGTTTGACTTGTTTCATCTGGAAAATGCCTTGACTACGAAGTTTGAGAGCAACATCTGCCGCAGACAAACCAACCGAACGACAGGCTTCAGGATCAATCTGTCCATTTTTGATGAGCAGCGTTGGTTTCCCATCAATCAAGCGTTTCACAAGGCGGACATTATTGTTGAGCCACTTGAGGATCAAGACCAAAATGGTCCACATGATCAAGATAACTGCGTACTGAAGAATACTGATGGAACTATTGTAAATCACCCCACCGATGATACCACCCAGAACATAGTTCTGGATTTGATCTGTCGCCGAGTTAGGTGCCAGATTCCCCTTTCCTGTCACATTGATGACAAAAACAAGTGAGAAAAGCCCCAAGGCTAGTTTGATTAAAATTTCTATATAATTGAGTGTCATTTGTTCACCTCCACCAGTTCAATCGCATCTGTCTGATACAATTCTACTTTCTCTAACAGATACTTGTCTGGCTCACTACCGTTAAGGGCACGATAATAGCGATTTCCCACCTTGAGAAGTGCTCCATCAGTAGCTGCAGATGTATTGACATAGACTTCCGACTTGTCAACTCCCAAATCTTTGGAAACAACCTCGATGAAATGAAGTGAAGTTTGAAATTTGTTGTTCGAAACTTGATTGTTTTGGTAAGTCGTGATACTAATCAAAAGGAGAGCTAGTAAGGTCAAGGCTGAAATCATGACCAACTCACGAAATTTGGTTCCCTTTTTATCATGGTAAGCCTTAAAAGCAAAAAATCCTGTAACAGCTAATAAGACAATTCCAAAACCAATCATAATGCCATTTTGTTGACTAATTTGGCTAAGTACATAATCATATGAGTAAAATTTCATTTATTTTCACTCCTTTTCATAAAATCATCCTTCATTATAAACGAAATAAGATGATTTTTCAAACCATACGTTGGGGAAATAGACCATTTTTTGGTATAATATAGTCTATAATCTCAATGAAAAAGGTAACTTTATGAAACTCATCTCATGGAATATTGATTCCCTCAATGCAGCCCTAACGAGCGACTCAGCTCGCGCCAAACTGTCACAGGAAGTGCTACAAACTTTGGTCGCCGAAAATGCTGATATTATCGCTATCCAGGAAACCAAACTTTCTGCCAAGGGTCCTACTAAAAAACATCTGGAAATTTTAGAAGAGCTCTTCCCAAGCTATGAAAACACGTGGCGTTCTTCCCAAGAACCTGCCCGCAAAGGCTATGCTGGAACCATGTTTCTTTATAAGAAAGAACTCACACCGACTATCAGCTTCCCAGAAATCGGTGCCCCTTCTACCATGGACTTGGAAGGTCGCATCATCACCTTGGAATTTGATGCATTCTTCGTAACGCAAGTTTACACTCCAAACGCTGGCGATGGTCTCAAACGTTTGGAAGAGCGTCAAGTCTGGGATGTGAAATATGCTGAGTATCTAGCTGAGTTAGACAAAGAAAAACCAGTTCTGGCTACTGGAGACTACAACGTAGCCCACAAGGAAATCGACCTTGCAAACCCTGCCAGCAACCGCCGTTCACCTGGATTTACAGACGAAGAACGTGCTGGATTTACCAACCTCTTGGCAACTGGATTTACAGACACCTTCCGCCACATTCACGGCGATGTGCCTGAACGTTACACTTGGTGGGCGCAACGCAGCAAAACTTCCAAAATCAACAATACAGGCTGGAGAATCGACTACTGGCTCACCAGTAACCGCATCTCTGACAAGGTGACTAAGTCTAACATGATTGACTCAGGAGATCGTCAAGACCATACGCCGATTGTATTGGAAATTGAACTTTAAGGATTTTCACTATGAACTACAATGCAGTTATTCCCGAGTTTGTTGTATCTGACCTCGAAAAGTCACGCCACTTCTACTGCGACTTGCTGGGATTTTCTGTCGAATACGAGCGTCCAGAGGAGAAATTTCTCTTCCTCTCGCTTGAAGACTGCCAACTTATGCTAGAAGAAGGTAGCACAGAAGAATTAGCCCAACTAACCTATCCTTTCGGGCGCGGTGTCAATATTTCCTTTGGCATTGAAGATGTCCCTCAGCTCCACCAAAAACTGCTGGAAGCTGACTATCCTATCCATCGTCCGCTGACTAAAAGAGAATTTCGAGTGGGAGATAGCTTTATTTACCCTCACGAATTTGCAGTCTTGGATCCAGATGGCTATTTTTTAAGATTTAGCGAATAGAATAATCGAAACCTACAACACGATACTGTATTGTAGGTTTCTTTTTTGTTCGTTTTTTTCATTAAAATACTAACAAAATATTTGATTTCTAAAGCTATTTAGTGTAAAATAATGACATTAACGCTATCGTATTTAACTATAGTACCATTTTACTTGTTTATGTCGTGAATTGGCAGGACGTTTCTACAAGGTGCCGGAACACCTAACAATGAGTAAGCCTGTTGAAGGTATGATTTTTTGCCATACCTATTTTGGGGACTTACTTTGAGATTAAGTAGGTCCTTTTTTCTAGCCCTTTTTAGAGATGATAAAGGCGATAGAAAAATACAAAAGAGTTTAGACTTTAGGAGGTCTTATGAAATTATTAGAAGAGCGCATCCTTCAGGATGGGCATATCTTGGGTGACAACATCCTCAAGGTAGATTCCTTTCTAACCCACCAAGTTGACTTTAGCTTGATGCGAGAGATTGGTAAGATATTTGCGGAAAAATTCGCTTCTGCTGGCATTACCAAGGTTGTGACCATTGAAGCTTCGGGCATTGCCCCAGCCGTTTTTACAGCTGAAGCCTTAAACGTTCCCATGATTTTCGCCAAAAAGGCTAAAAATATCACCATGAACGAAGGTATCTTAACTGCCGAAGTCTACTCCTTTACCAAGCAGGTGACGAGCACGGTTTCCATCGCTGGAAAATTCCTCTCACCAGAGGACAAGGTCTTGATTATCGATGATTTCCTAGCCAATGGTCAAGCTGCCAAAGGCTTGATCCAAATCATCGAACAGGCCGGAGCAAAAGTCGAAGCTATCGGTATCGTGATTGAAAAATCCTTCCAAAATGGTCGTGATTTGCTTGAAAAAGCAGGCTACCCAGTCCTATCACTCGTTCGTTTGGATCGTTTTGAAAACGGTCAAGTCGTATTTAAGGAGGCAGATCTCTAATGCAACAACAAGAAAAACACTCGCAAGCTGCGGTTCTAGGGCTTCAGCACTTACTAGCCATGTACTCAGGATCTATCCTGGTTCCTATCATGATTGCGACAGCTCTTGGCTATTCAGCTGAGCAATTGACCTACCTAATCTCCACAGATATCTTCATGTGTGGGGTAGCTACCTTCCTTCAACTCCAACTCAACAAACACTTTGGTGTTGGACTACCAGTCGTTCTCGGAGTTGCTTTCCAGTCAGTCGCTCCTTTGATTATGATTGGTCAGAGTCACGGTAGTGGGGCTATGTTTGGTGCCCTTATCGTATCAGGGATTTATGTGGTTCTGATTTCAGGCATCTTCTCAAAAGTAGCCAATCTCTTCCCATCTATCGTAACAGGATCTGTTATTACGACTATTGGGTTGACCTTGATTCCTGTCGCTATCGGAAATATGGGAAATAATGTCCCAGAGCCAACTGGTCAAAGCCTCTTGCTTGCAGCTATCACTGTTTTGATTATCCTCTTGATTAATATCTTTACCAAAGGATTTATCAAGTCCATCTCTATTTTGATTGGTTTGGTTGTCGGAACTGCCATCACTGCTACCATGGGATTGGTGGACTTCTCGCCTGTTGCGGCAGCACCGCTTGTTCATGTCCCAACTCCCCTCTACTTTGGTGTACCGACTTTTGAAATCTCCTCTATTGTCATGATGTGTATCATCGCAACGGTTTCCATGGTGGAGTCGACTGGTGTTTATCTAGCCTTGTCAGATATTACCAATGACCCAATTGACAGCACGCGCCTTCGCAACGGTTACCGCGCAGAAGGTTTGGCTGTACTTCTCGGAGGGATTTTTAACACCTTCCCTTACACAGGATTTTCACAAAACGTTGGCTTGGTCAAATTGTCTGGTATCAAGACTCGCCTGCCAATCTACTACGCAGCTGGTTTCCTAGTTCTCCTCGGACTCCTACCTAAGTTTGGTGCCCTTGCTCAAATCATTCCGAGTCCTGTTCTTGGTGGTGCCATGCTGGTGATGTTTGGTTTTGTTTCCCTTCAAGGTATGCAAATCCTAGCCCGCGTTGACTTTGCTAACAATGAACACAACTTCCTTATCGCAGCTGTTTCAATCGCTGCTGGTGTAGGGCTCAACAACAGCAACCTCTTTGTCAGCATGCCAACAGCCTTCCAAATGTTCTTCTCAAATGGAATTGTCGTAGCCAGCCTGCTCGCCATTGTCCTCAATGCCGTATTAAATCGGAAAAAGAAATAAGAAAAAAGAGGTGTGAGCCTCTTTTTTGTTTATTTATATCCTTACCTGTCTTTCTTCTGAACGCTGGCCTGTGACAAACATGGTGAAGGTTGCTTTGCAGACATTTCTGCCTTCTTGATTGGTAATATCCACATCCACTACACAGGTTGTGCGTCCATGATGGACACATTCTCCTTTAATAGTCAGCACATCGTCGAGTTTTCCTGCCTTGAGGTAGTTGATAGAGGATTGGAGTGTCACTCCATCAAGCCCCAGCGAGATAACCACCAAACCACTAATCTGGTCACAAAGAGTGAAGAGATAGCCACCATGGGCATTGCCATAATAGTTGAGCGACGAGTCCACTACTTTTGTCGTCACCACAACATGACCATCTCTCATTTTTTCTATTTCGTAATTTTCAAAGGCAGATATAGCATCAAAATGAAAATCTTTCATCGTTTCCTCCTGATAGTTCAAACGACACTATGATACTACTTTTTATAGGACTGTGCAAGGAGAAAGCTCCTAGTCTGGTAAAATTCCGACCTGTTCTACAAAGCGCATAAAGGCTGCCTGTCCTTGCTCCGTCTGCTTGTAAACTCCTGCATCCTCTAGAACGCGCGCAAAGATAGCACCCACAGAGTCCTTGACGATTTCAAGGGCTTTTTCTTTATCTGTTAGGTCTGGATGTTGGGCTTTGAGTTGGTCTGCCCATTCCTGATGATAGTCTGCAACTGCTTCATCATCTCCTACAAGATAGCTTGCAACTTGCTCCACTTCTGCTTTCAAACGAGGTGGTAAGATAGCCAAGCCCATGACCTCAATCAAGCCGATATTTTCCTTCTTGATATGTTGGACATCCTTGTGGGGATGATAGATGCCATCAGGATGCTCTAGAGAGGTTTGATTGTCCCGCAAGACCAAGTCCAACTCAAACTGTCCATCGCGTTTACGGGCAATGGGTGTAATGGTATGGTGTAGTGTCCCGTCTGTCTCTGCCAAAATCTGTACTTCAGGGTCTGAATATTGCCGCCATTCCTGCAAAATATTATCAGCCAAGTTGATCAAATCCTCTTTAGAATCTGAAGTCAAACGTAGCACTGACATAGGCCACTTGACAATCCCAGCCTTGACCTGCTCAAATCCAGTAAATCGGAAAGTCTTTTGCAAGGGAGCTAATTCCATAGGGAAAACATGTCGGCCTCCCTGATAGTGATCATGAGTTAGAATAGACCCCCCCACGATTGGCAAGTCGGCATTAGAGCCTGCAAAATAGCCTGGAAACTGCTCTACGATCGCCAGCAGACGCTCAAAGCTCTGACGGCTGATAGCCATGGGACGATGCTGACCATCTAAGAAGATACAGTGCTCATTAAAATAAGCATAGGGCGAATACTGGAAGCCCCACTCCTGACCCGCCATTTCGAAACGGATAATGCGGTGATTGCTGCGAGCTGGGTGGTTAACCCGACCATGGTAGCCTTCATTCTCTAGACAGAGCTGACATTGGGGATAATTGCTAGCTTGCACCAACTTGGCTGCCGCAATCTCTTTCGGGTCCTTTTCAGGCTTAGAGAGGTTGATGGTAATCTCAAGTTCTCCGTAGTCAGATGGAACACGATAAGCAATATTTTTAGCAATGGCCTTGAGTTTGATGTAGTCGTTTTTCTGGCTAAGTTGGTAGAAGTCCGCAATTGCCTGTTCGGGAGATTGGGCATAGGTTGCCCAAAAGTCACGATTGACCTGACTTGGACAAGGGGTTACCAAGTCCATTAGTTCAGCACCAAGGATTTCACGTGCAGCCTGACTATCCTCAATCGTCTCTAATCGAACCGCCTCCTCGACCAGCTGATCCTTGAGGTCAATCAATTTATCCAGAACAGTCTCAACTTCCAAAACGCCTTCTCCAACTCGTGCCAAGACACGATTGGTCAGGTAGATTCGATCCATTTCCTCAAATGAACTTTCTGCAATGACTTCCGTGATAAATGCATCTATAACTCCCTGACTCATTGATTCTCCTTCTTACTTTCTAAATAGTCTCTGACAGCATCTAAATCCTGAAAAACTTGTTCTGTTTTATTTAAGAAAGACTGTGCTGGCATTTTCAAGTCTGGAATACAAATAACTGGCATCCCAGCTCTATACGCTGCTTCAATCCCTGCTTCACTATCCTCTAATACTAAGCAATTCTCTGGTAAAACATTCAAATCACTACAGGCCTTTAAAAATATATCAGGGTAAGGTTTGCTTCGCTTTACATCTTTTGCAAAAACTAGATGGTCAAATAGGGACAGTATACCATTACTATCCAAAATCATTCTAGCTCTAGATTCAACACTTGAAGTTGCTAGAGCGATTGGAATACCTTCTCTTTGCAAAAAAGCAAGCAAATTTTTAGCACCTTTTTTTAAATTTACACCTTTGGCTAATATTCGAGCTTCCAGTTCATAAACTTTTTCCAAGGTTTGGTCAAAGTTCCAAGGTAAATCATAGGTATCCAAAAATCGTTGAACATTCTCCTCTTCCCTATGTCCACTGTATTCTCTAGAATATGTTTCTTCTGTGAAAGGAATTCCAAAATCTTTAAGCAATTCTTGATAAACTTTTAGAGAAATGATCTCAGTATCAGCTAATAAGCCATCTAAATCAAATATTACAGCGTCCATTTACTTCTCTCCTAGTCTAAAACGCGACTGCCACCTGCAACTTCAGCGATATAGAAGCTTGGAGCATATCCAACGACTTCCTCGTAGTGCTTGCCAACAGCTGCTTTAAAAGCCTCAACAGCATCTTTTTGCACCAAGGCAATGGCACAGCCACCAAAACCTGCCCCTGTCATACGAGCACCAAGAACACCTTCCTGAGCCCAAGCTGTGTGGACAAGGGTATCCAATTCCAAACCAGTCACTTCATAGTCATGTTCTAGAGAAACGTGTGATGCATTCATCAAGCGACCAAAAGTTTCCAAATCACCTGCCTGAAGAGCTGCTTGAGCTTTAAGGGTACGTTGGTTTTCAAGCACAGCATGGCGAGCACGTTTTAAACGATTTTCGTCTTTAATCAGATAGCTATATTGGTCAAAGTCCCACTCATCCAATTCACCCAAGGTCTGAATATCCAAGGCAACTTGCAATTCTTCTACTGCTTTTTCACACTCAGAACGGCGTTCATTGTATTTAGAGTCCGCTAGTTCACGGCGTTTGTTGGTGTTCATGATGACAACAACATTGTCCTTCAAATCAAGTGGCACCAAGTCATATTCTAACGTATTGGTATCCAGGTAAATGGCACGTTGGTCTGCCCCCATACCGATAGCGAACTGATCCATGATACCAGAGTTGACTCCGATAAAGTTGTTCTCTGTTTGTTTTCCGATTTTAACCAAATCCAGACGGTCTAATTTTAAATCAAAGAGATGCTCCGCCACAACACCTGTCAAGAGTTCCAAAGATGCCGATGATGACAAGCCAGCACCATTTGGGATATTCCCATAAACATAAAAATCAAACCCCTTGTCAATCACATGTCCAGCTTCTTGCAAGAAATGAAGAACCCCTTTTGGATAGTTGGTCCAGCTGTGCTCTTTTTCAAATTTGAGGTCAGCAAGGGGCACTTCGATGATACCCTTGTCCTCAAAGTTTGCTGAGTAGAAACGCAAGACTTGGTCGTCACGCTTGCGAGCTGCACCGTATGTCCCCAAAGAAATAGCAGCAGGAAAAACGTGACCGCCATTGTAGTCCGTGTGTTCACCAATCAGATTGATACGACCTGGTGAAAAGAAAGTTTGGTCTGCTTCTTGACCAAAAACGGCAAGAAAGTCTTTGCGAAGGGCTTCAGCAGTAAGATCTTGTGTCATATGAATTCTCCTTTGACTGTTCGTTAAGTCGCCTTAACGTGTAATCGTTTTCTTCTATTGTATCCAAGGCTTTTGTCAAGGTCAATCCTTTTTACTAAAGTTTTACTAAATAACCGGTAAAAAGAAGAAAAACATGATATACTAACCTAAAAGGAGGAGGATTTATGGCTACATTAAAAGACATTGCACAGCTAGCCTCTGTCTCTATCGCGACCGTATCTCGTGTCCTCAATCGCGACCAGAGTCTATCTGTTACAGAAGAAACCAGACACCGTATTTTAACCGTCGCTGAAGAGCTGGGCTATACTAAGCACCTCAAGACAGGCGAATCCCACAAACCCAAGCAAAAGATTGCCATTATCCAATGGGTCAGCGAACAAGGGGAGCTAGACGACCTATACTACTACCAGATTCGCCTCGGTATTGAAAAAAGAGCCCAAGAACTGGACTATGATATCTTGCGCTATTTTAACGACCATCCTTTTACACTGAGCGAGGAAGTGATTGGCATTCTCTGCATCGGAAAGTTCAGCCGAGCTCAGATTTCCGCCTTTGAAGAATACCCAAAACCTTTAGTCTTTATAGACAGCGATACCCTCTCACTAGGTCATACCTGTATTATCACGGACTTTTACACTGCTGTGAAACAGGTTGTAGACCATTTCCTCAGTCAAGGGCTGGATCGGATTGGCATTCTAACAGGACTTGAGGAAACAACCGACCAAGAAGAGATCATTCAGGATAAGCGGCTTGAAAATTTCAAAGACATTACCCAAGCAAAAGGTATCTACCATGAAGAACTGATCTTTCAGGGGAGCTTTACTGCCCAGTCTGGCTATGACTTGATGAAGGAGGCCATTCACAAGCTAGGAGAACAACTCCCACCAGCCTTTTTCGCTGCCAGCGATAGTTTAGCCATCGGCGCCCTCCGTGCCCTTCAAGAAGCTGGAATTAGCCTACCAGACCGCGTCAGTCTCATTTCTTTTAACGACACTAGCCTGACCAAGCAGGTCTATCCTCCCCTTTCTAGCATCACTGTCTATACCGAGGAAATGGGCCGAGCAGGTATGGATATTCTTAACAAGGAAGTTCTCCATGGTCGGAAAATTCCTAGCCTGACCATGCTAGGAACCAGACTGACTTTGAGAGAAAGTACTCTTCCATAACTCAACAAATATACCAACGCAAAAAATCCTAATAGAGATTCTCAAATCTCCATTAGGATTTTCTTTTTTAATCAATCACAATCATTGCCTTAATCGTCTTACGTTCATCCATATCTTTATAGGCTTGGTCAATCTCTTCTAATTTATAACTGGAAGTAAAGACACGACCTGGATTGATATCTCCATCAAGGACTGCCTTCAGTAAGAACTGTTTGTTGTAAGTCGTTACAGAGGCTGCTCCGCCTGCTACCGTAATATTTTGAGCAAAAGTTGAACCAAGAGCTCGATTGTTATAGTGGGGAACCCCAACAAAGCCCAAACGACCACCATTGTGAAGGACTCCTATGGCTTGATCAATAGCCGCTTCTGTTCCAACACACTCAAGTGCTGCATCTGCTCCTCCACCAAGAATTTCTCGCACCTTGGCAATTCCTTCTTCGCCACGTTCAGCCACAACAGCTGTCGCCCCTGACTCCAAAGCCATTTGTTGACGGTCTTCGTGACGACTCATGAGAACAATTTGAGATGCCCCACGCATTTTAGCTGCGATAACAGCACATTGACCAACAGCCCCATCACCAACCACGACCACCTTATCACCAGGTTTCACATCTGCCACACGTGCAGCATGATAGCCAGTTGGCATCACATCCGCAAGAGTCAAGAGGGACTTTAGCATACCTTCTGTATAGTCTGATGGTTGTCCTGGAATTTTTACAAGCGCCCAGTTGGCATAATCGAAGCGCATATATTCTGCTTGCACCCCATCTGACCAGTTATTGCCAATATGACGATCACAGGTGCCATCATATCCTGCTCGACAGGCATCACATTCCCCGCATCCATGAGTAAATGGAGCAATAACAAAATCGCCAGGTTTAACAGTCGTCACTGCATCACCAATTGCCTCAACGATACCAATCGCTTCGTGCCCGCTATTCTGATGGCCTGTTTCAATATCTGGATTGCGATAGCTCCACAGATCAGAGCCACAAACACAGGTCCGAACGATCCGAATAATGGCATCATCTGCCTCAATGATTTACGGATGCTCCACTTCAATAAGACCAACCTGACCAGCTTTTGTATAAACTGTTTTCTTCATAGAACCACTCCTTTTCTATCGGTTTCTTACTTTCATTATACACCTTTTGTAGATTTTTATTTGAATTCAGAATGAATAAGGGCATAAAACTTATTACTCTTGTGCTTTGAAATAGTCTTCTTGAGACACAAACTTATTCCATTCCGTATTAGTATTTTCCCTAGGAATTTCAAAAATAAAAAGAGAGAACCATAATCCTTACTGCTACTATAGCATTGTTTTGTATTGCGTGAGTAGTAACGGTATCACTAGATTGGAGTCTCACAGTAGCTTTTCTTCATTCTTGGTAATATCATAATGACCCACATGTGGACTCACCCCTTTCAGCAACTCTTGGACTATGGCAATGCCAATGGTTACGACGGGACATGATTTGGCTCATCTAAAATCTGTCAGATTAGAGGAAACCAATGGTTATAAGTTTCTCTTCGTGGATCAGAAATGAATGAGTTCAAAAACAAATGCCAACTGCAAGATTCCTTATCTATGCCAACCTTTTTGAGTTTGAAAAATTGCTCTACAATTCTACACTTTCTTAGTTTGCAATCAATCTCAGTCAAGATTGGGAATGATATAGGATTACCGGACAATGATACCTATTTCCGACTCTCTCTAGCATCACGTTCTATACTTAGGAGGGGGACTGGGATGGCTTTAATATCCTCAACAAAAAAGTTCTTCACAGTTATAAAATCCCTAGACTGACCTTTAGAGAGCACACAAAACGACCTCATAAAGAGGCCGTTTTTTTCTAGTGATGATGGTGTCCTGAGAGTTGCTCTAGGTCATGCACATTCCGTTTGTGTTTTGCATGATTGCTTTGGCTGGCATCCACTTCGATAGTGATATTCTGCACCCCTCTTTCTCCTAGGAGTTGACGCACTGCTTCTTTAGTTTTCATCATCTGCTCCCAGTTCTCGATACAGAGGTGGACAATGGCGTCATTTTCCAAACCATCCATGGACCAAATACTGAGTTGATTAACACTTTTAACATTAGCTAGTGTTGCTAACTCTTTCTCTAGCTCGGCGGTCTCGATCCCTTCAGGCACAGCATCTAAGAAAATTTTAAGTGTTGACCAAAAGCGAGGAATGGCTTTCCAGAGGATAAAACTAGAAATCAAGAGTGATAAGAGCGGATCAAGAAAGTACCAATCTGTCACATACAAAACACCAGCAACCAGAATGACCGCTAGCCAACCCAGAATATCTTCTAAAAAATGCAAGGTCAGGATAGCTTCGTTCTTTGTCCGACCCTTACGAATGATTAGACTAGCCAAGAGATTGATAAGAATCGCAAGAATCCCCAACCACAGCATCCCTTGGTAGTTGACAGGCTGAGGGGATAGGAGACGAGGAATATTCTCCAAGAGCACCATGAAAGATCCTGTCAAAAGGATCAAGGCAGTCAGCATGGCACCTAGCAAACTGAAGCGTTTGTAGCCAAGAGTGTAACGCTTGTCTTCCTCTCGATTGGAAATAGTTTCCAAGCAAGCTGATAAGCCTATGGCAAGGGCATCGCCCAAATCATGAACCGCATCCGCTAATACTGCACTTGAATTGAAGATGCCCCCAAAAATAAATTCGACAACAGAAAATGATAGATTCAAGAAAAAGGCTAGCCAGATAGATGTTTTAGAACTCATTTCTCTCCCTCCTTTGGTATAATAGGTATATATACTTCTTTCATTTGTATTATCTAATAAAATCCAAAGAAAGGATAGAAGCAAACTGTCAGCCTTGTTCAGTTCTGAATAGTTTGCCTCAAGTGTCTATATGCAAAAAAGAGATCGTCGGGTTAGTAAGACGAAAAAAGCCATTTATCAAGCTTTTCTACAAGTTTTGAACGACAAGGGCTATGATGCTACTACTGTTCAGGATATCATTGACTTGGCAGATGTTGGGCGTTCCACTTTTTACTGTCACTACGAGAGTAAGGAACTGCTTTTAGATGAACTCTGTCGCTACCTCTTTCACCATCTCTTTGAAAGGGAAGAACACTTGACTACAGAAGACTACCTCGCACATATTTTTTTGCATTTTCAAAAAAATCAAGACCATGTCACCAGTCTTCTTTTTTCCAAAAACGACTACTTTCTCCGCCAACTACACAAGGAACTCGAACACCATGTTTACCCCATGGTAGCGGAGGATTTGCAAGAGGCCTATCCAAACATTCCGGCTTCCTACCTCAAACATTTTGTAGTAACCAATTTTATCGAAACACTAATCTGGTGGCTAAAAAAAGGAAAATCTTATACAGAAGACCAAGTAGTGAGATTTTACTTAGATGTGATTGAGATGACTTCTACAAAATCACTCGAAATTTAATCATGTCACGAAGAAAGGAATCAACCATGTTAACTTCTATTATCCTAGGAATTCTAACGATTGTATTGGCTCTTATTTTCTCCCTCCTTCATCTCGCGGCAGCTTTCGCAGCCATGAAAGAAAAAAATTACTGTCAAGGGAACATGTGTATCTTGGTGGGAAGTTGTCTCACTTCACTAGCTCTTGCTATCTTTTTCTTCGTCCCACTTGCAACTGTTATATTATGGATAGTGGGCTCTAGCATCATCTGTTACGGTGCTTACTGGAATGGGCGACAGCAAGAAAACCAACATATATCGCACCACATTATTCGTATAACGAGTGCTATTGTCATTACGGTATTATTCATTTTGCTCTAACACAAAAAAGGATCATCTGATCCTTTTTTACTTTTTTAAGCACTCTTTGCAGCCTTGCTCCACTGATACCACCCAACTAGACTATTGATCAAGTAAATCAGGTATTTTCCTTGGATTTGCAGGCTTTCTCCCCACCAGAGATAGATTGAAAAGACATTGGTAGCTGCCCAGAATATCCATTGCTCACGGTAAACAGCTGTCATGAGGATTTGCCCAACCCCATTGGTCGCATCGGTGATGGAATCGCGATAAGGACGATTGGCTCCGATAGACTGATAAATGAATCCAAAGGCCAACCACCAAAGAACACTAATGGAAAGATACTTGGTCCAACCTTTACCGTCCAGTTTACGCGCGACAAACTCTTGCTTTTCTTTCTTGAACTGTGCTTGGTAGATCCAAACTAGAAGTCCAATTGGCTGCATGACCGTAAAGTAAAGTGTCGTCAGCACCTCACCATAAAAGCCTTTCTGCAAAGCCAAGATAAGGTAAATAACAGAGTTAATCAAACCAAAAAGGTAGTTACTAGCACGACCTTCAGCTTCTCAAAGAGCAGAAAAAAGGTTAGTAAGGCTTGAGAGATGAATCATTTTAAAGGCAAACAATTCCAACAAGACGTCATCATTGTCGCTGTTGGTTATTACCTACGTTACAATCTGAGCTATCGTGAAGTTCAGGAATTGCTTTATGACCGTGGAATAAATGTTTGTCACACTACGATTTATCGGTGGGTTCAAGAATACAGTAAAATCCTCTATCATCTCTGGAAAAAGAAAAATAAACAGTCCTTCTATTCGTGGAAAATGGATGAAACCTATATCAAAATTAAGGGGCGTTAGCATTATCTCTATCGAGCGATTGATGCGGACGGTTTAACATTGGATATCTGGTTACGAAAGAAACGTCGAGCAGACGATAACAGCTATAAGTTAGAAGATACCGCCTATCAAGAAGATAAAGCACGCAAAGCAGAAACCGAAGATAAGCTAGCTATTGAAGCAATGAAAAGCAAGTACACCACGCTATTACTAGAAAATATGTTGCTAAGTCCGTTTGAAATGCAAGATACAAAAATCATGGCAGGATTGCAAGTCCATGTTTACCCCCTCTATGACGAACTGAAAGAATTAAGAGGGCTAAATAGTGTTAAAGACCACTTGTCTTATGTTGCCAGCAGACGTGAAGAATATTCTAAGCATAATATCGCACGCTACCTCAAAAAAGCCATTGAACAATATCTACCAACGGTTAAAAGGCAGGACTTAAACCATGAGTGAAGACTTAAAAACGATCAAAGAGCTGGCGGATGAGTTGAGTGTTACAAAACAAAATATTCAATATCACTACCAAAGGTTACCAAAAGAATTACAGCTTAAAAGTTCCAATGGGGCTAATCTAATAAATTCTAAAGCAGAAAAAATAATTTTAGGTAAAGTAGAAAGTAGTAGCAAATCAAATACCAAAGACCAACAAATAAGTAGCAAAGACCAACAAATAGAAAAACTAACTAATTTGTTAGACCAGTAACAACGATTAGCCTTGCAAGATAAAAAGTTGCTAGAAGAATACAAGGCGGAAAATGATAACTTAAAAGCCCTCAAAATGCCCTCACAGGAAACAGAATTCAAACACTTAGACAATCAATATAAAGATGAAGTGAACGCTCTTAAAGAGAAGTTGGAAAATTTACAGGAACAAATCAAAGATCAAAAAGGATAGAAGAACAAGAAAAACCAATAAAATGGTGGGGACTATGGCGAAAATAGATGATTCAGTTAAAAAGAAAGTTCCAGAATTGCGATTTAAAGGATTCACGGATGAATGGGAACAGCGTAAGTTGGGAGACGAAGTTCGAATAGTGATGGGACAGTCTCCTAATTCAGAAAATTATACTGATGATCCTAATGGGCGCTAAAAATGCGAAGACCTATGAAGACCTATTTTGTATTAGTCAAACAAAAAATCCAAAAGAAATGGTATATGATTATGACCATGAAACAAAGTAAAATCAAACCGAGTGATCTGAGGAAGCACCCGATGATCATGAAACGTTATTAAACACAAAAGTCACCCATGTGAGTTCTTGCCAGAAGCTGAAGTTAATCCTTCAACCTGGAAAACCCGCAGAGGTGACTTTTTCTATACATCTCGATTTTTCTGGCAATAATCATTAACCGATAAATATGTCTGTGAATCACCCAGCGACTCCGCTATGTCCATAATCCGCGGTGGTAGTAATCCCACTCGCTGGACAAGTTCGTGATTGCTGAACAATTCCCGTGGACTGCCGGCGAAGCCAAACTTCCCGTGTTCCATAACATACACCGACTCAAACTCGGCGGCGACCCAATCCATGTCATGGGTGATGGTCACAACTTGGTGGCCCGAATCAGCCAACTGATGGAAAATTGCGGTCAACTTGCGCCGGCTTTCCCAATCAAGCGACATCATCGGCTCATCAAATAAATAAATCGCCGGATCCACTGCCAAAACTGTGGCAACGCTCAACAGCTTGCGTTCCGACAATGACAGGTCATATGGACTTTCAGCTGTTTTATCATCCAAGCCAACTCTTTTTAGAGCCGCTAAAGCCCGCCTCGTAATCGTGTCGTGGTCATCCATGACCTGCGCGACATTCCACTCCACCTCTCGTTGAACGGTCGGGTTGAAAAGCTGATCGTCAGGATTCTGAAAAGTAATCCCAACCTTCAATAACTTTTCGACTGGTTTAAGATCATTAAAATTTTCTCCATCGATCTTAATCACACCGGTTTGTGGTGTCAGCAAGCCCGTCAACAATTTGAAGAGCGTTGATTTGCCGGCACCATTTTGGCCGACAATCGCCACCATCGGATCGGCGAAGTGTTTGTCTTCAACATCCAAGCTAAAGGACCGTTCCGGATAAGTGAACGTCAGGTGGCTCAGTTCAATTGTGGACATAACGAACCTCCTTCAGATCAGCGTAATTCACCGGATACCGGCCATCAGCCAAGTGCCAATCCATTTTTTGAGCAAGTTGCTGGATTGTCGGGGCTGGAATCTGCCAGTCAGCTGCCAAATGATTAAACACCTCACCCGGCCTGCCCTGGGCTACCATTTGACCCTCGTGCAGCACCCACACAACGTCGGCGACTTCGCACAAATCGTCAATTTCACTGGTGACAATGAAGACAGTCGTCTCTTTGACTTGGGCCAGCCATTGGAAAAATTGCCGGCGGCCAAGGGGATCCATCTCACTGGTCGGATCATCCATAATCAAAACAGCCGGATTAGCCACAATCGCCGTGGCAATTGCCAACCGCTGGATCTGACCACCGGAAAGGCTCTCGGGACGCAAATTCAGCTGTTCAATCAGCCCCATTTGCGTGGCAACTTCTTCAACCCGTTTTTGAATCAGTCCTTCAGTCATTCCCTGATTAATCAAGTCAAAGGCGATTTCATCGGCAACCGTGTCTGCCAACCCGCTTAGTTGGCCAGCTGGATTTTGCAGTACAACTCCATTCATGGCATTATAAACGGGCCAATTGTCAGACACTCGCTGGCCAAACATGTGCCAATCGCCCTCAATCTCAGCAGACACAATTTTGGGAATGACCCCTGCCAGCACACGGCACAAAGTCGATTTGCCGGAGTGGCTATTCCCGATAATCCCAACCACCTGGCCGGTATGAACCTCCGCGTCAATCTGACGCAGTTGTGGTTGCTCAGTACCCGGATAACGGGTGGTCAAATTTTCAATTACAATCCGTTTATCTTCGTCCATATCTTCCACCCAATCAATAAAATTGCCAATCCAGTCAGACCAATGTGCAGCGTCCGCGACAGGCGATACACGCGCTGGGAGGTTCTGACAGTCCGGTTGAGATTATCAAAACCTCTCAGTTGGAGAGAAATCGACCGCGTCATCGATTGATCCAAGGTCTTAATCACCAATGGAATTAGAACCGGCAGGACTGACTTTAATTTCTGAATCAACGTTTTTTGCGGATTGGTTCCGCGAACTTTTTGTGCCTGCTGGATTTTCCGCATATTGCGCATCATTTCCGGCAAAATATAACACACCGACATCAGAACGTAGACGGTTTTATAAGACAATCCGGACAGTTCCAAATAGGCCGCGTTTTCTGAAATACTCGTGGTCACCATAAAAAAGCCACTGGTCAAAATAATCACCAATACTCGACAACCCAGAGTGGTGGCGTAAATCAGGCCTTCTTTGTAGAACGACACCCCAAGCACAGAAAACAGCACAGTTTGATTCCGACTGTAAAATAACCCTTGGATGATCAGCATGGTGCAAATCAGAAACAGGCTGAATCCCAGCGCCTTAAAGGTGGTAGAACTCAATTTGGAAAATAACAATAGCAGTGTTGCGACAAGAATTAATCCGGCCTGAAGCAATAAATTCATACTGGCAAAGCTCAACAACGTCATGTCCAAGATGAACAAGAGCTTAGTAATCGGATCGATCACCTGGTACCACTTGAGCTTGACCCGTGGCGCTCCAGAAATCAATGTTTTATCAGTCATCATTTATCATCGCTAAAGAAGTGCACCATCCGCTTCGGCAGCTGACGATAGATGAAGAATGCCAGGTAGGCCACGCAGACTTTATCCAAAATATCCAAGACAAACTCATCGGTAAATGAGGCCAGCCACACTGGTGCATGATTGGCGACCATTACCGCAAACAATGAGTCACCCCAAGCGATACCGGTCTGACCACCCCAAAAGATGACATTGAGCGGCGTTGAAATGACAGCTGAAACGATGGCAATAATAATAGCAGAAACAAATACTCGTCGCGCTGACGAGAACCACCCATTGGCGTGCAAAACTCCGACAGCAATCCCAATTCCGATGCTGGTAATCGCATACACGGTTGAAATTGGCGATAAGGTCAGCCCATAGATCACGTTGTTGATGAAACCACTAATGGCACCGGCAACCGGCCCAGCCAACATGCTGGTAAGAAAGGTTCCCAAAGACCCCAGCCAAACGGGCAACTTTAACCCCTCCGCCAATGCTTTGGCAACATAGTTAATCCCCACGGCAGCGGGAATCAAAGTCATGGTGGCAGCACTTAACTTAAATTTCCACATACTGGTACGATGAATCGGTTCTGTTTTCATAATCTTCTCCTTTTGTTTTTAAAGAGCCGTGTCTGGATAGACTTTCGGACGCAACGCTCTATTATATATCTACTGAACTGTCTATACACAAGATTTCCATCCTTAGTCGACATGAGCTGGAAATCTTTATTTGTTAAGTAGTTCACAACACATTATACACCTAATTTCTGAATAGTCAAGTGTATTTACAGTAAAATTTTAGAAAATCCTAAAAATTTCCTCTTATTTTCCATTTAAAAATGAAAATCATTAATTCTGACACCCAAAAAGCCCAGACGAAATTGTCTGAGCATTCTTTTATCTAGTTGTTTAAGGGAGTTGAGTTCAGTATGTTTAAAGTCTCTGCCCCATCATTTCTTCAACAAACCTTGTTCTTGTAGAAACTCCTTGGCTACTTGTTCTGCTGACTTGCCTTCAACACCGACTTGGTAGTTGAGCTGGCTCATCTGGCTTTCAGTAATTTTACCAGCCAATTTATTGAGAACCGTCTCCAACTCAGGATGTTTCTTGAGAAGAGCTTCTTTCATTAGTGGAGCCCCTTGATAAGGTGGGAAGAGTTGTTTGTCATCCTCCAAGACCTGCAAATCATAACGCGCCAACTCTGCATCGGTCGAATAGGCATCCGTGATTTGAATATCACCTGACTGAATTGCCTGATAGCGAAGGGCTGGCTCCATGGTCGCCACATTGAGATTGAGACCATACATTGACTGCAAGCCTTTATTTCCATCTTCACGGTCATTAAACTCAAGTGTAAAGCCTGCCTTCAACTGCCCTTCCACTTTTTTCAAGTCCGAAATGGTCTTCAAGCCATATTCTTGAGCAATCTTTTTCGGAACAGCTACAGCGTAGGTATTTTGATAAGACATAGGTTTGAGATAAGCCAGATGATCCTGTTTGGCAATGCCATCACGCGCCACTTGATAAACCTGATCTGGCTCATGACCTACTTTAGGTGATGGCTGAAGTAAACTTTCAGTCACCGTACCAGTAAATTCAGGATAGATATCAATATCCCCTTTTTTCAGAGCTTCATAGAGGAAGCTTGTTTTCCCAAAATTCGGTTTAACAGTCGCAGTCATACTGGTATTCTCTTCAATCAGCAACTTATACATATTAGCCAAAATTTCTGGTTCTGGACCCAATTTCCCAGCAATAACCAAGTTTTCTTTCTCTTTTTGAGCTAAGAGGGCTGGACTATAAGACAAACCAAGCAATATTGTCACCAAGGCAAAACCAGAAAAAATCGTCCGCAATTTTGCCTTTTCCATCACTTTTAGTAGGAAATTAAAGGCAATGGCTAGCACTGCAGAAGAAATTGCCCCAATCAAAATCAGACTGGCATTATTACGGTCAATTCCCAAAAGGATAAAGGAACCCAGCCCCCCTGCCCCAATCAAGGCCGCCAAGGTTGCTGTACCGATAATTAAGACCGCTGCCGTCCGAATCCCAGACATGATAACAGGCATGGCAAGTGGAATTTCAAATTTCTTGAGACGCTCCCATCTGGTCATCCCAAAGGCAATCCCAGCCTCCTGCAGACTCGGATCAATTCCCTTCAGACCAGTGATGGTATTTTGCAAAATCGGGAAAATAGCATAAATCACTAGAGCTGTCAAGGCCGGTAAGGTCCCAATTCCCATCAAGGGGATGAAGAGCCCCAACAAGGCAAGAGACGGGATGGTCTGGAAAATCCCTGCAATCTGTAAGACCCAATCCGCCAGCTTTTCATGATAACGAAGAAATACCGCTAAGGGGACTGCAATAAAAATAGCTAGTAACAAGGTCAAAAGTGACAACTGCAAATGTTGAGATAGAGCTGTCAACCAATCACTAAAACGATCCTGAAAAGTTGCAATTAAATTAGTCATGAACACTACCTCCAAACAAGTCTGCTACAAAGTCTGTTGCAGGCACTTTTAAAATCGTCTCGGGATTCGCCACCTGACGAATCTCTCCATCCTGCAAAACAGCAATACGATCACCTAATTTCAAAGCTTCATCCGTATCATGGGTCACAAAAATTGTTGTCATCCCAAACTCTTTATGCAATTCTTTCGTCAGAACCTGCAACTGTTTTCTCGAAATTGCATCTAGAGCTGAAAAGGGCTCATCCATGAGGAGGATCTTAGGCTGACCAATCATGGCACGGACAATCCCGACCCGTTGCTGTTCTCCACCAGATAATGCACTCGGAAGTCGATGCCCATACTCAGCTACTGGCAAGCCAACTTTAGCTAAAAGCTCTTCTGTTTTCTTCGCAATTTTTTCCTTAGTCCAGCCCTTCATCTCAGGAATCAGGGCAATATTTTCTGCAACCGTTAGATTGGGAAACAGAGCAATGGCCTGTAAAACATAACCAGTAGAAAGACGAAGTTCACGCTCATTATAGTCTTTGATGCGCTTGCCATCCATATAAATATTTCCATCAGTGGGTTCCAAAAGACGGTTAATCATCTTAATCATGGTCGTCTTACCGGACCCAGAAGGCCCAACTAAAACCATGAACTCCCCATTCTCAATCCGTAAATTGACATCTCTCAAAACATCCTTTTCTGTATAGCGTAGCGCTACATTTTTGTATTCAATCATTCTTTGTCCTCAATTTAAAACTTCCCTTGATTGGTCAAGTTACCAAACTTTTAATAACTAATTTACCCCATTCTAAACCCCATTTTCCTCCTCTTTCAGATTAGCCAAAATTCTTTCTTGAAAGGCTTCAAACTGACGAATTTCTTCCTCAGTGAATCCTTTATAAAAAATTGCATCCAACTTTTGACTAACACGATAGCCAACTTCTTTCTGGGACGAACCAAGTTCAGTCAAAACGACATACTTCTTTCTCTTGTCTATTCCACATGGACTGATGGTAACCAGGTTTTGCTCCTCAAGTTTCTTTATCATGGTTGTGAGCGTATTGTTGGTGAGACCAGTCGCCAGCGCAATATCTGTCGCAGTTGCACATCCAGTTTCACTATTCCATAAAACAGTGAGAATCTTGCCCTGCTCACTTCGATAAAGAGCCTCCGGATCCTGACTCAGTAACTTTTGAAAAATCCGCCCATTCAGCAAACGAATATGATGGGCAACTAAATGACTATCTTTCATGACCTCTCCATTTTATTTCTATATCGAATTGTTTTTATTGTAACACCTGTCGTTCCATCTGTCAACTATTTCGACTTGGAAATAATTTCTACCAACAAAAAAGACCTCCTACCTAAAGTAGAAGATCTCTAATCTTGATCAACTTAATCTGTCATTTCGGACACCAGTGTTCGATGTTCCAGTGGTAGACTGCACATAACCAGCAAGAAGATGAATCCTGACTGTATCCAGAAGAGAGCCAAGTCAAAAATTCCATGTACAGCGACTACTGTAAGGAAGGAGAGATAAAGACCGATAATTGGTCGTTTACCAGACTCCTGACTCATATCCATCATCATGTGAACCGGGATAACCGAAGAAATGGATAGAAGAATGGTTCCAATCAAACCATAACTTAAAATAGTATCGATGTAAAGACTATGCGCGTGCTCGTGGTAAGGTGCATGAATTCTCGGATAAGAATTCATATAGGTCAGTGGTCCCTCGCCCCAGATCGGATTTTGTTTAAACAAAGTCATACCCGCATTCCAAATTGAAACACGCTCCTCCATTGAAGAATCTAGCGTTCCCATACGGACTCCCAAATCGCTTGAGAAGAGGAAACAAAGTCCAATCCCGAAAACTCCAATACTGAGCCAGAAGGCACGCCAGTTTTTAATGGTTGTAAAAAGATAAATGATTGCACCAGCAATGATGGCAGGAAAGGCCGTCCTATTTTGCGTAAAATTCAAACCAAATAGATTCACAAAACCTGCTAGCACACAAAAGATTTTTAACCATCTTAACTTCGTCGTTGTAAAGAGATAAAAAGCTATCATGATACAGAAGCAACAGATAATCCCATAGTAGTTAGGATTAAAGAAGGTGACCTCTGCACGGTTTTGGTGCCATACTTGCATATTGGGCGAAAGAAAGGCGTAGTTAAATTTCTTTACAATTTGAAAATGCTCCAAAGTAGCAAAAGCCGCAGAGAGCACACTACCAAACAAGATTGTCTGCAGAATCAGTCGAAAGAAAGCATGCGTCAGACGTTTCTGGTAAAAACTAAAGAAAATGAGGAAGAGAAACATCAGTAAAGATGCAACCAATCCAAGCCAGTTCTTGGCGACGATAGAGATGATACTACTGTAGGCAATAAAAAAGAGAAGTACAGGATGTTTGGCCAATCCTTTAATAATTCCCTTCATCTCCCCAGTAACAAGTAAACCTATCAAATATAAAGCAAAGAGGGCTAAGAACAAATAAAAAGGTAAAAAGATACTTATGATCATCAAATACAAAAAGAAATCTTTTTTCGAAAGCCCTCTTATCTTATCCAGTAATCCAATTGATTTCAAAACGGATCCTTTCTGTTCTGGATTTCTCCAGAAGATAAATGCTAAACTATCTTTATATTCTACCATTTTTTCCGTCATTTGGGAACAATGAACACGTTTTCACTACAAAAAATTCTGTCAGCAATATAGCACTAGAACTGAATATTTCTGCCGTTTTCCACTACTTGATAGGTCTGACTCTGCAAATCAATTTCTGCTACTGCTGTTACGGACTTGTCTTTATTTTGACGTTTGATTACAATGCTGTGAGCTGTTGGTGTTTCAACGTCAATAGTTCCTTCTAGGTCAAAGGCCTCTGATTGATTACGGAAAGAAAATAGATTGAGAAGAGACTTCACCACAGGACGTTGAACTTCTTCTGCTATTTCCTCGTTGCTATAGTAATGACGATTAATATTTCGACCTTCTTTGGTTTCTTCTAACAATTTCAAGTCATTTTTTCCTGCTAATAGACCCACATAGTAAACCTGAGGAATGCCTGGAGCAAAAGCTTGAATCAGACGAGCGAGGAAATACTTGACATCATCATCTCCAAGCGCAGAATAGTAGGTTGAATTGATTTGGTAGATATCTAGATTGTTATACTCTGCACTGGAGTACTTACGTTTGACATTCGCTCCTACCTTATAGAGTTCATTTGAAGCATAGTCAATTTCCTCATCAGTCAGGATATCTTTGACATCCACCACTCCAATTCCATCATGGGTATCTAGTGTCGTAAATTGCTTCATCGGGCTCATCTTTAACCACTTTGCCAAGCGCTCTGTTCTGGAACTGTAAAGAGTATAAAGGGTCACCATTGGAAGGGCAAAATCGTAAACATAGTAATCATGGTCCGCTATTTTAAACTGAATCGAATAGTGTTCATGAATCTCAGGTAAGAGCTCTGTCCCATACTCAGCAGCGATATCTCGAACTTTGTCCAATAAATCCCAAATATCTGGTTCTACAAAGAAATCATTGGTATCCAATTTCTTCACTGCATAAGCAAAGGCATCTAGACGAATCAAATCACACCCATTACTTGCCAAGTGCTGAATGGTCTTACGGATAAATTTCATCGTTACTTCTTTAGTCACATCAAGATCAATCTGCTCCTCACCAAAAGTATTCCACAAATGTTCTACTGAACCATCTGCAAAAACGATCTCCTGTTTTGGTGCACGATCCTTGCGCTTGTAAATTAAATCTACATCAGCTTGTGTCGGACGATTTTCCGGCCAAAACTTGTCCCAGTTTAGAAAGAGATCTTTAAATTCACTAGCTTCATGTTTTTCTTGATAGTCCTTATAATATTTAGATTGACGAGAAATATGGTTAATCATAAAGTCAAACATAAGATAATATTTCTCACCTAAACGCTTAACATCCTCCCAATAACCAAAAGCTGGATCCACTTCGTCATAGTCAACAGGCGCAAATCCACGATCACCTGTTGACGGGAAAAATGGCAGAAGGTGAACTCCCCCAATAGCATCGCCAAAATGTTCTTCCAAATTCTCATACAAGTCTTTAAGGTTATTTCCAAGACTATCTGAGTAAGTAATCAACATAGTTTTATTTTGAATGGTCATAGATGGTCTCCTTTTTCTGATGAAAGCCAAGTCTTATATGACCTGGCTTCGTAAATGAAAGATATTTTTAGATTTTTGTTCAGTACTAATATAGACTGCAAGCAACTAAGTACTACTTTCTTTTTTCTACATAGAATTGTAAACAAGCTGAACTGTTCATCTATGTATGGAATTATAAATTCCCTAAGCACTTTCTTACTTCACTGCCCCGTTACTCATTCCTGAAATGATATGTTTTTGGAAGATGAGGTAGACAATGGTTATCGTTACAATTCCCACAATATAAGATGCAAAACTTGGGCCATAGTCATTGAAGTACTGACCTTGGTAGTTGTACTGGAAGAGAGGCAAAGTCCACATCTTGGAATCCTTATTCAGAATCAAGAGTGGCAACATAAAGTCATTCCAGAACCAGAGAGCATTGATAATCAAAGTTGTCGCATGCATGGGCTTCAACATTGGAAAAATGATTCGACGATAAATTGTAAAACGATCAGCCCCATCAATTTCCGCAGCTTCATCCAAACTATCAGGTACACTGATTTTTATATAACCAACATACAAGAAGAGAGTCTGTGGAATAGCATAAGTTAGGTAGAGTATTACTAGCCCCCACATATTTGCTAGACCGAGTTTACTCATCATAACTGTGATGGGAATCATAATCACCTGAAATGGAACAAATATCCCTAAGATCAAGAGCGAATACATAATTGCAAAGGCTTTTTTCTTGGACATATTTCGAGCAATGGAATAAGCTGCAGCTGGTATAAAGAAAGCCACTACAATCAATGATAACACCGTAATAACTGCTGAATTCCAGAAATAGCCTCCAATTCCATCAGAAATTAATCGTTCATAATTACTTAAGGTAAAAGGATTGGGCAAACTAAAGAAATGATTCATGATATCCTTAGTTGTTTTGAAAGAACTAAATACTGTTACCAACAAAGGAACAAGTATAAGAATACCACCGACTATCAAGAGGACATATTTCCAAAACTGATTCAATTTTTCTTCTTTTTTCATGTGTAGGACTCCTCTATTAGATTTCAAATTTCTTTGATAGTTTGATTTGGATAAGAGAAACAATTCCAATAATTAAGAATAAAATCAAGGCAATTGCATTCGCATATCCATATTGATTACTCTTGAAAGCATAGTTGTAGACTAAAAGTCCAAGAGACGTTGTAGCATTATTTGGACCACCACTTGTCAATGCAAAAATCTGGTCAAAGGCTGTCAAACCGGACTTAAGAGCCAGAATAAAAACCATAGAAATCGTTGGCAGCAAATAGGGTAATTCAATCTTCCAAAAGGTTTGTTTACTTGTTGCACCATCAATTGATGCCGCCTCCAAAATATCATTTGGAATACTCTGAAGACCAGCAAGAAAGAGAATAATTGGCATTGCTACTCCTTGCCATAGAAGAACAAAAATAGTTGCTACTACCGCTCCGACAGGTGTTCCTAATAGACTCTCTTGTAAAAAACCAATCCCTAAAATTCTTCCAATCGTTGGAAGACCATAGTTGAAGAATTGTTTAAAAATCAAAGAAACTGTCAAACCAGATAAAACAGCTGGGAAAAAGAACCAAGCTCTAAAGAAGGTCTGTCCCTTCATCTTAGAATTTAAGGCTCGTGCCACAACCATCCCAATCGTGATCTCTCCAATAATCAATGCCAGAGTTAAAACCAAAGTAAAAGCAATCGCTGTGAAGAATTTCCCATCAATCATCAGCAATTTGTAGTTATTCAAACCAACAAATTTATAATTATAGGTCAATCCAGTCCAGTTAGTCAAACTATAGAAAGCGCCTTGTACCATTGGAAAGTAAAAGAAGATAGCTTGTAAAGCAAGCGGGATGAGCAAAAATGTCCAACCCCAGTATTTATTTAAAAATTTTCGAATAGCCATATCATCTTAACTCCTATTCTAGTCCAAATCTGCCTTCATTGGATTAAAGAAAGCATTGAGATTGTTTGCCATATTTTTCAGATTTTTATCCATCAGATAACCTGCGCTTAGATTAAAAAAGTCTTCTTCAGAGTTCCAGCGTTGGCCCAACCAAACATAATGTTTGTCCGTAAAGGCCAGTTTAGAAATATCTGCAAGAGCTGAATCTTCTTTTTCCTGTATGCCTTTCACCGCAACTGGTGATCCATCTACATCATAGTATGACTGCATAGCTTTTGGACTAGTCATATAGCTGATAAATTCTTCGGTTTCTTTCGGATGTTTGGTAGTAGCTGAAATTGATAATGCCATGTCCCCTGCACCAACAGTGACTTCTTTTCCTACTTCTTCTCCTGGAAAGGCAAACATCCCCACCTCAAATTTTGGATCCTGTTGATTAATTGCCGCTAATGCCCATGAACCTTGTGGCATCATCAAAGCTGTTTCACTCGAAAATGCTACCACCGCATCATTATAAGAAGCACCACGCCAACCATCTTGAGCATTATCTGCTAATAAATCGAGACGTTCCGCATCTGCTTTTAAAATAGCATCATCAGCAGAAATAGCATTTGGTTTTGAAAAGCGAAGATAGTTATTAGCCGCGTCTCCACTACCCGTAAGGGTAATGAGAGAAAGTTGGTGGTAACCATTTAATGTCCAGCCTTCATTGCCTGCAACCGCAAACGGAGAATTTCCACTATCTTTTATCTTTTTAACAATCTCTTGAAACTCTTTAAAAGTCTTCGGTTCCTCAAGCCCTAATTCTTTAAACTTCGTTTTATTGTAATAGATTCCATAAAGGTTGGCTGTTAATGGCACACTATAAATCTTGTTATTGATTGCATACTTTTCGGCATAGTCATTCTTGATGTTCTCAAGATAGGGTTTTCCCGTCATATCTGCAAAATAGCCTGCCTTCGCCCACTCCTGAAAATCCATATTTTGAGGATAGATATTAATAATATCTGGAACATCTCCTGATAAAATCCGAGTCTTTAGCACAATTCCAGCTGAAGGTACTGTAGTCAGCTTCACATCAATATTAGGGTGTTCCTTTTCAAAATCATCCACTATCCTTTGCAAGGTATCTGCCATCTCGGTCTTCTGGTTAAAAAACTCAATCGTTACCTTGCCATCAGCTGACTTCTCTTGACTACTACAGGCTGACAGTCCCAAAAGGCAGAGTCCTGTAGTAGCAATTAAGCTCATCTTTTTATACCATCTCATGATTCTATCTCCTTATCTTCTAATGAAATGTAACTGCCTGCTGAGATAATCTCCCTGTGGAAGCCCCATAGTAATACCCGCATACATGAGTTCTGCACCTGAGTAAACTACACCATTTTCCTGTAATTCATACCGTCCCTCTTCATCCAAATCTTTTAACTTTAAAGTTGTTTCTATTGTTTCCACAACTGATAGGACTCGAACGTAGGTTACAATCGTTTGATTTCCATAGTTAAATTGTACAGCTGCTTCATTGGATTCAGCATTGGGATTGATTAACCTATACTGTTTTCCCAACTGGACTACTGGTCGCAATTCTTTATACAAGTTCACCTGATTAGCAATCTCAGCTTTCTCATCATCTGATAAACTTGTCAAATCAAGCTCATACCCAAGATTTCCCATCATTGCTACATGACCACGAGTTTCCAATGGTGTCATTCGTCTCATCTGATGATTCGGTACAGCTGACACATGAGCTCCCATAGAAATGGTTGGATAGAGATAAGATGATCCATACTGTATAGGTAAACGTGCTATGGCATCAGTATTATCACTAGCCCAGACTTGTGGGAAATAGCGCATCATACCAAGATCATTTCGTCCACCACCACCAGAGCAGGACTCAAAGAGAATATGACTGTGTTTCTTTGTCAGATAAGAAACGAGTTCGTAAAGCCCCAACATATACTGATGAGACTGCATCTGGGTTTCCAGATAAACTGAACCATTCCCCAGATTAGTAATATTACGATTCATATCCCATTTGATGTAGTCAATTTTATGATGAGAGAGGAGTTCATCTAAAACATTTTTCAAATATCCTAATACCTGGGGATTGGCAAGATTAAGTACTAATTGATTTCGAGAGTAAGTATGCTCATAACCTGGAACCTGAATAGCCCAGTCAGGATGTTTACGATACAAGTCGCTATCAACGGAAATCATCTCAGGTTCTAACCAAAGCCCAAACTGCAAACCTCTTTCATGGATAGCTGAAATCAGACTTTCTAGACTTCCACCCAATTTTTTCTCATTAACAACCCAATCACCTAAAGCACGATTATCATCAAAGCGATTACCAAACCACCCATCATCTAATACAAAAAGTTCTATTCCAACTTTCTTAGCTTCATCTGCTAATTCTAACAGTTTTTCTCTCTGAAAGTCAAAGTAAGTAGCTTCCCAGTTATTGATAAGAATTGGGCGTTCTTTTTTAGAAAATTTACTTGGCATAATGTGCTTAAGTACAAAATTCTGACTTTCATGACTGATACCGGTTAATCCCTTATCTGAATAGGCCACTAAAGCTACCGGTGTTTCAAAGTTTTCCTTAGGATCCAACTTCCAAGAAAAATTTTCTGGATTAATCCCAATAGCCACCCGAACTTCATTCAGTTGATTTTTTTGGACAAAAGCTTCGAAGTTTCCACTATACATCAGTTGAATAGCAAACACATTCCCAGCATCCTCTGTAGCTCCTTGATCACATAGTAGAAGAGCTGGTGTTTGAGCATGCCCAGAAGCTCCACGGTTCGAACTAATTGAAAAGATTCCTTGCTCTACCTGTTGACGTCGGACAGTCTTTTCACGAGCATAAGCTCCCTGTAAAGTCACTATTTCGTAAGCTGCAGCAGGAAAATCAGCCATAAAAGAAAAGTCCTTATGAATGACAACTTCCTGATTACTATTATTCTCCAATTTGCTATAACTAGCAATTGTCGCATCATTATCAAAAGCTGTATAATACAAAGTCAGACTAAGTTTAGCTTGAGGATCTTCTAAAATCAAGACAAGCGTCTCTGTATCATCCATGCTGTGAGGAGAAGGTAAGCCCTGTGGACCATTCTGACCTTTTAAAATCTTTGCTTCTACAAATCGAAAGTCTGTTACTTCAGTTGCATCATGCTGAATCTGTAAAGTTGGTTTTCTAAAGTCACCCAAACCATGTTGTCCAAAAATTTGACGTTGCGTATCCAAACTAAAGGTGCGATTAGTAGCTGTTGGATTACCTGAAAAAGCATGATCGCGTTCATAAACACTATTAGAACCTCTATAGTTCTTAATAGTCTTTCCTAAATGTTTTAATAATAAGTACCCATCCCTATTTTCAATAATCAAACTTAAACCTTTACTCTCAACGTAAAATAGATTATTCTCTATCCGAATTCCCATAAATTGTACCTCATCCATTTCTTGATAAAATTTTAGCAAATAAAAGCGCTTTCTAAAATAGAAAAATGTCTCTAAAGTATGGTAAAATGTTAGGTAGGAGGTGGCCCATGCTCGTTTTTTCAGAATACCAGACTGGAACAATTGATCTCTCTCTTAGCTTCTACGGTTATGAAGAATGCACGCCTAACTACTCTTTTGGCCCAGCTATTCGAGATACCTATGTACTACATTACATTACTAAAGGAAAAGGTCAGTTCCATTATAATGGGAAAATTGTTGATTTAAAGACAGGAGATTTCTTTTTACTAAAACCAGATGAATTAACATTCTATCAAGCAGATAGCCAGGATCCTTGGGCTTACTACTGGTTGGGGATCTCCGGAGGGAGGGCACCTGACTACTTTGCTCTATCTCAAATTTCTGACCAATCCTACCTCATCCAGTCAAATAACTGTCATACACAAACAACTGCAAAACTCATCTCAGATATTGTCCGCTTCGCTCAGATTACAAAATCAAATGAATTGGCTCAACTCCACATCATGGGACAACTCCATGAACTAATGTTTCATCTAGGAACTATTGCTCCCAAACAGAAAAAAGAGAATATTTCATCAACCCACCAACTCTATCTTGACTGCAAACAATTAATTGATAGTCACTATCCACAATCGCTCACCATTCAAGATTTAGCTAAAGAGCTATCGGTTCATAGAAGTTACTTAACTAGTGTGTTTAAAGAGTTTCACCAACTCTCTCCAAAAGAGTATTTACTTTTCGTTCGAATGAAGCGCGCTCAACAGTTACTAGAACACACCAATGAAACGATCAAAGTCATTGCATATTCTGTGGGTTTTTCAGATCCACTACATTTCTCAAAAGCCTACAAGCAGTATTTTCATAAAACACCTAGTCAAACTCGAAAAGAATACTCTCATTCCCTCTCAGCTAGAAAGGAAAATCAATGAAATCACACCAACTAGTTTACCAAATATTAGCTAGAGAAAACGATTATGTTAGCGGAGAAAAAATCGGAGAAGAACTGAATTTAAGCCGCACGTCCATATGGAAAGCAATCCAACGTCTTCAACAAGAAGGCCTAGAAATTGACAGTATCAAAAATAGAGGCTACAAGCTTATTCAAGGCGACCTGATATTGCCTGATTTGATTCAAGAGAAAACCAACTTAATCGTTCACTACAAACCTGAGACCAAATCAACCCAAACAGATGCAAAAGAAGGAATTGAAGCTGGAAACAAAGGAAATACACTCTATCTTTCAACCTGTCAAACAGCAGGTCGTGGACGCTTTCAACGTCCCTACTATTCCCCATCTCAGGGAGGCATCTATATGTCCCTGCATATTCAACCAAACCTTCACTACGAAAAGCTCCCATCCTATACTCTCCTTGTAGCTGCTGCAGTCTACAAAGCCATTAAAAACCTAACTATGATAGAAGTAGATATCAAATGGGTAAATGACATCTACTTTAAAAATAAAAAAATAGCAGGTATCCTCACCGAAGCAATGACATCAGTTGAGACAGGCTTGGTTACAGATGTCATTATCGGACTTGGAATAAACTTTGCTATAGAAGACTTCCCAGAAGACCTAAAAGAAAAAGCAGGTAGCCTATTTATGCCACCTGCACCTATCACACGAAACGAACTAATCTCAGAAATTTGGCGTTGTTTCTACCAAACAGCACCTGAAGAACTACTCTACCTTTATAAAGAACACTCTCTTGTTCTAGGAAGAGAGGTCAGTTTTATCCAAGATCAGACTAAAAAAAAAGGAGTCGCCAAGGACATCTCCGACAAAGGACAACTCCTTATTCAGCTTGATGACCAGACAGAAATCTGGCTCAATAGTGGTGAAATCTCACTCACTAGCTGGGCTTAACAAACAGCACTATATGATGTCTAGAATCTCATCTAGCAAGCATATAGTGCTGTTTGAATGTAGAAAGTAACAGATATATAAATAGCTAGCTTCCTATCAACAATTTACAGGTGGATAGCTTTTGAGGCATTCTTTTTATATGCCGTGCTATGTACCAAAGAAGCTCCATAGCAGTGATTCTCATATTCAAGCATAATCAATGGCAGCGCAAAAACTTTAACAGCATATAAAAGCACCCAAAACATAAAGACTTCAGCTTTTATATTCACCAAATTTTTACTAAACATCTCATACAAGAACCATGCATTTAAAGCCATATTGAAGAGACTTGCTAACGTTGCTAAGACTATATTGGTTTTCAATTTTGGATGATAACATTTAGCCACATATAAGGCCAATAATGAAATATTATAAAGGCAAATCGGCTGGTAATTTTTCCTATAAATAACCAGCGTCTTACGATTATAGAACAGGAAACCATGAGGTCCACGATGATATTCATTGATCCAGACATGGCTAAGACCTCTAATCTCATCCCAAGCTACAAACAAATCAATTTTTCTTAGATAAATCCCTTTTTTATGAATTGAACATTTCCATTTAAGCAAGAAGGATAGAAGAAAAGTAAGGAGCAAAACCACAACTGTAACAATCCTCAACTCCTCTTGCCCAACAATCAAGGATAGATTTAAAAAGCGAATTTGAGCTTCTGTTGTATCTAAGATCATCGAAATCCCAGTTAAAATCACTACAAATATAAATAGTATAAATCTATAAAAAATACTACAAAATTTTATTCCATTTTTCATATAGAATCACCTAATATCTCAAAATCTTTATTCCCATTATAGCACTAAACCTAGCAAAGCTGTTGCTATATTAAAAATTTTTTCTCACTATTATTTTAAAAGAAATACAAACAAAAAAAAAAGAGCTTACTAGCTCTATAAGTACGGAGAATGGGGGATTCGAACCCCCGCGCCAGTTACCCGACCTAACGATTTAGCAAACCGTCCTCTTCAGCCTCTTGAGTAATTCTCCTATTAATGGGCACGAGTGGACTCGAACCACCGACCTCACGCTTATCAGGCGTGCGCTCTAACCACCTGAGCTACGCGCCCAAGTTAAAAACTTGGTAATTTGAACAAAGTTCAAAGCGGGTGACGAGAATCGAACTCGCGACAACAGCTTGGAAGGCTGTAGTTTTACCACTAAACTACACCCGCATAAAGAATCCCATAAAATGGCGCGAGACGGAATCGAACCG